>CAYWLO010000031.1:0-46803 GCA_964459035.1 uncultured Polyangiaceae bacterium | reverse complement strand
ACAAACTCCGGTCAGTTGCTTGATTTAACCGTGTCGTAAAAGAGCCGCACCCAAAAGAAATTCAAGAAACGGGACTTGGTCCGATTGTTTTAGAAGCTCACGTGAAATATTTACGTGAGCTTTTGAATCGTGAGAACGTAAAAATTGTGACCAATATTGTTAGTTACGAGGGAAAAATTGGAAAACTGCGTCAGCTGGTTCTTCAAGAGAACGGTGACATTGCTTGCGAGGCAAATTTTGTCATGGGGCTTTGGGACACCAATTGTAGAAAGTTGGTCCTGCCTTCGCAGAAGTGGGCCACAGCCATGGGGCTTGAGTTGGTGAGCTAGCGCTCTTGCTCTGGCACCGTGCGGTATGTGAGCTGCACCATGCCGTCCTGAAGGGTTTTGCTATGGCGCAATTTTAGACTTTGCCGCATTTTTACCCCGCTAAAGAGAGGGCTGCCTTTACCAAGAATAATCGGCACGATGGTAATCGTCATCTCGTCGATGAGATTTTCGTCGAGGGCTTGACGGATCAGGTTGCCCCCGTCGAGGTAGATATCTCCTTCTTTGCAGCAGTCTCGGGCGTCCTCAATGAGTTCGTTAATAGGTCCAATTACCGGGCGCACTGTGCTTTGACGAGTAGAGAGAGGACGATTGGTGGCGACCAAGACTGGTAAATCGCCGTAGGGCCAGTCTCCTTCGTAGGCGTCCGCGACGTTGAAGGTATTTCTACCCATGAGCAGAGCACCCATTTGTGAGAGGAAACCGTCAAAGCCATGCTCGTCCCCCAACTCTTCGCTGGGCTCAGGTAGCCAGGAGAGATCGTCTCCGGCCCCTGAGATGTAGCCGTCGAGGGAACAAGCTATAAAAATGCGAACTCGGGGCATAGAAGACAAGAGAGGACTCCAAGAGAAACTGCGGCTTTTACCTAGGTGGTCCGTATTAGTTGTTGTTGCTTTTTACGGGGCGAAAGGGATGCAAAAATGAAACAAGGCTGGCTGCGTTGCGGGTTTGAGCGAAGACGGTACCTTGCCCGTCAAACTCGGCGATTAACCCCTCACCGCTAAAAAATAGCCCTTTAAAACCGTTGAACGGGCGAATTTTGTAAGAAAGACCACTTGTAAAGGCCACGATATGCCCCGTGTCGAGGGTGTAGCCCTCTGCCCCTACTTCCACCTGATGAATTGCTCCATAGCTGGCGTAAAACACGGTACCTGGCCCTACGACCCGCAACATAAAGAGGCCGACTCCACTAAAGAAGCCTTTGACGCCGCCAAACTTAGTGTCCAGTACTAATGATTCGCCAATGTGCGCAACATAAGCTCCGCTGGTCATAAAAAACTCTTCGCCGGGAGCCAGCTCACGGCTTTGCAAATCGCCTTCGCAGGGAGCCGCTAGGTAGAGTCGCTGTCCGTCTGCCTCTGCACGAAAAGTGTTTTGAAAAAGGGATTCTCCCCCCAAGAGCTTGCGCTTAGCCGCTCCCAACAAACCTCCGCGCATATTGGTTTCGACGGTAATTTGACCGTCTTGAGCCACCATGGCTCCCGACTCGGCCACAATCGAGTCGCCTCGGTCGAGAGTGAGTTGTAAGAGAGCAAAGTCTGGAGAGTCTAAAATATCAAATTTCATCTGAGCTTACTTTCTTATCCGTTGCGGGCTGGCAGAAGTGAGCCCACCGAGCGCCCAAATTCGTTAGGGTTTCTGGTTTGCACGTAGAGCTTCCCTCGACCGCGCATCTTGAGCACGAGGCCCTCACCACTAAGAAAACTGGAGATCCACCCGGCTCCTGCTTTTTTTATTTCGTAGGAAATACCTTGGCTGAAGGCCACCAAGTGTCCCGTATCGACGATCATCTCGCCGTCGAGTTCGAGGACTTCTATTGCTCCAAAGGCGTTGAGCAATACCGGCCCCTGACCACTGGCTTGCAGAAAAAAGAGTGACTCACCGCTAAAGAAACCCTTGAATCCTTGAAATTGGGTGTCAATTAATACGGAGTCAGGGGCGGCAACATAGCTGGAGCCCTGAATGAGGAGTTGCTCTTGAGGCTCTAACTCATGCACGACCATCGAGCCGCAGAGTTGCGGTGCGAGGCTTACATGCCCTGGTGAAGAAGTCGCTCGGTAGACATTTTGAAAAAATGATTCTCCCCCGAGTACGCCCCGTTTTAGCTTCTTAAAAAAACCTCCGCCCCCTTGAGGCCCTGTATTGGTCTCGACATCGAGGTTACGCGACATGCTCACCATGGCGCTAGCTTCTGCCCGCACACTTTCTCCAGGGGAAAGGTGCGCCGTAGCAAGAGAGTGAGCGGGATTGTATTGAATTTCGAAATGCATGAGAACTCTCTTATTCAGCCGGGTAAAAGGGGACTAAGCCAGCCCACGAGGGCGCTCAAGTTACGGGACTGAACGTAGACGGTGCCCTGACCGGTGAATTTGCAGACTAAACCTTCACCAGAAAAGAGGAAGGACTTGATGCCGCCAATGCTTTTTACTTTGAAATCGAGGGTGCCATCAAAAGCGACGATATGACCCGTGTCGACTGTGAAATTACCGTTCACGGCGATTGGAATGACCCCTCCGTAGGAGTTGACCCATAGGTCGCCGGCCCCAGAACATTCAAGAAGTACAAGGCCCTCGCCACCAAAGAGACTTTTTAGTCCGCCAAAGCGAATACGTGTTTCTACGTTGCCCGTACTAGCCAAATAGGAGCCAGTTTGTACAAATAATTTTGAATCATGAGTGAGTTCATGGTGAATGATGTGTCCCGAAAGGGAGGGGGCCACCACAATTTCTCCGGGGCGAGGAGATGTGAAGCGATTGACAAACATCGTTTCACCACCGGCAAATTTACGCATGAACGCGACCAGTAGTGCCCAAATTTTTTGAAAGATACCGGCGTGTTTACCGGCATTGAGGTGAGTGGTCATCTCAACGCTGGTATCCTGGCGAACCATGGCTCCGGCTTCGGCCTGCAATTCGTCACCGGGAGCGAGGTGCACCTTAAGCCAGGCAAAAGAGGGACCGTGCTCAATTGTATGCTGCATAAATAGAAGTTTTCTTACTCAATGTAGGGAAGGGGAGCTTCCCTGTTGCGCTCTGTTTCTTTGAGCTTGTGACACGCCGAGGAGGCTTGCAATACCCAAGGCAATCTACCAAGAACAAAAAGCAGTTGCATGTTGTAGAGTACGGCTTGCGATCGGTGTGCCTTTTTTGGAGCTTTCTTCTCTCACTCTGTTGAATATGCTCGAAGAGAGACCCCCCCTGATGATCCCGAACGATAAGCAATCCTCGCGCGCTCCCGCAATTGCGCCTCCTCCCGCTCCTCCCCTTGGGGCGCCGACTCCTACGAAAGAGCCCGGTTTTAATCCCTCGTGGCGCCGTGGCGTGCTTGAAGTGGGTGCGGCGCTGGGGCTTCTCTTCGTCTTGGGAGGTTTGATAACATTTACAGGAGGGAGATTGGCGGCAACCCTGACTCCCATTCTACCCATAAAGATGGACATTGCGTTGGGCAAGGCAGCGTCAGAGCAAGCTCAATTGGAGCAAGAAGAATGCACCAACCCGGCGGCAAAAAAGTATGTCGAAGAGATAGCTTCCTACCTACTTGCTCTTGAAAAAGACCCTCCTTTTGAATTCTCTTTTCGAGTCATCAATGAACCCAGTGTGAATGCAACGGCATTGCCTGGTGGCTACGTGACCGTGCACAGTGGACTGTTGGAGGCGGCCATGAGTGGCGAGGAAGTAGCTGGGGTGTTGGCTCACGAGTTAGAACATGCTCGGGCCCGTCATGGTACGCGCAGAATTCTTAGTTCGTTGGGAGGGCGTGCTGCCTTGGCATTGATTTTAGGTGGGACTGATTTGCACTCCTACGGCCAATGGGGCGGAGGCTTGGCTGAACTCTCCTACGGTCGCGACCAAGAGGCCGAGGCTGACGAGTTGGGTTTGGCGTTGCTCCTGCAAGCGGGCATCAATCCCTCGGGTTTTTCGGTTCTGTTTGAACGTCTTGCGCAAGAAGGATTGCGCCCTCCCGAATTTTTGTCCACTCACCCCGACCCAGGAGAGCGGGCTGCACGAGCTCGAAAGAGCGTTCCGGTGGGGGTAAGTTATCGCAAATTGCCATCACCGCAGGGTATCACCTGTTCTCTTTAGAGCGCTGCTAGGTCATTCGTTTTAGGGGTGGGGGAAGGTGACCATCACCCTGAACGGTCGCTCTCTATGCTCTCATTGTTGGTTTCAGCCTTTGCGAGCTGGGGTTTCCAGTGGTATCGAAGGGCACCTTTTTGGCAGTCTCGACCGCCCCTTATGTCTGATAAATTTCATCACGTCAGAAGATTTCCCACCAATGACATTGTTGTTTGGGAGCTGTCCGGCGCACCTACCCTTGAGGAGTGGACCGCCTACATTGACACTGTGACGACGTGGCTCACAGGTGAAGAAAGCCGAGGGCGACGCTGGGGGGTGATTGTCGATCCTAGTCGTCTTAAAAATGTGACAGCGCCTATGAGGCGCGCCTCGGGACAATGGCGAGCTGCACATTTACCACTAATAGCTAATACCTGTATTTGTGCCTCTTACGTGGCCAATAGCGCCGTAATTCGAGGGGCCATCACCGCCATTTTTTGGTTTGCTCAGCCAGTCATTCCCGTAAAAGTGCATGGCTCCCAAAGAGAAAGTCACGAATGGCTTGCAGAAAAGATGAACGAATTGGCGCTCACCTAAGCTTTTTTGCCTAGAGTTTTTTAGACTCGTGGGCGGCCGACTTGAGATATTCGGCGAGACGACTTAGAGGTGTCTCGGGAGAGGTGCGCCGACCTGGCCGTGCTCTTCTGGGGTGAGGATGCTGAGACGGCTGCTCCTGAACCGGTCGATGGGAGGGAGGCGGAGAGCTCTGGTGCATACTGAAGAGTAACAGAAGCTCGCACTTGCATATAGTAATATTGCAAGCTAGCAATGCTCTTTTCTCTGGCAAATTGTCCTATATACACTCAATGAGATAAATTTGTAGAGCGCATTACTTAGGAACGTGCTGGCGGGGCGATGGAGCCCACGAAGGGTTTTTTGACCTGAAGACCCAAGGCCGTCAACGTTTTTCGAGGCCAGCTTTCGCTGATCATGTTGATGAGCCAATTGGGTAAGGAGCCCTTTGGATCCGTGAGAATGGTCACGTCCACTAGGGTTTTGTTTCCTTGTGGTTTGAGTACGTAGGAAGTGTCTTTGAGCTCACCACGCACCCCTGCTGTAGGAGGGGCTTTGGCATGTTGAACCGATGAGATGCGGATTACGGTGGCGCCGTCTGCTCGGGTATGGGCGCGCGCTCGGTAGACAAAATCTCGGTCGGAGATGATGGGGGGAGCGTCGAAATGATGATAAATTACAGCATCGTAAGCGTTTTTTCGCTCAAGAACGATGCTTCTTTCTAGGCGGTCGACCCATTGCGTATGGTGCGCGCTATCATTGAGTACCCACAAAAGTTTTTCGAGAGGAGCGTCAATGAGCCCTATTCCGCGAAAAGCGTAAAGAGAAGCGCCGCTTGGTTTTCTTTTAAAAACCCGAATGCCTTTTTTATTCGAAATTTCTTTCCAGCCAGCAGCAAGAGCCCGTCGAGGCGCGCTGAGTACAGAGGCGAGTGCGCCCCCAACAAAACCAAGAAGAATTTTTCGACGATTCATCACGGGGGGAGTAGCGCATCTATTTGCAAATTCTCCCAATTTATCCCTGAAGTAGATTAAGTTGTATTGACAACTTGACAACTTGGACCATGCTTCAAGGGTGAGTCAGCTCAATCCCTCTTCAAAAATGCCCCTCTACGCCCAGTTGGCGGCGTTTTTGCTCAAAGAGATCAAGGGTGGAGTATTTTTGGTGGGCAAACGCATTCCGTCAGAAAATGTACTTGCGGAGCAATTTGGTATTGGTCGCCCGACTGTGCGTCAGGCTACAGATACGTTGGTGCGTCAAGGGTATTTGCAGCGACGCCGAGGAGCGGGCACCTACGTGCGCGAGCGCTCCCCCGATGTGGATCTATTTTCTTTGGGAAGTACTCTCGAATCGTTTTCTCGCCAAGGTATTGAGCTGTCGACCCGCCTCGTCAAGGCTCCTCATTTAGTGGAAGCGCACGAGGGAGGAACTCACCCTCTTTCAAATCGATCTACTTATCATTTGGTGAGGCTTGGTTCAGTCGATGGGGAGCCCGTATTGCTTGAGCGTTTCTGGTTTCTCGCTGACATCTTTCCTTTTTTCGATCAATTGCAGGTGGCTGGGCGCTCTCTTTCGGAGGCTGTTGTTCAGCGTTATCAATTGGTGGTTTCTTCGGCCGAACAGAGGTTTTCTGTGCGCCGGGCGAGTGATGCCGAGAGTGCATTGCTTGAGCTAGAAAAAGACGAAAGCCTTTTGCAGGTCGAGCGTGAGTTGCACTTTTTTACCGCAAAAAGCGCGGTATTTGCTCAAATGGTTTGCCGGGGAGACAAATTTACTTTTTCTCAGCATATCAATGCTTTGGGTGAATGAGCGGGTCCTTTTCCTCGGGAAAGGGGCAGCCCTAGAGTTTGTTATAGAGATGACGAAAGAAATACAAAGATGACAAAGCGCGGATATTATGGTGCGTATGGTGGGGCATTCATTCCAGAAATTTTGGTGGCTACTTTTGACGAGTTGAATTGTGCCTATCAAGAGGCAAAGGCAGATCCAGCTTTTTGGGCAGAATATGAAGCGTTGATGAGTTCCTATTCGTGTCGGGCGACGCCCATTACTTACGCCGAGAATTTGACGCGCAAGTTGGGGGGCGCGCAAATTTATATTAAGCGCGAAGACCTCAACCATACGGGAGCCCACAAGGCCAACAATGTGATGGGTCAAGGCTTGCTCATCAAACGCATGGGTAAAAAACGCGTCATTGCAGAGACCGGCGCGGGCCAGCACGGCGTGGCTACGGCCACCATGGCTGCACGCATGGGGTTAGAATGCACCATTTACATGGGGGCAGTGGACGTAGAACGTCAGCGTCCCAACGTGTTTTGGATGGAGCAGTTGGGGGCCAATGTGGTGCCCGTCACCGAAGGGAGCCAAACCCTTAAAGACGCTATCAATGAGGCATTTCGCGATTGGGTGAGCAATATGGACACCACCCATTACGCTTTAGGTACCGCCTGTGGGCCTCATCCTTTTCCTGAGATGGTTACTTACTTTCAATCCATCATCGGCAAAGAAGCGCGTGAGCAGATGCAGACAATTGTGGGACGTTTGCCCGATCGTATTTACGCGTGCGTGGGGGGAGGCTCCAACGCCTTGGGGATCTTCTCGGCTTTCTTAGAGGATAAAGAAGTGGAGCTAATTGGAGTCGAAGGAGGAGGGCGAGGCGCTGGAATAGGAAACCATGCCGCTCGTTTGGGGCGCAATGAGGCCACCGTAGGAGTGGCTCAGGGTTATAAAACTTATTTTTTGCAAAGTGACGAGGGGCAAATGCTTGATACTCATAGCGTTGCAGCGGGCTTAGACTACGTGGGGGTGTCGCCCATTTTGGCCGACTTGCACGATAAGGGTCGTGTGCGGTTTGAGGCAGCTACAGATGAGCAGGTTGTGAATGCATTAAAAATGACCGTGCGCAACGAAGGTTTAATTCCCGCCTTGGAGTCTTCTCATGCCTTTGCTCAGGCGTTTTTAGAGGCCCCCAAAATGAGAAAAGATGAAGTCATTTTAATCAATCAATCGGGGCGTGGAGACAAGGATATTTTTACCGTCGCCGACGCGATTGGAGACCCCCAGTGGGAACTGTTTATTCAGAAAAAAGCCGCTGAATACGCGGCAAAGAGCCAAAAAACCTCAAAAAGCATGCCGGGCGCCCAGGAGAAACCATGAAAACACAATCCTCTCTAACGCAATACATTGTTGAGCAGAGAAAAAAGAAGGAAATTCTTCTGATGACTCATATTGTGCTGGGCTATCCAAGCTTTGAAGCTTCTATCCAGGTGGTGGACGCAATGGTGAAGGCTGGGGTCGATTTGATAGAATTGCAAATTCCATTTTCTGAGCCCATGGCAGACGGGCCCGTGATTTTGCATGCAAATCAAAAGGCATTAGCAGCCGGGGCGACTGTTGCCCGTTGTTTTGAGGTGGCGGAGTTATTGGCCAAGAGACATGCGCAGATCCCTCTTTTGTGGATGAGCTATTTCAATATTGTCTATAAAAGAGGTGTGAAAAAATTTGCAGCGGACACCCGGGCGGCTGGGTTACGCGGGGCAATCATTCCTGATGTTCCTCATGAAGAAGGCGAGGAACTTTTTTCGAGCATGAAGAGCGAGGGGTTGGAGCCCGTACTGCTCTTCTCGCCCAATACTTCCGAGGCGCGCATGAAAGAGATTGCGAGCCACGCCCAGGGGCTTGTGTATTGCATTGCGCGCAAAGGCGTAACAGGAGCTAAGACAGACTTTGAGGGGCTGCATAATTATTTGCAGCGGTGCAAAAAAGCCACCAATTTGCCTTTGGCCGTCGGTTTTGGTGTTCAAGACGCCAACGATGTGCGGGCCTTGGTGAACATTGCAGACATTGCGGTAGTAGGCTCGCAGACTATCAAGGTCATTGAGCAAGAGGGAGTGCAGGCCGTGGGCAGCTTCATCTCTGGGCTGAGAGCCTGAGAGGCGGGCATGGCGCGCCTATTGCAAGTCTGCACGGGATCTGATTTTCTTCAGTTCACTCATGAACTTCTACGTGAACTGTCGTGTGATGGTATTGAGGTGCATATTTGCTCTGGAGCCGGAGAAGAGTTGAGTGAATTGGGGCAAGTGCCTGGTGTGCAAGTACACCCTCTACATATTGAGAGAGGAATTGACCCTTTGGCTGATAGCCGTACTCTGCCTCGCCTCGTCAGACTCATTCGTAGAGTGCAGCCTGATATTGTGCACGCTCACACGCCCAAGGCTGGGCTCTTGGCCATGATAGCGAGCAAGCTTGCCCGCGTTCCTGTCTCAATTTATCAAATGCATGGTTTGCGCTACGAAACAGCGCGCGGCAAGAGACGTGAGCTTTTGCGTGGGGCTGATAAACTGAGTTGTGCTTTGGCGAATTGGGTGGTGTGTGTGAGCCCCTCGGTGCGTGCAAAGGCTGGGCAAGATGGGCTTGTGTCTCCCAGTAAATCGTGTGTGCTGCACTATGGCAGCAGCGCGGGGGTCGATTGCACTCGTTTTTCTCCTGAATCGGCGCTTGTGGCTGGGCAAAAACTGAGAGCAAGCTGGGGTATTGCCCCCGGGGAGCCCTGCATTGGTTTTGCGGGGCGGCTCGCTCGGGACAAGGGTTTGCTTGATTTGCAAGAGAGTTTTCTTGCTCTCAAACAAGGAAAACTGCCTCGTTTGCACTTGCTGATAGCGGGGCAAGATGATGAGACTGATCCGGTGAATCTCACCCGATTGCATGGTGCTGCCTCTGTGCACTTTTTAGGAAAGGTAGCGGACCCACGCCCTCTTTATGCGGCGTCTGATGTGGTGGTGCTGCCTTCATACCGCGAGGGTTTGTCTCAGGTTCTCCTGGAGGCGGGGGCTATGGGTCGGGCCTTACTCGCCTGTCGGGTAACAGGTGTTACGGACATCATCTCTCATGACGACACGGGCTATTTAGTAGAGCCCCACAACGCGCTTGAGCTAAGCTATGCTCTTGAAGTTTTGCTGCAATCAAGCTCGTTGCGTGAACGCTTAGGAAAGAGCGCTCGTCGTCAGGCGGTGGCACTTTATGAGCCCGCGCAAATTTATAAAGAGACCTTGCAATTGTACAAGAGCCTCTCGACCGCCTTTTTATGAGGTACGCCTTGGGTGATTGCAGCAAACCCACAAGCGCCCCACTGTCTTAGAATAATGGGGTCCTTCAACCTCCTGCGCTACCTGGCTCGTTTTTACCATCGGCGCCTGGGCAAAAGCAGCCGAGACCTGGTTGCAGCGGTTCTTCTAGGGGGCAAACTTGTGTGTTGGTGTAACACTTGTCTACGTTGGGTACTTCGTCTTTGACGGGCTCACCAGCCGGTTCGGCGTTCTCCGGCGAACTTGCCTTTTTGCCACTTCCCCCAGCAAAAAGAGAGCAACCGCCCACCATTAGCAAAAGAGAGAGAGAGGCCATCCAACGAAAAAAGGGAATGCGCATGCTTCATCATGTGCATTCCCTAGGGGGTAGGGTCAATCGCCTATCAAAGAAAACTTGAGCAGCAATGACATCAAGGGTCGAGGGTCAGTTCGGTCCAAGCAAAGCCATTGCAGCCGTCTTTGGTCGGATCGGACGAATCAGGTGATGTCGCGTTGATGGCGGCGTCTTCGGTGGTCGCGTCAGTTACTGTGAGGCAGTAGTAGAGTGTAGCGCCTGCTTCAGTCCAATCGTACCGGCTCCACAGGCAGGCGTCGAATTGATTGGTGGTGTCGTTTTTGCCGACCGCGAAGTTGGCAGTATTGTCGACATAGCTGAGATTTACCCAATCTGTAGGAGTGTCGCCCGACTCCCACAGATCCCAAGTGATGTTGTGGGGTACTCCGTCGGCGTCGGTGTACGCTTTGGCGGCTAACTGGCTGGCGCCCGCAAGCTCCAATTCATCGCCAGTTGGCTTGTCTGGCTTGTCGCAATTGAGGGCATCTGTTCCCCCTGTTGAGGTGCCGCCTGTGGCGCTTCCGCCTGTGGCACCCCCTGCGTTCATCATGCCGCCGAGGTTGCTGGAAGCGCCGCTGCCACTTGTGCTACCGCCGGAGTTGTCGGAGTCTTGCCCGCCTGTGCTGCTGGCGCCTCCAAACAAACCGTTGGTGCCGCCTGGACCTTCGGAGAGGGTACACCCTGCTGCGAAAGTTACACCAACAAGAGAGAGAGCTAGGAGTGAGGTGAGCTTTTTCATTCTATATCCTTTAAGCGAGACGGCACGTTACCGATGAAGTTACCCTCTCGGTTTGTCATCATACGGGGGCGGGCGCCAGAGGCTTCCCTGGAGAATTGCTCGTTTTTTTCGAATTTTCGAGTCTTTTTTACGAAAATACACGGGTAGGTGCTTGTGGTTTGGAGCGAGACTTAGGAAAATAGCGTCCCGACGCCTTCTATCTCATGGTAGAATTTTCTCTATGAATCGCTTTTCACTTCTTGGTTGTTCCTCTCTTTCACTTTTAACTCTTGGTCTACTTGTCGCCTGTGGGGGCGATGACGACGCAGGTGGTGGAGGAGGCGGGGGGGCTGCAGCGACGGGTGGTGTGGACTCGGGCAGCGGTGCAGCCAGTGGCGGCGCTGGCTCTGGGGCTTCGACTTCTGGTGGTGCCGCCAATGGAAGTGGTGGTGACGCATCGTCGGGGGGCGGCGCGTCAGGCGGCGGCATGGCCAGTGGCGGCTCTGGCGCTGCAAGCGGCGGGGCGGGTTCTTGTTTAGAAGGCACATGTCAAGGCACCTGCGAGGGAACCACGTGTGGCGGCGAGTGGATTTGCAACACTGAGCAGGGCGCCTGTACCAGTGATCTGCGGCAATATTGCGGCTGCGATGGTAAAACTTTTGAAGACAGTAGCTCGTGCCCCAGCAAAGCCTATGAAAAACGAGGCGCTTGTGATGGTGGTGGTACGGCGACCACTAAGAGCTGCGACGTGAGCAAGGTGCGCTGTCGACAATTGCCACCAACGTGTCCCAAAAACTTTGAATACGCCGAGGTAAAAGACGCGTGTTGGACAGGTGTCTGTCTCGCGGTTGCAGAATGCGGCTGCACAAAAAATGCAGAATGTCCTGACCCTCAAATGATAGACGAGACCTTTTGTATTGCACGAACGGGGCAATGTAGTCCGCAGCTTTGAACTGAGTTGGGGCTAAAGGCGGGGTAGTGGGGGGAGGACCTCCACAGCCCGCGTCTTTTGAAGTTAGACCTTTTCTACGTGCTTGACGTACCAGTCGAGGGCAACGCCTAAGCCCTGAGAGATATTGTGGCTGGGTTCGTAGCCTAGTTGAGACTGAGCTCGCTGGATGCTCGCTTGTGAGTGAAGTACATCCCCAGCTCGAAAATCGCGGTAGGTAGGCTTGGCCTTGGCAAGGTGAGGAAAGTGGTGAGCAAGGTTTGAGCGAAGAATCTCGTAAAGCTCGCTGAGTGTAGTGCGTTCACCGACGGCAACATTGAAAACATCGTGGTCTTTTCCTGTTTCAGTCAGCGCTGCGCGGAGATTGGCTTGCACCGCGTTGTTGACGAAGCAAAAGTCTCGGCTTGTGCTGCCGTCGCCGTTGATGAAGATTTCTTCTTTGCAAATCATCGAAGCTATCCACAACGGAATGACCGCGGCGTAGGCTCCTTGGGGATCTTGGCGTGGACCAAAGACATTGAAATAGCGAAGACCACGTGATTTGAGGCCGTAACTCCGTGCAAATACATCAGCGTAGAGTTCGTTGAGGTATTTGGTCACCGCGTAGGGTGAAAGGGGCGCTCCGATGGTGTCTTCTTCTTTAGGTAGAGCGGGGTGGTCACCATAGGTTGAGCTGGAGGCGGCATAGACAAAGCGTTTCACCTTGGCGTCTCGTGCTGCCACAAGCATATTGAGAAAACCGGTTGCGTTGGATTCGTGTGTGGCAAGGGGATCTGCCAAAGAGCGCGGTACGCTGCCAAGAGCTGCTTGATGAAGTACGTAATCTACGTCGGTGCAGGCTTTGGTGCAGGTTTTAGGGTCGCGAATGTCCCCTTCAATCAAGGAAAAGTTTTTCCATTGCGCGTCGCTCACCAGCTGACGAACCTGATCCAAGTTGTGCCAGTGGCCCGTCGAGAAATTATCGAGTCCGACTACGCTCTGATTTCCTCGAAGGAGCGTCTCAAGAAGATTGGACCCAATAAACCCAGCGGCCCCGGTCACGAGCCATTTGCCCTGCACATTTTGAAGAAGAGAATTCATAAACGCCACACTTTATAGCCCAGTTCGGCTATTTTCTTTCTATCGAGAACAGACTTTACGTCGAGAATCGTTGCCCCTTCGCCCGCTTGAGCAAGTAAGTCTTGTAGGGGACGGGTTAAATATTCGGCGTGGGGAACCGCGAGGACCAAAGCACTTACATTAGCCGGTAGCTTTTTCCATGGCGTGAGTTCTATGCCATACTCGTGAAGAGCCTCCCCTGGACTAGCGGAGGGGTCGTGCACGCTTACTTGGCAGCCAAATTCCTCTAGCTCGTGTACTACGTCGGCCACTTTAGAGTTGCGTAAATCGGGACAGTTTTCCTTAAACGTAAGCCCTAAGACTGTGACGTTGGCGCCTTTTACGACGCCGCCGCGATGAATAATGCTTTTGATAGTCTCAGCGGCGATGTATTTTGCCATACTATCGTTGATACGGCGTCCCGCAAGAATTACCTGTGGGGTATAACCTAATTTTTCCGCCTTATGAGTGAGGTAATAGGGGTCAACTCCAATACAATGTCCGCCTACGAGTCCAGGGCGAAAGTTGAGAAAGTTCCACTTGGTACCCGCGGCCTTCAATACGTCGAGTGTATCAATGCCCATTTTATGAAAAATGAGGGAGAGCTCATTCATTAGGGCAATATTGAGATCGCGTTGAGTGTTTTCTATGACCTTTGCCGCCTCGGCCACCTGAATACTCGCGGCTTGATGAACACCGGCGTCAATGATGCTTTCGTATACCGCTGCGACACGTGCGAGGGTTTTGGGTGAATCGCCTGCCACCACTTTGGTTATTTTGGTGAGGGTATGCTCGCGATCTCCGGGGTTAATTCTCTCGGGGCTGTAGCCAACGAAAAAGTCTCGCTTCCATTGAAGACCAGAGACTTTCTCTAAAATGGGGATGCAAACGTCTTCTGTCGCCCCCGGATAAACCGTGGACTCGTAGACTATTGTGGTGCCTTTTTTGAGATGGCGGGCAATTGTTTCCGA
The DNA here is from genome assembly GCA_964459035.1 of uncultured Polyangiaceae bacterium. GTDB lineage: Bacteria > Myxococcota_A > Polyangia > Polyangiales > Polyangiaceae > NIC37A-2. The sequence continues at coordinate 32,974 of CAYWLO010000031.1, read as the reverse complement.
ACTTTTTACCAGGGGGGTGAGATCGGGTTGGTGAGCGTCGTCAACCGGCGTAGGCACGGCGACAATGATGAAGTCTGCCTCGCTGAGGCGAGTCGCGTCGGTAGTGCACTCCAGATGCACAGCGGCTTTTCTATCGGCAACTTCGACTTCGCCCGTGGGGTCTTCGCCTCTTTTATAAGCAGCTACTTTGGTTTCTGAGAGATCAAAACCAATGGTTTTTTGCTTCTTGCCGAATTCGACTGCAAGAGGAAAACCGACGTAGCCAAGGCCGACGATTGCAATGGTGGAAACAGGAGAGCTCATGGCGCAGATGATAGAGGCTGAAGGCTGGAGGGGAAAGATGGGAGGGGTCTATGGGGTAGATTGCGCGTTCAACCACTGCTGAACGATGAGTATTGTCCACAATTTGGCGGAAAGATCTTGGGTGCCCGCTTGGTGGGTTTTCCAAGCGGCGAGCACGATGCGTTCGTCGAACAGACCGCTTTTCTGCAGAGCGGCTTTGCTGAGTAGCTCGCTCGCCCACTCTTTCAGAGGGCCCCGCAACCATTCGTCGAGAGGAACAATTAACGGTCTTGACGAGTTCAACGTGGGGGTCTCTCACCGTGCTCGGATGTAGCTACTGCCTGAGATCGATTCTCGACGTCGAGCCCTTCTGTGGTCTGATGTTGTGGCATATTTGGATAGAGTTCGAATATGATGAAGTCATTTCTATTTCTTCGAAGTCGGAGGTTGGAGGGCCCCACAGCCCTCTGGAATGATCCCGCCTGACTTCCAGGCGTGCGCGGGGGGAAAGATTGGGCTTCAATATCCCAAGAGGGACTTTGCTATTGAAGTGGCGAGGGTAGGGCGGATCTTATGGGATAAACCACACCCAATTGAAGCAGATGCTGCGGTTCCGATACCCTACCCAGGCGATCTGTTTTATTCTCAGACTGCTGCGCATTTCCAATTGAGAGTGAGGCTATTTCGCGAGGTGTGCTTGATGGGTATAAGAAAAGTATGAAGAGTTCCCTTGAATACTTCCGCCATGAAACTGCGAGCGTTGAAGAAGGTGCGAAAATCGGGAGAGATTCCAAGCTTTGGCACTACGTGCAAGTTTGTCGTGATGCCGCGGTGGGGGAGTCCTGTGTCCTCGGAAAAAATGTATTCATTGGTTCCGGAGTTCAGGTGGGAAGATGCGTCAAAATTCAGAATAACGTTTCTGTATTCAAGGGAGTGACTCTTGGCGATGGTGTTTTTGTTGGACCAAGTGTCACATTTACGAATGTGATGAACCCTCGAGCGGAAATCGAGCGAAAAGACGAATTTAGACCAACTCACGTTGGGCGCGGCGCGACGATTGGGGCAAACTCAACAATTGTGTGCGGCAACACCATCGGAGAGTATGCCCTCGTCGGAGCTGGGGCTGTCGTGACTCGGCCTGTTCGCCCCTATGCGGTGGTCGTTGGAAATCCGGCTCGAGAAATTGGTTGGGTAAACAAAGAGGGCGAACGCGTGATGATGTCTCCGGTCGATGAACCTCAAGTTGATGCTCCGATTCTAGCCTTAGACACGCGATCTGATGCGCGTGCCCATCGAGACGAGTACCTTGCAGCGGTTGAGCGGGTAATAGACTCAGGACAGTATATTCTTGGACCTGAAGTCGAGGCATTCGAAGACGAAGTCGCTCACTTTCTAAAGGTTGAGCATGTAATTGGCGTCTCCAGCGGGACCGATGCTCTTCTCCTTGCGTTGATGGCAAAGAATATTGGCCCTGGTGATGAAGTAATCACTACTCCATTTAGTTTTTTCGCGACCGTTGGAGCGATTCTCCGGTTGGGAGCGACTCCGGTCTTCGTGGATATTGATGTTGAGAGCTTCAATATCTCTATCGAGAGAGCTCTAGCAGCCTGGTCTCCCAGGGTAAAAGCGGTGATTGGAGTTCAGCTTTTCGGTCAAAGCTTTCGCTGGTCTGAGCTGGGCGTTCGCTGCCGGGCCGAAGGCGTACTTATAGTCGACGATGCAGCGCAAGCGTTTGGTGCACGTGGAGTTTCAGGGATGATAGGGGCAGAAGCTGATGTTAGTTGCTTTTCGTTTTTTCCATCGAAAAATTTGGGCTCCTTTGGAGACGGAGGCGCGATTTCTACCAGAGACACGGTTCTAGCGCAGAGAATTCGGAGTTTACGCGTTCACGGCGCAACTAAAAAATATCATCATACTTACCTGGGAGGTAATTTTCGACTCCACGCGCTGCAGGCAGCGTTGCTCAGAACAAAGTTACCCAGACTCCCTGCGCTTGTTCAGGCAAGGGAACGAAACTCATCTATTTATAATCGTCTATTCGAACAAGCAGGGCTCGTGAGTGGAGGCATGATAACCCCCCCCCCGCAAGTAGGTCCACACCATACGTTCAATCAGTATGTTGTGCGAGCGCGTCAGAGAGACAAATTATTGTTACATCTCCAAGGAGCAGGCGTTGGCGCCCAGGTGTACTATCCCGAGTTGTTGAGTACTCAGCCGTGTGTAGTTGGAAGGGCCCGCATTGCAGACCCGCTCCAGATCGCTGAACAGGCATGCCACGAAGTTATTGCTCTCCCCATCCATCCTCAAATACTACCCGTCGAGCAGGAGAAAGTGGTTACGTTGATAAGAGACTTTTATCAGAATCGCTAATCTTGGGATGCCGCCGCTAAATCGATTGGTGCGCACTAGTTGAGGTAAGTTCGAAGCCACCATTCAATGCTAAGGAGCGACCAAATGAGAAGGCGTCGGTTTTCTCTTCCGCTAAGATGGTCCTCAATAAGAGAGCGCGTCTCTGTAGGATTGAGATATTCATGAATGCGCGCGTTCTTCGACAGAAGCAATGAACGTACATAGTGGATGCTGTCTCCTCGAAACCAACTCGCGTCGGGGGCAGAAAATCCTTGTTTCATTCCTTGGGAAATCCGTTGGGGAATGTGTCTTCCCATGACCTCTCGTAGGATTAGTTTTCCGTCTCTTGTCTTGGAAAAGTGTTTTTGTGTTTTGGGTCCCACTTCGTTCTCATTGAGACGTATTACCTCCCCCAAATTGCCGAGTTTCATCGAAACTGGAATTCTCATTGCAAGGTCGACCAAATCGTTATCAAGAAAAGGAACCCGCGTTTCTAAGCTGTGGGCCATCGAAAGTTTATCTTCCATAGTCAAGAGCCCTTGAAGGAATGTCTTTGCTTCGAAATATAGAGAATGGTTTACGTAGTCTTCGGGTTTGGATAGTTCGCTCGAGTGCTGGCGAAAGACTGAAGCGAATATATCACGTGTGCTCGTTGAGCGCGCGCCCTGGTCGAGCGGTGACAATAGATTGGGCATTCGGTGTGCCGGCACTAGTCGTTGCCAGTACTCGTAGTACTTGTCGACGTAGTCATCAAAGCTACTATTGACGACAGCTCTATAGTAGCGCCACGGATAGCCCCCGAATAGCTCATCTCCCCCAGTTCCACTGAGCAGTACAGTGCAAAATTTACTGGCCAGTTGAGAGACGTAAAAATTGGGATAGCTTTGCCCCACGCGGGGCTCTTCGAGATGCCAGGCGAGTTTTTCAAAAACTCTCTCCATATCGCCGGCTTTCATAACCATTTCGTAGTGCTCGGTCTTGAAAACGGCGCTCATATGTTCTGCCTCCTGGCGCTCGTCAAATGCGAGCTCCATGCCTGAAGCTGAGCTAAGATCGAATCCTCCTGTGAAGGTTCGCATAAAGGGAAGCTCCTTCGATGCTAGAGCCACGAGGGTGCCCGAGTCCATACCTCCGCTCAGTAGCGCTCCAACTTCAACATCTGATACTAGGTGGCGTGACACGGCTCTCCGGAGGCGAAGGTCCAGTTCCTCAACGAGCTCTTCCTTGCTCGCCTTCTCCCCCTCTCTGAAGTGAAAGTCCCAATATTGAACCGGCGAGGGAAGTTCTCCCTGCGGTGAGAACTCAAGCGTATGACCCGGTGGAAGCGTTCGGATGCCTTCGAATAGAGTTCTGTCGCTGAACATATTCTGGAAAGTCAGGTATTCGACCAGTGCTTCTTGATCGAGACGAGTTGTGTAATCCGGGTGAGCGACAATTGCTTTTGCTTCCGATGCGAACAGAACAAAGTTGTCAGACTTGGAGTAGTAGAGGGGCTTGATGCCGTACCTGTCTCGCCCTAAGAGCATCTTCTTCTCTGAGCGATCCCAGAGCGCAAACGAAAACATTCCATTGAATCTCAGAATTGCACTTTTCCCCCAAACGGCGAGCGCAATGAGAACCACCTCGCTGTCTGTCTGGGAACGAAATGTGTGTCCCAGAGCCTCCAACTCAGCTCGCAGTTCGCGATAATTATAAACTTCGCCGTTATATGAAAGTGCATAGCGACCATCACTAGAAACCATTGGTTGATGCCCAGCCGTTGTAAGGTCGATAATTGATAGCCTGCGATGCCCCAATCCCACAGCACCATCACTCCAGATGCCTTCCCCATCGGGGCCACGATGAATAATCTGGTCCGTCATTCGTTTGAGAAGTACGGGCGAGATAGCAGCTCCTCTACGGCTGACCACTCCTACGATTCCACACATCAGTTAGAGTTCTTTCGCCACTTGGAGAATACAGCTAATGGTGTAGTCATAATCGTCCTGGGACATTCGATTGTGGAGAGGAATAGCCATCGTTGTTTCTTGGAGACGTTTTGCGGAGGCGAACTGTCCGGATGGCAGGGCATACTTCTTGCTGTAGTAGCCTAGTTCGGTGACCGCATGCGTTCCTGGTCGAGTGCTGATGCCATACTCCTGCAATCGTGCCATCAAGTCGTTTCGTTTGATAGGTGCATCGGCTGCAATTCGAGTTACGAAGGATTGATACGAATGCTTATAATCTGCTGGCTCTAGTGGCATGTGGAGCCAGCTCACTTCACTGAGCTGTTCTGTGTAGACTCTGGCGTATTCTCGGCGCTCTTTGAGTAGCGTCTCTAAGCGCTGTAGCTGTACTCTGCCGACAGCAGCTTGCATATCCGTCATTCGGTAGTTGAAGCCTAGAACATTGAAGTCGGGAAGAAGGTAGGGGGTGGGCCCTTCGTGACGCATCTCTTCGGAAACGGTAGCTCCGTGATTACGTAGGATCTCAGAATGTTGATGTAAGTCGTCGTTTACGGTCGTTAGCATGCCTCCTTCACCTGTTGTTATAATCTTTCGGGGGTGAAAGCTGAATGCTGCAGCGTCCCCGAGAGAGCCCGCAAATCGACCGCGGTACATCGCACCGGCCGCACAGGCTGCGTCTTCAAGAAGGAAAACGTCTTTCGGGACTGCACTTCTAATGGCATCCATATCAGCGCATAGACCAAATAGATGTACGGGAATAACAGCCTTTGTTCGCTCTGTGACCGCAGTACCTACGGCCTGTGGGAGCATGTTGAAAGTTTCTGGATCAACATCGACGAAAACGGGAGTTGCTCCACAGTATTCCACGACGTTCGCCGTCGCAACCCAGGTGAAGGCAGGAACGATTACCTCGTCTCCGGGGCGAAGACCTAGGGCACTTAGCCCCAGATGTAGTGCGGTGGTGCAACTCGTTGTTGCAAGCGCATAAGGCACTCGATGCGCAATCGCAAATTCTTTCTCGAAGGCAGCGACCTGGGGCCCTTGCGTCATCCAACCAGTGTTCAGGGGCTCAACAACAGCCTTCTTCTCTTCGTCACCTATGAACGGCGAGGCAATCGCAATCTGTCTCTTTCTCATACTGCAGCCTTGCGCCGCGCATCAAGCTCATCAATATGTGAGTTTCTCCAGGCGATGAGTTCTTCAAGACCTCCCTTTAAATCTTTCTTAGCCGTAAAACCAATTTCAGCGGTCGCACGCTTGGGACAACCTATCCGGTTCTTCACAAATGTTTCTCCGGCAGGCTCGTACTGAATACCTTGGGTTGAGCCCGTTAGTTTAAGGACGATTCTTGCCAATTCATCAATCGACGTTCGGAGTCCGGTGCCGACATTGTAGAATCTATCAGAGATATCTGCTTTCATGGCGCAAATATTTGCGTTTGCACAGTCGCCGACATAGACAAAGTCATACGCTTGGCAACCGTCCCCATAAACCTTGAGCGGTTCATCGTTGTCCAGGGCATCTAACATCTTCATGATTACGGCGATGTATGCGCCTCGATAGTCTTGGCGGGGCCCGTAGACATTCATATATCGCAGACCGACGAAGGGTAAACCGAATCGATGGTGCAGTGAGTGCAACATAGCTTCACCCGCGATTTTTGTGGCGCCATAGAAGTTGCTGTTGTTGAAGGGATGGTCTTCCGTCATGGGCTCGGCGATGGCATCGCCGTAAACCGAAGCGGAAGACGAGTACACCAGTCTTTTTACACCTTCTCGGGCGCAGGCTTCGATGACATTAAACGTACCGCGAATGTTAACGTCAAATGCGGCTCGCTGATACTCTTGGCACTGAAGGAGCCATAGAGCGGCGAAGTGAAATACTCCGTCGGCACCCCGGAGCGCCTTTTCTAGAATATCGGTTTGACAGATGTCGCCCCCGTGTTCATAGATTTTCACGCGAGGGTCCTTGAGAGCCTCTGCAAGGTTCTCTTCTCGACCCCGTACGAAGTTGTCGTAGACGATGACTTCCTTTACATCCTCCTTCAGCAGCTTGTCGACTGTTGTTGAGCCAATGAGCCCAGCTCCGCCAATTACGACGAGTTTTTTTCCTTGAAGTTCCATTTGAAATTTATTTACTTTCTGTCGCCTAGGGCAGGATGCGCCCTTTTGTCGATGCTTGTGAGGTCACAATGTCGCAAGTCGTGTAGAAGTTCGATTGAGGGGCGAGCATCCTCTAGTCCAAAGCCTGTTCCGGCTAAGATTCTGTCGTAGACGCGTGTGTGGAGGTCGGTAAAACCACCGGAGAACTCTGTCTCTTCACCATCAATGACAATCGAGCGAAACGCATTCTTGCCCTCTTTTCGGAAACCTTCGGGTAAATCTTGCTCGTCGGTAGATAGGAACCAACGAACACGTGCGCGCTCCAACTCCAATACCCCAGCCCCTTTTCCTGGCTCCCGCAGGTGGACTTGGCTTTCTTCCACTCCACCAAATAGCCACATGAAGAGGTCGAAAAAATGAATTCCGATATTCATCATAACGCCCCCGGACTTTTCGGGGTTTCCTTTCCACGAGACAGGATACCAAGCACCCCGGCGTGTGACATAAGTAAGGGTGACGTCTGCTCGTTGCCCTTTACCCAGGGCATCAAGTTTCTTCTTGAGGGCTACAAGTTGTGGATGGACGCGAAGTTGGAGAATTGTGTAAACCCGTCGACCTGTTTCCTGCTCTAGGTCGGACAACTGATCAACATTCCACGGATTAATGACTAGGGGCTTCTCACAAATAGCATCGGCCTGGAGTCGCAGGGCCAAACGGACGTGTGCATCATGAAGATAGTTGGGTGTGGCTATACTAACGTAGTCGACTCGTTCGTCACTGTTGTGATGGCGAAGCTTTTCAAGATGCCGGTCGAAGCGCTCTATTTCTGTGAAGAAACGAGCCTCCCTAAAGTAGCGATCTAGTATACCTACGGAGTCATGCTTGTCGACTGCCGCGACTAGTCGATTTCCAGTTTCGTGGATGGCTTGGAGATGGCGCGGCGCGATATATCCAGCCGCACCAATGAGAGCGAAATTCTTCAAAGTAACTCCTTACTGTGCTCGGAGAGAGGTTTTTTCTTCTGCCACTTAGCGTTTCGAGTGGTAACATCAAGCTCTGGCTGAGTCTATGACTTGAGGTGGCGTGCGGCATGCTGATGCAAGTACTTATGCGCCCACTTTAGGGGCCCGCGCTCGACGGGAGGTAGAGATGTCGTACATAGCGCTGGCAAATTGAGGGAGGCGTCGGTATCGTTGCCAAGAAGTGTGGCGAGGACTAATCCGGGACTCTGTTCTATATGGAATAATTGGTGGGCTCAGTCGTCTGGCCACCGTTCTGGTCGTGCCGTTCTACTCAAGATTACTAAACTCCAGGGAATTTGGTTTAATTGATTTACTGAGCACTGCGACGGTGCTTCTCTTGATGGTAGGAGGATTGCAGTCTGAGTCCGCAATAGCTCGAGACTATCATGAATCGGTGCGCTCCAATTCCGAAGGTCGATTGCTGGCGTCGGGTATATTGTCCTCGATATTCGGCTTGACCGTGGTGGCCTTGATGCTCCTTCTCGTGGGAAAATTCGGCTCACTTTTCGCTGTCGAGGCGGACTTCGAAGTTGTGTTGCCGGTAGCCTTAATGCTTTTGCCCTATCAGCTGCTCTTGATAGGTCAGCTAGTGGCGCGCTTTCGCGGGGACAAGGGTATATTCGCTCTTCTAGCGATTGGCGACTTGGTGATGACAATGGCACTGACTTGGAGTCTCGTCGCGATTTACGACTTTGGCGTGCCCGGTGCCCTGTGGGCGCAAGCTATTAGTAAATTGGTATGGGGTGGCGGCGCGACCCTTTATCTATTTGGGGGGGGGCGTCTACGTGAAAAGAAACTCTTTGACTACTTCACCATCGTTCGCTCGCTGAAGTACTCGCTTCCGCTAGTGCCGGCAGTCGGCGCTCGCTGGTTGCAGCGATATATCGGTCAATGGGCTGTTGTTGCATTTTGGGGCTTAAGCGCCGCCGGGGAGCTAGCAGTTGCGATGAAGACTGGAATGCTCGTTCTATTGGTCGAAATGGCATTTCGATTGGCCTGGACGCCGATTGCGATGCAGAGCCTGGATCGAGCGGAAGAAAGAGAAAAGTACGCTAGCGCGCTTCAGGGATATTTACTCGGTTTACTCCCTTTGGCTTTAACGATCTGCTGTTTCTCTTGGGTCGGGGTGAAAATTCTGGCCCCTGAGAGCTACCGGGAGGCTGCGAGGGCGGTGCCTCTGTTCGCCCTCTCCTTCTTTTGGGATGGCACTTTGGCCATCGTTGGAATAGGCCTCAATGCCGTTCGTAAAACCTATTGGGGAATGCTCTCATATGGGGTCGCGGCAGTATGCAATGGCGCTCTCCTGATCTATTTAGTGCCTTTTTGGGGGGTTTTTGGCGTAGGAGTCGCCGCGCTGTGCAGCTCACTTCTTGCAGCCGCGCTGCTACTATTCATCTCCCAAAAGCTGTATCCGATTCCCTATAGATATAAGGCAGTATTTTTATCCCTTGGGGCCACGTTTGGGGCGTTGGCCATTCTTTTGCTGATACCAGAGCCTGGTAGTAGTTGGTGGAGCGTCTTCTTGAACGCGGGGCAGCGGCTGGTTTTCGTTTCAATTTTATCTTTTGGGCTAATTGCGGTTCTTCGACGAAATATTCTGCTAGAGAACCCTTGAATTTGGTGAAAAGGGTGGACGTCTGCTCTTTTCCACTGGAACTCATGGTGTTAGACAATCCCATGAAAGAACCGACCAGAATTGAACTATTGCTTGGGCAGCTTAGAGAATTGTGGTCGAGCGAGCGCGGTAGAATATCTCAAAAGTGGCACCGAACGCTTCCTTTTGCTGATTACATTGTCGACCGTTGGGAGAAGGCCGCCGCACTAGGTTTTGGCGAGGGAACAAGCATTTATGACAGCAGCTTAGTCTTGGGTGATGTCAAGGTTGGTGATAACACCTGGATCGGACCGAATACGCTTCTGGATGGTTCGGGGGGACTGGAAATCGGATCGTACTGTAGCATAGCTGCGGGGGTTCAGATTTATTCTCATGATACGGTGGAGTGGACCCTCTCCGGGGGGCAGAAGGAGCCGCTTAGAAGTCGGACGGTTGTTGGCTCTAGATGTTATTTGGGCCCCAATTGTACGATTGCCAAAGGAGTGACCATCGGGGATGGATGCGTTATTGGAGCCCATAGTTTGGTTCTTTCCAACATTCCATCAGGTTCAAAGGCACACGGAATACCTTGTCGAGTTGTTGGGGAAGCGGTCGCTGGGCCGTTTCGTTGCAAGTCGGGTGGCCGCCTAGTGGTCTGAGGTTCTCGCGGCTGTGTCGATCTAATTCTGTATCAAGAAGTTCTTGAATCAGGCTGACTATTGCTTATAGACGTTCTTGTGTAAATGGATACGTCATCGCTTACTTTAGTGCGCGTTAATCCATAAGCTTGCCACCAATCGGAAGGCAGAGCTTGCTCTTGAATGGCGGATTCTCGCAGGGCAAGGACATTGATATCGTAGAATTGAACGAGCTTGTTGAATCTACGCAGGTCCAGTTGTTCGTAGCTAAGATAGAGGTGTTGATTGTCCTGTTCTTGATTTCCGCCTAGGATGGAATGAAACGGAGTTATGCAGCTATGATGCGTTAGGCGGAGGGCTCTCCAGCCTCCTAGTCCTCCAGGAACGAATGCGACGCGGCTGGGCGGAAGAGAGTTGAGAGCTTCGATTAGCTTCAAATCTTCGTCGGAGCGCAAGTTCTTAACTAGAGTTTTATGTGTAATGAAATCTAGAAGTTGAAAGACTACACCGAAGCAAAAAATGATAGGATAGGAATAGTGAGGTAGCGTAGAGGCACCGAGGATAGCAATTGCGACGTAAGCATTTGAGATATAGCGCTCGGCCTCCCCTAGAAAAAGAAAGGGGCGTAGACTCGTCGCAACAAAGAGAATGACAAAGACACTTGCGAAGGTCAGTAAGTTTATCTCGAATGGAGGTAGGCTCTTCGTGTGAACGACAGACAAGGCAATTGCCAGGGCTGCAGGTGCCTTCGTGGCGACAATCAGGAGAGGGTTGAAGTGGTTGACCTCCCGATAAAGCTGCTGCCATCGATGACGATACATGTGTCGGAGCCATGAGGCTCCTATATTTCGCCTAGCTGTTCCGATCGAACCCTCGCGCATGAGACGAAGATAGTTTTGCCAGTGACTCCACTTTGCCTTGAAGACCTTTCTGGATAGCTGGGGTTGAGATATCAGGGCAATCAAGAATGAGCCGGTGAGAAAAACGAAGGGACTCCAGTTCGCTGCTGCAAGCGAAAGCCCACAGGCTCCGAGAATGAGGCATTGAAGTCCAAAAGAACTTCCGAGAAGTGTAAATGCTCCGGTGAGCGCGATGACTGTGCCGAGCCAGAGAGACGGGTGCACATCCCAGTAGCACCAAGAAATGAAGAAGATTCCGATGGAAATCTCAGCGGCTAAACGAGGGGTAAAACATTGAACGCGCGGACCGATGGATTGGGGACTAAAAAGTAAGGGCGTGAATACGTAGATTATGCAGAAGTGGGCGACATCCGTTTGGGATGAGCCCAATTGGAGGAGAAGGTAGCTGCCAATCGTCACGTAGGCGGTATCCAAAAAAGGATTTCCCCAGTGCTCTAACCACCTCGTAGGTATACACGTTAGCGCGAAAGCTTGGTGAATCGAATATGGATAGGAAATGATAAAGTTTCCGAGGAACCTTTCGTAGTACTTAGGAACTCGAAACCCATGTCTTCGAATGGAATCGATGAAGTACAGGTGAAAGTGTGTGTCTGCTCCAGTGTAGGGAGTGGTTCGAAGCTGGAATAGTTGGAACGAGACTCGTTGAATCAGCGCCGAGAGGAATATTACGACGATGAATAAGGCCGGGGAGATGGCCTCGATATACTCTGACAAGATGTTTATTTAACTCCAAGGGAGGGGGTGTCGACAGACCCTTTGGTTTGAGACCGAGGAGAACTTACCAATTTGAGCTCAGGTCATGAGCTCCCTCCTTCAGTTCCGGTGGTTCTCAAATGCGGTACAAATTCACCGAAATTGAATACCACTTAAGAATTGTTAGTTCTAGTACTGCTGTCATCAATGACTTCAAATACAATAAGACGAACGAAAGATGGTCCTGAGCTACATCGTAGCTAGGCCGACCTGAACCCAGCCATCTCCTCCGCTCACGCCAGTGGTTGTTTGTCCACACCCGCCGAGGCCGCCTTTGCCGCCGTTAACTTGGAGAGTCCCTCGTTCGACAGCCGTGAGCGGTAGGCTTTGCCAGCCCGTCACAAATATTTTTCCCCCTCCTCCCCCTCCCCCGCCTCCAGGATATCCACCCGAGTTGGGAAGTACAGTTGAGTCACAACTGAACGCGCCTGCTAGAAAGGGGCTACCCCGACTACCATTTCCACCTGTTGCGCTAACAAGACCTAGATTTCTAAAATCAGTTGTCATGATGATAATGCTACCTCCTGAACCACCCCCGGCACCCGCGAATACATTGAACTGATTGTTGATACTCGTCGCACTTCCACCGTCCGCGGAGATCAATCCAGCGTTGAAAATGGAGGGGGCAACTAACGAGAGGATCCCCCCGCCATAGCCCCCGGTACTCCCGCAAATAGACCTATCGGAATATTGGGTGTGGATACCTCCCCCAGCGCCTCCACCGGCACCACCAAAAGTGGGCATCTCGGCGGGCTTTCCCTCCGTTTTTCCACCGTCTCCGGGTGCGTAGGCGATTCCGTCCAGCAGCCCGCTTTGTCCGCTCCCGCCTCTCGCTCCATTGCCACCACCGCCACCGCCACAAAGTGGTCCACCACCAAATCCACCTGAAGAATTAGATGAGACAACCTTTTCGCAGGGACAAACTGCACAAGAATCCATCCCATTGATAGATCCCGCTGACGAGATTCCCAATTGTCTAGGACTAGCGGCTCCTCCACAAACAGGTCCTTGACCACCGTGCCCTCCTCGAGCGCCCCCAGTAGCTCCGCTCATCTTCGAGGACTGAAATACATCCGAACAGGGGGCACCACCACCGCCTGAATACACGGTTCTCGCTATCGAATCATCAAAGAGGCCGCGGGCAGCGACCTCTGCCCCGCTTGCAATGGATATGAGAGTGTTACTCGAAATAGATGCGAGTACCGATTCGATTCGAGCCTGTTGCTCGATAACTATCGGGCCCTCTGAGTGTAACTCCGCTCCCATTTCGAGTTCCAATTCTGCGTTTTCCCCCCTGATCATGATCTTGGAGCTCGAGATGACCTTTGCGTTTTTCCCCACGCTGAGTTTTTCTTCGATGATGAGGCACTCGAAGTGGTGCGTGGTGTTTCCGGCTAAAGTGGTTTCGGTCGGTAAATTTGTTACACGCGGAGCACTGCAGGCCGTGAAGCGGTTTTTTCGACACACCTCAATACCAACGCCGCATTCATTTGAGCATGTGCGGGTGTTGCCATCGATTTGACCGTCGCAATCATCGTCTAAACCGTTACAGGTTTCTGTGCCAAGGGGGTTAATGAACGCTCGTGAGTCATCACAGTCTGCATTGTTGGGAGTGTAGCCTGCAAGCTCTCCACAATGTTCAATTGGGCCTTGCGGAGAGCCGAAACCATCACCATCGGAGTCTCGGTAAAGGGTAACCATCGCTCCTTCGTCTACATCACCATTGCAATTGTTGTCTAAGCCATCACAGACCTCTAAACGGGCGGTGTTTACTAAAAGAGAATTATCATCGCAGTCAGAAGCGTCCGCCACAAAACCAATGGCAAAGCAGCTTTCGATCGGTTGAAGAGGGTTGCCGAAACCATCTCCGTCGTTGTCGGCATAGACGGTGGTTGCAAGGTTTTCGTCGATCTGACCATTGCAATTATTATCAATGCTATCACATATCTCAGCAATGTCGGGGCGTATGGTTGGGTTCTTGTCGTCGCAATCCCCCTCCTTGTGAGAGTATCCGTTCGGGGCGATACAAGCACTGATCTTCTCGTCTTCATTGCCAAAACCGTCGTGATCCGCATCCCGGTAGTAGACTGAGGAGACTTGGTCACCTTCACACTGTGTAGTGGCCGGGGGGAGTGGCCCGTCTGTACCGCAACTCGCAAGTAGCGTCGTCAAAATGAGTAAGAGTAGCTGAGAGGGGTACGTTTGCGACTGAGTCATGGCGGTGTTGTAGCGGTTCACAACTTCCCACGTTGTACTCGCGATTCGAAAATCGCAAGGGGTACATTTGAGCAGGTGCTTCCGTCGATTCCTTTCTCGCGCACGAGACCTTGAGTCCGGCGGGGGTACGGACAGAACAAGCCGCTATGGAGGAGACCCAATATCAAATTTCCGTCTTTTCTCCCCGAGCAACAAAACGACAAGAAAGAATGGCACTAGCGGGGCGCGGTAGCGCGATAAAGTACCTAAATTGGTGGTTGTAAGTCCAACTCCGACCCCGAGAACTAGGGTAAAAATGAGAGCGAAGCCACACCAAGGGTTGGTTAAGGTATCCACTATACCGCGCATTCGTCGCACCAAAACAAAGCGCAGTGTGAGGAGGAGAAAAACGAAAGTTTCCCCAGCGTTTACTAGCGGAAGAACCCCTCTCACCTCAAAGATGAAAGGACGAAATAGTGAGGTCACTAAGGCCAACGGCGCGTATATTGCCTGGGTCGCTAGTGAAGGTTCTGCTCCCATTCCAAGTGAATAGTCGCTGCCTCCACCCTGTTGAAGGCTCTGAAGTTTCACTGTCTCCAGTACGACAGATTCGGCGCTGAAACGCTCGAAGACTGAACCTGTTAGATACAAGGCCGAGAGGGTGGCGATACTAAGGAGGATGAAGTAGACTGGACCAGTGAGTACGTTTCTTGACTTACGGACTCTTTGAAGTAAATATAGAGTCGACGTTGCCACGAAGGCGACCATTAGAATATACGCTTTTGAGTAGCCAACAAGGATAATGCCGCAAGCTACTAATCCTATATAGCGACTCTTTCCATCGGCGATGATTCGTCGAAGGCCGAGCAGGGCGATACCTAAGCCGGTCAATGCGACTGTTTCCTTGAGCGGAGCGCTTGTCCAGAAAACGACGGAAGGCACTAGCATCGTGACCGTAAGCAAACTAACGCGTTCTATTGGCACGGCGTCTCTAAATGCTAGATAAAGGGCGAGCTTTCCGAAGTATGAAGTTAGGCAGAAAGCGATACAGCACGTGAGCAGACTCCCACCACTCGCCCACGAAAGTAGGCCTGTCAAAGCGGCCATGGACCCTGTCGGCGTGCCTGCCCCTTGTACCGGAAAGGGTATGCGCGACGGTTGTTGGAAATAGAGTTTGATGATCTCTTCGACTCGGTTCCAGAAATCATCGCGAAGCCATTCACCAATTTGGAGGCCGAACTGAGAGTAGGTCCAAATATCCCCATAGCCGTAATAATCGAGAGTGAGCCAGGTCTGCCCGTAAGCGGATGTGATGTGGGCAATCCAGCTCACGAGGAGCCAGGTTCTCTCTCTCGGCGGAAATACGCTCGTTACAAGAAGTACCAGCGCGGTACCGACGAGGAGCAGATAGCTTACTTGTTGAAGTTCACCCATTGGAGCTGGAGCCGACTCTAGCAAAAAAAAGTGAGTTGGGCTTCATGACGGCTCTGTGCGTATACTTGGCGCTATGGTGGGTCTCGAGGACTTGAAGCGAAATACGAGCTTGGCTCTTGTCTTACTGCTTATTCCTCTCTCGTGCTTTGCTTTGGGGGGGGTAACTTTTGAGATCCAAGGCGGATTGGTTCTTTTTACCGGACTGATTCTAGGGTGGAGGTTCTTTCGGCAAGAAAGCTCTTCATTTTCTTTTCCAGGGGCGGTGTTTCTCTTATTGAGTCTCTTGACGGCCCTTCAGGCCCTGCCATTGCCCGTGGAATGCGTCGCCCTTTTCTCACCAGGGAGGGTTGCCCTGATGGAGGACATATTTGAGCTCTTGCCGCAGGTCGAGCGCTCGTTCTCTCTCAGTTTTGATTCTGGAGCATCGGGACAAGAGTCTCTCAAATTTTTTCTCTACGGCCTTTTGGCGGTCTTAGCTGAACCATTGGGGAGACGCCTTGGAGCTCGCGTGGTCTGTCTCACTATCGTGGGGACAGCACTAGGGCTCAGCGGCGTCAATCTAATGCATCGTGCCTTGGACGCACACAAAATATACGGATTCATCGATACATCGATACCAGCGGCAACGAATCGCATGGGCCCATTGCTCAATCCAAATAATGTAGCTGGGTATTATTTACTCGGTGGGTTTTGTGCTTTGGGTTTAGCCCGTTCGCGGCGGCAGTGGGCGCATCGTACTTTCATTTTATGTGCAGCATGGCTTTTCATGTTGATTCCGTTCACAGGGTCTCGTGCGGGAACTGGCGCTCTTTTGATCGGAGGGGCGATCTATTGGTTCCTAGGTCTTCGCTCCAGGGGAGCTGACCGGCTTTCGGGCGTTGCAAAGCTCTTGGTCGCGGGTAGTGCGCTGACCGGCGTTGTCTTGATGAATACTCTCAGTCACCAGGTGAATCTATTCAGTCGAGACTTGAGTAAGTTGGAGTTTCAGAGAGCTGTGCTTCCCCTCATTCGTGACCACGCATATGTGGGTATTGGGCGTGGTAGTTTCGAGTCGGTATTTTATTCGTATTACCCAGGCTCAAGTACTGAAGTTTTTGTCTATCCAGAAAATATTCTTCTTCAGTGGGTGAGCGAATGGGGATTGCCCGTT
The DNA here is from genome assembly GCA_964459035.1 of uncultured Polyangiaceae bacterium. Lineage (GTDB taxonomy): Bacteria > Myxococcota_A > Polyangia > Polyangiales > Polyangiaceae > NIC37A-2. The sequence continues at coordinate 16,588 of CAYWLO010000031.1, read as the reverse complement.
GCACTCTTGGCTGGAGGTGCTCTCCTCTGGCTATATCGTCCGAGCGTGCTGGGTGTATATCGATCCAACTTGAGTCGAGCGTGCTTTGCCGGTGTTGGTGCGTGGCTGGCGCAAAATCTTTTGGACGTGGCTTCCGAGGTGCCCGCTTTTCCCGTTGCCATCGTGATCCTCTTGGGTTCATTTCGCGGAGAATTTGCCTCTAGATCAAATTCTCCGCTGGGGAGGCGCAAGGCTTGGTTTCCTCTCTTGATTGTGGGGGTAGCGGTACTTTCCGGCAGCGTGATTGTTCTCTCTGAATCAACAAAAAACGTAATGAAGGACAGAGCTCGTGTGCACTCTTTGGTGCAGGAAGGCAAAAGCAAAGAGGCTATTGCGTTGACCGAAAGCGCTCTACTACGGCACCCGGCTGAGCCGTACTTTTTTCGTATGCGGGCTGCTTTAGGAAGCGAAAAAGGAGAAAGTTGGCGTGAAACCGTGCGCTGGTTGGCGGCGTCACTGAAGAGGTGTCCGACTTGTGGGCGCACTCATTTGCTCTTGGCTCAGAGTTTGGCGTCCAGAGTTCCACATCAGGCATTGTTAGAACTAAAAATAGCATTGACCCATAGCCCCTATTTAGCGAAGCCCGCAGTCGACATTGCCTGGGGAATTTCACAGAGGGGTGATCAGTTGTCAAAAATCTTGCCTTCGGGAAAAAACCGGTCGCGAGTCGCTTTCGAGCTCTTGGCAAAATCATCTCTCCCCACTGTGCAAATTCCTATTTTACGTAAAGCGTTAGAAGGAAACAGCAGCAATAATATGACTCGAGGTAGGTTAATTGATGCGTTCGTTGCGGCGAATACTGCACAGATGACTCAAGGAGAGAAGAGCGCACTATGTGGCGGTGGTTGTCTGAAACAAGCCGAGAAGGAATTGGAGACTCTCCGCTCCAACACAAGCGAGCATGATTCTATTCGAGTCCTTGCCGAAGGGGGCGTTTATCTCAGCACTTTACAGTTCGAAGAGGCTCATCAGCACTTCTCTAAGACATGCTCGCAGTTGCATGTCGGCTACGGACGCTGCGCTTCCATGTGGATACAAGCGGGTCAATCTTCCGGATTGAGAACTCTATTGGAGGTCGGTCACCTGCTGCCGGCAACATGTCCTACCACCTCCGAGTGCTCGCGGGCATACCTTCGACTGGCCGCTGCCTACCGAACTTTTGGAGAAGTACGCCAGGAGATTCGTTGGTTGAAGCGCGCATGTATTCAATTACCCAGCGTAAGAAGCCTCAATCTACTTATTAAGAGGGGGGGAGACGCAGGTGATCTTCAAGCTGGCGCTTGGGCAAAGAGTAGACTTAGAACTCTACAAGATGCTGGGCAACGAGCAAACTGACGAAACGAGCCCTGAGGAGCCTCAAAATCGTTCTTGTCTGGCCTCGCGCAGTCGGTATTGCTAGTCAGGTAGAGGATGAATGAGCTTAGAATAGAGCAGAAGGCGGCAGTCGACGACGACTCGTTTACTCTAGCGGATTTTGCGCGTGCAGTGCGAAAGCGCCTCTGGCTTGTGGGTGGAGCTTTGATGCTTTCCTTGATCGCGGCGGGCTTCATCACCTCTGTCCAGACGCGCATCTACCAGTCCGAAGCCGTTTTGCACTTTTTCCCGACACCTCCACGTCCACTAGGCAAAGAGGTTGAGCCGGTTGTGGAGCTTCCTCACGATTATTGGAGCCGCAAGGAATATTATAAGACGCAACATTTTCTGCTGACATCCACAGGTGTTCTGCGTCCGGTAGCGATGAAAATGCGTCTACGCTGGGACCGCGGCTTCGTTGAAAATGGTCCCACTCAAAATCTCGAGACTGAGCCATTGATTTCCCTTGAGCAGAGCGTGACGATCTTAGCAAGACGAATCGATGTTGAGCCTATTAAGGACAGTCGATTAGCGAAGGTAAGTATTCGAGATGCAAACGCAGAGCGTGCGCAGAAGATCCTTACCGAGATATTAGCTCAATACGTGAGTCAAAGTGAGGAGTCTGTGCTTTCAGCGACTACAGACGCTGCGCGTTGGTTGAGTGAACAACTATCGACCTTACGTATTGAATTGGAAGAGAGCGAATTGGCTCTTCACGATTATAAAAAGGCGAAAGACCTTCTTTCTGTGTCTCTGGACGATCAGTCGGGCATGTTGCGGGCCGAAATTGGCGAGTTTAATGGAGTTCTCACGAAGGCGAGAGCAGATCGCGAGCGTTTGCAATCACGCTATCGGGAGCTTGCTAAAGTAGCAGAGGATAACCCCAGAGAGTTGCCCGTTCGTGAGCTATTAGAGAGTACGGTGCTTCAACAGCTGCGAGCCGTGTACCTCGTCGCATCCAAGGAGCTTTCTTCGCTCAAGGGTTCCGGAAAGGGCGACAAGCACCCATTGGTCCTTTCGGCTTCACGACGGGTGGGCGCCTCAAGAGATGCTCTTCTTGCTGAAGTAAAAAATATCAAGGTAGCCCTCAAGCGAGACGTAAGTGCAAGAGATAGTGAGATAGCGGGGCTCCGCGGTCTCTATGAATCAGCGCGAAGCCGCGCTCTCGACCTCAATAAGTTAGAGATTGAACACAAACGTTTGCGACGCGCGCGGGATACTAATGAGAACCTTTTGACGCTAGTCACGGAGCGCTCAAAAGAGTCTGACTTGGCGAGAATGTTGCGCATCAATAATGTGCGAGTAATTGAAGCCGCAAATAAGCCAACCGGACCCATTAGCCCAAATTTACCAATTAATTTACTTCTTGGAGGTCTGGCAGGGATTATTTTGGGGCTGGGTGGCGCCGTTGGGAGCGAAATGTTGGACCGCACGGTCCGCGATCCAATTGACGCCGAGAAGTCTCTTGATCTCCCCATGCTGGGGGCCTTACCAACAATTGGTACCGGGCCAAGTCCTTACGCTTACGCAAAGAAATCTCGGCGGCAGAGGAAGGGCAAAGGTGAGCAGGTAGAGCTGGCGTCTCACACTAATCCGACAGGTAGTTTTGCTGAGGCCGTGAGGGCAGTTCGCACAAGTATTGTGTTTTCTTCGCCGGACAAGCCCTTGAAACGCCTACTGATAACCAGTGCAAACGCAGGAGCAGGCAAAACCACCTTGGCTTGCAATGTGGCAACCACGTTGGCGCAAACAGACAAAAGGGTTCTTCTCATTGATTGTGATTTGCGTCGCCCTCGATTGCATCAGGTCTTCGCTAAGCAAAATGGGGAAGGCTTAATGACCGCTATTTTGCGCCCAGACACCTATCTTTCTACCGTACAGTCGACGGACGTGCCCAACCTAAGTGTGATGTGCAGTGGTACACTGCCTCCAAACCCAAGTGAAGTTTTACAAAGTCATGCATTTCGAGATCTCCTAGACCGTCTCGATGAGCGTTTCGATATATTGGTACTGGACAGTCCCCCGTTGATGCCTGTCACAGATGCAGCTGTAATTGCTCCCCAAACAGATGGGGTGGTTCTTGTCTTGCGTGCTCTTCAGACAGTTCGCGCTGAGGCAAAGCGATCTTTAGCGCTTCTTAATGGGGTGGGCAGCCATACGTTGGGGACCGTGGTGAACGCGGTACGAGAAGGTAGCGGTCGCAGCGGATACTACTATCATTACGGCACCTATAGACGTTCTGATGACTCCTAGAGAGCGACTACGATCTCCGGAAGTCTTTTTCTGGACTCAACAAGCCCCCTCCTAGACCGGCACCATCGACCCGATTCAGACTATTGGTAAGAATCTTAGCGATTAGTCGAACAATCAAATTTAGGTCATTGGGAACGGGGCCTTCAGGCACCCTTGTTGAGATGGAAAAACTTTTAACACCCTCCTCATTGGGTGATTGAACGCTGTACGTACAAGTGACCATCCTTCCTTCTGTGCGACGACCTTGTGAGTTCGCCTGTTTCCACATCCAAAGAGTAGAGGATATAGATGAATTCTCGTGAGCTAAAGAAGCGCTTAAAATGCCGCTATCGTTTAAAATATTCTCTAGTGTAACGAAGAGAGCACTCATGTTGGTCGCCCCCAATGATTCGAGGACGAACTCAGGTACCTTATCGCTGAGCCGACGGGCTTGCCCGTTGAGATTTTCGCTCGATGCGGTTTCGCTTGTAATAACTCGTCCGAAGTACCCGGAGAATCGAATAATACCTGCAAGAACCGTAATTGCAGCCATCAATGCAAGACCGACCTGCCAGTCTTGTCCGATTGCAGCAGCAACGGACAGGGCGCAGAGGAACACCGTACACGCGTAGAGTACGAGAACTGCTTTCTTGTGAGTTAGTCCCAAGGCCAAAAGGCGGTGATGCACATGGCCGCGGTCGGCTGCAAATATACTCCGTCGCTGGAGTACCCTACGCACCATACTTAGAATTGTGTCGGTTAAGGGTAGCCCGAGAGCAATAATTAGGACTAACAGTGAGGCAAGAGTGCTTTCCTTTTGTCGTGAGGAGAGCAGTGCCCCTGCGCTCAACGCGTAGCCAAGAAATAGGCTACCTGTGTCGCCCATGAAAATACGGGCGGGATTGAAATTATAGAATAGAAAGCCAAGTACCGAGCCTGCTAAGGCCGCGTTGGTTACCGCAGCGAATACATTGTGAGTAATCAGCGCAATTGACAAGTTTGTGAGTGCTGCAAAGAACACGAGCCCTCCCGCAAGCCCGTCAAGTCCGTCAATCAGGTTGACGGCATTGATGAAGGCAAGAATCCAAACGATTGTTGCGGCGTAGGCGACAATTGGACCGAGAGTGACCGCCCCGATTCCGGGAACATTGACAATATTTTGTATTTGAGCGCCGCCATACCAAGCCAAAGTCGCAGCAATTAGTTGGGCTAGGAGCTTTTTTTTTGCCCCCAACCCCTTCAAATCATCGTAGAGCCCAGCCACGAAGATGACACTACCACCTAGGACATAGCCCAAGAATGGATCCTTGCCTCCCTCCGTGATCGTCATGGCATTGGAGGCGAGTAACGTGGCGAGGACGGTTCCGAAGGCAATAAAGATTGCAATTCCCCCCATCCGCGGAATCGCGGCTGTATGCACATCTCGATCTCCGGGTGACTCAACCAAATCGAATGCGTGGGCCGCTTTGCGCACTAGAGGCGTCAGCAGGGCCGAGATGAAGACCGCTAGTAGGCCCGCAAACGCTGTTATTTGAATACTGGTGCTCACTCGAAATCTCCTCCAAGAGCATAGAAGAGCGGGGGAGATGAAACTAGTATGAAGAGTGTAAAGTTTTTCTAAGTGGAGTTCGATATATATGAGAAGTGGACGGTTATCGGAGAGTTCAACCTTGGCGGTCAAAGCGATGCGAACCACGCTTGTTCGATGCTTGGGCAGGAAAGATGCCTTGCCAATTCAGAAGTAGTGGAGACACCAGAGGTTGCCGCAACTCTTGGCCACCCTATCTATTGATAGGTTCTAAATTGCTCCCAAAGTGATCTTCTATCATGCTCGGTAGCTTGGCTAGGGGAAATTCGTGGGGCAAGTCTGCGGGAGTAGAGTTCGTATCGCAAAAATAGCCAATACCGCTATGCCTTCCGTTCTTGATCGCCACGAATGAGACCTCTTTTTTGAAGTTGCTCAAAGTTACTCCATCCAGATGGACTTCAAAGTTGCTCCCAATGTCATGGGCGTATGTAAGCGTCACGAATAGTTCATTGCCTCGATTGTCTATGCTGAACATAGGCTCCCGGTCAGATAGGGAGTAGGCGGATCGTAAGCGTCTTTCGGTTTCGTCTGCATCTGCTGCAGTTTCGCACGTTATTAGAAAGTCACGGGACATGCGCGGTGAGACCTTGGAAAAAGGTATTCCCAAGCCTCTTAAAAATGATTCATGTTGGGTTAATCTCCAATAGTACGTGAGTTGCTCATGAGGTTCTTGGTGCAGTGCGGTGGCGAGCATAAGTCGCGCACCTCCTGCCATCTCGAGAATACTACCGATTACAGTGTCGTATAGCTGATACACTTCAAGAACAGGATCACAGTTTTGAGATAGGTACCACTCCGGATTTGTCAGTTTACCCTCGTAAGCACTTGAGCCGAACATATAGTGGTGTTGAATATGTGCGCCCGCATTGAGGAAGAGGGAAGAGAATTCGGGTTGAGAATCTTGATGGAGGGACATGAAAACATCTGCAAGAAGTCGGTCCAAGAACAATGCCCGCGACCACGGATGTTTGACTGCCCGTAGCCCACTTCGCAAATATTGACCGTAACTATCCACGCGACCAAATTTCACGAGTCCAGCAATCACGCTGGCGATGGAACTTACGGTCATGCGCCCGTGGGCATTGTCATTCACCATTTGAGAGATAGCCGCGGCGAGTTGCGGTACTAAAAATTGGGTAGAGCTCGGAGTGTCGGTCCAGGGATCTGGAACAAAAAAAGCCGGGTCTATCAGTCTATTTTCCGCATTCATTGGGCTGACGGCACCAACCTTTATTCCGTGGGTACGTTCTAATCGTTCCCAGATCTGGTCAAGCGATTTACCGCATGCATCGCCCAAGCGAAAAATACCATGTTCGGAGAGTGTCTTTCCAGTATGGGCCGTGACCCATTGAATCCATGGTTCTAAATTCTCGTACTCGTCCTCGGATGTTGTCTGACAATAACCGTGCTCCCTGATGAGGCGTGCAAATTGCGGCAGATAGCCTTTGGTAATATAGTGCTCAACGAAGGTCATGTTGAGTTCATTTAGTTCCAACAGGATGAGCTGTTTTTTCATGATAGCGCCACGTTAGTGCATCCTCGTTTTGAAAACAATTTGAGCAAAGATGTTAAGTTATTCGATTTTGATGGGTCCGATTTAGGCTGCTGATTTTACTCCGGGCGAAGCTCTTTCTCGAAGGTGTGTCGAACAATCAAGGAAGCGGAGGAACTCCGAGTTGTTTGTATTGCGATATGGTAGCCTCAAAGACGATTTCCTGCCGAAAAGAGTCTTTGGCGAGCTGATACGCCGCGAGGGACCGCCGTTGCAATTCTTCGTAGTCTTCCAGAGCCTCTATTATCGCGGCCGCAAGGGGAGCTACGGATCTGGCAGGAACCAGCCAACCTGTTTGCCCAGGTATTATCGCGTCACGACACCCTGGCACATCGGTTGTCACCACAGCTCTACCAGTAGCTCCTGCCTCAGGTAAGACCAACGCGAGTCCTTCCCTGTAGGAAGGGAGTACAACCAGCGTTGCTTTCTTGTAAATGGCAGGCATTTCTGCAGACGCTGCGGCACCCCACCATTCGATGGCACCTGTTTCGAGCCAACTATCGAGTTCAGTCTTTTTTATTGCGGCCGGGTTCTCTGAATCGAGTCGTCCAACCAATGCAAAGCGCGCTGTTGGGAACTTTTTTTGTACAATCGCGGCCGCTTTTACAAATTCACGAACTCCTTTGTCCCAAAGTAATCGTGCGGGAAGCAAGACGATAGGTGGACCGTGCGGCAGGGGGCTGTGCACGAATCGAGAAAGGTCCACACCTGAACCCGGCAAGATGACAGTCTTTTCCTTGTTCACGAGTTTCCAATTCGTGAACAAATCACGGTCAGCGGGGTTCTGAAAAATCACCCTGCAATTGGCAGAAGAAAGAGCAACTTTGTAGAGACGCTTGAGGGAGTGCTTAAGTAACCTACGCGTTGTGCCCTCGTGTTCCTGGGGGATGAATGCATATCCGAGACCGCTGACGGCAGCGACCGCTGGTATGCGTAAGATCTTCGCGGCGAGTCCACCATAGAGCACGGGCTTTACGGTCACGTGGTGGACCAGGCTAGGACGCAGATTTCTATAAAGTGTAAAGAGGTATCGTAGCGTTTTTAAGTCTCTCCCTGGATGAGTACCTCCTCGGTCAATCGGTAAGGCGTGAAATTCGAAACCAGCCTGCTCGATGAGACCTCTTGATTGCGTCTCTCCTGCACAAACGTGCACATCATACCCTGCTTCTCGACAGGCGTTGGCAAGTGCCAATCGATGAGAAACGAAAAACCAATCAACGTTAACGACGAATAAGAGTCGGGGTTTTAGAGCTTTATGCATTGGGGCTTCGCTTGGTGAATTCTCTTCGCCTAGGTGACATGAAACGTTGATACACCACGTGTCGGCGAATGCTCAATCTACCAACCGATGAAAACTTTGCGCTGCAATACGCTTGCATATTTTTGAATGCAATGTGCCTTCGACATAAACGATGAGCGAGAACGGGGCAATCTTCGGTCGTCGCTTCTCATCCGTTTAGGAAGTGCCAAGATATAGACATCCATTGAGTTTCCTACTCATCCAGGGCTAACTCCAAAAATTGACCAATTCGTCGAGACTCTTCGCTCAGCCTTGAGTGCCGTAGCCCTCCAGGTGCGCTCGTAACCCCCAGGTGACACAGTAACGCCTCGGGCGTGTCCATTGGTCTCCTTCAAGAGACCAATTCATAAAAACCAAGAGCCAAGACGTATCGAAAAACGCGTTGACTCCGTCGCGCCAACAGTCAGCGCGCAATGGGGTAAAGATGGAAAATAGGGGTAAAATTTCCGCTAAAGAGCGAGATGAATCCCTGCGCGTGGGGTGCCAAGCGCCAATTATTTGTACTTGGCACAAATGATGATGAGAGCGGGCAAGTTGTTCGAGAGCATTCGCCTCTGGGACGCGGAAAATCCTATGCAGTTTTCTACTCTATCCTTTTCATTACTCGCACCCCCTCCACTTTGCCTGTAGCTCCGGCACTCTTGGGGATGCTGTCTTTGAGACGACCGATTCAGCGAGCACGCCCGCAAGCGGTGCTTGGTCCGAGGGCGAAGCCCCAGAAGCCTTGGGAGCAGACGGTGCCGAGGCAGTCGTCGGTGCAAGCGAGGCGGGGACTTTCAATCGTCCCGAGAGAAACGGAGACTCTTGGGGGGCCGAGCCCGCAGCCGATGGTTTGGTGAACCCGGAGCCTTCGGTGGAGCTACCTCTCGACACCGGCGAAATTGTCGAGCTGCAGTGGGGCGAGCTCAATATCGTAGGTGATCCCATTTTATATGATGCATTTGAGGGTTACGGCACTTCCGAGCTGAGGCTACTTCGGCAGCATGCAAGCTGGCCAGCAGTCAAACGTGCTACGCACCGTAGCCTATTCATATGCCGGTAAACCCGAGCTAAATTTACCGGAGGGGCGCGTTACTCGCGATGCGCTCGCATCCCTTACCTCTCTTCCAGCCAAATGTGCGCCGCGCCATCGGTGTTTTTGACGAGGACGATTGGGATCATGTGGGGACATTCCCCGACTCCCGCTACACCTACCGTATTTTTTTGACAGCAGTGGGCAAATGGCCGCGTTTTTGCGCGGAAATGAACGAGTTAGCTCCCTATTTAGAGAACGTTAACCTGTCAGAAGTCTGTGCTTTGGAGGTGGCAACCGTGTTCGCTCATTTCGCCCAAGAAGTAGGGGCTCACTCCGAAGGCTCATCCATCGCTCCCCAACCCCCCGGTGGACAATTGGCACTATCAGGAGCGGCCATGCCAAGCGAACAATGGCGCCAAGGGCTCTTTTTTATCGAAGAACTCGGGTACGCAGGGACACAAAACGTCGGTTATCGTCAATGCGATGGTGATTGGGGGCTGGCATTTCCTTGCGGTAACTCTGTTTCCTATCATGGTCGCGGTGCCAAACAATTGTCGTATAATTACAACTACGGCCCATTTTCGCGCACGGTATTTGGCTCAGAAAATATGCATGTGCTCCTTCAGGCACCCCAGCGAGTTGCAAACGAGGGTTGGCTCGCTCTCTCCTCGGCAATCTACTTTTACATGACACCACGAGCACCTAAACCCTCAATTCATGAAACAGTGACTGGTTTATGGCAACCCACGAGTCGGGACATTGCCGCCGATAGGGTTCCCGGTTTTGGCGTGACAATTCAAATCATCAACGGAGGACTCGAATGCAATTTTCCCTTAGAAGCCGCGACGGCGAGAAAAAGAAGAATCTACTTTGAGGGCATCTCGCGGTACTTAGAAATTTGGGATGGGTTCGTAGAAAATTACCCCAAACATGATTGTATCAATATGCAAAGTTTTGAGGGCGGCGGGGCTTACGACTACCCACCTTCCTGGATCTCTCTTTGGGACGGCAGCATTGGCCTTGCCACTTGGGAAGAGGGCCCCTTTTTAACTCTTTTTCCTGGTGACTATTACCGAGCAAAACAGGTGGCATCAAAAACAAGTCCTTGGGATTGGGAAGGGGGAAAGGGCGCGAAAATAGACTAATTGTCCAAAGAAGAGCCCTTGAACAACATCAATTTGGTGGCTCATCAAAGTGCCTTCGCTGAGAGAAGCAAATAATGTTAAGCCCCCGCTGCTGCAATTGGCCTGAAGTGGGGTAAATAGTGAGTGACGGAAAATTAACTCAAAATAAGCAAGTCGAGATGCCTTGACAAATTGGTATCGCGCTATCGGGAGGAGGCTATCGAGCCTCTACTTTTACCCTGGGGGTACTCGACCAACTGAATCGCTTGAAGTTAGAGCCTCAGGTGAGCCTGCTTTCAAGTGTCTCTGGCGGGACATTCACAGCGGTAAAGTATGCGATCTCTTTGGTAGAGGAACTCTCGTTTTCTGAGTTCTTTGACGAATACTACCGGCTACTGCGCGACACACCTCTCTTGGCTTTGACTACCGACATGCTCTCAAGCGGTAAGCTACAGCGCCCTTCAGGTCGTGCTACTTTAATTATTGCGGCTTCTGAGTGTTATTCGCAACACCTCTTTTGCGATCCCAAAGGGAAGCCCTATTTGTTGGGAGACCTCACTGGGGAGCTCTCAAAAAAGTCCCATTTAAAAGAAGCAATTTTTAACGCGACAGAATTCCAAAGTGGGCTCTCATTTCGTTTTCCAGTGACGCAAAATAAGAAAGTGCGCAACGGCAACGGTCTCGTTTCAATCCCCTACGAAGAAGCTCAAAAATTACGCTTGGGAGATATTGTCGCGGCTTCTTCCTGTTTTCCTGGTGGTTTTGAGCCCTTGGTTTTTCCCCAGGACTTTCATTGGGACGGTTCAGTGCCCCAGGCCGTATCAAATCGCGTGGGCACGGACATCGCCCTGATGGACGGGGGCGTCTTTGACAACCAGGGCATACAAAGCCTGATGGATGCCGATAAACGCCTGGCTGACGACCTGGACTTTATCATTTTGGCCGACGTGGCTCAGGACAGAGTGCCTCTCTACGAGATCTCCAAAACGACTCAGCGCTGGAATTTTACTTTAGGTCAGGTTCACACCGCAGCCTTCTTTCTCTTTGGCGCTTGCTTGATGACCTTTGCCTTGATGGCTCGGGCGTTGTTCACCACCCCGGATCTCAACTGGTTTCATCATCTATTTGAGCAACTGCTCCCAGCTCTTTTGGCATTGGTCACAGCGAGCGTGCTCTGGCAAGTTCGCTCTCTCTTTCGCAACGAGGTTCTTGCAAAAATACCAAAAGCAGCCGTTACTTGGGACGATTTTGCTTCCTTGCGTATCTCTCAGGTTTTGGAGATGAACGAGCTGCGTTTAACCTCATTGATGTCTCTCTCAAGTGATGTGTTTATGAAAAACATGCGTCGTTTGATTTACGAGAAATTCTTTGGGGCTGCAGAATTCAAAACCAGGCGAGTCTCCTGTTTGATCTCAAAACTTTTGCGCCCTTGCGACGATCCCTTGGTCGCGCCTGTCTCCGCACAACTAAAAAAAGTACTTGTTTCGGCAGAAGCGGTGCCCACCCGCCTTTGGTGGGAAAGTGAGTCCCCGCACCAGCAAAAAGATCTAGTTGTGGCCGGGCAATTCAGTCTTTGCCGGGGGCTGCTGAACTATTATCAACGACTGCAAGAGCAAGAGCGGGTGTTGAGCCCTGAGGTGGAGGTACTACGTAATTGTCTAAGAAAAGACTGGCAAATTCTATGCGATACTCCTTATCAATTACTGGAGACCCATTCGGCGGCATCTTCTAGTGAAAGCCAGAGGCGCGTTAGCTCAGCTCACTCTTGATGTACGAACTGGGGAACAAAAACGAGCGAATAATAGAAGTGTTTTAGGATTCAACACTCAGAGAGATGCCTTCAACTTCTTCTAGGGCAGCCAATAGTTCTTTGGTCACGGCGCGCACTCGGGGAACCCAGCTCATGGTTTTGGCACACACCAAAAAAACGGTCAGGGGAGCCATTGTGAGATCTACTTCAAGCTGTACAAATTTATCGTAAGATAGGTGATGAGGAGAGACGCGAGGGCGTACCATTGCTCCCATGCCTTCTGCCATTGCACGCGTTTGTACATTGTAATCGTTGGAAGAAAACACCGGAGAAAATCCAGAAATTAACTTCTTAAGGGTTGGGGTTGGCTCTAGGTGTTCCGCCGGATACCCCCATGAAATCCAAGTGAGCTCTTCTGGTTGAAAAGAAATTTGCTCATCAGATGCTCTTTTCTTTAAACAATGAGCGTATGATGCCGAGGCAAAAACACCCATTTCTATACTCACCTTGGCCAGTACCATCAGATCTGGTTGCGTGGGCTCTTTGTCGAGCAAGGCCAAGTCGGCCTGCCCCCGCAATAGATCGATTTGCTCGATGCCAGAAATTACCTGAAGTTGGATCTGTGGCAAGGTCTCCCGTAGGGAGCAAGCGAACGGAACCATAAAATCGAATGCAGTATTTGAAGGCACCGCCACACGCACGATGCCCACAGGTTTATCATCAAAGTCTTTTGCAATTTCCTCGGCCTCTTGAGCGAAGCGCGCCATTTGTAAAGCTGCAGGCAGAAGCTTTGCCCCCTCGTCCGTGAGATGAGCTCCCTCTACATCGCGCCGAAAGAGGGCGTGCTCCAATTTATCCTCCAATGCGGCCACACGGCGGCTGATGGTTGGTTGGGTCAAGGCGAGTTGGCGCGCCGCGGCGCTAAAACTGCGCCCCTCTGCAACGGCGAGAAAAAGTTCGAGATCTTCCCATGTTATATTCATACGCGTATACTTATACGTAATAATTGCCAGTAACCATACTTTGGTGCATAGATATGGGGAAAAGAATCGTTCTCAAGCTCAAGGTAGCCACAGAAGTCTACGGGAGTGCTGACAGAATAGAGTGGCTTTCAGCGGGGTAGGCTCTGTCGGTTACCATGCATGTTGCGGTTGCATGCACACGCTCAAATTCGACTAGAGGCCGATTTTGAACTGAGACGGTGTGGTATCTGGTTATGCTTGAGAGGCCATGGCACGACGTTTATTCACGCTATCGACATCTTTACTGACACAGGGAGGCACGAGAGGGGTTATTTGTCCTGCCGTCGGGAAAAAACGCCGATGCGTCCTTGGTGCAGTACCTATGTAGGTCGGCGCGATGGTCGTTCGTCTCTAAACGTTGCTTTCTTTGTTCATCGCTGAGTTCATGACCCAGCGATTAAGCATGGTTATGGGTTGGCGCCAAAAGTAGCTTTCTGCTCTTGAGCCTCGCCACTACCCCCTAATTTTCATGGTGGCGGTCGGTGTTTCCAATCAATGCATCGAGAAGTAGGTAGCCGGCGAATACTCCGAACACTTCAAGACTGGCGTCGTGGAGGGCAGACGCCCCCCCGATGCTGTGATGCTGAAGGACCTCACGGACAGCGCTCAGGGTGTGCTCTCGCGTTCGGTAGGGGCCGTTTTTCGCTGGATACGTCTTGTCGATATTCGACAATAGTTCATTGCCGTGAATAAGAGTTTCGCCCAGAATTTGTCCTTGCTCCCCATGTGTTCGGGCTGGCAGTCGGAGCTGCCGAGATTCTTCTGGTTACGGTTCTTTCGTTCTGAAGCTTCTGTACTGACAATCTTGACGAAGGAATATGGCTCAAGAGGAGGTCTGATCTTTGACGCAGTCACTTCTTTCTAGACTCCCCCTTGCGAGCTTTCTTTTTTGCGGGGGCGGCTACCTCACGCTCAGCCCTGATCCTATCCAGGAGCACGCTGGCGGGTTCGTCTTGGGGCCCTGGGGGACGAGTTCGCCACGGAAGGCTTTGGCTAGAATTGAGAGGTCCACGATACTTAGTTCTTTGGGTAGAGGGTGCTCGTTGCGGCTAAGAAACATTCGCCTCCTCCACCATATGATTTGAATTGGGTGGACTCAAGATCCTTGCAGAGTGTAAGGCGTCTTCGAATGACCACTGCCACGTATTCATACAAGGAGCGGGTAGGAAAATTGAGGCGGAAGACCGGGCTTTCAGCTGGGCCTCGGTTTGCGTATTTTCTGAGCGGGGAACGCCGTTCATCTTGGAGAACGCTTTCTCCGTGAGAATTCCCTAATCTTTCAGTTTCGCCAACTTGCCAATTTGGGAAGAGATATATGCCCCCGCTGACGACTCGTTGGTTGGGGCTACTGGAGCGTTTTGAAGTGGACACCAATTCTTGGACCAGGCTGTGGTGACGGAGCTCTTCAAGTCTCTTTTGAGCAATGTGACGATGGCACAAACCCTGGTGGCTACGGCGAATGTGCGCAAAACTGTCGATTTGGTCCCCATTGCGGTGACGCTGTGGAGACGGCACCAAAGACTCCGAAGAGGGGTGTGATGATGGCAATCGAACTTCCGGCGACGGGTGCAGCGCATCGTGTATTGTGGAGCAGCTTGTGAGGTAGACTTGGTCCCTACAATGGAGCCATTGCAATCGAGCGGCTCGTCTATTCGCTAGAAATTTAGCTGTGCTCTTTTAAGAATTGAGCACAGCTTCTGTTTTTTGTGAGGCGCGCCATCGTCTTTCAGGGAGGGGGCGTTGACTCGGCTTTCGGAGGATGTTGGGATCCGAGAAGAAAATAACCGCTCGAAGACGGGCCAGACTTATACCAAACTCGATCGTTGTATTTTTATACTTTTCCTCAACTACACGGAGCCCGGCGGCCAATTCCACGGTCGATATCGGCGACTTGAAGAGACTACGGGTCACCAATTTTATGCTCTGCTAGTATCAAGGACCTTCACAACGTGCAGGTTCTTGGTACCAATGAGACAAGAAGTAGTACCAAGGGTAAGCTGAGACGAATCAGCGGGTTTCTCCAGCCCCCTACTCGAGTTGGGGGTGGCGAAACCGGGCACGAGCTTCAGGCACAAGGTACTAGTTACATACGCTGGAGCTGCCCAGACTCAGCCCTCTCGATCTCAATCGATCTCAAAGATGCCCCCAATCAGCTAGAATCTTGGGCTCGATTTCTCACTTCTAGTGATCCACAGGAAGTCGCAGCGCTGAAAGGACTCGATCCGATGATTCAAAAAGCCGAAGAGCAATTAGAAGAATTATCCGCAGAGCCGGAAGTCCGACGAAGGGCAGAAGAGCGACATTTAGCAGACATGTCTTGGGTCATCGAAAAATCCGCGATCATCAGTGAATCTCGCCGCCAAGGGCCGTACCGAAGGCATCGCTGAAGGCATCGCCCAGGGACACAGGGATGGGGTCGAGCTGAATATTCGATAATTGTGTCACTCTTTTGAGATTGCGCTGACGGATGAGCGGGTGAATTACCTTGCGGATCAGGACACCAATCTTGATGAGTTATTTGCGACGTTGCTCAGCGAGCGAAGGTGGTCTGGAATTTACGAGCTGCCCTACACCCGGTGACTTCTTCATCCACTCGGAACATCGTCTAGTTTGACTTTATCGCACTCAAAAACAACAAGCCACTCGTGCTCATCGGCAGCCATTAGCCCTCACGCCGTCAAGGGGCCGAAGCGCCTGCTCCCTCTATCGCTTCCTCGCAGCAGAGACCCTCTCCAACTGGATAAGCTGCGTCCCCGACTTTCTAGAAGCAAGCGTACCCATTGTCGCCGTGGGCAGCTTCAACGATGGCCCTTTGACGCATAGCTTTCCCAGTATTTACGAGCCGACCGCGACACAAAGAGCTCAACGGCCGCCTATTGAGCGCCATCATTGGGTACTTCACTCTTCCACCATGTCTGTCGGGTCGACACACCCCAGTCGCGTATTGACAACTCTTACTTCAACTCCCCCAACAATCATGAAGGACTCAATCCAGTAGCCACAGGCTCCATTTTTCTGCGTGCAACCAGGAAAGCTTTGGCAGATATCATAGTTGCAATAATTTCTGCTCGGAGGGCACGAATTGGGCCCCTTTATTCCACCGCGTGATTCGTCGCTCTGACATAACTCCAGGAAAATCTCGTCGCTTGTAACGACTCCACATGACTTATCCGTCGTGCAACATCTAGAAAACCTTGCGCAAACGGTACCTCCGCAAATCTTAGAGAAGGGGTTGGTTGCACCCGTAGCACCGCCACCGCTGGTCGCACCACTGGCACTGCCAGCGCCTCCGCTGGCATGGTCAACAGGAGCACTTTTACAGGCGCTGACAGCGGCACAAAAAAGAAATGCGAAGCATTTTGATCGAATCATCACTCTACTCATAAACTAGTACCCTTCTCGCTACGCTGCCTCGTAAGGGCACACAAGAGCTTACATGTTAGAGTGGAACTAGTACCAAGGGCAAACTGAGACAAATCAGTGGGGCTCGAAGCCCCGGCATGAACTTCAGGCACGAGGTGCTAGTACCAAAGGTCGGAACTTCGTGCCGGGTTTTGGGACCCATGAGACAAAAAGTAGTACCGAGGGCAAATAGGGAGGCTATTGCGGGTTT
>CAYWLO010000030.1:33579-47358 GCA_964459035.1 uncultured Polyangiaceae bacterium | reverse complement strand
GAGCACGGCCCTTACAAGGCTGTGGCCGGGGGTTCAAGTCCCTCTGCGCCCACCCAAAACCCCTCGCGGCAACTTTGCTTCGAGGGGTTTTTCGTCTTGCGTTCTTTCGATGAGCCCCCCTGTTGAGGTGAACCGACTGCGGCACTTGTTCTCCACGTGACCTGGTCGGAGCTACTTGGGGCCGGAGCGCTGATTTATTTTAGTTTTATTGACGCTGGTGCCTCACTATTGTGTCGCAAGGTAAAGGTAAATTCATTTCCGTTGTCACTGTTTAGCGCGGAACTTATATGAACGTTTTTCTAGGTTTTTAGCTTTTACGTCCGCTGTCCCTAGAATAATTCTCGGGTACCGAAGCCTTTGAAGTGGGGGGAGGGCGGTTCGGGGGGCTGCCTGGCCTAGTGCAATGCTTGTGAAAATGGGCTAAATATTTGTGACCTTACCGGTGAGTAGGGGCGAGACGAAATCCTATGGCATCACAGCAAGCAGAGAAACTCTCTTTAGTTCCAGTCAATCGCCTCCCTGGGCAGAGCTCTACGGACGTCTCAGAAATACGTGCGGTCGCCGGGAAGTCTCTGGCGCAGCCCGCGTACGAGGAGTCAAGTACTGGCGAGACCCCTCTTTCCGGTGTTCGTCTCTCTCATCGTGGTCTCGCTAACAAGATCGCGCATCAAGCAATTGGCGGTGGAAGCCGTTTGTCCCGCGACTCGCTCCTGAGCGGTGATTGGCTCGTTGTTGACGTCGAGCGTCGAGACTCGGAATTACGTCTTTTCTTAAAGGCTGGTGGCGTGATGATGAGCACGCGAGAGCACGAAGTGGTGCATTCTGTTCTCACTGGCGCTCAAGATCGGGAGCTTTCGGTTCGAATGGGTATCACGCGCCAATGCGTTTGTGGTCATCTGGGCAATGGCGTCATGAAGCTGGGCACGAGTTCTCGCTTTTCCGCGCTGCAGGCTTGGCGAGTTCTGGGCGAGGCCGAGCGTGGTAGAGTAGGGCGAGCGACCATCGCTGAGGTGCCATTTGGCGAAGAGACTTTGCTCAGCTTGCGCTGTGATGTACCTCCCCGCGCGGAGATTGAGGTGCGACTCTCGTCGGCTGAGACTCATGTCGCGTGGTTAGTGTGCGATGGTTTGAGCAATCGAGACATCGCAGTCGAGAGAGGCACTGCCGAACGCACTGTTGCCAATCAGGTGGCGTCCATTTTCAACAAGTTGAAAGTCTGCCGCCGTTTTGAATTGGCCCAGTTCCTCCTCGGCCTGCGCTGAGCGCTTGGCTTAGGTTGTGACGATCGGTCAGCGCGTCACAACTCTAGAGCGTCATTCGGTTTGACTTCAATTCGCGGCATTCACGGCCCCCTACAAAATGTAGCGGTGGCCAAAGCTGCCTCATTCGGTTCACCGACGCCTAGAAGGCGCCTCTCTCGGCTTGCCTCTGGGCGCGATGACTAGACCGTTTTTCCTTTAACTATCAACAAGTTACTTAGAGACCTTCATCTTGATCTTCATGGAGGTTGAGGTGGCCGAGAGTACGGGTTGCGGCATGGCCGGTCCGCTGATCTTCGTGTCGACCGTCATCGTGAGGTCGACATTACTTTCCGTCACGAGCGAGCTGAGGTCGACACGCATTTTACCTGTGCCTCCTCCTTTCATCGAAATCAGTTCAACCTGGGCGCCCGGCGGGAGGCCGGGGGCTTGGATGATTTGCTTGGCGGCGCTCTGAGAAAAGGTGAGCGCTACGGTTGCGACAGCTCCCTTTAATGACAGAAGCTCCACCTCGTTTACTTGTTGAATGGTGAGACCGGCGGTGCTCACCTGGGTGGTCGCTCTCCATTTCGCTCCGGGTCCAACAGGGTCTGAGGGGAGGGGAAGGAATGCGTTGGACATTCCGTCTTGGAGGTTCTGCATCATCGCCACAACCTGCGGAGTGGCATTGCTCCCCGGCCTGACGCTCATGTCCAGTACTTGACCCGTGTCACTCACTGTCTCAAGTAGTTCAATGCCCTTGAGTCCACTAAACTGGGCGAGCATTTGCTCGGCGATAGCGGGAGGAAGGCCGTCGGTACCGGGGGTAACTTTCGAGAATGTATTTTGCCGCTGGGCCGAGTGACCGACAAAAGACAGCGTCTTACTCGTGCCGAGCATTTCTATTTTCACGGCCGGAATACTAGGCATGGGTTGTCCATTGACCGTGCGAGTCGGAACGATTTCCATCTGCATGCTGAACTTGCGAACTTGACCTTCTTTGAACTGGTAGCGGAGAACCTTGAGCGGACCAGTGCCGGGGGTGAGTACCTCGACCAGCGCGCCCGGTTTCTTTGTTGAGGCGTCGTGGTGGGTACTCTTGGCCGGCCCGGCGCCAGAGCTTGGTATTTCTCCGGCTGACTTTTCTTTGATCGAGGCGGGATCAATCCCGTTCTCACGCAGTAGCGCGTCAATTTTCGCCTTTTTTTCCGCCGCTTTACCTGGATCAATCGAGTCTCCTGCAGGCGTCTTGTCGCTTGCGGCGCTTTGTTCCTGAGGCTTTTTGTCGCAGCCAGACAAAATCGAGAAACCGGCGAGGGCAAAAAGGAGGGGAGCTATGCTGGCAGTTTTCATCGGGTGCACGTTAATGCGGTGGGGATCTCGACTCAAGCTTTTCAATACTACCCATCCCAGACAGCACGTGTAGTCTGGGCACCCATGGCAAGGCTTGTAACGGAGAGCATCGAAAATCTACGTCCCTACATCGGCGGAAAACCTATTGAGGAGTTAGCCCGGGAACGGGGGCTGAAAAACATCGTGAAATTGGCCTCCAATGAGAGCGCACTGGGACCGAGCCCTCAAGCTTTGCAGGCGGCACAGCGGGCCCTTGTCGATGTGCATCGCTATCCTGACAGCGCCGCGTTTCGTTTACGCACGGCAATCGCTCGGTTTCACGGGGTGTCGTTCGAAGAGGTGATTCACGGCAACGGTTCGAATGAAATCATCGAGTTGCTGGTGCGCACCTTCATGACGCCTGGCGATCATATGGTCTTTGGACGACCTTCGTTCAGTATGTATCCGGTTGTCGCTGCCGCCCACAATGTATTCACCTCGGTGGTACCCACCAGTGGAGATTTTGTTCACGATTTGCCAGCGATGGTGCAGGCAGTTTTACCTTCGACCAAGATGGTGATCATCGACAACCCGAACAATCCAACTGGTACTTATGTTACCCGCGACGTAGTCGAGGCGTTTCTACGTGATGTGCCCCCCGAGGTGATTGTGGTGATGGACGAAGCCTATTTCGAATTCGCGGACGCTGCCGATTATCCAGACTCTATCTCCCTGCGTAGCCTGCGAGAGCGCTTAGTCATCTTGCGTACCTTCTCAAAAGCCTATGGTTTGGCGGGTTTTCGCGTGGGGTATGGCGTCGCTCCTGCCTCTCTCATCGCTTATATGGACCGCCTGCGTGCGCCTTTCAATGTGGGTGTTTTGAGTCAAGAGGCTGCCATTGCGGCTCTGGCAGACCAAGCTTATTTAGAAAAGGTCGTGAGCTTGAACAACGCAGAGCGCGCGCGTCTCGAAAAGGCTCTGCAGGGCGCAGGTCGTGTGGTCTATCCGAGCCAAACCAATTTCATTTTGGTCGACTTCGGACGTCCCAGTGGTGAGCTCTACGAAAAATTGTTAGATCGCGGGGTCATTGTGCGCCCATTGGGGGGCCTGGACACCCATCTACGCATTACAGTTGGCACGGCCGAGGAAAATAATTGTCTCTTGCAGGCCCTCGAGGATATTTTTTCGTGAAACTTCCTTCGCTGCAGGGGGGGCTTTTTGGCGTGGCCCTTTTCCTAGGAACAGTCTCCTGTACACAAACACCAGAGGTGATCTCCCTCTCTGTCGAAGGACGCCGCGCGTCCCTGGCGGAGATTGAGGAGGACGCTTGGAGGCTTCTGCCAGACGGCGCGGTAGCTTGGGCGAGCATTGATGCTCAGGCTCTGTTCGAAGGCGACCTGGGCGCCGTTGTCAGTGAGCTCATGACGGAGGCCTTGCCCTTTGCAGCGGGGGCCGGCGTGGACCCTGCTCAGGACATCGATCGCGTGGTGGCAGGGCTCTATGCAACGGTTGGCAGCGATATTGTTTTGATTTGTAAGGGAAGGTTTCATAAGCAAGAAACCGCCAAGGCTATTGCAAACAATCCCGTTTCTGCACGCGATCAGGTGATTCGTCAAACGCCTTTCTCCGGCGAAGTGATGTACGTGGTTGGCCAGGTTGCGATGTCGGTCCTCAGCGATAGCACCCTTGTATTCGGAACTCAGTTAGGAGTGCGCCGGGTTCTCGAAAGAATCGAGGTGGGACGTCTTCGTCGAGATTTGCCCCCCTGGTATGAGTTGATGCTCAAGAATGGGGCGGCGGACTTTCGCCTGGGAATTGACTTAGACTCCCAGCCCATACCGGCAACTCTGGGAAGTAAACTCAAATTTCTGCTTGGCATGCGAGCTGGGCGCTTACTGGGGAATTTTCGCGCGCCAGGGGTCAATTTGGCAGGTTCACTTAGCTACGATACGCCTTTGCACGCCGAAGAGTCCTCCAAGAAACTACAGCAACTCACTCAGCGCCTAGACGATTGGGCATTTGTGATGAGTGCCCTCAAGATCACGAATCCGTTGCAGCGCATGGAGGCCCGAGCGACGGGAAAGAACACCCAAGTGGTCGTTGAACTCAAGGGACGCGCTCTTGCTGAACTGCTCAGCGATAGTGGAAAATTTTTTCCTCTCGCGCAAGAGAGCACAACTGGTCCTTCGCCAACATCCTCTACTTCACCGGCTCAATGACATCTCAACTTCTCATTCTTCCTTCATCACGTCCGCTGCAGGGCAGCGTTCCTCTACCTGGTGACGAAGGAGTGGCTCTGGCCCGACTCGCACTAGCGACTCTCTCTCGCGGGCGCACGTCCCTTTCAATAGCGGGAGAGCAAGGTGGCGTGCGTGCGCTTCTTGGCTTTTTGAGTGAAGTCGGTGTCCAAGTCAAGCTGGAAGCCGGAACGGTTCAAGTTCATGGAGTTGGCCTGTTTGGACTTCGTGGTTCAGCACAGACTTTGGACCTGCGGGGGGAGGCGCACGTGGCGGCTCTGGCCCTAGCGCTTCTTGTGTCACGTCCTTTCGCCTCCCAGCTTTTGGTGGATGATGTGGTCGGGGACTTATTGATCCCGGCGCTTGCTGAGTCCCACCCCCTGTCCACAAAAGAGGCCGAGGGGGGAGGCCGCGTTGTCGAACTGCACGAGGTAAAAGAAGGGGAGCGCTCTCGGGGAATTTCCGTGCTAACTCACGGCGTATTTCCTTGGGTGAAGCAAGCACTACTGATCGCCGGGCTTCGGGCAAAGACTGAGACAATCGTCGAAGAAAAACTAGCCTCGGCCGACCATTTGGAGCGAGCGATGACCCGATCACGCATGCCAATTGACGTACAGGGGACAGTCGCCTCGTTGCACCCGCCTCGTGACGAAGATGCGGTAGCTCCCCAAATTTACGAAGCCTTGGGCTCTCATTCTTTGGTGGCGCCGGTGGCTGCAGTCGCAATGAGCGTTGCTGACAGTTCTCTTAATTT
Source organism: uncultured Polyangiaceae bacterium (assembly GCA_964459035.1). Lineage (GTDB taxonomy): Bacteria > Myxococcota_A > Polyangia > Polyangiales > Polyangiaceae > NIC37A-2. The sequence continues at coordinate 41,797 of CAYWLO010000030.1, read as the reverse complement.
GCGCGATGTGGGGCAAAACCCGACGCAAAGCGACGTCCTATCAATTATTCGTCTTTTTGGTGCAAGTATGGGGGTGAGCCCCTTAGGAGATCGTCAGGGTGAGCCCTTCGGGCACATCAGCATTCGCTCCGCAAAGATTCAGCCGGTTCGCTTGGGAGGAGAAACCATGATTCGGTCGGGGGATAGTGCCCTTGCGTTCTTGGGGGTTGCAGCTCGCGCCCATGGTGAGAGTCTCTTTACCGATATGGTTCCGCAAGCTCGCGGCGGGGATCCCAGAATATTTGGTCGAGCGATAGGGCTCTTGCGTAGTGCTGGTGTCGAGGCAGAGACCACCGAACACGGTCTGCGCGTTGTGGGACGGCCTGTGAAATTACTGGAACCTCTGCACGTGACCACGGGGGGGGATGCACGCTTGGCTGTGCTCGCTTCGATACTCGCCGTCAGCGCCCGGGGCGAAAGCATCATTGACGACGTAGAGTGTTTGCGAAATTACTTTCCGCGCTGGGTGGGAACCCTAAAAGCCTTGGGCGTAGATATTCGGGTAAAAAGTTCATGACTGACAAAAAAGCACAGAAACGACCGGTAGTAGCAATCGATGGTCCAGCCGGAGCGGGCAAGAGTACCGTCACGCGCCTTGTGGCCCAAAGACTCGGCTATACTCGTGTCGACACCGGGGCTCTCTACCGATCGGTCGCTTGGTTGTGTGCGCAACGAAATATCGCTCTGGAGGATCAGAGGGGAGTAGAGGAGACCGCCCACGAATTGACCCAAAAAGGAGCCATTGAGCTGTCGACTCAGGGGGATAAAATAGTTGTGCGTGTATTGGGCGAGGACGTCACCCATTCAATTCGATCTCGTGAGGCTTCCCTCGGCGCGAGCGTGGTTTCGCAATATGCTGGCGTGCGCGCAGTCCTGCTTTCTATTCAACGAGGATTAGGGGCCGCAGGAGGCGTTGTACTCGAAGGTAGGGACATTGGCTCGGTCGTTTTTCCGCGAGCTGAAGCAAAATTCTTCCTCACTGCCTCGTCCGAGGTGCGTGCTGAGCGCAGGCGAGCAGAATTATCGAAGTCAGGTGAGGCTCCGCCCTTGAGCGAAATAGTAGCTGAAGTAAACGAGAGAGATAGAAGGGATACAGAACGCCCGATTGCGCCCTTGGTACAGGCAGAGGACGCTCTCGTGGTGGACTCATCTCATCTTTCCATTGCCGAGGTCGTTGAGAAAATGGTGCAAGTGGTGCAAAAGCTAGAAAAAGAGCGCGCTTAAGCAAGCAAATTTTTTGCGCGCTCTCGCCTCGCCCAACTCAACGCGCTAGGGGGGCACCGTGGAACGCTCTTCAGTATCACCTCGCACTATTCTCATTGCCTTTTTGCTCAGCTTTGTGGCGGCATTTGGCGTGGCTCTCTTTATCTATTCGCGCTTTGTCGCCTACGAGCCACTCGCAGCTCGTCACATGCCCGAAAAAGTCCTGATGGCGGTACGGGTTGACGTGCAGCAAGCGGTGGTGTTTGAACCGTTTCGACTACACCTTCTGGGGCTATTGGAGCGTGGCAGGGGGCAAGCTCAGCGCGAGCCTCGGGTGAAGAACCTGGAGCGAAAGACGACCCTCGAACTGGCAGTCGACGCGCGTGAGATGGTCTACGCCGTATTGCCTGAAGGAGAGTGGCTCTTGGTCGCAGGGGGCATGTTTCGTCAAGACGGAGTCATTGACGGAGTGGTGCGACTCTTTGGGGAAGAAGGCGTGTTGTTGCAGGAGCGAAATGGCTTGGCCGTGCATGCCTCGGGCATTAGCTTTGGTGTGGCCGAAGGTGGCATTCTCCTCTTGGGAAGCAAGGAGGCCATTGTGCACGAGGCTCAAACTGCTTCGGAGGTGAGCTGGGCAAAAAAACTTGATCAGAAGGGCCTGGGTCTCCATGCACTTAGCTGGGCGAGGCCGTCGACGATTCTCAAGCGGGCAGCTCTACGCCTCGCTGTCGGGGAGCCTTTTCAGTCGCAAGGCGAGTTGTTTTTCTCAAATGAGGGCCAAGACGACGGAAATGAACTCCAAAAGGCGGGAGACATGATGAAAAAAGCCTTCCCCTTCGTAAAACCAGAAGCATTCAAGCTCACAGCGGCAGAAAAGTCTCAAATCTCCATCAGCGGAGAGCTGTCTCGCGAGGCATTTTCCAATCTTATCGAACGCTTTGCGTCCGATATCGAGACACGCTTCGCGGCGACTCTTGAGGACTGAGCTTGTCCCAGTCCACTCTCGCTCGTTTCGTTGAGGGTGGAAGAATAGGTAATAGTTTAAGTAATTTGACGCGCAGCGCTGCCTGCGCTAGCCCCAGCGTCCTTGGATCGCGTGGAGCGAGGGTAATTTTGTGTTGTCAAAATCGCAGATCCATCATTTTAACCCCTCCGACCAACACAACAAAAATACATGACTGATACTCAACAGGTTGCCGATTCAGGTTCGAGCTTTGCACAGCTCTTCGAGGCTTCTGCAACAACCGCCCACGAGCACGAGCTTGGTGGCGAAGGACAGATTGTCACCGGAATTATTGTCCGTGTGATGCGCGAATTCGTAGTCGTCGATATTGGCGGCAAATCCGAAGGTGTTCTCACCAAGGACGAATTCTTAGGCGCAGCAGGTGGCTTCGATGTGAAGCCCGGCGACAAAGTAGACGTATTCATCGAGAGTCGCGAAAGCGACGATGGCCTCATTTCTCTCTCCAAAGAGAAGGCCGACAAGATGAAGGTATGGGACGAGATTTCTAGTGCTTGCGAGCGTGACGAAATCATCGAAGGTACCATCACTCAGCGCGTAAAGGGCGGCCTTGCCGTTACTATTCGCGGTGGTGTCAAAGCATTCCTACCTGGCTCACAGGTCGATTTGCGTCCCATTCGCAACCTGGACAAACTCATTGGTGAAACCTTTGAGTTCAAGGTCATCAAATTCAACCAGAAGCGCGGTAACATCGTGCTTTCTCGTCGTGTACTTCTCGAAAAAGAGCGCGACAGCCTCAAAGAGAAGACCTTGGAGAATCTCCAAGAGGGTCAGGTACTTCAGGGCACCATCAAGAACCTCACCGAGTACGGCGCTTTCGTCGACTTGGGTGGAATCGACGGACTACTCCACATCACGGACATGTCTTGGGGCCGCGTCAACCATCCCAGCGAAGTCTTCGCTGTGGGCGACGAGGTTACCGTCAAGGTTCTCAAGTACAATGCCGAGACTGAGCGCGTCAGCTTGGGCATGAAGCAGACCCAAGAAGATCCTTGGAGTCATGCTGCAGAGGCATACCCCGTAGGCAAGCTTGTCAACGGCAAGGTCATGAGCCTCACGGACTACGGTGCATTCGTAGAGCTAGAGCCCGGCGTCGAGGGTTTGATCCACGTCTCAGAGATGAGCTGGACCAAGAAGATCAAGCATCCTTCCAAGGTCTTGGAAATCGGTCAAGAGGTCGATTGCCAGGTTCTCGAGGTAGATCGCGAATCAAAGCGCATCAGCCTCGGTATGAAGCAGCTTGAGCCCGATCCCTGGACAACATTCACCGACACCTACAAGCCCGGCGACAAAATCGGCGGTAAGGTTCGCTCCATCACTGATTACGGCGTATTCGTCGGTATCGAAGACGGCGTGGACGGCATGGTGCACAAGACGGACCTCAGCTGGACCGTTAAGATCAACAACCCCGCAGATGTCTACCAAAAGGGTGACGACGTTGAGGCAATCATTCTCTCCATCAACCATGATGAAAAGAAGGTCAGCCTTGGTGTTCGCCAACTTCATGATGATCCCTGGGCAACTCTTCTCGAGAAGTGGAAGCCTGGTACCGTTGTGAGCGAGGTAACGGTTCTTGCATCTACCGAGTTTGGTACCTTCGTACGTGTTTGCGACGGTCTTGAAGCAATCATTCCTGCTGGTGAAATGCCCGCTGGAACTGAGCTAAAAGCCGGCGACGTAGTGAAGGCAGAGATTGCTAACGTGGACACGTTGGACCATCGCGTTACCATGAGCATGCTCAAGCCCGGCGAGAGTCGCGCAGCAGAGCAGCTTCAGGTAATGAAGCGCGAGACCAACAACCAGGGTGCAACCTTGGGTGACTTGTTCAAGGACAAGCTCGCTTCTATGGGCAGTGCCGAGGCAAAAGCAGCAGATGCTGAAGACGCCGATGCTCCCGCCGAGGCTTCTGCCGAAGCTGAAGCTCCCGCCGAGGCTTCTGCCGAAGCTGAAGCTCCCGCCGAGGCTCCCGCCGAAGCTGAAGCTTCTGCCGAAGCTGAAGCTCCCGCTCAAGTAGAGACCGAAGACAAAAGCGAAAGCTGAAGTCGCGGTTCATTGAGCCCCTTAGGGGGCTCGGTGCCAATTGATTGAAGGGCGTCCACTCAGGTGGGCGCCTTTCTTCGTTTGTGGAAACCTTAGGCGCGTGAACTCTTTGCTTGCGTGCGGCTAGTTCCCGATAAAGCATGGTAAAATGCACATATTTTGCAAAACTTTGGCAAAAAGGTGCACTGCGCCATAGGTTTGAGCCGGATGGAGGCCCGAGGGGCCCATGTTAGGCCGTCAGGACGTAGTTGGTAGAATGCCCTGCCTTGATGGATGAATCCGTCTTTGCCATCACTCTTCAGAGAGGCCCAACTGGACGTCAGCGGGAGGACAGCTTGAAGCACGCTCACGGAGATCCGCGTGCCGGGCATCGACAGTGGGGGAACCACTACGAGCGACGTTGCGTCCGCGGATGTGGAGCTCGTTGAGCCACTAGCCTCTAACTGCTTGGGCTCAAGTTCTCATGCGCCGATTGCCGGCTCGTTCTTATCAAAATTTCCCATTTTGGTTTTTCCACTGGGACTGCGGGGCAACCGCTTCGATTGTGTCCCAGTGTTCAACGATTTTCCTACTTGAGACACGAAAGAGATCGTAAAATGCCGAGTGCACTCCTGCGCGGGTGCCCTCGCAGACCGAGAGTACAAACGACCCCTCGGCGACAATTCGGTGCATTCGTTGGTAGCAAAGCACGGGACCGCTGTGCGACTGCGCTTGCAGCGCACCCTTCCATGCAGCGAGTCCGTCTGGGAGAGCCGGATTGTGTTGGGCAAAATGCTCGTCATGCACATGTTGATGCATGCGCTCGAATCGCCGCTCTATAAGTATCTCTTGAACAAAGTTTCGAACGAGCTCACGGTTTTCCTCGGTACAGTCCCAATCGGTGCACTCGGTGGGGCCGTCGACCATGGTGCGCCCCGAGGGGTTTGGACCCAGTCTCGGTTGAATATTGTCCCAATGCTCGACTGCTCGCTCACCCTCGAAGCGAAAAATTTCAAAGCCAATTCTTCGAGTAGAAAAGTCGTACTCGGTGTGAGCAAAAACGAAGTCACCGTCTGCGAAGACCCTGACAATGTGAACGCGCGGGTTGCTCTGCGCAAGTCGAGCGAACAAGGCACTCAAGCCCTCGCTGCCCGTATGCGTCTGTGGGTTGTGCTGAATGTACTTCTCCTCGTCGACCACAGCCACCGCTGCCGGATCTCCAGTCTCGATACCTTGGAGAAGTTTGCGAATCAGATTCTTGCGTTGTTCACTCATGGGGGGACCTAGCACCTCGTGCCTGAAGTTCGTGCCGGGGATCAAAGGCCCCCACAACGAGGGTAGGGGGCCTTTGATCCCCGCTGATTCGTCTCAGCTTGCCCTCGGCACTAGTTTTTGTCTCATTGGTACCAAAACCCGGCACGAAGTTCAGGTCCTTGGTACTAGCACTGCAATTGATGGGCAGTCGTTGCGTCACTCAAGCACTCTGACCCGCTCCCTTGATTCTGGCAAGGGAGGCCGGCCGGCATCTAATGATTTCCCGAAGACTCCAGTACGGCTTTTGTTGCGAATTGTGCGCAGTGGTTCGCCTCGTCTTGGTTGGAGGCTTGGGCCATACAATCGACCCAATGTCCCGAAGCTTTATCGAGCGAAAGAGCGTTGTTACATTGCTCAATCACTTTTGGACGCTGCGCCTCCAACTGGGCGTTGATGGCGTCGCTACCGCCAGCAACGTGTTCATCGGCCAATGTTCGAGCGAGGGTTGCGATAGTTTCTGCGACTTGGAGACACCGCGGATCATCGCTCTTGCACCCGCTGTTTATCAGTGCGCAAAGGCTAAGAAGGGGCAGCAAATTCAGTGGAGACATAGGGGGTCTGGTCAGTCTACATAAGAGCTCAACTTTCATCAAATACGCCGTTGAACGCCTGGGCCTATTTCCTCTCCCCAGTCCGTGCTCTCGTGAAATGAGTTCGTCGCTGCCTCAGGGATCTCTCATCCCTGAGGTGGGCGTTGGTAGATTTTTACGCACATTAAAAACCCTGGGATCTCTTGGGCGAGCTGGAGTCCTTCTGCTTCGACAATTCGATCAATCGCCGCATGGGAGTGTACAAATGCCTGAAACTGTTTGCGCAGTAGATTGCGTACGAGCCAGTTGACCAGACGAGTTCCCCAACGGATGAGACGTGTGTCATGAGGCAGAATGATACCGTAAAGTAGCTTCGCTTTCTTCGCCGACGAACTCACAAGAGTGGGCATGTCGGGATAGCAACAGATCACCTTATCGAGGGTAACCACGGTGGAAGGCAGGGTGTCCATCGCTACATCAATAAAATCGCCTTCGAGGCAGATTAGCCGATCGGCGTAGCCTCGCTTTTTAGCCGCCTGCTGCAGAAGTCCCAAGTAGGGTGCCGAGGCGTCTACGGCTGTGGTGCGTGTAGAACCGAGCTTTGCTAACTCGTGTTGGAGCACTCCCACGCCGCCCCCTATGTCGAGATGAGTAAATTGTGGCTGGCGATTATCTGTTAGTAATTGATGAAGAGCGTCAAGCAGTTTTAGCGTCTGTCCTCGCGCCCCCTTTTTCTCATACTGGCTCAACTGTTTTCTTGCCGTTTTGGCATCAAACATCTGATCATAGTTTTGACCTCTACAACACGGCATCCAAGAGTCTAACGCGACGCGAAGAGTCTTGGTTTGGTTTTTTGTGCCTCAAAGGAGTAACCAAGTTCAATTGGAATAAATCGTGGTGTAGTGCACTTTTTAGACAAATAAACAGATAATTAGTGCAGATTACACTGCTTTTTGGCACACAGTCTGCCCCAAGGCTCCGGGCACCTTCGATCGTGGCAAGTCAAACAGGAGTACTTGCCACCATGAAAGAGGACCAAAACGACAGCTCCAGTTGGGGGGCAAAAAAAGAAAGTGCAGTAAAACGACCAGCTATTGGAGCGACAATTCTTCCTTGCGTCAGATGTGGAGGACTGCTCAGGTTCCCTTTGATGGTAGTATTGCGCCGACTTGGCCCCAATGTCCGAGCCTTGCCCTGGCCCCTAGCTCTCCTCCTAGGAGTGCAAATTGCCTTGTGGATACATCATCCGATGCCACTGGGTTCTTCGGACGTGGCTGCCTATGCTCGTAAGGCTTTTGAGATCAGCGAAGGAAGTTTTTTTGAGCACCCCAAGAACCATGTTTTCAATCACCGTTGGGGTCTCCTCCTTCCTCTAGCTGGAATCTACCGCGTACTGGGTGTCTCCGAGGCGACGACTTTTATCTTACCACTTGCGGCGGGTATGGGGCTGACCATTTCGGTCTGGTTTGTGCTGCGAAAAAATGCCTATGGGGCCGCCCTCGGTGCTTCAATTGCAGCGTTCACGCCTCTCTCGGTACAGCATTTGCGATCGCTTTTTCCAGATCTTATTCTGACGTCTCTCTGTGCAGGGGCGGTCGCACTCTTGAGCCTTCGTCATGAAGTGAAGCGACCTCATGTCCTGGCATGTTTTACCGCATTTGTGGTAGTTTGGGCTTTTAGCGTCAAGTTAACGGCTTATTATATCATTCCTTCTTTAGTGGCGGCGTGTTGCTTTGACCTTTGGCGTGGCGGTTGGTCGCGAGTGCGTTCATTTCAGGTACCTTTGATAGTTTATGGTCTTTTGGGAACCGCGCTCCTGCTTTTTGCAGCGGAGCAAATTTGGCAAGATCCGTTAGCCCGTCTAGAGGCAGTGAATTCTCACAAACATACATGGCGGGTACGACCAGGCCAGGAGGCCGCCTTGCACGCTCGGCTATTTGTTGAACCGTGGAAGATACTTTTTCAAACTTTTGGCTTTCCGCTTTTGCTCTCAGTTTGCGCTCTCGTTGTCTCCTGGCGGCGTCACGCTCTTTGGGTCATTTTCTTCGTGGTATCACTTCTCTCGGTGGTGTTTGGTTCAGCTGCGCTCAAT
>CAYWLO010000030.1:0-33479 GCA_964459035.1 uncultured Polyangiaceae bacterium | reverse complement strand
GGGTTTGTTGTGTGGGGGCCTCGCTTTGACGCTTCTTTCGGAAAGTTGGTTCAAACTTGAGGACGCGCGACAGGGAGTGGATGCGCCACGCGAAGCGATGAAGATTGTCCGAGAGCAAATACGTGAGAGAGGTATCAAGTCGCCCTTGCTGCTCTCGGGGGGAAAGCGCTCTGTAGGAACCCTTCCGTATTATTTTGGCTGGAGAAAAGACGAGATTGACATCAGGTTCATTGAGCGAATGAAAGCTTCCGACTTGGCCCATTATGATGCTGTCTATATTTATATGGACATCGAGAGGGCGAGGTACAATGCGCGACACTATGGCTCACCCAACTATTCCAAGATTCTGCAGCCCAAGACCCAGGCCCTTTATAGAACACGCGGCGTGTATCTCTATGGGATTGACGCGAAGACTTTGAAGGTGAAACTGGAGGAGATCGGGAGGGCGCGGGCAAAAAAAAGGAGAGCTAGAAAGAAGAGACTGGCCCTGTAGGGTCTAGTACGTTGCCAATTGTTCGGTCGGGAGTAATCTGCGTTTCCGATGACAGAGATTGGTGATCCCCCCTCACCACAAGCATTTGGTGGCTGGACGCGACAGCGAATCGTATTCTTGACGATTTCAGGTGCGCTGCTTGTGGCCCTCTTGGTGAGCGTACGGCAAGTATTGCTTCCTTTTCTTTTAGGAATCATCATCGCCTATGTTTTGACTCCTCTGGTACAAGTGGGCGAAAGCCGCCTGCGCCTGCCAAGAAGTGTCAGCATTTTACTGGTTTACGTACTCGTTTTGGGCACGGTTGTACTCAGTGTAAGCGCAATTGCCCCGCGTATTGTCGACGAAACCGTGCGTTTCGCTGGTGAGGTACCCGCGCTGGCGCGGCGAGTAGCCCGGCGTCAGGGGCCTCGTATCGAGAAGTGGGTCAACGCTTATCAAAATAGCGCAAGTGAGAAAAAATCCGAGAAAAAGCGCGAACCCTCTCTCAATATTCATAAAAGCGGCGAAGACTATTCGGTCGATGTCGGCTCGGGCCTCAGCATCGTCGAAGAAGGTGATGGTCATTGGCGTGTCATCCCCGACCATGAACTGGACACTAAAGATTTTCAGGTCTCGGCAGTGGTGGACGAAGGGGTTGAAACGGTCATCAACTACGTTCAGATCAATGCGCTGCAGCTACTGAAGTTTGGTCAGACAATATTGACAGGGCTGAGTCGGGGCGTTCTCTTGCTTTTCATGACCCTCATGGTGGCGGGCTACATCATGCATACGCGCGAGGATATTTTTCACTTCTTTCGCTCGCTCTCACCGCGCATTTATCGCCCAGGTTTCGATCTCTTGCTCAAGCGCGTCGATAGGGGACTCTCGGGGGTGGTGCGCGGTCAGTTGGTGATCTGCGTTGTCAACGGCGTGCTCTCGGCTATTGGTTTCGCCATATTCGATCTGAAGTACGGGCCCGTATTAGCGCTTTTGGCGGCTGTTATGAGCATTATTCCCATTTTCGGCTCAATACTCAGCACGGTGCCTGCCGTTTTGGTCGGATTGACTCAAGACGCGTGGATAGCCCTCTGGGTGCTTTTGTGGATTTTGGGTATCCATCAAGTCGAGGCGAATTTCCTCAATCCTAAGATTATCGGTGTTTCGGCGCGGCTGCATCCGGTATTAGTCGTGTTTTCGCTTCTGGTGGGCGAACACTATTTTGGTCTTTGGGGCGCGCTTTTTGCAGTTCCAGTGCTCTCAATTGCTCAAAGTCTCTTCAACCATTTTCGCTTCTCTTTGCCCGATTGCGAGCCTGACAGTCTTTCTCCTTAAGATTTGCCACCCCGAAGGGGGGCCAACTTGGAAAATTCATTGCACCCCCCGGCTACGGAGGGCTATAGGCCCCGCGTGGCAAAGGAAACCCGCAAACTCAAGCGCAACGCGAACCGTGATCAAATTGTAACGGGAAAGCAAAAACGCTCTCAAATGAAACAGCCTCTGGCCACCGGCGGAGGCGAGGACATTCCAGATCCTTTCGCGCCGGGAGCAATGAAGAGCACGATCATTCGCGTGAGCCTCATTCTCGGGGCAATTTGGCTTGTGGGAGGCTTGGTTGCTGGCATGTCCCAGTCAGATCTCACGACCAAGATTGCCTTGGCGGTTCCAGCGCTGATCACTGTCACCGTATTAGGTGTTCTCGTGTGGACCCTACGCCGCACTAAGTCAGCTCGCGCGGTTGCCGAAGTTCTCAAGGGGGTCGAAACTGCCGAGCAGCGCGAAGCGGCCATTCAGACTCTTGAATCAACGGGCAAAAAGAACGATCCGGCGACAGTGTTTGCAAAAGCTCAATTGCAGATGCAAGAAGATCCTAAAAAGGCATTGGCGACCTTGGAGACCATCAACTTGCACAAGGTGATGGGTGCAGTGGCCGACGAGGCACGTAGCCAGCGAGCGATGATTCATCTCAGCCTGGGACAAGTCAGCCTTGCTCGCCAGTTGGTGGACAATATCGAGTTGAAACGTCAGCAAGATCCCCGTTCACGGGCGATGATGGCCGCTATTTCTTCCGAAGCATGGGCGCGTTCAGGTGAGGGAAAAAAAGCCCTGAACACCTTGAAACTCTTTGAGTTGAATGACGCGCAATTGGTACAATTGAAGCCTCAATTACTACGTGCCTACGCTTTTGCTTACGCTCATACTGCCAAGAGCAAAGAATTGAAGCGCACGTTGCGCCAGATGGTAGGAATTGACGCTCGTTTATTGGGAGGCTTTTTGCAAGGCAAAGGGCATCCACTCTTGCAAAAAGAGGCAAAGAAGATGTTGGAGCAAAGTGGGGCCGTTCCACGCAAAATGCAGGTGCAGCGCGGACGTTGAAGAGGTGACTCGTCCCTCAGCTTGGCTTTGAAAAAACGCAGAGAACCCCAGCGTAAATTTGCGGGACGATGCGACCCCCTTGGGGAGCAAACTCGAATGTGGAGTGCAGGCCCACAAGGGGCATCTGCGGAAGGGCGGCGTGAATCAACCGGGTGTCGACGCTGGAGGAGCCATAGAGTTCCTCACCGCGCCCCGCACAATTGATGTAAATACCAAAGCTAGGAGCCGCACCAGCGCTCTCCCTTTGGAGATTTTGCAGCTGAGCGCGTAGATCCTTACGTGAGGCGTGGGCGTCGCGCACCGCAAAGGCAACTTGGGTACCCAAAGGAAATTCGTCATTCATGATGAGTGCGCCGCGCTCAGGATCGACCCCTTGAATCGCCCGGAGCGCGAGGGAGCGTCCCTGGGGAGCTAGAGGCTGAGAGCCTGAAGCCACTGCCAAAAGCACGAGGGTTTGCTCCTCTAAGTCGTGAGTGCTTTCGTTCAGCCTGTCCAAAGCAGGTTGCCCGTCTATTTCGTGGAGAATGGGCCCCCGGGCGCGGGTTACTTTGCCAAGGGGAGACAGAAGTCGACAGGCACTGGACGTGCAAAGCTGTCCTCGATGGCCCGGCTGAACCATGAGCACCCCGACCGAACCGCTGCGCACAATGCCGTCCTCCACTTGATAGAGATCGATACCCGACAGGGTACCTCCGCCAAAAAGTTGGTGGGGCTCGAGCGGCTGGTGGTCATTGAGCGCAGCTAACCAACCCTCACCCGCCTTGTCGCAACGAAGTAGAACACAAGCAGTAGAGCCGGGTTTTGCCTGCAGCTCGCCGGCTAACGCCTTACCGAAGCTCTCGTCCGCCTCCTTTTGAACAAAGACGCGCGAGTTGAACGAAAGACTCAAACCAACCGCGGCTGAGTGGCCCTCAATCTCACCGTTTTCGGTGAGCACGCCAGCGGCCGAGGCAATCAACCAGGAGGTGTCTCTGGCTTCAACCGCGATAGCCTGGGCAATTTCGGCGCTTCGGTTGGCTAAGCCACCCGAGAGGAAGAGAAGTCCATTCTTTTTAGTGGGGCCCGAATGACGGACCACTGCGGCTATCACCTGACGAGGGTCGCGAGCATGTACTAAAAAACTGAAGGCGGCATGTTCCATTGAGCCCTGAAGAATATTTCGACGTGAGGGCGAGGGCAAGTCGTCGCAGTTGGAAGCGAAACGAGGCGACCTCTCTCTTCATGGCTCACGGCGCAGCTGCTATTGGGGCCTCCGGATTTCCTCTTGCGCTTCGAGCGCGGTGTCACTTCAATCCAGACATACAGTATGGCTGATCAGCGTATCACTCTTACTTCTTTCGCTAATACCGATGTAGGACGTAAGCGAAAGAACAACGAGGACGCATTCCTCGTTGATGACGAATTGGGTCTTTGGGTCGTTGCCGACGGCATGGGAGGCCAAGCTGCAGGCGAGGTGGCCAGTCAGCAAGCGGTCGAAACCGTCCATGGCATGGTTCTCTCGGGGTTTCGTCGCGGCGCGGGGAGCGTTGAACGCATTTTAGAGTCTGCCGTTCAAGCTGCCACCTACATGGTGTACGGCATGGCTGAGCTGGATAGCTCCAAGAGCGGCATGGGTACCACCTTGTCGGCGGTGCTGCGTCAGCCCGACAGATTGTTGATTGCCCAAGTGGGGGACAGCCGTGTTTACCGCGTGCGCGACGGTATTGCCTCGCAATTGACCGAAGACCACACCCTGGTGAACTGGCAAATTCAGCAGGGCTTGATCACTCCCGAGCAGGCAAAACGCTCCAAGCAAAAGAACGTCATTACGCGCGCCGTAGGCAACCGTGACTACGTGCAGGTCGACATTTTTCATTGCGATGTGTTGGCAGGGGACGTCTTCGTTCTCTGCAGCGATGGTCTCTACGCCCACGTACACACCGCCGAAATTGCCGCCCTCGTTGACGTGGGAGGGCATGCTGCGGTGACGGCTCTTATCGATCAAGCGAACGAGCGTGGTGGCAAAGACAACATTACCGTCGCAATCGTTGAAGCGCGCGAAGATCCTCAAGGTATCGTCAGCGTTCCGGCGCCAGCGGACCCCAGCTACGATGACGAGCCCGCTACAGTACGTTGAGCACTGCAGTACGTTTGAGCACTGCAGTATGATGTTGAGTTCAGCCGTACGTTGACGAGAGCGTAGTGTGCTTCCGCCGTACGTTGACGAGAGAGCAGCACGCGAGGCACCTGCAATGGGCTGGGTGCCGGCATGGCGCGGAACATTTGGGCACGAGTCCCGTCAATTCCGATTTATTTCGATCTTTCTTGTAGCCAAAAAGAGCCATACCGAGAAAAATGGAGCACATTCGACGCTAAAATCTTCTGCAACTTATTTGGGTAGATAGATGAGCAGCTGATAGCGAAGTACTTGCTAACGGGAAAGCAGTACGCATCCCGCATTTAAAGAAGCAAGGAGTCTCAAGTGGAAGCAGTTCGAGTAGGTGTTGTAATGGGTGGTAACTCCAGCGAGAGGGAAATTTCTCTCCAATCGGGGGAGGCCGTTGCTAGTGCACTCGAAGGCTTGGGCCACGATGTCGTTCGCCTGGACCTAGGTGGGGGAGTGGACGCCCTAGAGGTTTTGTCCAGCGCCGATATGGATGTGGCGTTTCTAGCGCTCCACGGAAAGCAGGGCGAGGACGGTTGCGTCCAGGGCGTCTTAGAGATGCTGGGGGTTCCCTATACGGGCTCGGGTGTTCTCACGAGCGCCCTAGCAATGGATAAGTTGAAGAGCAAAGAGGTGCTGCGCCTTCATAATATACCAACGGCACCTTATTACGCTGTTCAGCGTCGTGAACTCGATACGGTCAACGAACTTCATGGCAGTTTTGGTTTTCCGGTAGTCGTCAAACCTCGTCGTGAAGGCTCGAGTATTGGTGTTGCCAAGGTCAATGATCTCACGGAGCTCAAGAGCGCTGTAGAGGCCGCGCTACTCTTTGATGACTCTGTTTTAGTGGAAAGATTTGTCGCCGGCGCAGAAGTTGCCGTGGCTATTCTTGATGGTCGAGTGTTGGGAGCAATCGAAATTGAGCCCGCTGGCGAGATGTATGATTATGATGCGAAGTACAACTCAAGTGAGACTCAGTATCATCTACCAACTCGCCTTGATGCTACACGGCTCAAGGGAATTTTGCAGATAGCCGAGCATACCGCCGAGGTCTTAGAATGTCGCGGAGCAGCGCGAGTTGACTTCATTGTCACCCCCGGAATGAACGAATACGTGCTGGAGATGAACACTCTACCAGGTCTTACCGCATCGAGTCTTTTGCCCAAAGTCGCAGCTTACGCGGGGTACGATTTTGCGACCTTGTGTCAGACCATTTTAGAGAGCGCTCGATTGGACTCTGGAATGGGCATGAAAGTCATGCAGGAGTCTGCTCAGATTCAAGCCGAGCCTAGTATTTGGCAGCAAGCGGCCGTCGAAGAAGCTGTCTTTGAGAAGCAGAATGGTTACGCCCTTGCCTTTGCAGGGAAGTCGGCCAAGGTTTCAAAAAAGAGCGCCTAAAAATAGAGCGATGGGGGGGCTACTTTGGTGCCTCCTCGTCCTCCAAATCTGCTTTCGCCACGGTCATATCTTCAAGTAGATTCAAAAGCTCGCCTTCGAGTCCCTTATTTCCAAGGAACGAGAGCGCGGTATTGATATTTGTGAGGTCCAGATGACCCGTTTGTATTCTGGCTGAGCGTACAAGTCGCGCTGCCAAGATAGGGATCTCCTCAACGTGCTTCGCTAGGTCGAAGCCGCTTGCATAGGGATCATTGAATACCAAAAGCAGGGCGTGCAAATTACTGAAGCACTCCAGATGCTGAGCGGTGACTTGTAGTTCGTCGGTCATGCCCTTTTGCCGTTTGTTGCGACGCTTACGCCTAGCGCCAGCACCGGCTGTATCTTTTAGAGCGGCACGGGGCGTTCTACCGACCTTTTGCGCTGTCGGGGACTTTTTCTTGGAGGCTTTGGTGGGCGAATTGGCTTTTGCCGGAGTCTTGGGCCGGGCAAGACCAAACACAGCGCCAGGAAATGGGGGTCCTTCGGAATCAGTCGTAGCCATAAAGGTGCAAGGGAACGTGCGGGTACAGAGGCAGGTTCCACGAGGTCAATACGGCCAATAAGTTTGGGTATTTACCCGTATTTTGGCTAACTAAATCGACTACGCGTGCCCGTCGAAAAAAAACTCAAAATAGGTAGGTTCACTTGTTGCAGGATTGCTTTGTAGGCGCTATAGCTCCGCTCCCTCCCTTTGGGAGTTCTTAACTTGAGCCGCTGCGCAAAAGCGATTTTGCAAAACGTCTCTCTTGTCCCCATCGTCTAGCCAGGCCCAGGACACCGCCCTTTCAAGGCGACGACGCGGGTTCGAATCCCGCTGGGGACGCTAGCAAATACTTAAATGAGCCCACCAATGGCCTGATTGGTGGGCTCAACTTTTTCCATAGACGGGAGTCGAAGACCCTGGGCCTCAATATTTTCGTTGCTTCTCTTGACCTTCTAGTGACTGGAAGGTGCATGCTAGGCTCAGGAGCAACCATGAAGAGTAGGAAAAGCAATTTAGTTTCGGTCCCGGGCGCCCCCCGACAATTGATGATTCGCTTACCTGTTGAAGGTATGTCGTGTGCTGGTTGTAGTTCCCGTTTGGAGCGTACGTTGGCAGAGGTTCCGGGCGTGGTGCAGGCTTCTGTGAACTTTACAACAGAGAGCGCCGCGCTGACTTTTGACCAAGAGGCGGTTGATGCCTCGGCGCTGGTGCAGGCCGTACAAGAGGCGGGCTTCAGTGTGCCTTTGTTGACCCAGCGCCTTTCGATTGAGGGCATGACCTGTTCAAGTTGTGCCGGGCGGGTTGAAAAAGCTTTGTTGGCCGTGCCCGGGGTGGTTGCTGCGCAAGCCAATGTAGCTACCGAGATGGCCTCTGTTCAGACAGTTGGCCAGGTGAGCACTCGCGAATTGGCATCGGCTTCTACCGAAGCGGGCTACCCGGCGAAAATTCTTGAGGCGCAGTCAGGGGCAGCCCGTGGACAGAAAGCGGAGGAAGAACGAGAAAATAAGGATTCTCGTGAGCTTGATATTCTCATTGCCGCAGCTGGACTGACGGCCCCGTTGATAGCGCCGATGGTGCTTGCTCTTTTTGGAGTTGAGTGGAGTTTGCCGGGGTGGGTTCAGTGGGCCTTGGCGACTCCCGTTCAATTTGTGGCAGGGGCTCGTTTCTACAGAGGAGCAGTAGCAGCGCTCAGGGCAAAAACCGCCAATATGGATGTATTGGTTGCCCTGGGTACCAGCGCAGCTTACGGACTTTCAGTCGCGCAGTTTAATTCGGGTGGGCATCTCTACTTTGAAAGTGCAGCAGCGGTAATTACCTTTATTTTGTTGGGTAAATTGCTGGAAGGTAGAGCAAAACGCAGTACCACAATTGCCATTCGAGCCCTGATGGACCTCAGACCTGTGATGGCACGTTTACGTATTGCTGATGAGGAGCGCGAAGTGCCGGCCGAAGAAGTCGAGCGGGGTCAGGTTGTTGTCGTGCGGCCAGGAGAGCAAATTCCTGTAGACGGAACGATTGTTGAGGGAATGAGTTCGCTCGACGAATCGTTGATCACCGGAGAGAGCTTACCGGTTGTAAAGGAAGTGGGTCAGCCGGTAATTGGTGGGGCCGTGAACGGCGAAGGACTCTTGCTCATTGAGGCGACGAACGTGGCCGAGGACTCAATGCTGAGTCGCATTGTGGCTTTGGTCCAGGACGCTCAAGCGACCAAGGCACCCATTCAAAAAACGGTGGACAAAATATCGGCCGTCTTTGTTCCGGTGGTTCTTCTTTCGGCGCTGACAACCCTGGCTGGCTGGACTTTGATGGGAGCTTCCCTCGAAGCTGCGTTGATCAATTCAGTCTCCGTATTGGTCATTGCTTGCCCCTGCGCGCTGGGCTTGGCAACACCAGCGGCGCTGATGGTGGGCACAGGTGCGGCCGCCCGAGCTGGGATCTTGATCAAAGACGCAGAAGCGCTGCAGCTTGCTCAAAAGGTAGATGTTGTGGTGTTGGACAAGACAGGCACCCTGACGGAGGGCCGCCCCCGTGTGCAAGAAGTGTTGGCTGACGATGCCTCTGAGTTGGTGAGGGTGGCTGCTGCGGCACAAATTGGAAGTGAGCATGCCCTGGCGACGGCGGTGAGAGAGGAAGCAAGAGCCCGCGAACTCGACGTGCCCCGGGGTGAATCGTTTGAGGCAATTGCAGGCAAAGGTGTGCGCGCGTTGGTTGAGGGAGTCGAGGTAAGTGTGGGGAGTCCTCGCTGGATGGAGGAACGTGGCATCGGATTTGGTGCCTATGCAGCGCAGGCTGCCGAGCTGGAGAGCCGCGGCATGACAGTCGCTTGGGTCGTGCGCGAGGGAAAGGCCCTCGGCGGCATCGCCATTGGAGACGCGCCGCGCAAAGGTGCGGCCGCGGCTGTGAGGCATCTGATTGCGTCGGGGGTGCTGCCCATCATGCTCACAGGAGACAACCGTAGGGCTGCCGAAAAGGTAGGGAACGATTTGGGTATGGAGCGTGTAATTTCTGAGGTCTTACCTCATGAAAAATCGCAAAAAATCCAAGAACTTCGGAGCGCAGGCCATGTTGTGGCTATGGTGGGTGATGGCGTGAACGATGCCCCTGCCTTGGCAGCTGCTGATGTGGGCTTTGCGATGGGCACAGGAACCGACGTTGCCATGCACACCGCCGGTATTACCCTGATGCGCCCAGATCCTCTCTTGGTCGCTGATGCCATCTCAATATCCAAGGCCACAAGCAGAAAAATTCATCAAAACCTCTTTTGGGCGTTTGTGTTCAATGTTGTGGGTATTCCTTTGGCTGTCTTTGGCTTTCTAACCCCCATGATGGCAGGGGGCGCGATGGCCTTGTCGAGCGTGAGCGTATTGAGCAACGCTTTATTGCTTAAAAGGTGGCGGTCAGCAAAATGAGCAACCTCGTCACAATCGGTGAACTCTCCTTAAACACCGGAGTTCCCACCAAAACGATTCGTTATTACGAAGAGACGGGGTTGATTCCCAAAGCCCAAAGAAGACCCAATGGGTATCGGGTTTACGGTGAACGTGCCACCCATCTCTTACGCTTCATCAAGCATGCTCGCGACTTAGGTTTTTCGGTTCATGACGTGGGCGAATTATTAGCCCTGTGGAACAACAAAAAGAGAAAAAGTGAAAACGTAAAACGCCTGGCAGAAGCACACCTACAAAGCATCGATCAGAAGATTTCCGAGTTACAGGAACTACGTCAGACGCTCACTCATTTAGTGAACTGCTGTCAGGGGGACGAGCGCCCCGACTGTCCCATTTTAGAGGGTTTGGCGGGGTAAGGAAGGCATGTCCATCGCCCTCTGGTCGAGGGCTCTGACGATTGAATCACAATGAGGTCATTGGCGCACCAATTGTAGGCGAGGAGCAACCGAGTATGCCGCTAGATGCCCACTCTCTTCGGCGACGTAAACGTTGCACTTCTCGTCAACCCGGAGCAAATCCGGAATCAAATCGCAGGGGAGTTCACCGATGATTTCTCCGGTGTCAGGGCGAAGGACCTGAACCTGATGCTGAGGCACAAAAAGCGCACCGTTTTTAACAATAGGATCTAAGCGCCGCGGCTGATCGCCCTCGACTTGGCGAGAGAATATATGGTTGTACCGCACTTCGCCTGTACGTGCATCGAGACAAAGGACCGTGCCGGCCGCGCTATTGGCAATTAGCGAATCGGAAAGCGCGCACCAAGCTGTTGCAGCAGCACTAATACCCGGCTCATGATCCCATGTCTGTTCACCGGAGTGAGCGTCATAAGCTATGGCCCCCGAACCCCGTCGATCGCGTGTTGCTACAACAATCGAATTACCGCACATCATTGGTTGCTGGCCAAAAATGGGCTGCTCTTCTACGAGACTCGTCCAATGAGTCACACCGCTCCATAAATCGATATGATGCAAGCGGGCCGCGCCTACTGAACTGGTTGAGAGGGCGTAGGCACTATCGCCCTGTACGGCGATGTCCCCACTAAAAGGCAATCGGTCCCGCACGCGCCAAACGGTTTCACCCGTCGTAACGTCCAAGGCTGTCAGAGCTGAGTCGCCCCCCGACATCAATACAAGGCGACCGGC
Organism: uncultured Polyangiaceae bacterium; assembly: GCA_964459035.1. Taxonomy (GTDB): domain Bacteria; phylum Myxococcota_A; class Polyangia; order Polyangiales; family Polyangiaceae; genus NIC37A-2. Next base: position 22,480 of record CAYWLO010000030.1, on the reverse strand, counting down.
TCTCCTGAGGCGAAAGTTGGCAGGGCGAGAGGCGCGGTGCCGCCAGCGTACGTCGCCTGTGATCAGATCAACCGCCGTAATGCTGCGATCACCCTCAGCGACGAGAAGTAGTTGGGGAAGACCGGGAGTACTCACTAGAGCCCCAGCCGCGCCACCACCGGCACGGGGAGCCAAACGGGTAACCGAGCGTACCGCCCCCGTTTTGAGATCATGAATGCGTAGACGACCGTCCGAATGTAAACGGGCGAGCCCCACGGGAGTAGGAACTGTAGCAGCGCGATCGCTGTGAATGCGCCAATTGATTTCTCCCGTCGTGGCCGAAAGACTCGCAATTTCTCGAGCTGAACCAACCACCAACTGGTCTCGGCAAAGAAAAGTGGAACGCAGGTCGACGTTGGGTACAGCTGCAACCCAACGGGGAACGAAACGCATGGCTCCACCGCGGCTCCACGTGCCTTCTTGATCTTGCACTACACTCGGTAGGCCGTAGCTTCTGTAGCTTTCGCGCTCAATGTTGGTGAGCCCGTCGTCCATCTTGAGCTCGCTCAAGCGTTCGCGAAGAATGCGTGCGCCTTCAAGAAGCACTCCCAAGCGCAGGTTGGAACTTTGTCGGGCATCATGGGTGATAAATCGTTCACCCAAGGCTTCAGCAAAGAGCGCTACACCCTCTACAAAATCGATGGTGGGGATCTCCGTCAAGGTCAGAGTCTTGGCAACACCAGTCTCTTTGTTGCTCTCCCCCAAAGACAAGGCAACGGGAGAGTCACCAGGCCCCCTACGAATACCAATACGCACGCCTTCAACCTGAAGACGGCGAAAGACAGGGCGCGCAGCTTGCCAAGAGTCCATGGAGTCTTCAGCCAACCAGATCAAACGCTCTGCAAGGAGAAAGAGCTGCGCCCTCTTTAAAGAGATAGAGCGTCGCCCCAAATTCACTTTAAACTGGCCGGGTATGAGCAGAGCGTGAAGATCTGCTCTCTCCACCCGTTCTTCGCTGTCGGGTGCCAAGTGAGGACCAATGCGAAAGGAGGCGCTTGCGTGGAACTCTAAGCTTTTACCCGACTGCACCATGATTCGGTCGACGGCCATGCCGCGTGGCAACGCCTTTGCGGAGCGACGCCCCGCAGCAAGTTGGTCACGAGCCGTTTCCAGAATACTGCGGTGGCCTGTGGGCAAAGCCCCAGCTATCGCGCCGTCTAGGGCAGTCTCTAAAGCAGTGTGGAGTTCCGAGATCGAAACGCGCCGTTCGTGAACGGCAACCTCGGGGCAGGGGCCTGCACGGTAGACGCTGAGTAGGAGATCACTCCCATCGACTTCAAGCCCGAGTTCCCAGCTTTCGCCCTCGGTACAGAGGTGAGCGGTAGCCCTAGAGGTGCGCCCACGTCGAAGACTCGACATGGAGTGAGCGAGTTCGGCGAGAAGAGTTAATCCTTGAGTACGCCCGGCTCGGGCAGTGATATTTATCCCATCAACAATGATGTCCAAGACACCATGGAGAGGTGCTTGGCTAGAGGAATGATTACGATCGGTACGAAGTACAACGTCTACAGGTGACATCCGAGCTCATCCTATAAATATCCGGGGGATACGCCCCAACTTTCAGCCAAGATTGCAGGAGATTGGACTTCCTGACGAAGAGCAGGTAGCCCCCGGCTCCCAGAACTTCCTCACCCTTTGGGATGAAGGCTGAGGCGCAATATGTCTACCATAGCCGCTAAAAACAGTCTCTCCAGAGCTTTTGTGGGAGGAGTTATTTACGTAACAATTGCAGCTCTACTAGAATTGCTGGTCTGGGGTTTCACCGTCGATGACGCGTGGATCGTCTCGCGGGTGGCGCTACATGGTGCTGAGACTGGAATTTACTCCTTCAACCTGGACTCCGAGCTGACCGACGGGGTGACGCCGCTCGGTTTTGCCCACCTCGTGGGGGCATTAGGAGGGCTTTGGGGGGCACAAACTGGACTAGAATTCTGGCAATTCGCGAGGTTTCTCGGGTTGCTTGGATATTTTTCAAGTTTTTTTCTCGTTGGCTGGCTCCTGAGCTTCGAAGAAAAAAAACTTTCTTTTTTTATCGGTCTGACACTGACCTTTTTCTGTCTCCCGGCAGCTGTATGGGCTGGGGCAGGGCTTTCTGGGCCAATTGTCGGTTTTTTACTGCTCTTGGGCGCGGTTCTACTTACTGTTCCTTCAAGAAGGATGGTGCGCCAGAAGAAGGAGGACGGCTCTCTGGGGCTGAGCCGCTACGCCATTGTCTGGGCTGGCTGCCTTGCCCTTGGTTTTGCCGGGGCATGGCGGCCCGAACTTCTCCCTTTTATTTTGGGTCTACTGGTCCTCGATGCCCGTAGGGGAACTTTTCGTTTAGGCGCTCTCATCGTTCCGGTCCTCATCACATCGGCCCCATTTATCGTGTCGGTAGTTGCCCGCACTATTATTTATGGACACGCTCTGCCTCTCTCGTTCTCGGCCAAGTCACCTGACCCTCAAAGTGGCGTGTTTTACGCACTACTTTCCCTTTTGTGGGTGGGGGTTCCTTGGCTTTTCTTTTCGCGAAAGAGTTTTTGGATAGGTAACGAACCCTGGGCATGGCTGTGGTTGCTACATCTCGTGGCGCTCTTTTTTGCGGGAGGCGATTGGATGCCGGTTTTTCGCTTGAGTGCGCCACTTTTACCCTGGGCCGTGTGGAGGCTCGCTCCTCAATGGAGGCCCAGTGCGCTCAGTTTTGCATTGGTTTTTTTCGCTTTTTTGGGGCCCTCGCTACTTTTTATTCAACAGGGGGACGATTTACGGGCGGTGTACCAGCGACGTACACGCCTGATAGAGCAGGGGGCAGTACACGTTCCTCCTGAGGGGGTAGTTGCCGCAGTAGATATTGGCTGGTTGGGCATGAGCACCCCCTCCCTGATTGTTGATTTGGCCGGAGTCACCGATCCCACGATTGCCCTTTTACCGGGGGGCCATACGAGTAAGCAGATTGCAGCAGGCATGTTTTCGGATCGCAACATTGATACCTGGGTGATTCGCGCCCTCGATCGCAAATACATTGCCCTGGAGCCTCTTCAATCAGTAGCGGCTGCCTACTGGGTGGATGCTCGCTTGTTGACAAAGGCTGATGATCTCGGATTTGTTGGCGTCGCTACAATTCCTCTGGATGGAACCCCCGGCCAATATATTGTGGCGCGTAAGCTGAAGTAGTGACTTAGCGGCTCTCGGGACGTTGGCTGGCAGGTTCAGTAATAGGTAGGGTCACCGGTTGAAAACAACTCAACGCACTGAGTGCTTCACGCGCTTCGCGAGCATTGTTGTAGCGGGCCTTTGGGTTGCGTGCAGTGAGTCGACTGAGCACTTTTCTCCATTCGCTTGATGTTCGCCGCAGCGAAGGGGCTTGCTCGTCGGCTAGGGTTGGCGGTAACCCCGAAAGAGCCTCTTGAAGAGTCTGTCCCAAGGCGTAGAGATCAGCGCGAGGGTCCACCTCTTCTCCGTTTTCTTGTTCGGGGGCGGCGTAACCGGGAGTGCCTATTCGTGCGCCATCACGGGTCAGTCGAGTTTCTGCCCAACTGACGGCAGCCACTCCAAAATCTATCAGCTTGAGGGATTCTACATCAGGGGCAGGGCGATCGATGAATAGGTTTCCTGGTTTGACATCACGATGAACGACCCCAGCACCATGAATGGCCATCAGCGCATCGGCTATTTGCACGCCCCAAGTGGCGCATTCGGTCTCCGAAAGGGCACCCTGTTTTGCGATACGTTGTGCGAGGGTTTGCCCATGCAAAAGCTCGGTGACCAAAAAAGCCACTCCCGACGAGAGTAGCCCATCGTCGAGCACTTCAACAACATGGGGATGCCACGAGAGGCCCAATGCCTGCGCCTCACGTCGCAATCGATCAGTCGCACGAGGATCTTGAGCAAGCGCGGTCCTCAACAACTTGATAGCAACGTACGCGCCGTCTGTTAGACGTTTTGCTTTCCACACCGCTCCGGAGGCTCCCACACCAATTTGGTGGGAGAGTCGATACTTACCGGCTATCACCGGCTCTTCGTGCGGGCGAGAAATTTCTTTCACGCGTAATTTTTGCAGAACTGCTTCGCGCTCTAGGGCGAGAATCCTTAGATGCTGGGCGCGGTACCCCGCCCGATAGTTGGCGTCGCGGCTGAGAATGTAGGTGATGATCATGCAGACCGCGCAACTAGTTGCCCCTACTATCAAACGTGTCCAGCCGTCCCAACCCAAAATGGACACGATTGCTGCAGCGGTTGCCCCCGCGAACACAGTAGCAACGGTACCCGCCTGCATTGTTTTTTTGGTGGCTGATTGCCAGACTGCTCGTTGTACGACTTCTTCTCCGTGGGGCACCTCGTCAGTTTTCTCTTCTGTATGATAGGTGACTCGTGCAGGAGCTAGGCCAAAAAGCAGAGGAACGGAGCGAAGTTCCGCGCTGAGCGCTTTGCGTATTCTTCGTCGATCGTCCGAGGAATCGGACTCAAGAAAACATACCTCACCGGTCCATTCGTAGTTCGACTGTTGACGGCTGCGCCAGGTCCACCCGTAGTCTTGATCTCCGCCGGACTCGTCGAGCTTTGCGTAAATATCCCCCGGTTGGGTCGCTCCCCGTAGAAGTACCGACCACACACCCAGATTTTTGGGATGCACGAAGTAGCGTGTGAGGCGACGGAAGCCCTCGTCTCCCACAATCGCATCGAATTCAAGCAAGGCTCTAAGCCACAACTCCCGCGAGATTGACTTCGTCTCGTCTTCGAAAATTCGACCTACGCCAATAGTTTTAATGTATCGATTGGCGCCCTCGCGGCCGCGCAAGGAACGAACACAAAGATAGAGAGCCTTACTGCGGTAGGTCGCTGTACTTTCTGCTCCGGGGGCTGCCATTTTGGAATCATCAAGACACTCGGAGCAGCGGTCAAGGAGTTTACCCGAGGGCTGAGAAACTATTTCAAGCCTTCAAGTGAATAATTTTCGCGTTTACGTAAGGAAAACTCCGGGCGATAGGACTCTTTTGGTATGGTTGTGGTTGTGAGCGCCCCCTGGTCTCTGGTAGATTCACTAGAAGACAATGGAAATTAAACTGCAGATGAAGTTGTCCCAGCAGCTGGTGATGACGCCCCAGCTGCAGCAGGCTATTAAGCTCTTGCAGCTTTCTCGTTTGGAGTTAGTGGACGAGGTTCGAAAAGAACTCGACAACAATCCAATGCTTTCGGAGGATGCGCCGCCCCTTCGCCCTGTCGAAGTAGCCGAAAATGCCCAACAACAACGAAACGAGCGCGAGTTCGAGACAGTTGTGCGCACCGAAGAGGGCAAGGCCACAGAAAAGGCCATGCGTGAGGTCGACTGGGAGAAGTTTCTCGAAAACCGAAGTCAGCAAAACAACAGTAGTGGGCCAGGTAAAGGCAGCGGAAACAACGACGACCTTCCGCCAATAGAGCAGAGCCTCACTCGTCCACGTAGTTTGCGCGATCATCTCATGTGGCAGTTGCAAATGAGCGATTTTATGCCCAGTGAGCGACGGTTTGCGGAGCTTGTCATAGGCAATTTGGACGATCGCGGCTATCTCGATCTTGAAGGTATTGACCGTCCCGACGGAACACGAACCCCTGATTTGACGATTGATGATTTGGCTGACGAAGCTGAATTGCATCGCGAAGATGCCCCCCTCGTCTTGGAGATGATTCAACATCTAGATCCAGCGGGTGTAGGCGCGCGCGATTTGCAAGAGTGTTTACGGCTTCAGGCTGAAGTCGCCGGCTACAGCGAGGGTGACACGATTGTGGAGGTGATTGAGCACCACATGAAAGAGCTGGAACGGCATAATTATCAAGCAATCGCGCGCTCGGTCAAATTGCCCTTGGACGAACTTTACGAAATCGTCAAAGAAATCCAATCCTTTGAGAGCCGACCTGCGCGAGCCTTCATTGACTACGATGATCGTAGTATTGGCATCACACCTGACGTCTACGTGGTAAAAGACGGTGAAGAATTTCGAATCGTAGAAAATGATCGGGGAGTTCAAAGACTTTTCATCAACGAGGAGCTGACGAAGCGCTTGCTCACCGATCCAAAGGCCAAAGAATTTGTCGGCGAGAAATTGCGCAATGCCCAGTGGTTGATTCGCGCGATTGAACAGCGGCGCAAGACCATCGTGAAGGTTTCAGAGTGCATTCTTGAAAAGCAGCATGAGTTTTTCGAGCAAGGGGTCTCTCAGTTGAAGCCCATGATTCTGCGAGATGTCGCTGACGCGGTCGGTATGCACGAATCGACTATTTCCCGAGTGACTACGGGTAAGTACATGCATTGCCCTCAGGGGCTTTTTGAACTCAAGTACTTTTTCAATTCAAGTATTCGACGCATGTCGAAGGACGATATTGCTAGCGAAAGCGTCAAGCAGGCTATCAAGGTGTTGATTGACGGGGAGAACAAGGCAAAGCCCTTGAGTGATCAGGCCATTGTTGTGCAATTGGCAAAAGACCGAGGTATTAAAATAGCTCGACGTACGGTCGCGAAATATCGCGAAATGCTTGGTATTTTGGCATCGTCAAAGCGAAAGATTCTTTTTTAGCTCAACGTTTAGGAAAGGCTTCCGTTCGCTGACGGTGAGTGTTGCAAGCGAAAGAGCCTCAGGCATCGGGGAATAAAATTGACTGAACTTTGGTTGTATCTTCAGTGACGATGAGCGCCGATTTGACGACCCCCCCAGCGTATACAGACAGCCAAACGGCGTGCAGTTATGATTGCGTGGGGCGCGGTCTTGACCAATTAGAGTTCAAGAATCGTGGGGAGAATTTTGGGTACGCTCAATTATTTTTCTCTTCCAGTCGATTTGGGGTTCACGAAGCGAAGAGACGATCTATATTAGGGGTGTTGGTCCTTTTAGCGTTTCAGCAGTTCTCCCACGGTGTCGGGCCGTTACGGAGAGCACCGTGCTGCGCTTGTCTGCCAGAGACTCGTCTGCCAGATGCCTGTGAGGTGCATGTTCGTCTGGCAGATACCTGTGAGGTGCATGCCGGTGAGGCGCATGCGCTTCAACAAGGGTACCACATTGTGGTTTTAGGGAGCAACCTCGCTGATTTGGCGTCTACCAAGCCGGAAACGTTGCCGCAGACTGCAACACGTCTGTTTGGCGAGACGGTTCGAAATATGGTCTCTCATCTTTTTACGGTGAGTACCCTTTTGAAGAAAGTTATTAAAAACTCAGTTCCTGCGAATATGTTTTTATCCGTAGGTTCTTTGGCGAATAGTTTATCAGTTTCCAGATTACTGGATGGTGATGAGCATTCGCAGCGGACAGCGTTTTGTTATCATGACAAGGCGATGTGCATTTGAACATTGTGACACATACACTGAGCATTAGGAGTAGACATGGATGTATCCACCACCTTCAGGCATCTTGAACCCACGGACGCCCTCAGAGACTATGCCCATCAAAAGGTGAGCCGCTTGCAGAAATTTTTGAGGCAGCCGATGACCGCGCGCATCACGCTCTCGGTCGAAAAACATGAGCACATGGTCGAAGTTCAACTGGCCAGTGGAGGCCAGCGTTACGAGGCCCGCGAAGCGTCTGACGATATGTATGCGTCTATCGATTCGGCTGGTCATAAGCTCGAAAGGCAAATTCACGATGCAAAGGGAGTCGCCAGTTCTAGACGTCGCCGCGAGACTGATATTCGTCATTCGAGCGATGAGGTTGCTATGGCCGCGGCCGACCGTTAGAAGGCGCTGCACGCGGTCGTTGAATAGGGAAGGAACGTTTCCTTCTTTCGTGAAAGGTCCGTTATTTTCGGGCCTTTTGTCTATTTTGATCTCATTTTCGCAAGATTATGCGCCTAAGTGAAATTCTTACCTCCCACCGAATCCTTGTTGCGCCTTCTGGAGAAGCGCCTTGCAATGGAGACGCCGTACTCCGCTCGCTGGCTGAGCTTCTAGCCCGCGGAGGGCCCTGCAATGCCCAAGGGGTCTACGAACAGCTAGCAGCCCGGGAAAAGCTACAGAGTACGGGTATTGGGGAGGGCGTTGCAATTCCCCATACGTCCCTAGGTGAGGTCGAAGGCCAGCGGGCAGCTCTCGTTCTCTGCCCCGGCGGCATCGACTTCGACTCCATCGACCGCGAGCCCGTCACTATATTTTTTGCGGTAATTGGTCCCAAGAGCGCAGCGGGCGCCCACCTGAAAATACTAGCTAAAATTAGCCGATTGCTGCGAAGTCCAGAAACTCGTCGTCGTTTACTGGAATCTACAGGCCCGATGCAGGCATACTCCCTGATTGAAGAGCATGATGCTGCTTCAATCGAGTCATGACTGTATACGATCCACCTGCTTCTCACCTTCAACCCGGTATTCGCGTTGCCACTCTCCTTCAAGACGAGGCTTTGGGGCTCAAGTGGCAATTGCTCACAGGCAAGGCGGGGCTTGACCGGCTGGTTTCTCATCCGCGCATTCAAAAGTCAGGGTTAGCCCTCGTCGGGCATATGCATGGGCTTGTTCCAAGCCGCGTTCAGGTGATGGGCGAAACTGAGCTGAGTTACATCGAGTCTTTGCCGGTGAAAGAGCAGTCGAAGGCGGCTGGTTTTCTTTTTCATGCAAAACCTTCTTGCGTGGTTGTCTCTCGAGGAGTCCAGGTTCCTGCCACCCTAGTCGCCGAAGCCCACGCAAGTGGCACTCCTTTGGTGCTTGTTGACGAGAAGTCCTCCGTGGCGATCACCGCTATTCACACCGTGTTGGACGAGCATCTTGCACCCCGCGCTCGCCTTCATGGCGTGTTGGTGGACATCTTTGAGGTGGGCGTTCTCCTCTGCGGGCAAAGCGGTATCGGTAAGAGCGAATGTGCCCTTGAATTGGTGATGCGTGGTCACCGGTTGGTAGCCGATGATGTCGTGGAGTGTGACTATCGACCGCCAGGAATGATATTTGGAGAACCCGCCGATCCCCTGCGCCATTTTATGGAGGTTCGAGGGCTCGGCATCCTCAACATGAAGGATCTTTATGGAGTGACTTCTGTACGCGATCGTAAAAGAATCGATATTATCGTCGATTTGGAGATGTGGAAAGCCGACTCGGTGTACGATCGTATTGGTGTCGAAGATCAGCATCGAGACATATTGGGTGTGCCAATTCGTGCGGTAACGGTACCGATTCAACCTGGTCGCAATATGAGTTCCATCATTGAGATAGCGGCGCGGGCAGAACTGTTGCGCCGTGCGGGGCATCATCCCGCGAGAGATTTTATTGATAGAATTGAGCGTAGTTCTCATGCTCCGCTTCCTTCCGAAAGTCAGAGAGCTCCGGTAGCGCGGACTCGGAACGAAAGTTCAGCTCCCCCCCCCGCTCATTCTTACGAAGGACGAGAGCTGGCATCCCTCACGAGAAAGACCGAGCATGAATGAGGTGGCTTCTCAGCAAGTCGTCGTCGTAACGGGACTCAGTGGCGCGGGTAAATCGACTGCACTCAACGCACTAGAGGACTTGGGGTACTATTGCGTGGACAATCTACCCCCCAATGTAATCGCTTCAACACTTGATGCTTTGGCGAGCGGTGGGGTAGCAAAGGTTGCTTTGGGTATCGACGCTCGTATTGGGGCATTCATTGAGGAGGCGGACAAGATCATCTCGGCACTCAATCAAAGGGCGCTGCGCAAGTTAACAGTTCTCTATCTAGACGCCTCTGAGGAGTTACTCGCGAGACGTTTTAGTGCAACACGTCGACCGCATCCGCTCACCTCCGATTCTGAGTCCCAGGTGAGTCAGGTATTGCTTGGTGTTCGGCGCGAAAAAAAATTGCTCATCCCCTTGCGAGCATTGGCGTCCATGATTCTTGAAACGTCCAATTTCACCGTGCATGATCTTCGCCGAGAAATTTTGACTAGTTTCGACCAGGCGCGTGAGGAACGCTCCCAGGTGCACATCAGAGTACAGTCCTTTGGGTTCAAGTTTGGCCCGCCTTTGGACGCCGACATGGTCTTGGATGTACGCTTTCTGCCCAATCCCTATTTTGTTGAAGAATTGCGCGTCTTCTCGGGTAAAGACGAGGCCGTTTCGAGCTACGTCCTAGAAAACCTCGACGCGCAGATTTTCTTGGACAAGTCCCTCGCGCTTCTTACCTATTGCCTCCCTCGTTTTGTAGAAGAGGGAAAAAGCTACATTACCATTGCAATTGGGTGCACCGGTGGTCGCCATCGGTCCGTGGCATTGAGCGAATTTATCGCACGAAGCCTATCTGATACGATGGGATACCCCGTCGATGCGGTACATCGTGACATGGGCCAAGCGGAACATTTGAGTCCCGGGCGTCGCGTGAGTTCCAATTAATCCCCCCTCCTAGTGAAAGTGATAGTTAGATGAGTGATAACCATGCCGAGAGCACCTTTGAGATTGTCAATCGTTTGGGGTTGCATGCTCGGGCTGCAAGTCGTCTTGTGCAGACGGCTTCGGGGTTTCCTTGTGAAGTCACTGTCCGGCGCGACCACCAGGTGGCCAATGCAAAGAGCGTAATGGGTGTTCTACTTCTCTGTGGTGCAAAAGGTAGTCGTGTCACTGTCCTTGCCGAGGGTGAAGGCGCGGCTGATGCCGTTTTAGCCCTAGGCAAGTTAATCGCCGATCGTTTTGGCGAGGCGGACTGAGTTATTTATGAGTCAAAGACCCAACGAGACAATAGGTACGATGGTCCGGCTTGAAGGCATTGCCGGTTCCGCTGGCTTTGCCATTGGGCGAGCGAGTGTCGTTGACGGGGGCCTATTGGGAGTTACCCATCGGCGTATTCGTCCGACAGAGGTGGACAGCGAACTTGCGCGCTTTGACGGCGCCGTCGAAACGTCGATATTCGATCTCAAACAGGTCACTCATAAGCTCAAAGAAGGAAGTACTGGAGCGACGGGCGAGTCCTCCATTCTCGACGCTTACATCTTGATGTTGGGCGACGTGACTCTACGAGGTGCCGTGGAGACACAGGTTCGCGAGGGAATGAAATGCGCCGAATGGAGCCTGCAGACAGCGATTGAATCCATGTGCAGCGTGTTGCGCCACTCGGACGACCCCTATTTGGCCGAGCGTAGCCACGATTTTGAATTCATTCGCGATCGTATCTTACGCAGTCTCAGCGGTCAGAAAGAACCCCGCATTGTACCTGATGGCGAAGAGCCCGTTATCATTGTGGCGCGTGATTTATCTCCTGCGCAGACTGCGACTCTCACCAAAGAACGGGTGCTTGGCTTAGTCACGGCCGTCGGAACACGTACGAGTCATACCGCCATTTTGGCTCGTGCCCTGGAGATTCCAGCAATCGTAGGAGTAGAGGGCCTTCTTGAACATGTTGGTGATGAGGACATGCTGGTTCTTGACGGCGTTCACGGAAAACTGGTGGTCTCGCCTACAAAAGAGGTCCTCGCCGAGCTTGAGCCAAAAGCCAAGAAATATTACGAAGTTGCGCGTAGTCTTCGCGCTCACCGTCATGAACCCACGCTCACCAGCGATGGGGTCTCCATTACGTTGTTGGCAAATATCGAATTGCCCGTAGAAGCCGAAATTGCTCTAGAGCACGGTGCTCGTGGCATTGGCCTCTACCGGACCGAATTTCTGTATATTGATCGCCCGACTCCGCCAACGGAAGACGAGCAATATACCGCATATCGCCATGTCGTCGAAACGATGGGGTCTCTGCCTGTAACTCTGCGTACTTTTGATATAGGCGGGGATAAATTTGTATCGGCCATCAAGATGCCACGGGATATCAACCCAGCGCTCGGGCTTCGCGCAGTGCGCCTTGGTCTCGAACAGCCCGAATTACTGAAGACCCAACTGCGAGCGATGGTGCGGGCCTCGGCGCATGGCTTGATCAAGATCATGGTGCCCATGGTAGCTTCTTTAAGTGAGTTGCGAGCGGTCCGGGCGCTCTTGGCAGAATCGGTGATGGAGGTCGACCGCGCTGGACATGCTCATTGCGAGCACATCGATCTTGGTTGCATGGTCGAAGTGCCTTCGGCAGCTATTTTAGCCGATGAATTTGCACGTGAAGCCGAGTTTTTGAGTATTGGCACGAATGATTTGGTCCAATACACCCTCGCGGTAGATAGGACGAGCCAGGAGCTGGCTCGATTGGCTAGTTATTTCGATCCCGCGATTATCCGCTTAATTAAGGGGGTAATTCAAGCCTCGGCTTTTCGTCAACGGCCAGTTTCGGTTTGCGGGACCATGGCGAGCGATCCTCTAGCCGCTATCTTATTAGTAGGAATGGGTATGCGCACCTTGAGTATGGAGGCAAGTGCGATTCCCGAGGTAAAGGCTGCGCTTTCAAGAGTGTCATTATTAGAAGCGACAGACGCTGCCGGCTCGGCGTTTGAAGCCACTACGGCCCAAGCACTCGAGCGCGGTATGTTCGACCAATTTGGAAGGCTGCTGAAGGACCTGCTCGACCCTGAATGACCTAGATGGGTAGTGCCCCATTGAGGTACTCTTCTTCAAATTGACGTCTCTTCCGTAATCGGATACACGAGGACCGCGCGAAGTTGCTTCACCGAGTTTAGGTGCCTATACTGCGCGTCACCAATTATTGGAAATTAAAGGATATTATTAAATGCCCCTCGCACCTGATGCAAAAGAAAATCTCATCAAATCAAGCCGTACTCACGAGACCGACACTGGCTCTCCTGAGGTACAAATTGCGTTGATGACCCAACGAATTACATACCTGACCGAGCACTTTCGTACTCACAAGCTAGACCACCACTCACGTCGTGGTCTCTTGAGAATCGTAAGTCGTCGGCGTCGTATGCTCGACTACCTCAAGCGCAAAAGCGTCGACCGTTACAAGGCGGTTCTTGTTACATACGGAATTCGTAAATAAGCCTAGTTTCGATACTATTTGCTTAGCACTATCTCGCATTCGGGAGGGCCTAATATCTTCCCTCTTCGATCGCGAGTAGTGCTTCCAGAAAAGCCGAGGCACGTTGTTGTGCTTCGGTCTTACTAGAATTCGGCGGGAAAGAGCTCTTCTTCAACTTCGCTTCGTAATAATCTGCCGTTCATCAATGGCACATTGTTAGGAATCGGGGCTGAAGACTCAAAGCGTTCGCCGTCGGCGGCTGACCACACGCAGTGGTTAATGCGCTAAGGAGCGCTATAAATAATGTTTGTACGTGAATCAGTCATGGTAGCAGGACGCCCCATGACCTTCGAGACAGGACGTCTCGCTAAACAGGCACACGGTGCCGTACTTGTGACCTTTGGCGATAGCCAAGTGTTAGTCACCGCAGTCTCCACATCAGAACGTCCCCATTTGGACTTCTTTCCTCTCACCTGCGAATACGTTGAGAAGACCTACGCAGCGGGTCGTATCCCCGGTGGCTTCTTTAAGCGCGAAGGACGTCTACGGGACTACGAGGTGCTCACTGCTCGCGTAATGGATCGCCCGTTGCGCCCTCTATTTCCAAAGGGATACAAAAAGGACACTCAGATCATTGCTACGGTGATGAGCTCCGACAAGGAGAACCCGACCGATGTATTGGCTCTTTGTGGCGCCAGTGCAGCCTTGCATGTTTCCGACATTCCATGGTTGGGACCCATCGCGGGAATTCGCGTTGCCCGAGTTGAGGGAGAGCTAGTTGCATTCCCCACGTTCGAGCAAATTGAAAAAGCCGATATCATGCTCGTCGTCGCTTGTAGCGCCGAAGCTATCATGATGGTCGAAGGCGGAGCGGACGAAGCCAGCGAGGCAGATATTGTCGCCGCTCTCGACTTTGCTCATGAGCAGTGTCAGCCCATTATTGTTCTCATCAATAAGATGCGCGAAGCAGTGGGCCGCAAGAAGCGCTCATTCGCTGTTCCGGCGATTGATGACGCGTTGGGTGCTAAAATTGCCGGCCTTGCAGATGCTGACCTTCGTGAAGCATGTGTTATCAAGGGTAAGCACGATCGCTATGATCGTTACTCGGAGATTCAGTCGCGCGTGTTCGGCGAGCTGAAGGCATCTCTTGGCGACGATGAATTTGCCGACAAAGAGAAACTTATCAAAGAGTGCTTTGGTAAGCGTAAGGCTGAGGTTGTACGCACCATGGTTCTCGATACGGGCAATCGTATCGACGGACGTGACGGCAAGACAATTCGGGCCATTAGTTGTGAACCCGGTATTCTTCGTAGAACTCACGGCTCGGCACTATTTCAGCGCGGAGAGACCCAAGCTTTGGTCACCGCGACCCTAGGCACTTCATCTGACGAGCAGAAAATTGATGCACTCACTGGTGAGTCGTGGAAGCGTTTTATGCTTCACTACAACTTCCCAGCTTTTTGTACCGGCGAGACCAAGCCCATGCGTGGACCTGCTCGACGTGAAATTGGCCACGGTGCGTTAGCTGAGCGTGCTCTTGAGGGCATGATGCCCAGCCACGAAGACTTTCCCTACACGGTGCGTGTTGTTAGCGAAGTTCTTGAATCAAATGGTTCCAGTTCCATGGCATCTGTTTGTGGCGGAACCTTGGCAATGATGGACACGGGTGTACCTCTCAAGCGGCCCGTTGCTGGCATCGCTATGGGGCTCATCAGTGAAGGCAACGATCGCTACGCGATTCTGAGCGATATTCTTGGTGACGAAGACCATCTCGGTGACATGGACTTCAAGGTCTGCGGCACTTCTGAGGGCATCACAGCCATTCAGATGGATATCAAGATCTCTGGGCTTGCTCGTGAGATCATGGTCGAGGCATTAGGTCAGGCTCGAGACGGACGTCTCTACATTCTTGATAAAATGCTTGAGTCTCTCCCCACTCATCGCGAGGAAATCTCCGAGTATGCTCCACGCATTAGCTCCATGAAAGTGAAGCCCGATCAAATTCGCGTGATCATTGGTCCTGGCGGCAAGACCATTAAGGGTATTGCAGAGCAGACCGGCTGTACAATCAATGTCGAAGATGACGGTACCGTGAATGTCGCGGGTTCCGATCCTGACAGTGTAAAACGCGCTCTTGCTATTGTCGAAGGCCTCGTGGCTGAGCCCGAAGCTGGTAAGACTTATAAGGGCACCATCAAGCGTATCGTTGATTTCGGTGCGTTTGTGGAGATCCTTCCCAACAATGAGGCGCTTCTGCATGTATCTGAAATTGCATACGAGCGCATTGCCCATCCGGGCGATGTCCTCGAAGAGGGGCAAGTTATCGAGGTCAAGTGTCTCAGCGTAGAGCGGGATGGTAAGTGCCGCTTGAGCCGCAAGGCTCTACTTCCTGAGCCCGAAGGATACGAACCCCCACCCAAACGAGACCGCAACGATCGTGACGATCGGGGCGGTCGTGATGATCGGGGCGCTCGTGGTCGTGGTGGTGATCGCAATCGTGGTCGTGGTGGTGATAGAGCCGAGCGCAGTGCTCGCCGTGATCGCGATGCAGAGCAGCCTGTACGCGATGAAGCAGAGCGTCCTGCTCGCGATGAGCGAGACGATCGTCCCGCCCGTGATGATGCAGAACGTCCCGCTCGCGATGAAGCAGAGCGTCCCGCTCGTGATGAAGCAGAGCGTCCCGCTCGCGGCGAACGCCCCCGTGATGATCGTCCCCCTCGACGTGAGCGGAGTCGTGATGGCCGGCGCGAGCGTGGTCGTCCCGGACGGGATGATCGTCCTGCTCGTGATGATGCAGAGCGTCCTGCGCGCGATGAAGCAGAGCGTCCTGCGCGCGATGAAGCAGAGCGTCCTGCGCGTGGCGATCGTGATGATCGTCCTGCTCGTGACGATGCAGAGCGTCCTGCTCGACGTGAGCGCTCTCGTGACGCTCGCCCGGCCCGGCGTGAGCGTGGTGGTGATGACCGTCCCGCACGTGATGAGCGTCCTGCTCGTGGCGAGCGTGATGAGCGTCCTGCTCGTGATGAACGTCCGGCGCGTCGTGAACGCTCTCGTGACGACCGACCATCTAACGAGAACCGTGATGCTCGGCCAGCGAGCAATCAGACGGAAGATCGCGATGCTCGCCCGGCGAGCGATCAGACGGAGAACCGACCCGTTCGACGTGAACGCACCGAGGAGGAGTTACGTGAACGTCGCGAGCGTCATGAACGCCGACGTCGTGAACGGGCAGCGGAGCGCGAGAAGGAGCAAGCAGGGAACTAAATTCTCGGATTGCATAGCGTTAGGTTTTCGAAACCAGAAAAAGGGAGAGCCATGTGCTCTCCCTTTTTCTTTGCTAACTAGATAACTAAGAGGAAGCTTTTCTAGAAGATTCGATCATTAGTTCCTGAATAGCCGAAGCCAATTCGGTTACGTGAGGCATCGATAAAATACCCAAGTGGTCTCCAGAAACAGTTTGCACCCGCAGACGTCCCTCTACTTTGCTCTCCCATCCGTGTGATGAATTGATTGTGTAACCAGTGTCGCCAACGTGATCTCGGGCGCGAATCAAAAGAACATCACCCCGATAATTGCGCACCGAGAGCTCGTACTTTTGGCTTGCTTTTAGATAAGCATGACCGCGGAGATCTTCAAAATTATCCAAACGAGCGCGCGGCACTTCGCCTAGAAATTCGTGAAGCGTTCGCCTCTTTTGCCAAATTTTGGTGAGCTTTTTGCGAATTGTTGCGCGTATTTTGTCGCCACTCAGCGCTTCCAGGTAATTTGATTTTTGCGCGTAATGAGAAAACCAAGAGCTCCACTTAAACTTCCAGGCTCCAGGGAGGGCGGAGTCAAGTAAAAGGACCGGGGCGACTTCGTGACCAGCGCGGAGTAGCTGTTGAGCGACCTCAAACGCGAGCACTCCCCCAAAGGAGACACCGCCAACCCAATAAGGTCCCTCTGTCTGATGCTCTTGAATTACCCGTACGTAGTCAGCTGCCAGTGCCTCGACAGTTGGTAGTTCGCGCAGTTCGGATCCTTTTGCGTAGTCCTCTATGAGTTTTGCTTCAATCGGAAGAAATACTCCCCACGTGGGGTGTTTGCTCCCCAACGCCTGCGCGAGCCCTTTGTAGAGTCCCACGCCACAGAGCATATAAAGGGGAGTTCCACTGCCCTCTGCCTGCAGAGGAACCAAGGAAGCGACCTGGCTGTGTGCGGCCGCGGTGTCGGCCTTCGAACTGGGTGGGTGCCGCTTAGACGATGCGAGGAGGGTATCAATGGTCGGTGTTTGAAAGAATTGGGCGACATCGACGCGCTGACCAGATACTCGTTCGAACTCTGTAAACATTCTGATCGCTAGGAGTGAGTCACCACCCAATTCAAAAAAGCTATCGCTCATCAATTGCGGCGCAACGCCCAGTAGCTCAAGCCATAGCTTGGCTGTCCTGCGTGCGGCTGTTGTGAGTACGTCGGATTTCTCTTTGAGCTGGGTGCAGGGTCGAGAGATTGTGACGCGCCGATGTAGTGCCGCTCTGTCGATTTTATGATTCCGCGTGACGGGAAATTCTTTGAGGCGCTGCACATGAGAGGGGATCATATAGTGAGGAAGGGCAGTCTTGAGTGCTAGTTGGAGTTCTGCAGGCTCCACTTCTCCCAAATAGAAGGCCGCCAGTGCCCTTGCCGGGCTGTGACAGACAAGAACTACGGCGTCGCGCACTCCAGAAACTCCGCGTATTTGAGTTTCTACCTCGGCGAGTTCAACTCGATATCCACGGATTTTGACTTGATTGTCGAGCCGCCCCTCAAACAACAATTGCCCGTCCGTTGTCCATCGAACAACATCACCCGTACGGTACATTCGTGTCCCGGGCACAAACGGATTGTCGACGAACTTGTCCGAGGTCTGTTCGTTGTCGTTGAAATATGAAATCGCGAGCCCAGCGCCGCCGACATAGAGATCTCCAGGCATGCCAAGGGGGACTGGCACGAGATTTCTATCCAACACGTAGCACGTGGTGTTTGCGATGGGCTTACCTATGGGAACCTGCCCTAGCCAGCTCGCGCTTTGCTTTTCAAGGGGAGAACAATTGTCATGTTCGTACATTGTGCAAGTGACGGTTGCTTCGGTCGGCCCATAGCCCTGAAAGAACCGAACCTTGCCCCTGCTTACTTCTTGCCAACATGCAAACTTCTCAGAGTGAACCTTTTCGGTGCCCACGCTGAGGATGCGGAGAGATTCCGGCACATGTAGATTGGAACGGTGCAAATGTGCGGACCACTCGTGCCAAAAACTTGTCGGAAGAATCATCGCTGTAATCTTTTGGCCCTGGGTAAATTCTCCGAAGCGGTCAAACGAATTGAGCAAATTATCAGGTCGTACGACCACCTCAGCGCCGCGAAGTAGTGGCGGAAATATTTGTTCTGCTGCTACGTCAAAAGCGATCGATGCTGATTGAAGCATACGATCTCCCGGACCCAGGGCATATTTGTGACCGATTGCCCAACTATGATTCACCAACGAGCGATGGGAAATGAGTACTCCCTTTGGGCTACCCGTCGAACCCGAGGTGAAAATTAGATACATCGGGTCGCTTCCGTGTACTTTTGGAAAACTGGCTAACGGAAGCGTGTTTTCCCTTTTGAGGGTATCAAGTTTAATGAGCGGAACCCCCATGTCATCGCGGTCTTTGTAGTCTCCTGTTTGGGCGAGGAGAACAAGGGCCTGACTGGTCTTCAGTAGCTCTCGCACGCGATGATGGGGCGTTTCTATGTCGATGGGTAGGTAGATTGCTCCTGCCTTTATTATGCCCAAAATGCCAGCGACTGTGTCATGGCAGCGCGGAACGCAAAGAGCGACTACCGCCTGGGGGAGCACCCCGGCATCCTGGAGGGACCTAGCAATCGTATCAGCTCTTTCGAGGAGCTGATGATAGGTCCAGGTATTCTCTCCAAAAGTAAGAGCGGGAGCATGTGGCGTGCGAAATGATTGAGCAATGATCAGATCCAGCGCGCCTTTATCAGGAAATAAACTCTCCGTATCATTAAAAGCATACAAAACCTGCTGGCGATCTTCGCTGCTCAGTAGTGATAACTTGCTAACATCCTGATCCGGACAACGGGCTGCTTCTGCACAAAAGACGCGCAATTGTTCCGCTATCAATGAAAGTGCAACCTGTGCGTGAGCGCATCGGGAGCGTAATTCGGAGGGGCGAGCATCTTCAAAATGGACAAATACCAGGGCGCCTTGGAGCCTAGGCAGGGTTTGCGAGGCCCTAGCGCGTGCCACCACGACCCCGTAGTGAACAGCGTCTCCATCAGGACCAGGTTGACGCAGAGGGAGGTCCCGGCAAAACGATTTTCGCCCCGCGACATCTCGCACGGTGTTTCTACTGCTTGAGATAAAGTTTGCCAGGTTCCCTAACACTCGCGCATCACATGAACTCAATCGAATGGGCACGATTGAGCTAAAGATCTCCGCCTGGGCCGAGGTGAGCTCGTCTACAAACCAGCCGATATCTAAGTTATTGGGCTGAGCCAATTGCGCGCAGTAGGCAAGAAATTGAAAGCAACCGTTTTCTCCAGAATCGAGCCAGGGTAATTCAACGCGATGCTCCAAGCTTTCTGAACCATCTAAAACTCCCGTTAGCGGATGCACGAACGCTTCGACATCCAGCAATTGCTGCGCCCAATAGCGGTCTTGGCGAGCGGCCTGCCTATTGTAGAGAGTGAGTGAGGCCAACTCCTCTTGATTGAAAAGTGGGAGTTCATCGCCTACTCTAAGACCACAGGTCGTGACATCGAGCTCATTTCCGGAGAACGTGCGGAGATCGAAGAGGTGCACGCTACCGTTGGTAACGCTCACGTGTATATCGTTTGGTGCAATCGATAGGATTCTTCCCGATTCCTGACTGGACTGCGCGTCGATGCGTAGCCCACCGATACAAGCAATGTCGCTCGGAAGGCGCAGCTTGAGAAGTCCTAGGGGATTATAAACCGGCCCGAAGTCTAAGGCTCGCGCAAGGCGATCGAGTGCCTGAGGAGTCAGGAGGGGATCAAATAGGCACGCCGCTAAGGGTCGATCATCGCGACCAAAGTAGCTCTTGCTGCCCGACTGTTGCATGCCTAAAATCTGATTTTTCTCGATGAGTTCAATAAGATGCTCAAACTCTTGGGCGGCTAGCGAAAGGGCCTTGTTGTTTAGGGAGTATGCAGTGTCGTTTACGGTGATGGGAAACGTAGCCAGCCTGTAGATATCACCGGCATCAATTTCGGGGGCTACCTCGTGCCAACAAATCGCATGCTCGGTCTCGCCGCCGAGCAGGGCCCATGATGTGGCGTGTAAGCCACCGTATCGGGGCAGGGGAGAGTCATGGAAATTGATGGTGCCAGTGCCACTGGCATTCAGTATATCTAGGGGAATGATCCAAGGGTTGTTCACGCTAAAGAGGTAGTCGTGTTTCTTTTCTAAAAGCCCCTCTTTCAAATTGTGCAGGCCTGTTTCGTGCGTTACAAAATGAGTTTTAGCCCACGATTGTAGCGACCTATCGTGAGAAAAAACACCTAGAATACGAAACCCAGCTAGACGTAAGAGCTCCACACACCGCAACGCGATGGCCCCGTGGCCCACTAGATAGCACGAAGGCATCATGATAAGCTTATGAGTTTAGACCAAAGTGAGTAGAATAGCTGGTAAAGCAACGAGCACCCGCTTCAAGACGCATTAAGGCGCCTTCGGCCAAGTGCGTCACCAAGCTGGGATCTTGCCGGATGAGGGGCCTCAGTACACCCGTCTGCCATTGCTGATTGTGAAGGATGTCTACGGTCGCGTGTAGTCGGTAGTAGTGACAGTTTGCGCGAGGTAGTCCTAGGCGATCGAGACCGTCTGCAACCAGCTTCGCACGACTTGGAGCGGTAAGTTCTATCACTCCCAAAGCTCCAATCGAGTGGTAGGCATAAGAGCGGTTCAACGCGAAGCCGGACATCAAGTTTGCAAGCGCAAGCGAGGGCCAGACGAGCTGAGAACTCGGAAGCGCTGCTACATTCAGGGCTTTGGCTATGTTGGCCAACATGGGCCCATGCATACCCTGCGCGCGCCCTCGTCCCATTTCGTCCCAAAAGTTTCTAGCCATCTCTAGTTTGACAACTTCGGGCATACGGAGCTGGGTCAGGGCGAGAAGGTCCTCAAACCCCGCCTCGCCGGCTACCTCTTGTTGAATGAACCAACGCATTTCGTCTAGCGTTGCCTCGGTTGCCAACCAATTAAACAGAAGATGGTGTTGTCCCGGCCCGCTGGCCAATAGTTCTTGATACCAGGTGATGAACCCCTCTTCTGTCGTCGGAACTCGAGATGCTCGCTCCCGCACCTTCTCACGTTCGCCCCGCAAAAAATCCAATTCTAGCCGACTAGATCGGACAAATCGCTCAATTTGTTCGAAGGGTTCGGGGTGGGGAGCTGACGGAACCATTCTTTCCGCTGCAAAGTGCAGGAGTTGGCAATGAAGTTGCTCTGTCTCTTCTATGATCATTGAGGTAGGTTCCAATCTTACTAATAAAGCGTTTATCCTACATAGTTAATGAGGTAAAGATGTTTTTGCGTCGGTGCCCCCCCCCCCCTCGGACAAATCGCTCAGTTTTCGTACGCGTTTTTAATACGGGGTTCATTGTTGAGCTTCTGGTCGTGTTTTGGCTATTGGTTATGTCTTATACAACGTGCTCACTAGTCACCGCGTACGCGCGAGGCGCATGACTCGAATGCACCTACTATCTCATTGACCGCTAAGTCTCCACAGCCTTAGGATATTTTTGAAGGCCGGCATGCGCCGATGGGAGTTCTCTTTCTGAATCGCAGACACGCCACCATCAACGCCACCGCGTCTACCGAGGGGCAGGCGAGTGCCGCGATTGTCGCTTGAAGGACATACCGTGATGGCCAAGTAGCCCTGCCTGTAGCGCGGACTGTGGGCAAGACAATGCGTCTCAAAAACCACTTATCTACAGGCCGACTCGAGCCCGAGGCAGTTTTGTTGCAGAAGGTGCCGTTCTCAGGTCCGAATTTATCGATGGTGCGATCACGGAAATATCTATTGCAGCGAGGTGTGCTCCAATCTTATCCGCACACAATTGAAAAGAAGCGATCGGCGAGCACATTTGCTCACCCCGAGAGGTGCTCGAATGCATGGGGTAGGTCAAAAGTGATGCCGTGAACTTAAGAGAAGTTGCCCCAGTGGATGAAGCGCGCGCACTGATAGGTTCGCGCTTACGATGAGACGAGGAGCAAAGACTGAGCCGTGGCTGCTTCAATAGCTCGTTGGGACTGTTAGGAAACAAGTATCTTTGCACGTCGAAGCTGAGATTTTGCGCCGTCGTCTGGTTGACGAGTGGTCGATAGGCGCAAGTGCGACCCAACTTTCGATTCATCATGGTGCGGCGGGTGCTCTGCCAGAATGGCCTGCCGGCACCGGTGGCGATCGAGTGAGCACGATTGGCGAGTCCATTCCTGGAGTTTACTCAAGATTGTCTCTCAAAATATCCCCGAATGGATGCGTCGACATTGCACCAAATGGCACAAGGCCGCGGTTACCCCGGAGGCATTTCTCACTTTCGTCGGCTGCTCACGGGCGCCGGTCCGCCGACGCCGCCCGTGAACGCAAACTTCGCAGGCAGGGTTACCGTGTGTTA
>CAYWLO010000029.1:2801-48106 GCA_964459035.1 uncultured Polyangiaceae bacterium | reverse complement strand
TTGTCTCATGGGTACCAAAACCCGGCACGAAGTTCCGACCTTTGGTACTAGGGTGATTGTGGCCTGATGAGGGGCCTGTTCTCGCCGTTTTAGGCGCAGGTGCGAGGCAATAGAAAATAGAGAAATGACTAGTCCGAGAAGGACCGACCACCACAAGAGAGGATTTCCCATAGTTGTCAGGACTCTCCACATTCCTCCTGAGACTATCTCGCGGCGAATCATGATGGGTTTTTCTGGTAGAGCCCATGTCCACCAATGGGACAGTAGAGAGTGTTTCCATTCTGTTAGAGTGGCATGGTGAGCCATGAGGCGCGCCGTATTCTTCAAACCGCTCGAAAATGTGGCTTCTTGGCCAGTCAAGGAGAGGCCGACTGACCAAATAGAAAAGTAGGTAAGGAGGGCTAGGGCTATTGCTAGAGGGTAAGAAAAAATCTCAATTTTTGGCGCAGTAAGTGCGCGCCCAAATAGAGTATCACCCGCAAAAAACACACGTCCCCAGGCTGTTTTTACCAAGATGCGCAAAATGAAGATCGCAACAAATGGGCCTAATAGGGTGAGGGCGCTGAACTTAATAGAGAGTGCAGCCCCGAGGACAACTCCCGTAAATAGAATTGGTTTTGCGCCACGCATGGTCATCAAGAGCAATGCTAAGAGTGACGAGGACGTGAGCATTCCATCAAGAAGTGCCGTCCGTGAGTAGACAATAAGAAAACCATCACTCGCGATAAATGCCGCCGCCAGTAGACCCGAGAGCGTTGTTTGAAATACGTTGCGCGCAAGAAGCCCCGCAAAAACTATCGAGGCAGAGCCGAAAATGGCAGGGGGCACCCGATGAGAGAAGAGCTCATCTCCCAAGAAATAAGAGCTGAGGGACATGAATAATTTTCCCAAGGGCGGGTGATCATTCCAGTCGGGTTTGCCCGCTAAGTAGTTTCGAGCATTTTCTACGAAGTGATGCTCGTCCCAAGTGAGCTTGGACGGAAATCCTAAGTCTATCCATCGTAGAAAGAGGCCCAGAGCGATGAGCGCGAGGGAGAGCAAGAATAGAGGGGCGAGGAGGGGGGCGCTGGGGGGCGTCTTCGGCTCGCCAATCGAGGCATTCTTTTCAGCTGACGCCTTACTCGACATATTAGGGGTCTCCATAGCGAATTTCCGTTCTGCGAACTACTCGTCTATGAAAGTCATTGATGTCGCTCTCTTCTTTTGAGAAGAGCTGGGTTCTCCTTGCGAGTACAGCTATTTTATGTTTTCTGCTTTTTGTGTTCTCGCGAGGGCACGCTCCTCAAGCGGGGGATCGTCGCGTGGTGACGGTCACGGTGGTTCCCCAAGACATGAGCGGGTTAGGGTGCGCTTCGGAGAAAACATTCTCAAATACTCGTTGCGCCTATCAAAGTGCGGAGCAAGCATTGCGGCGGGTACTGATCTCAGAAGAGGAGCGACTTGCTCCTTATGCTACGATTACTGGTGAGCTTTTAGTTATCGCAGGAGTTTTTTCTAGTAAAAACGTTCAGAAGGAAACGAGGCGTCGCCGCCGTAGGGGAAGTCGTTTCGCGATTCGTTGCCCAATAGAGCTTCTCTCTCAAGAAAAAGGCTTTCTTATCAGGTTCAATCGTCGCGCTCCGTTTGTACCCGTTGAGTCTGTATGGGTTGCCCAGGCTGGGGCGTGCAAGGTGGCCGCCGAGTAGACAAATCCCCCCGTGCAATCAGCCAGGCCCCTTGCTACTGCAGAAGACAAGTGTGGGTTTTTTTCTCTTTTAAGCTGAGGAGGCATCTTGAGGCGAAAACATCTATTCGTCTCGTGCTTTTAGTGGCTTTGGGGTTTTTTCTCGCTTTTGGGCTCCGGGGCCTGGTGGTGGAGCGCGCCTTGAGGGTGGCCCTTCGCTCTCT
Organism: uncultured Polyangiaceae bacterium; assembly: GCA_964459035.1. Taxonomy (GTDB): domain Bacteria; phylum Myxococcota_A; class Polyangia; order Polyangiales; family Polyangiaceae; genus NIC37A-2. The sequence continues at coordinate 46,219 of CAYWLO010000029.1, read as the reverse complement.
TGACAGCGTGTCTCGTCACTTGCCCAAAAGTTCCAAACCATCCCTTGTTGATCCTCAATTTTTCTCGGATTGGCCGACGGAGCCCGCGACCCTCAAAGGTGAGCCCGTTGCTCTTGTTGGCCAGAGCGTAGTGGGTTCAGGAAAACAGAAGAACTCTCCTTCGCTCGCGAAAGTACCCTCGTACAAACCCGAGCCCAAGAGTGTCCGTATCTCGTCCAAGAATGTTTTAAAACTCGCATTGGCAGGAGTCATGCCTCAAGGGAGAATGCGCCCGCCCGAGCGCGGTATGCCCGCAGGGATCGAATTGCGAGCTGTGGCCCCCTTGGGATTAGGACTTCTTGACGGAGATCGCTTAGTAGCGGTCGATGGGGTGCCTGTGCGCGAGCGTGGTCAGGTTTTGCAAGCTGTGCTTGCCGCGCGAGTTCGAGGCGATAGAGAAACCCGAGCTCAGTTGGTGCGTGTGACCGTCCAGGGTCCCCAGGCTTTTTTCGTGGTCGTTGAGCAACCCTATCCTCCCCTGGAGGCAGAAGTGCAGCCAGATTCGCCGCTTCCTTTGGTGAAAAAGTAAAAGTTCATCTCACGCTGGGTCGCGCGTTGCAGTTTGGGCCCTGACCCCCTGCCTAGGGCGGGGACCGGTTAGGCGGTTATCGCGTCCAGAGGCACTTCAAAAGCGTAGATCTACCCGCACAAGTGGAGCTAGCAGGGGACTTTGGTTACCTCTGTAGTTTGTCGGTGGGTGAAAATACTGCGAATTCTGTTCGAACGGAGGGGCGCTTTGGACCTTAGAGAGGAGGAAACTCCAGAGGAAACGTGCAAAAATAGCGTAAAAACTGGCAAAAAGACGGCGACCATGGCAAAGAGTCCCCCATGGTAGATAAGGTAAAGTGCGTAAAGCTTGGTCACGAAGCCGAGGCGATGGAAAAACCGCCGCTCAAGGGTGAGATCGGAAAAAAGATTTTTGAAAATGTCTCCAAGGAGGGCTGGGCGATGTGGTTGGAGCACTCAAAAATGCTCATCAACGAATACCGTCTCGATCTTACCAGCGAACATGGGCAAAAAATTTGGTTCACGGAAATGGACAAATTTTTCTTTGGTGACGGCTCTGCTCTACCCGCCGACTTTGTGAACAACGGAGAGAAGAAGGACTAACTTCTCTTGTGTGTTTTGAGCCCGCCGAGGGCCCAATTGAGAAATTCTGTATTCTTGATTCGTTCGGCGTCGGCATGCATGCGCCAGCGCCCCCCGAGATATTCGTGAAAAACTTGTACCGCAATGGCGGCTTTTTCATCGTCAAAATTTCGTGGGGCCGTCATTGATTCTTCGGGTCTTTTTCCTACTTTGAGAACTTCCCATTCTGCCTGGTGGTATGCGGCTTGTCGAAAACTACTATGGCGCGCCGCCCCGAGCCCTGCGGCCTGGTAGGCGCGCGCTCCTTCTACATCTTGCAGTACCAAAAGTGCCAATTGCGGAGTTTCGACGGTGTCGAGAGTATGACAGATTGCTGAGACGGTGAAGTGTGCGGCCAGTAGGCTATAGCGCTTGACTACGTGCTTGGCGTGATGGTCCAGGGGCGTAGCTGGCTCTTGAGAAAGATGTTTTTGTGCCTCTTGTACGGCATGAACAGTCGTTGATTCTATTGCGCTGAGAGCCTGAAAGCATTGCGCTCGAGCGTTTTTGACCTCTTGTTCAGTTGCTTTTTTTCGAAGCCAAGCCTGAGCGATAGCAAGACCACTCTGCAGCTCTTTTTGGGCCGAGGGTGGAATATTGCTTCTGATTGCGCGAGCGCTCAAGGCCGTGCTGATAGAGACCAACCCAATATGCTCTTTTGAGAGAGGTTGTGCGCTGCGGGCGAGGCGCTCAAAGGCAAGGGGGCCCTGGCCGAGTAAGACTTCTGAAGGGTCGACGAGGGGGAGCTTATTCATCGACGACAAACTCTCACCAATTGTTTGGGATCGTACCCCATCAAGTAGAGCAAGGTGTCGAGGCGATCGTTTTGATTGAAGCGGGTGTCTGCTATTTCCTGCAATTTAGGTTTCGCTTGGTAGGCGATACCAAGACCCGCAGTCTTGAGCATTTCAATATCGTTTGCGCCATCCCCCGCTGCGATAGTTTGTTCCAATCGAATATCAAAGACATGGGACATGTCCTTGAGAATTTGAGCCTTGCGTGCACTGTCGACGACCGTGCCAACCACCCGTCCAGTCAATTTATCGTCCAGTACCTCAAGCTCATTGGCAAAGGCAAAATCAAGGCCAAAGCGAGACTTGAGTGTTTCGACGAAAAAGTCGAATCCACCACTGACTAGTCCCACTCGCATGCCCAATTGTTTTACAGTTGCGACAAGATCGGCCGCTCCCGGGGTTAGTTCGAAGCGATCGCAGAGTTCGCGGGCTCGACTCACGGGCAAACCCTTGAGCAATTGGACTCTTTGCCTGAGGGAGCCCTCAAAATCTAACTCACCCCGCATGGCCCGGGCGGTAATTTCAGCAACTTGAGATTTTACATTGCAGAGTTCGGCGAGTTCATCAATGAATTCACCTTTTACAAATGTCGAATCGACATCCATACAAAGAAGACGTTTGCTTCCGCGGTAAACATCGTCTCTTTGAACTGCAAGATCGACCTTGAGTTCGGTGCCAAGAGCAAGAATATCGGATCGTAGACGATTGATATTGGCTTGCGTTATTTCACCATACTGAGTGGCTAGAAGATGAACCCCATGCATCTTGTCGTCACCAATTGCGTTGACGTGGGAGATTGTGAGCCCTTGGCTGACGAGCACAGTGCTAATGCGGGTAAGAGCCAGCGCGCTTGATAGATCTCCTAGAATAGTGACCCAAATTCCTTGAGTCGGTTCGCACCTGGAGGGCGAGGTGAAGTCCGTTACGTCTAAATGAAGACTATGCTTTGAGGCGAACTGACCCGCCTTGTGAACAAGCGCCTCTGCACTTTCTCCTTCGATTTCGGCGTTGATCACCAGACATTCATGAATGCATGATTGAGAGAAATGCAGAAGTTTGGCTTGTTCGTCGTTGAGCAGAGAAAAAAAATCTTGGAGAGCTGCTTTTGTATCCTTTCCAGAGAGATGGAGGACTTTTCGACAAAGAACTTTCGAGCTGTTCATGGCGAGGGGAAACTACCCGAGCTTTTCCCCAGCGTGAAGGGCTTCCTCTCTCCGCCTTTGATTCAGGTATTCGGGGTAATTGTTTGATTGGGCTACCTCCAATTTGCCTCAATTCCTAAGCTCGGAAAGGTGATGGGGGCGGTTCCCTCGTTGGTGCAGCCATCGGTTTTACAAGTACGCCGCGCGACGCTTGGGGTATGGGTTGCGTTGAGGACTTCTACGTGCGCGCCCCAAAAAAAGTTTTCGCTGACATACCAGCGCTTCGCCAATTTTAGGTCCAGTCGCATATAAGGAAAGCTTCGGCTTTGATTGTAGATAAAACCATGCTCAGTGGTTTCGCGACCGGGTATGCCTGAGGCGATGGAGCCTTTTGCAGAGGCGCGAATATGAAAGCCAAAGTCGTAGGTGAGGGCACCATTGAGAACATGGGGTCGGTCGTACCCCGGCGCCGTGGTGATTTGGTTGAGGGAACGCAGGGTCTTAGACAGGGTGTAAGAGAGCAAGCCTCCTAAATTTCTTGTGAGAGGTCGCTTGATGTAAATCTCCATTCCAGCCGCTCTTCCCAGTGATCGTTGCTCAGCGCTATTCTCATCAATTGACAACGATTGACCGAGCCCAATCGGGTCGGTCATATTCTTAGTACCGTTGATGAAGAAGGCTATGGACCCTGTAAGTTTCAAAGGAAGAAGTGCCTCGTATTTTGTCGAAGCGTGGAGACTTTGTTGGAGCCCCCCTTCGAGGCCCGCTACCTGTGCTCCGGGAATTGACGGCACGAAATTTGGAGTTTGATGGGCGACCCCAAGAGCGTGTATTGCTTTGAGCGAAGGGGTAAGCTGAAATTCTGCGAAAATTCGAGGGTCAAAGCTGATACGAGTTTGCCCCAATGAAGAAAACACGTCGGTGCGAACGCCCGGCGTGAGTTGAATGCGCTTGCCAGGAAAGATCACAATATCGGCATAGGCGCCGCCACTCATATCTGTTCGAGGAGGAAAAAGCTCTTCGTAGATCTCCGGTTCGGAGATGGCAGCATCGATCTCCATATCGTACTTGTCTACGTTGAAGTCGGCCCCCGTTCGCAGAATAAAGTCAGCCCTACGATGCTCAAAAGTGACGCGTGTTCCCAAGAGATTGTCCGAGATATACCCCGAATCAGATCGCGTGCGGTCGCGTCCCCAGGTGGCAGCCCAACGGGCCTCTGAACTTTGCGAGAATTTGTGATTCCACCGTAGATCGATACGATGGAATTCTGTACCCCCTAGAACCTCTCCGTCGCTACCAATGTAATCATATGCTCCCAAACTGAGGACGCTTACTTCGTCCTTTTTAGTTAAGGCGTAGCCAAAGAGCCCTTGGTAGTCCCAATATTCAACACGCTGGCCGGGGCTAAATGCTGAGACCAAAAGCCCCGTGTACGAATAGCGCCCCCCGAGCATGGCGTAGCCACGTCCTTGAGCAAAAGGCGTTTCAACAAAAGCGCCCGCGTCTAATAATCGAATACTTGCTTCGGCACGGGCGGCTCCACTGGGAGAGGCCATCTCCGCCTCGACTGTTGCCCCTGCGAAACGACCGTAGCGAGTGGGAATTGGACCAGGGTTGAGAGTGACCGCATCAATAAAGGCAGGGTGAATTACTGAGGGCCCCAGAAATGCGTGGTAAAGCAGGGGAATTCGAATTCCATCGATAAAATAGCCGACATTTCCAGGAGGTGCTCCTCTTATAAAAAAGAGAGGCAACCCACTCGCGATGGGGGTTACGCCAGGCATCACTTCAATCGCCCGTAGAGGGTCGTCAAAGGCACCGGCCAAGTTCCGAACTTCCCCCCGAGTGAGGCTTGTCGAACTGGGGTCGGGCAGTTTTCCAAATACGGTCACCTCTTGTAGCGCTTGTCCTTGCGCCTCCGAGACTGGAGCTGGGGTGCTTTCTTGTTCTGTTTTCTTTGAGCCGGATTGAGTTGGAGAACTTTTGGTAGTTGAAGGAGCCGGGCGCGGCTTAAAGGTGAGAAGGAAGTGAATCTTTGAAGCGACGGCTTGGTTTTCTCGGTAGGCCGGCTCGAATGTCCAACTCGCGCTTGCTGCCAAGGCTGCGGTCGTAAATGGCTCTGAGCCGCTCACTATTTCGGCTTGAGAGACTGTGCCTTCACTGGTGATGACGAGCAGCAAGACCACTTCGGCAGGATCCCATTTACCTTGTAAAGGCGGAACGGGAGTGCTGAGGGCAACTGGTTTACGAATTGCCCGGGAAGAGGTCGGCTGGGGAGTGCCCTTTGGCTCCGGTGGCGAGGCGGCTGGACCAGAAGGCTGAGTATTTGATGGTTGGTCCGGGGAAATTTCCGCCTGGGCGAGCGAGCCTATGCTCAGGAAAAACGTAGAGACGGAAACTAAAGTACGTCTCCTCATCGCCAGTTTTCCCATGCCATCGCCTAGACAGTAGGATTGAGTGGCTAATAAATAAAGGTCTAGCCAGATGAACTACCCCTTGAGAGGGATTTCTTCCCAGTTTTCGTGCGCAACGCGGCTGGTTCGTCCCCTTCGCCTCGGCTAGCTTGGAGTTTCCAATGGCGAATCTCTCTGTAGTAGAAAAGCAGCTTTCTAAACAGTTGCGCAAGACATCCGAAGAATATCAACTGCTCGAGCCTGACGATCGAATCATGGTAGCGGTCAGCGGTGGCAAAGATAGCTATGGCCTGCTCCATCTTCTCTGCGACTTGAAGAAGCGTTTACCCTTTTCACTCTCAATTGTGGCGGTGCATTTGGATCAAAAACAGCCAGATTATGATGGCGCGCCTCTGCGAAAGCACCTTGAGACGATGGGCGTCTCTCACGAGATCATCAGTGAAGATACCTACTCGTTCGTGGTAGAGCATGTTGAAGAGGGGGGGACCTATTGTTCCCTTTGCTCGCGTTTACGCCGCGGCATATTGTATGGGGCAGCAGAACGACTGCAATGCAATAAGATAGCGCTTGGACATCATCGTGATGATGCACTGCAAACGTTTTTGATGAACCTACTATATTCTGGAAAAATGCAATCGATGCCGCCCAAGTACACCACTGACGACGGGCGTTTTGAGGTAATTCGTCCTTTGATTCAATGCGATGAGGCCCAGCTAGCGGCATTGAGTGAAGAGCAGATGTTTCCCATTTTGCCCTGTAATTTATGCGGCTCACAAGATGGTTTGAAGCGCAAAAAAATGGCCTCACTCTTGCTGCAATTGCAGGAAGAAAGAAAGGACGTGAAGAGCGTGATGATGAATGCTCTGGCGAATATATCTCCCACGCATCTTTTTGATAAAGATCTCAGTAGAGCGTGGGGCGAACGCGATCCTCAAATACCCGGTAAGGGTACCTTAGGGGTAGGTCGAGTCCGTATTTCACGTAAGGATGAAGAAGGAAGCTCAAAAGTGAAGCGACTTCCTCTCTTTTCTTGAGGTTGGCGAAAAAGAGGCGCTCGGGCTATGTGAGTTCTCGTGATTGTGCCTCAAAAGCTATTCCCCTTGGTGTCCACTCTTTTTGCAGTGCAATTGGGTGCCGGAGATGCACTCGCTCACAATAACTTTGAGTTGGACGTGACAGGGGGCTACAGGTTTGGTTCTTCGGTCAAACTCTTGCAAGAGGCCGACGGATCTACGACGGAAGCAGCAGGACAACTCAAGATGAATGGCGGTTTCGCCTTTTCTGCCATTGCTGGCTATCGAGCTCAACCGGATGGGTTTATCTATCTCTCCTACAGCCGCCAGCAATCGAGAGTAGATTACGAAATGACGAGCGGGGCAGGGAGCAACTTTTCGACTGACGCCTCTCTTGAGTACTTTCAGTTTGGTGGAAACGTTGAGATGACCCGTGGCATTGTCGTGCCGTATCTAGGTTTTAGTTTAGGCTTGGCCCGCTTTGCTTCTCTAGGCACTGGCACTGCTGAAATTTTCTTTGCGCCAGTATTTGATACGGGCTTCAAAGTCGATCTTCACGAGCACATACACTTACGATTTTTAGGACGAGTGCCTGTTGTCTTTGTAAAAGGCGATACCTTTTGCTCAGAGGGCGTGGGCTGCCTTAAGGCCGACAACTTACAGCCAATGGCGCAACTAGAGCTGCACGGCGGTATTGGCGTAAGTTTTTAGGTGCTAGAGCGCCCACTTATCGGCGCTCTAGATGTCCTGCTGGTCGCGACAACCGGCAAACCGGTTGGGCCGTTCTAGCCCCCACACCCTATTCGGCGGGGAGGGCAGCTGCTTGAGGTTGGTGTACCGGAACGACTCGACCATCCACAGTCTTTTTTCCCAAAGAGACCATGCCTTTCGGAAGTTCTAAGGCCGGGCGGGTACGCACTTCATAAGCCAAAATTTTGGCTCGTGTCTCTTCTAATACCTTGTTGAGTGCTGGATCGTCCCGGTGCAGAGCACTTAATTGGAATTGTTTTCGCTCAAGAAGTTCGAGACGTTTGCGTTCGATAGACATTTCGAGATCGCGACGTTTCTGAGAGATGTCCGTTAGACGTTCTTCGGCCAACGCGAGTGAATGCGCGTAGGTTTTTACGCGAATTTTAATAGAGCCACCTGGCTTATTTGCGTCGAGATCGTGCAAGGATGAAGCCGTAGTTTTTGCCGAGCTCAATATAGATTCGATAAGACCATAGGTTGGAGCGTCGTGCCCGCACTTGAAGCTAGAGAGATCGAGGACGGCAACGTTGGGGTGATGGCTAGCAAAAACAGCTCCCCACACTTTTTGTGAGCTGTTTGCCGAATAATTCTCTGGCCAAACATGGTTGAGCTCAAGAGGGGTCTTCATAAGTCCCTTTTTGATATCGTCCTTAAAGTATCTCATCAGATACTCATCGTCTTTAGGAATGGAACGGAGACTTAATATTGGAAAGCCTAGCACCTGAAACTCTTCGGGAATTCCATGATTCATACCAGGGTCGGCGTGATAGGGCCGGTTGAGAACAAGAATCGCCATGCGGTCCTCAGCCTCCACTGTTTCTAAAATTGCGCGTCCCTTGTCTTGAAGATCAGCTTCAAAAGCCTCTAAGGCTAGCTGAGCTTGATCGCAGGCATGATCACTTTCGTCTTCGGTAATTTCGAGGCGATTTTCCCAAGTTTTAAACATTCTCTTTTTGAGAAGATTGAGTTCACTAAACGATAATGCTGGAGCTACGTAATCAATGTCTCGTTCCGCGAAAAAGTCCACCTCTTTCGTGAATGCGGCTTTGATTACGTCGGGGGTACCGGCCACAATCGGACAGGAAGTATTGTCCATCGTATCTTTTACGAAGGAAGGTACGTGAGTAAGAATGGGGAAGAAAATAAAGTTGAGCCCTTTGTTTCGCTCCGGGTTGTGCTTATGAAATAGCAACTCGTGCATATGGGCTTGCACCACTTTGCTAGGAAAACACGGATCGATAGAGCCATAGCGTGCCCCCTCGGCAAACATCTCTTCGCTTGTCTCATCGCTAAAAAGCACGTTGGAACGTCCCAAGCCTAAAGCCTCGAAATAGGCTTTGAAGAAGGGTGCTGTCGAATACATATTGAGTACTCGTGGCATGCCGATACGAAGCTTCTTGCGCCGCTTGGCAGCCTCTGGACTTGAGCGATGAAAGGGGCGTGTGACGTTTTTCTTTTTTACACGAAAGAGGGTCTGAGTGACTTCAATGTCTTCAATGGGCGTGCCCGCTTCGGGGAGTGCCTCGGCCTTGTAAAAACTCTTAAAAGCTTGCTCGGCCTCGTAAGATACGACGTTTGGAAACTCGGCGGCCGTTTTCTTGCGATCCTCCATGAGAGAAAGCATGGCTTCTTTACTCTCGACCGTGCCTTTTTCACATGAGAATCCCGCAATGTAGCGACTTGTTGAACCATCGGGGCGGGTGGTGTCAATGAAGGTTCTTTTGCATTCATTGGGGCAAAAGTGGCAAACGGTCTCTTCATCATTTTTCGAGACGTAGTCGAGACGTAAAGTGGCGTCGATACCAATGTAGCGAGATTTTCCGTCGCGTTTGTAGCGGCGTAGTGTCTCCATAGCTGCGCCAATTGCCCCCGCTTCACCCGTATGGGGGTGAACAAATACTTCGGCTCCGGGCACGCGCTCTTTGATGTAGTCGACTTGGGCCTTTACGGCCGCCAAGTTGTACTGGGTGCCTCCTTGGAGAACGAATTTCTTACCCAACGATGCTAAACGCGGAATTTGCACCACATATTGCCAAATGTTTTTTGGCAATACCTGGGCTAATCCTGCGAGTAATTCTTCTTTTTGGTAGCCTTCTTTTTGAAAGGTTACTCGGTCGCTATCGAGAAAAACCGCACAACCGTAAGAAAACTTCGGAGCAAGTTCCGCCTTGAATGCATTTTCAGCATATTCAGTGACAGGTAGACCAAATTGATCGGCCATGGCTTGAAGCAGCATGCCGTTGCCCGCCGAGCAACTATTGGAGAGTTTGAAGTTGGCGATGTCGCCGTTTTTCATAAAGAGGACTTTGATATCCTGCCCGCCAATGTCACAGATAACATCTACATCACCGAAAAAGTGCACAGCGCTCATCATATGCGCCACTGTTTCAACAATATTTACGTCGGCTAAAACGGTTTCTTCGAGCACATCAGCAGCGTAGCCGGTTGCACCAAAACCTAGACACTCTAGAGTTGCCCCCTGATCTTCTACTGTCTTTTGAAGGACAGCTAGTAGCTCTTTCGTGTCTTGAATGGGGTTGCCCTTGGAAAGCTGGTAGGCTTTTGCAAGAATTTCGCCATCTTCGTCGACAAGCACGGCTTTTGAAGAGGTAGAGCCACCGTCTAGACCGATGACACCGCGTACCACCTGCCCCGGTTGAAATTGCGCGGGAGTGAATCGGGGCACTGTATATGCCTTGACAAAATTGGCGGTCTCTTGTTCTTCCTTTGAAAGAGGGGGACCCGCCTGCTCTCCTAATCGAGCCCGCCGCCCATTTGTGATGAAGTCCTGAAGCCTCTCAACACCCAAAAATTTTCCGGCGACTCCTCCTTCGCTCAAGCCGAAAGTTGCTGCTCCGAAAGCTGCGTAAAGCTCTGCGCTCTCTGGAACGAAAATAAGTTCCTCTATCGGGATATCTTTTGGGTAATCGTACCCTCGTGCGCGCCAGGTCTCGGGAATTCTTTTTCGCCAACAATCCTGTAAAAAGGGAAGGTAAGTATTGGGGCCACCTAGAAGAAGCACCTTTGCTTTTAGGGTATTGCCGCGCGTTAGCACGCTGAGATTTTGACTAACAATTGCATCAGCCAATGAGTTGAGTACCTCATCTTTGGGGATACCCGTCTTCACTAGATTGACGATATCTGTCTCGGCAAAGACGCCACACTTGGCCGCGACGTGGTGCAGTTTTTGATCGTTAAACCGTAGGGACGTCGCAAAGCCTGGCTCGGCGCCTACTTTGATCATGCATTTGTCGATAGTGGCACCCGTTCCGCTGGCGCACTTATCGTTCATCGAAGTGCTGGCCGTCTTTTCGCCGTTCTCTTCGTTCTTCTTGAACATGATGATTTTGGCGTCTTGACCGCCCAACTCGATCACGCTCATTACGTCGGGGTGTTTCTCTTCGACTGCGAGGGTGACAGCGTTCACCTCTTGCACAAACTTTGCGCCCGTCGGCTCGCAAATGGGTCCTGACCCTGAGCCCGTTGCAAATACACGAAATTGCCCTGGCTCATGATGGGGAAACGCTGCAAGAATTGCGTTGAGGAGCTCCAGACACTTTTCGGGCTGTTTTGTGTGATGGCGCTGGTAATCGTTCCACAAGATTTCTTTGCTTGCAGGATCTATCACCACGGCCTTGACGGTGGTGGAGCCTACGTCCAGGCCAATATAGAGAACTTCTTGGGACTGCTGCATTTCGCTTTTGCTCATGATGTAGATCCTGCCACGAGCAGGGTTTTTTACCGGCGTCGGGGTACTGACACTGACGTCACTGACGCGCGTGTCAGTGAGCCTAGAGTGCCTCAGAATCACAGACATGCAAAAGACTTCTCGAAGTCAGGCTTTTCAACCTGATCGAAGCTTGCGGCGAGGCTCACCCGGGAGGCATAAAGCAGTCATGGCCACTGCGCGCGCAAGCAAATCGTCCTCATCCTCCTTAGTGGCCTCGGGTACTCGTGCCAAAAAGGGAGCAAAGACTCGCAAACGTGCAACCTCCTCCAAAACGAGGTCAGGGGCTAAAAGTATCAGTAAAGAGGAGCGTCGCGGGCAGATTTTGGCGGCTTCACGAGATATTTTCGCGAAAATTGGCTACGCCCGCGCGACGGTGGACGATATCGTGGGAGAAGTAGGTGTCGCTCGCGGTACCTTTTACCTCTACTTTGACGATAAACGCGCCGTTCTAGAGGAGCTGATTGACCGTTTTGGCGCCCAAATCGTAAGTTCGATCATTACGATCGTCACCGATGACCTCAAGAGACCAGTTGCTCAACAAGTTGTCGAAAATATTCGAGGAATTTTAAGTGTCTGCTTGGAGGAGCGGGCCATGACCAAGATCTTGTTTACGGACGCCGTAGGTGCCGATCCTGAGCTTCAAAGAAAGTTGACCACCTTCTACGACAGCGTGGTGCAACTTTTGACCGAAAGTCTAAGAGACGGTCAAGCCCTAGGCATTGTGGCCGAGGGAGAGCCAAAGGTGTTGGCCTACATGACAATTGGTGCCCTCAAGGAATTGCTCTATCAAGCAGTAATGTTGGGACTTTCTGGAGAAAGTGCTGAAGCTTTGACGACGCAGCTTTATGCATTTCTCCGTCACGGGTACCTTCGAGTACCCGATTGACTAGTACCTCGTGCCGGCCTTCTCCTGCTCCCAACTAGGGTAGGGGGGCAGGAGAAAGCCCCTGATTCGTCTCGGTTTGCCCTCGGTACGACTTTTTGTCTCGTGGGTGCCAAACCCGGCACGAAGTTCCGGTCCTTGGTACTGGCCCGAGGAGGTCTCCCGTGGGTGAGTTTTTCCGCCGACGAGGCAGCTGCGCAGCTCTTACTCCTCGACTGTCCTCAATTTGAGGGCGAGCGGGGGGAAAGAGAACGCCATTTTTGGGCATTTTTCCCGTTCAGATTTGGGTACCAGCGAACTGAATGAATTAGTCCGCATTTATCTGTAGATTTCGCCCCGTGGGCCGCTACCGTCTTTGCGGGCCAACCCACAATTGCTTCGAATCTAGTACTGCAACACCATGTCCGATCCCGGTAGCGCCAGCTCAACCAGCCTCGCCTTTGTCGAGGGCATCTACGCTGACTATCTCAAAGACCCCGCCACTGTTCCTGAAGAGTGGCGTAATTATTTTGAACGAGAGGGTGCTTCAGAAGCCCAGACTGCCCATCAGGTAGGCCCCTCGTTTAAGCCGCGTTCGGTATTCGATCCGGCGCCTACAGACTTTGTTGCGCCTGCTGTTCCAGCGGTCAGCGCACAAGTAACTGGCGTTTCCAACGGGAGTCGTGCTGATGCATTAGCTCTTCAGGATAGGGTCGATGCGTTAGTTCGAGCTTATCGTGTGCGTGGGCACATGACGGCCTTGATAGATCCTTTGGGCTTACCCCGAGCCTCTCAGCCCGAGCTTGATCCCGGTTTTTATGATCTGGGTCGAGACGACATGGAGCGCGTCTTCTCCAGTCGTACTATTTTCGGAGCGGAGACCCTCAAGCTACGGGAAATTATCGAAAGGCTGAGCCGCACCTACTGCCGCTCAATTGGCGTGCAGTTCATGCACATCGATGACCTTGAGGTAAAGAACTGGCTTCAAGATCGCATGGAGGGCACGCAGAATCGCGTTCATCTCAGCCGCGAAGAGCAGTTGCGCATTTTGGTGAAGCTCACCGACGCGACCATTTTTGAAGAGTTCATTGCCAAGAAGTACATTGGCGCAAAAAGCTTTTCACTGGAGGGCTCAGAGAGCCTTATCCCCCTGCTTTCTTTTGCAATTGAGCGAGCTGCCTTACACGGTACCAACGAAATTGTGTTGGGTATGGCCCATCGTGGGCGCCTCAATGTATTAGCTAATATTCTAGGAAAGAGTCCTCGCAACATCTTTCGCGAGTTCGAGGACGTCGACCCCGAATTTTACATGGGCAGTGGCGATGTAAAGTATCACCTGGGCCATAGCTCTGACTACGTCACGGCAAGTGGCAAGCGTGTGCACCTCTCTCTTTGTTTTAACCCAAGCCATTTGGAGTACGTTAATCCTGTGGTCTTAGGGCGTTGTCGCGCCAAACAAGATCGCATGGGCGACGAATTGCGTTCGCGCAAGTGCTCAATTCTCATTCACGGGGACGCGGCATTTGCAGGGGAGGGTATCATTCAAGAAACCCTCAACTTGTCCCAGTTGCAGGCATACGCAACTGGCGGGACAATTCACGTCATCGTCAACAATCAGATTGGTTTTACGACGCCTCCTTCGGAGTCGCGCTCCATGACCTACGCCACCGATGTGGCGAAGATGTTACAGATTCCGATTTTTCACGTGAACGGTGAAGATCCTGAAGCCGTGGCTCAGGTCGTGCAGCTTGCGATGGATTTTCGTCGTACTTTTTCTCGTGACGTGGTCATCGACATGTATGGTTACCGTCGTCATGGCCACAATGAGACAGACGAGCCTGCGTTTACTCAGCCCTTACTTTACAAGGCAATTGCTGAACGTTCGGGCGTGCGCGAGGGGTACCTACAGAGCTTACTTGGCTTGGGTGAAGTCACTCGCGAAGAAGCCGATCAAATTTCTGTTGAACGCCGCGCTCATCTAGAACTCGAATTGAGTGAAGCCCGTCGGGCGGATTATGTCCGTATTCACGATTGGCTGGGCGGAGTCTGGCAGGGCTACCAAGGCGGTCCCGAGTTGGACGTGGCAGACGTGGACACCGGCGTAAAAGCGGATGTAATTTGCGAGCTAATGAAGCGCCTGACGGATATGCCCGAGGGTTTTAGTCCAAACAAAAAGATTGTTCGTTTACTCAAGCAGCGCCGCGAAATGGGCGAAGGCAAGCGACCCTTTGATTGGGGCGCAGCGGAGACTGCCGCATTTGCTACACTCGTCACTCAAAATGTGCGCGTTCGCCTTACTGGCCAAGACTGTGGTCGTGGCACGTTTAGCCATCGCCACGCTGTGTTGCACGATTCTGAAAACGGTCGTCGCTTCTTGCCTTTGAGCCAATTGGATTCCGATCAGGGGTCAATTGAGATTTACAATAGCCCCTTGAGTGAGGCGGGCGTGCTTGGTTACGAATACGGTTACAGTTTAGACTGGCCCGATGGTTTGGTTATGTGGGAGGCGCAATTTGGCGACTTCGTCAACGCTGCCCAAGTCATCATCGATCAGTTTATCTCCAGCGCAGAAGATAAATGGAAACGCCTGAGTGGAATCGTCATGCTCTTGCCTCATGGTTTTGAGGGGCAAGGTCCTGAACACTCCAGCGCTCGTATCGAACGTTTTTTGATGCAATCGGCCGAAGACAATATGCAAATTTGTCAGCCCACGACCCCCGCTCAGTACTTTCACCTCTTGCGTCGTCAAGTGATACGCAGATGGCGTAAACCTTTGATTGTGTTCACTCCCAAGAGTCTCTTGCGCAACCCCAAGGCGGTCAGTTCGCTGGAAGAACTAGAGACGGGCACCTACCAGCGCATCTTAGCCGATGAACGTGAGAATCAGGCCGACACCAAAAAGGTACTTCTCTGCTCTGGTAAGATCTACTTTGAGCTTGCTCGTCAACGGGAGGAGCGCAAGCGAGATGACGTCGCAATCATTCGTATCGAGCAGCTCTATCCCTTACGTGAAGATCAACTGAAGGAGGCGCTTGCACCATATTCTGAAGGCACTCCGGTGCAGTGGGTACAGGACGAACCCGAAAATATGGGAGCGTGGCGCTTCATGAACGCGCATTTTGGACGCAACCTCTGTGGGGCCTATCCTTTCGACTGCGTGAGTCGTCCTGCCTCGGCCAGCCCCGCTACTGGGTCTGCTCAGTCTCATAGAATCGAAGAAAAGACCATCATGGACGCTGTCTTTGGCATTGAGAGCCCTAGTTAAATTTTGGGCCGTGTATTTATGCGGTCGCGGTGACATTCGTTGCCATCAGTTTTTTTAAGTATTCAATTGAATTAGGCTCATGCAAATAGTTGCTGTGCCCGATTATTAAGCAATCAGTAGGAGTTCGACGGATGGCCGTTGAGTTGAAAGTTCCGCCAGCAGGCGAGTCAATCACAGAAGTGCAGATTGGCGAGTGGCTGAAAAAGGAAGGCGATTCAGTTCGTCGAGACGAGATCATCGTCGTCATTGAAACCGATAAGGTGACAGTGGAACTGCCCGCGCCAGTGGACGGTGTACTCACTAAAATCACAATCGGTGACGGGGAAGACGCTAACGTGGGCGATTTAATCGGTTTGATGGAAGAGGGCGCCGTAGCTGCTCCTTCTCCTGCCGAGAAAGTCGAGACCCCAGAGGTTGCAGCAGCAGTCACCCCAGCGGCAGTCGCCCCTGCGGCGGTCGCGGCTTCTACTTCTGTGCCGACAAGTGTTCGCGATTCGCTGCCTCCAGAGGCATTTGCGCGCGTAATGCCTTCGGCTCGGCGGGTGGCTGAGGAAGCGGGCATCTCCGTGGCTCATGTGAAACCCACGGGGCCTGGTGGCCGCACTCTAAAAGAAGATGTGCAGCGTCATCTAGCGGCACCTCCGTCGCTATCACCAAATCCGACTGGGTTTGCACCTGCTCCGGGGGGCCTGGCGCCCGCCACTGCTCATACTCCCGATCCGCGAGGTGAGGAGGTCGTGAACATGACTCCCATGCGTCGCAAGATAGCAGAGCGTCTTGTGCATGCTCAGCAGCAAATGGCCTTGCTGACCACCTTCAACGAGGTGGACATGACCAACGTCATGGCATTGCGTAAGCAGTACCAAGATCTATTTGTAAAGAAGTACGGCATCAAGCTGGGCTTCATGTCTTTCTTTATCAAAGCCGCCATTGAAGCTCTTAAGGAGAATCCTTCGGTCAACGCTGAGGTAAATGGCAAAAAGATCATTTACAAGAATTTTTACGACGTGGGCGTCGCCGTCGGCGGGGGCAAAGGTCTAGTGGTTCCCGTGATCCGCGATGCGGATCGCTTGAGCTTTTCTCAGGTCGAGCAGACTATCTTTGACTTTGGTACTCGCGCTAAAAAGAACGCTATCAAGCTCGAAGAGCTGCAAGGCGGGACATTCACCATCTCCAACGGTGGCATTTACGGCTCGATGCTTTCGACCCCCATCGTCAACCCCCCTCAAAGTGGTATTCTTGGCCTGCATAATATTGTGCAACGCCCTTGGGTTGTAGACGGCAAGGTGGAGGTGCGCCCCATCATGTATCTAGCGCTTACCTACGACCATCGCATAGTCGATGGGCGAGAAGCGGTTACGTTTCTTAAGCGCATTAAAGAATGCATCGAATCACCTTCTCGTATTCTCATAGAAGTATAATACCTTCTCGATCTTTTGTATAAACTGCATGCGGTGCGACGTCTTGTTTCATCGTTTCGAGCCCCGGGAAGTACTCCTGGGGTTTCGTATTAGTTCTGGTCTTATCCCCCCATTGTAAAATCATGTCTCAGCACGACGTTATCATTATTGGTGCAGGACCTGGCGGCTACGTAGCTGCTATCCGTGCCGCTCAACTGGGCCTCAATACAGCTGTTGTGGAGCTCGAAACTCGCCTTGGAGGCACTTGCCTACGAGTTGGCTGTATTCCTAGTAAAGCTCTTCTTGAGGCGAGCGAACGCTACGAGGAAGCCTCTAAACACCTGGGAGACTTCGGAATCAACGTCGGTGACGTTGGCCTGGACCTTGACAAAATGATGGCGCGTAAAGACAAGATTGTAACTGGTCTTACCGACGGCATCGCCTTTCTTTTTAAGAAGAACAAGATCACCCGCTACAGCGGGCGCGGGTCCATTGCCGCTCCTGGTCAAGTAGTGGTTGAGAACAACGAGGGCGAAAAAACAGAGCTTACCTGCAAGCACATCATTGTGGCGACCGGCAGTAGCGTGGCGACTCTTCAAGGCGTTGAGCTAGACGGTGATCGTATCGGAACCAGCACCGAAGCTTTGAAGTACCCCGAGGTGCCAGAGCATATGGTGGTGATTGGTGCTGGCTACATCGGCATGGAGATGGGCTCAGTTTGGCGTCGTTTGGGCTCCAAAGTGACAGTTGTCGAATACCTGGATCGCATTCTCCCCGGTATGGATTCTGAGATTGCTAAAGAAGGTCTCAAGCTCTTTAAGAAACAAGGTTTCGAGTTTAGGCTGGGCTCTAAGGTGACATCGGCTCGCCTTGACGGTGAGAAGGTTGTTGTTGAAATCGAGGGGCAAGAGTCAATTGTGGCGGACAGAGTCTTGCTTTCTGCAGGGCGAACTCCCAATACCGAAGGACTGAATATTGAGGGCATGGGTATCGAAACCGATCGCCGCGGCTTTATTCGTGTAGATGAGCACTACCGCACCAATGTGCCGGGCGTTTACGCAATTGGAGATGTGATTGGTGGCGCAATGTTAGCGCACAAGGCTGAAGAAGAGGGTGTTGCCCTTGCCGAAAAACTTGTTACAGGCGTTGGCCATGTAAATTATGGAGTCATTCCGGGAGTGGTTTATACTCATCCCGAGATTGCGACGGTGGGCAAAACCGAAGACGAGCTTGCGGAGCATGGTATCGACTTTAAGAAGGGTGTATTCCCCTTCATTGCTAACGGTCGCGCTCGCGCTCTCAATGAGACAGATGGCAAGGTAAAGGTTCTTGCAGACGCTAAGACGGATAGAATCTTAGGTGTTCACATCATTGGCGCTCGAGCCGGGGACTTAATTGCAGAGGCTGTCACAGCGATGGAGTTTGGTGCGAGCTCCGAAGACCTCGCTCGAGTCTGTCATGCTCACCCCACCTTGTCCGAATGTGTGCGCGAGGCAGCATTGGGCGTAGATGGTCGTGTCCGTCAGATGTAAAAAAATCGAATACGACTGAACGTGTTCAGGTCGTGAGGGCGCTTTGGTACCGAGAGTACCAAGGCGCTTTGTCTTTTTGTTTGAAGGGCGGCGGGCGTAATTTTTTGTAGAGAGTGCATATTTCCCGGTAATTTCTACAATGAAGCTCTACTTTGATGTAGTTGGGGGTAGGTGAGAACGTCCAGTCACGGCGCGCCGAGAATTGTCATCATGGTTTTCGGAGCTATGCTGAATAGGTGCTTCAATTAAGATGGCTTTCCTTATTCGTCGTAGCGACACTTCCCTCTTGTTTGGTCTATGATCAAGCATTGATCGACGGCGCTGAGGGTACTCCTGCCGATATTGGTAGCGCATCGGGCGCGAGCGGAGGCACTGGAGGGGGCGACTCTTCCGGAGGTAGAGGTGGGGACTTTACAGGAGGCTCCGGTGCAAGTTCTACCGGAGGCTCGGGCGCTACAAATTCGGGTGGTGGCGGTCTCAATATTGGAACCGGAGGAGTGAGCGCTGGAGGAACTGGCGCTACCGGAGCAACCGGTGGAATGGCCACAGGCGGCACAGCACCAGCAGGTGGCACCGGGGGAGGGTCAGGCGATCCTTGCGATACTGAGACGCCCGAGTTTACAGGGGTTTCGTCTGTTTATCTGATAGATTCATTTGATACTGATGCTACGCCTTATTCCGACACCGTTCCTCAACTTGCTTCGGAGGTGACTGGCTTTTGGGGAATTGCGGCCGATTCGGGGGGGACATACCAGCCCATTTCTGAATTCCTTTCCTGGAAAGAAACTGGTGGTTACGAGGAGAGAGGCTGTACCGCTCAAGGAAATTTGGCGTTTCATGCCACTGCCTCCAATGCGGAATGGATGAGCTTGGATGCTCAGATGATGTTTAAGCGGACCGATTCAGCAGACTTGTCAGACTACGACGGTATCATTTTTCACGCGAAGAGTTCCGAATCGATACTTCTCTCTGTGCGGTTTGAAAGTCCCGGAGGAGGAGGCGACGAATTCTTCTTCAAAACGATTGGCTCGACGTGGAAACAATATGTGGTTCCATTTTCGAGAAGTACCGGTTTTGTGAAGAGCAACGCGAAGTTGATTAAGCTGGTTCCCAAAAGGTCGGGGGCTAGCGCGCCGATTGACTTTTGGGTTGAGAACTTGAGTCTCTACAAAGAATAATAGTTGAGCTCTCGCCTCTCCGTGGACACGGCTACTTTAAGTCGCAGGGAGGCGGACAAATTGTGCCAGAGGATCAGGACACGAAGGTCTTCCCGGTCGCGCAACTTTTGCGAATTGCCCAGTAAGTTTCGGAGGGTACAGAGTAGAGCGCCGTCAGCGACGCCCTACTCTGTATCCTCAGTCAAAAACTTAGGGTTTGCCGTTACTGGTACCCAATACACGAGTGCGTACTGTGAAGACGCTATCACCGCTCAATACGCCACCACGTCCAAATAGACGCCCGCTTTCCCAATTGGAAAGCCCAAGTTCAGGGCGATTGAGAGCATATTGCCCGTCTACCCAACGGGTGAAGCCGTCTCCAACAAAAGGAGCGTTGACGTTGGACCAAAAACGTTCAAATTCATGTGAGTCTTCTGAAAGAAGGCAGGCTACAAATTGTGGGCTTTGCTCATTAAAGAGAGCACAGCCTTCGTCCATCGTCTCAACTATTTTTAGAGTCACTTCCGGTGAGTTCTCCCATTCCCACTCGTGACCTAATTGATCGCCGCCAATGGTTTGCGCTTGATTTTCTTCGACATCTCCCTGGGCGCGACCAATTTGCACCTTTTTGCTGAATAATTCGGCCGGTACACAATCTTCACCCCCCGCGGCCACATGCAATTTGTAGTTCGCAGAGCGTCGCTCACCGGCCAATTGCATGCCTTTTAAGAATGCTGGCATCAACCGAGAGGCTTCGCTTCGAAGAATGCAGCAGGTGTTGAGAGTGTTGCAGACTTTTCTATCGAGACAGTCAGCCACGACCTGAACGAGTTTGTTTTCGAGAGTGTTTTTTCCAGCAAAGAGCCAAGCTCCTCCTGTGCCATGGAGGCTGACGGGCACACCTGCACTTTGAGCTAAACTACCGAGAGTGTCGACCGCGGCTCCAGAACCACGAGCGACGGCAAGGGCCAATCGCTGGTCGCCAAATAGAGCCCAACCAGCTGCATGTGCGGCACTATCTACTACGGTCACAGCTCCTTCAGGTAGGCCAGCTTCTTGAAGAGCAGGTCGGGTGGCAAGCTCAATAATTGCCTTGGCAGTTTTCAACGCATCGCGGCCGATTCGAAATACTACGGTATTTCCTCCACGTAATACACCGGTTGCATCGGCTACAACATTGGGGCGTCCTTCAAATACAAAGGCTACAACACCTAACTCGGCGCCCACCAGCTCGGCCGTCCACGAGCCGTGGTCTACCTTTTCTATCACCTTGCCCCGCACAGAGCTTGCCCGAGCCCAGCCTTTGAGGCCTTCTATCATGCCTTGACGCATGGAGTCGGTTGCCTCAAGGCGAGTGGTTGAACGCCCGCTGGATTGAGCATCTACAATATCTTGCTCGTTGATTTTCTTTATTTGTGCCCAAATTTTTTCGTCGGAAAGACGCTGGGCAAATTTGTCAAAGAAACTATCAATCGCTTTGTCCGTTACCGCACTCATCTCTCCAAACGCACTCACGGTGCGGGCGACTGCGTCTCTTGCTATTTTTTGCTCGGAAGCAGGTATATGAAGAATTTCTTCGGTCTTTTCAACTACAGCGAGGGAGTCACCTTCGCAAAAGGCCAGGGCCAATTTTTCGTCAACAATCAATGCACGATTGCCGCCGACGAGAAGTTGCATGCCAGGGGTGAGGGCTGAGAGGGGCTGGGCTTTACTCATGGGGGCAAGCTGGCCTGGGGCAGGGCCGGTGTCAAAGTGCCCTTTTTATTCATTGTTGGGGGGTAGATGACGCAAAGCTTGCTCAAATCCCTTGCCACAGAGCCCCTAATGGGGGCAAAAACACCTCTACATCATGCCAATTATTGATTTACGTGGAAAACGAGCTCTCGTCGCCGGAGTTGCCGATGCCGGCGGTTTCGGATTTGCCATTGCCAAAGCACTCTACGAGTGTGGCGCGACTGTATCGGTTGCGACCTGGCCCCCTGCTATGGGCATCTTTGAAAAGATGTTGGAGCGCGGAAAATTCGACGCTGCCCTCAAGCTGTCTCCCGGACACCTTGCCCAGACTGATTCTCTTGTGTTTGAGAAAATCTATCCGATGGATGCAGCCTTTGACACGATGGACGATGCTCCTGATGATGTGAAGACTAACAAACGCTACGCTCAGCGTGGAGACTTTAGTATTCAAGGAGTAGCCGACCGTTGGAAGGCAGACTTTGGCGATGACTCTTTGGATGTTTTAGTGCACTCCTTAGCCAATGGACCCGAGGTTCATCTTGACTTGCTTGACACGAGCCGCAAAGGATACCTCGCCGCTCTCGGTATGAGTACCTATTCGCTCACGAGTCTTTGTCATCGCATGTGTCCGATGATGAACAAGGGGGGGGCTATATTGAGCCTCAGTTACTTGGCGGCCGTGCAGGTGATTCACGGTTACGGCGGAGGCATGTCATCGGCTAAAGCCGCTCTTGAGTGTGATACCCGCTACCTGTCGTACCAATTGGGTCGCAAGTACGGTTTGCGTATCAATACGATTTCGGCTGGCCCATTTTTATCCCGCGCTGCGAACGCGACCGGCGTTGTGGGAGATTACATTGACCATTACGAGAAGCACGCTCCTTTGCAGGAGAAGCTCACTCAAGAGGAGGTTTCTAACTTTGCGGCGTTCATGTGCAGCCCCCTTGCTAGCGGTATGACCGGAAGCGTTGTGTACGTGGACAAAGGTTTTCACGCCCTAGGAATGTCCTACGGCTAAAGCGAGGTTTGTGGCGCAGCTGCGTACTCAACGGCGTCGTCGGTCGATACTCGTGTGCCAAAGCACTTCCAGTATCGGCGACTTAGTCGTTGAGACCTCGCGACGCGCCACCGGCTTCTAGTACCAAAGGTCGGAACTTCGTGCCGGGTTTTGGTACCCATGAGACAAAAAGTAGTACCGAGGGCAAATAGGGAGGCTATTGCGGGTTTCATCAGGCCCCCACTTCAGTTGGGTCTGGTGAAACCCGGCACGGACTTCCGGCACGAGGTACTAGGTACCGTTTTGGCGTTCTGATTGGTCTCGCTTGAGGCGTCTTGGGGCGATGTTTTGACGACAAAATAGAAAGAGGCCGAAACCAATTGGTCTCGGCCTCTTTTAGGGTGGGTTCTTTTTAGTAGAACTCTACGTCGTCGATGCTGATGTCGTAGGGGAGGAGACTTTCACCATCTGGCTTTTTTACCGCCTTTACGGTGCGAACGGCAAAGGCCATACTCGTCAAGCCTGTTACATTTACGGAGTTTCCACCAATTTTCTCGACCCAATCAGCCATTTTGACGCTGTCGAAGGGAACTTCGAACTCTTGCCAATCAGTGCTGAGTGGGAGGGCTTTACTCTTGAAAACCGCCCCTGTGGCCGCGTCGGCCTCAGGAGTTACGAGTTGCAACAGGATCTTGTCTTCGCCACTTGCGCTCTTTGCCTTGAACTTGATCCCGGTGAACTGGCTGGCATCGTAACAGTTCGTTGCGGTCGCGCTCCACTCCGCAAAGGGGGTAGAGACAGCAGCCCATTGACCCCAAGCATTATCTTTATTCCATGGAGTTGCACACCAAGTCTCGTCACCGGCGCCACTGCAGCTGATGTTCAGGTGCGCTGGATTCGTGGAACTTGCTCCACCCATACCCGATGCATCATCAAGAGCGATGAGAGGAGGGGTGGTCAAACGACCCGAGCCGTCGTTGTACTCATGCTCCCAAGAACCCGTGCGACCGTCCGAATCTTCGCTGAATACGGGGTTCTCACCCACGTAGGTGTTGTGATTGAAGTCGTCGATCATTGTGGGGGTACCGGTTGCTACCTTCGTCGTATCGCAACCGGGATGACCGCTACCCGTATTACCGGTCGACCCGGAACCGGTGCTTGCCCCTGCACCTGTTGCGCCGCTGCCATTGCTTGCGCCTACGCCGTTGCCTCCACCCATGTTGCCAGTGCTGCCGCTGCCGGTGCTGCTGCCGCTGCCAAATGTGGAGTTTCCTCCGCCGGTGCCACCGGGAGTGACCGCGTCGTCGCTGCTACAAGCGAAAGTGAATGTTCCTGCAAGAAGAAGAATCGAAGCCAGTTGAATACTACGCATAATTATAATCCTAAAAGTACGGCGCCAACGGCCGATTTCGTTTCACAAAAGAATATTCGCCAAACCGCACATCAGTGGGGTCCGACTTCTACGGACTACAAGTTAGCTGTAAATTCTTAAGTCGCCATGGACAATTTGTTCATAACCGCCATCCAGAAAGCGCTTTCTTTTAGTTTGTTTTTGTCATGAGTAGAAAATTACAGCACGATTGTATGTGTGCGCCCTTTGCCTCCAGCGCCCCGCTGTCTCCAATTCGGTGAAGGTGCAAGAATCATATCTCCCTACTCAAACGGAGATGTCGTCTGGGCTTCATTCTAATTTGAGTGAATGATTGCAGAAACACTGCGTGTTTGTTGTTCGTGACTCCAACTTCCCGAGCAAAAACAAACATGCGATCATCAGGGGGGCTGCTAGTCTGCAAACATTCTGCTCTTGCTTGTTTCTCCTCTCGCGTCCCCCTTTCTATTTCCCGTAGTGAACTTATGAAAACTCGTTCCTTTCTTTCCGCCTCCTTACTTCTCTTGGCTTTGGCTTGCTCCGGTAGTGGGACAAGCGGCTCCTCCGGCCCATTTAGTGGCTCTTCACTGCAGGGAATCACTGCGGTAGGCGGTTCTGTGACAACGGAGCTCCGCGCAGACGAAACTGGCAATAGTGCTCTTTCTGTCCAGGGGCCCCAAGCTGAGGGCAGTAGCTTTAGCCTGGCGTTGGCCAATGGTGCCGCGGCTGGCTCCGTGGGAGTCAGTTTTCGGGTGCGTGCCAGTTCAAACGTGAGGTTTTCGGTCACAAGTCCTGGTGTGGTTCCGGTAGAACAGGGAGGCAGTTGTGTCGCCTCAGGTTCCTTGGCCTGCTGGGACGTTCACGGGTTGAGTCTAGCTGTCACGACAGGCTGGCAAACCGTGACGATCTCTTGGGCTCAATTGCAACAATCGGGCACTGGGGTGGCTGCGACTTTTTCTCCAGACCAAATCAGTTCCCTGAACTGGCAACCAGAAGGAGTGGGCGCTTTTAATGTGTGGATAGATGATGTGGTATTTCTCACACAAATTGACGTCCCCACGACGAGTCCTGTGGTCGGTAGCGGCTCGGGAGGATCGGGAGCGGCCCCAGCAACAGGAGGAACGACCGGAGGAGGCCCCACAGGGGGAAATTCAGCCGCTACAGGCGGCACAACTGGCGGCAGTTCAACAACGACAGAGTGGGACAACGTTATAATCACAGCGCCCGCGGACAATCGTTTAGGAAAATACGTAACACAGGCAATGTTCAACTCGGCATTTCCTCGCCGCAACGCAATTTATAAATACAACAAGCTTTTGGCCGCGGTCGATCACTTTCCCGATTTTGCCAGTTGTTGCAGCACCGACGGTAAAAAGCGTGAAGTAGCGGCGTTTTTGGCTCATGTTCAACACGAATCAGACAACCTAGAGGCCGCAGAAGAATATTCACCACAGAGTGTGTACTGCACCAGTTCGGCTGAGCATGCCTGTACAGCAGGAAAGAGCTATCACGGTCGCGGTGCTTTGCAGATCACCCACAATTACAACTATCATTTTGCTCAGTTGCTCATGGCAGAAAAAGGCAAAAATATAGATCTTCTTGCACGCCCCGAGCAGGTAAGTGTTGATGATGAATTAGTTTGGATGACCGCTTTGTGGTTTTGGATGCAGGGAGATCCTTCCTATTCTACAACCATGCAAAGCATTTTTGCGAGCCAAGGGTTTGGCGCAACCATCGAAAAGATCAATGGCGAGCTAGAGTGTGGCGGTAGAGGACCCAGCGAAGTGACTCAGCGTGTTAAGTACTTTAAAGAGTGGTGTGCTCGCCTGGGCGTGGACCCCGGTGCTGATTTGAGATGTTAGGGTAGAGGTAGCGACTTTGAAGAGTCGTAGTTCGGGGGCCCGAGGCGCAATATGCTCCTTGGGCTTTTTCTATTGAAGATACGCTATCGATGAGCCGAAGAGATGGTAAACACCACACCGAATGACACCCTGAGGGCGGGTCTTTTTTGACGTTTGGCGATGGCTTAGGTGTCTTGGGGGTTTGATGGGACGCTCACGGGTAGCCCTTTGGAAGAGCCCAGGCGCAATTCGACGATTATTTGGCTCTAAAAAATTAGGGCTTGACCAAGGCTACCGCCAGCCACATCTTGTGTGTCCGAGGTGATTCGGCGGCTGCTACTTGAAGTAGAGGCGCGAGTCCCAAAGGGATCTGACTGATGCTAGCGCCGGG
This sequence comes from uncultured Polyangiaceae bacterium, assembly GCA_964459035.1. Lineage (GTDB taxonomy): Bacteria > Myxococcota_A > Polyangia > Polyangiales > Polyangiaceae > NIC37A-2. The sequence goes on along the minus strand of CAYWLO010000029.1, from coordinate 20,661 downwards.
GGGCGCAGCGGGAAGAAGGGGGCCTTCACATGAAAGTCGCCTTTTGAGGGGAATAGGTTTCTCCATTCCTTGGTTGATGAATCACCGGTCGCTGAGCTTGCAAATGATTGTGAATCAAATGCATCGTCCGCGGGCCATTCAAGGCAAATATTTTGAGAGAAGAAAACACACAGGCTGCGGAAAAGACCATGACTCTCTTGGTGCTCGAAAAAGGGGCCGAGTGGCCGACTTGGGGCACGGGTATTCGTACTCGAGCTATGAATTCTGCAGTGGCGGTCCAGGCGGACGATGAAACGATGGCGGCATTTGAGGTGCGGGTTCTTCATCGTTTATCCCGCTTGAAGAAAAGCGGGATCTCTCTGCAGGCAGCGGGCTACGCTTGCGCTTTGCGAACAGGGACGCAATCGACGTTTCGTAAACGTTTGTGTTTGCATCTGTTAAAAGAGTTGAGTTCATCCCCGCCTACAAGCGCAGCGGAGTTAGTCTTAGCAGGAGGCTCTTGGGACACTGAAGGTGATGAAGGCAGAGCACGTGCTCAATTAATTGCTCTTTGGGGAGAACTCTCCGAGCAGGTGCCAGGACGCCTTGTTTCTGTTCGCTTTGAGGACCCGCCCTGCGAGAGCGGCGTTTTTAAGGCCGCAGAACAGCTTAACTCACCAAATTCTAACAAGGTGAGGCGTTTTCTTTAGGCGTAGCCTCTCCTTTTTGGGTTGAAGGCGTAGTCCCATTAATTGGCTGTTTGGGCTGCTGGTTGCACGCTGGAGTTCAGGGCTGGGACCTCGGGGTTTGCCTCGGGGTTGCCTCCTCGCAGTCGACGAAGTGCTCCAAGAAGCATGGAGACTGTGCCCCAGGTAAGTCCCGTGACTACGCCAGCGTCTATCAAGCCGCGCCAAGGCTGGGGCAATTGTCGAACGGCGACAATTGCGAGCAGGACGGCAAATGTTACGCCCCATGCCGCTGCCTTCTCCCGTCGAGTCGCGCGGAAAAAAGCCATAGCAAAGAGTGGAGCGAGTAGAACCAAGTGAGGCTCGGGATTTTGCGTCAAGTAATGAGCCCGCGCGAGAACCCGAGGCACAAAGCGCAGGTGAAAACCTCGATGACCTTCAAGATAGCAATTGCTTACTGCCCAAATTGCGCAGATGCCGAGTTGCCAGGGCGCCATTTGTCCTGATGTGAGAGCCTCGAGCGCGATGGCACTCAAGCGTACAATTGCCTGAGTGAGCAACAAGACCACTCCGCCTACGGCCCACATAAAGAGCAAGTTTCGGCGAGGCGCGTTCTTTTTTTGAACATGCGAGGGGACGTCGGAGACCATGAGCGGCGCATTGTGCCAGCTTCGTGCACAGGGTCACGCGCTTAACGACTCTAGCGGGTAAATAAATGGGCTCCGAGCCAGAACCTGCATCAAATTCCCGGTTTTGTATTTGAGTCTTGCTGGAAATTGGCGCCCTATGGCAAACTAGACCTTGTCTGTACCCTCGGCGCTTTTTGTTGAGGACGAGAGTAAGCGATTTTCATGCCGATTGAGAGAGCCTCCCGACGAGTTGCCATCATTGATGGATTGCGCACACCATTTCAGAAACAGTCGACCGGCTTCACTCGAATGAGTGCGCTCGATTTAGCCACAAGTTTGGTCGGGGAGCTGGTCGCTCGCTCGAACATCGATATTCGGGAAATAGATCAAGTTGTGTTTGGCCAGGTCCTCCCTTCAATAGAAGCCCCAAATATTGCCCGCGAGTTGGTGCTGGCAGCTGGCCTTCCTAGTTCCATTGAGGCATTTAGCGTTTCTCGTGCTTGTGCGACGAGCTATCAGTCGACTGTGAGTGCTGCTCAGGCTATCTCGACAGGTGCTGCCAACTGTGTGATAGCGGGGGGAGCCGATAGCGCCACTGATATTCCAATAACAGTGAGTAAACCTCTAGCGTCAGCTCTACTCAACGCAAGTAAGGCTCGTACCATGGGGGCCCGTTTGCGCGCATTCAGTCATCTGCGTCCTCAAGACCTCATTCCCGTGCCCCCCGCCATTCGAGAGTTTTCTACCGGGCTTACAATGGGAGAAAGCGCCGAGAAAATGGCCAAAGAAAATGGAATTTCCCGAGGGGCGCAGGATGAGTTTGCTCACCGTAGTCATCATCTTGCCGCCCAAGCATGGAAAGAAGGCCGTATTGGTCAAGATGTCATGACTGTTTACAATTTGCCGAATTTTCAACCTATCAATCAAGATAATCTGGTTCGAGGCGATTCGACCATTGAAAGTTACGCCAACTTGCGCCCCGCCTTTGACAGAAAACATGGCACGGTGACAGCGGGCAATAGCTCGCCTCTCACGGACGGCGCGGCGGCACTAATTCTCACCACCGAAGAGCGCGCCCAAGAGTGGGGGGTTACTCCTTTGGGCTACATTCGTTCTTACGCTTTCGCTGCCCTGGACCCCCAAGAACAATTGTTAATGGGGCCTTCCTACTCGACTCCTTTGGCTCTTGAACGAGCCGGTTTGTCGTTGGTTGATATTGATTTAATAGATATGCACGAAGCTTTTGCCGCTCAAGTTCTTAGCAATACTCAGGCATTTGAGTCGAGAAAATTTGCCAAAGAGAAATTAGGCAGATCTCAGAGCATTGGTCCGATTGATTGGGATAGCTTCAATGTAAATGGCGGTTCATTGGCATTGGGGCACCCTTTTGCAGCCACAGGTGCTCGGCAAATTATGCAGACATTGAGAGAACTGAGGCGCCGCGATGGTGAGTTTGCCCTTTGTACCGCGTGCGCAGCCGGCGGAATTGGCGCCAGTATGATTTTGGAGGCGAACTAATGAACGAGTCAAGTATTCGGACCTTGCGATTGAATCGAGGGGAAGACGGCGTGGGATTGATAGTTTTTGACGCCCCCGGAGAAAGCGTCAATACGTTGCGTTCGGACTTTGCCGAAGAATTTCATCGAATTTTTGATGAAATTGAGCGTGATGAATCACTGAGAGCCCTTGTTCTTTCTTCTGCCAAACCAGACTGCTTTATAGCAGGAGCCGATATCTCCATGTTGGAGAGGATCTCCTCAGCTGAATTAGGCACCAGCTTGTCCCAAACCGGGCAAACGGCGGTTGAGAGAATCGCTCAAAGCCGCATTCCCGTTGTAGCGGCTATCCATGGTGCCTGCCTGGGGGGGGGCTTGGAGATAGCCCTAGCGTGCGCCGGACGCGTTGCCAGTCTCTCACCAAAAACCCGTCTCGGTTTGCCAGAGGTACAATTGGGGATCTTGCCGGGTATGGGAGGTACTCAACGTTTGCCTGCGCTTGTAGGACTTTCAGCGGCGCTCGATCTCTTGCTCAGTGGCCGGCAAGTCTCTGCCGAGAGAGCACAAAAGATGGGTCTGGTAGATGAAGTGGTGCCTTATGGAGTGCTCACTCAGGTAGCAATCGCTCGCGCCCTTCAGCTTGCAGAAGAAAAAGGTGCAGGACGATTCAGTGCTCTACGCGACTTGTTGCATACAGACGAGCTGCGCGAGCTGGCGCTGGCAGAAAATCCAATTGGTAGAAAGTTGGTCTTTGATCAAGCGCGCAAACGACTTCTTGAAAAGAGTTTGGGAAATTACCCCGCGCCAGAGAAAATTCTTGATGTCGTTCGATTTGGTCTAGAAAGGGGGCTGCGCGCCGGCCTGGTGCGTGAGGCGGAGGCTTTTGGTGAGCTTGTTGTCTCTAGAGAGGCCGCCTCGTTGCGGCACCTCTACTTTAGCGGCCAGTCGCTCAAGAAAGATGCAGGAGCTTCCAGTGAGACTCGGCCCCGTTCTGTAGGAACCATCGGGGTTCTAGGGGCAGGGCTGATGGGCGCGGGAATCGCCTACGTATCCAGTGTAAAGTCTGGGCATTTTGTTCGTCTAAAAGACGTGGCCGAGATCAATATTGAACGAGGTCTTGGCACCGTTGGTAAGCTTCTGCAAAAACAGGTGGAAAGGCGGCGAATGAGCGCGCGAAAACGCGCACGCCATCTTGCAAAAATCACCCGCACAACCGACTCGGCGACTCTTAGAGTCTGCGATGTCGTCATAGAAGCTGTTTATGAGGACCTCGATTTAAAACGTCGGGTTCTCAAAGAGGTGGAAGACAATTGTAGTGCAGAAACCATTTTTGCATCGAATACTTCTTCATTACCCATCAGTAAAATAGCTGAGGGGGCTCAATATCCAGAGCGCGTTATTGGCATGCATTACTTTTCGCCAGTCGAAAAGATGCCTCTACTTGAGGTGATTACAACTAAAAAGACGGCCGATTGGGTCACAAAAACTTGTGTCGAGTTGGGACGGAGCCAAGGGAAGACCGTAATCGTCGTCAACGACGGGCCCGGTTTTTATACGACACGTATTTTGGGTCCCTATTTGAACGAGGCTGCTTACGCTCTTGTAGAAGGCGGGGGAGTTGAGGCGATTGACCACGAGCTCGTTCAGGCTGGTTTTCCTGTGGGGCCCCTAGCGCTCCTCGACGAGGTGGGCATTGATGTAGGTACGCACGTTGCTGAGACTCTTCATCGAGCTTTTGGGGAGAGACTGGCTCCGCCCTCTGAGTTAGGACGTTTACTTGCAGCCGGTCGCCAGGGACGTAAAAACAAAAGTGGATTTTACGACTACTCGACCAAGACAGGAGCCCCGCGCCCCGTCGACCTCTCAGTGTACTCCGATCTCGGTTTACCGGTTCCAAGGAAACAGGGCCCAAAGGACGAAGGCTTCACCGAGACCTCTTGGTTAGAGCCAGGCAGTATCGCGGAGAGATGCATTCTTCAGATGGTGAACGAAGCTGTGCATTGTCTGGCAGAAGGCATCTTGCGTAACCCGCGCGATGGAGACATTGGGGCTATTTTTGGCCTTGGTTTTCCTCCCTTCTTGGGGGGCCCCTTCTTTCTGGCGGACACTCTAGGCGCTGAAAATATCGTGATGCGATTGGAGCGTCTCGAAGGTGAATTTGGCCAGCGCTTTGCTCCCGCCCCACTTCTAAAAGACTTGGCCAAGAGCGGGGGCGCATTTTTTGATCAGGAGGTTGAAAGCCCCTGATCTTTGGTACAGGCGATCACTTTTTGGGTGGCTCGATCGTTTCGCTGCACTCCAGGGCTCCCAAAAAAGCCACAATTTGCTTAATTTCTTGGTCGGTGAGCTTTTTGTCACTCATCAGCGGAGACTTGTTTTTGTTGTCGTGTCCGCCAGAAGCCATGAACTTCACCGCTTCCTCCAGCTTGCTTACGCTGCCATCATGAAAATAAGGAGCGCTCTTGGTTACGTTGCGTAGTCCTGGTGGCTTAAAGGCTGCCCACTCGGCCTCGCTTTTACTAATCTTCATGCGACCCACGTCGACGTTCTTGTCTTCGACGCCTTGGGTGCCAATGCCCACATTGTGAAAGGACCCTCCCCCCATATAGGCAGTGGAGAAAAGTGGGGGAGCATGACAGGCCACACACATGGCTTTGGTCATGAAGAGGTCGAGGCCATCTTTTTGCTCGTCGCTCAGAGCCTTTTTATCTCCCGCTGCATATTTATCGTAGGCTGTGTCCTTGCATACTAAAGTACGCTCATAGGCTGAGATGGCCTGGGCAACTAGATCGGCGTTGACCTCTTTTCCTGGAAAGGCTTTTTCAAAAGCACCTTTGTACTCGGGCAATCGGGAAATTTCCTTTGCTTTTTTATCGAGGTTATCCTTGCCCACTCCCATATTACCTCCCGCCCAGGCTCCTTTGGCTTGACCTTCGAGGGAGGAGGCTCGACCGTCCCAATACAGTGCGGGCAAATAACCTACGTTCCACATAACGGGACTGTGGCGAGAAAGTTTCTTACCCTTTGCGCCCACGGCAGTCGGTGTAGCGCCACCATTTCCGTTCTCATTTTGGTGACAAGAATAGCAGGAGACACTTCCGTCGACGCTGAGCTTTTTCTCGAAGAAAAGTTGGTTACCGAGGGCGATCTTCTCGGGGGTTTGTGGGTTCTCTTGAGCAATGGGCATCTCACCTACTTGGGGTAGCGTGAGGGAGTCCGTTTTTTTAGCTCCTTTTGCCGCGGGGGCAGCTTGTTTGACGGGAGCGCTTGGAGCAGCCTTTTCTTCTTTCTTTTCTTTGGTGCAAGAAATTGTGCTGGCCAAGGAAAGGCAAAGAAGCGGGGCCAGGTAAAAAGACAGTGGGTGACTTGAGCCACAATGAGGAGCGGAGGAACGAGACATGCTCAAGCCTTAGTCTAGTAGTCCGCCGTCCTCAAGAGTCAGTCATTGTCGGCCTGACCAAGCTGCCTCAGGGGGCCAATAGAGGCATGGAGCTTGGTGAGTATCTCGTAGGAGAGCAGAAAGCCCTGATGCCTTCTCTGCACGTTATTTAACAAGAAGAGGCGAGTCTCCTCTAAGCTTTCTTTGGAGAGATTGAGCAATTGGGGGGCAGGGGGCAAAGCTTCTGCCAGAATGGAGCTGACGTCCGGGGGGCAAATGTTGAGCAGAGTGCGTAGGTCGCCCTCTTTTTTGTCCCGTACAATTTGATGGACGAAGGGCCCGATGCGAGCGCCCATTCGAGGCATGAACTCCTTAAGCGCTTTGGGATGAAAAGCTGAGATCCCTCTTTCTTCCAAGGCGAGTAGCGCGGCGTGCACCGGACAATGTATGGCGGCGCTAGGTGGTAGCGTAGGTGAGTCTTGGGCTCCTAACCACTCGGAGTATTGATGGGGTAGAAGGCAATGCCAGTCAATTGCTAGTTCTTGTTGGGCACGCTGTCTTAAGACCGTCTCGGGCGCGGCTTGCCATAACTTTTTAATAGTACCTTTGTTTGTAAAGTAGAGCTCCACATGGGGCTCTGCACTAAGAAATGACCAACACTTTCCAAGGGACTTTTTTTCTTGTTCGCCCTGTGTTTTTAGATAGGCAATTAAGGTGTCTAGGGGACATTGCTTGAAGGCTTCTTTCCAAACTGTATTCTTTGATTGTCCGAGGGAGTCGACCGCGAGCAAACATGCCGGTGCCGCCACGCGCTCGGCGCTTTGGAGGTCTCGCGGACAAAGAGCGTCCAGGCAATCGATGATACCTACGCCTAGAGAAATATGAGAGCGGTAAGTGTCGAGAACCCTGAGACAGGGGGCCATAAAATGCTCAATGATCGCCGTTTTTTCGCTTCGAACAGGGTCAATATGCCGCAAGGGAAAGGCTGTTTGGCGACAAAGGGCCAGGAGGCTGACTAGGAAGAAGTCGGGCTGAAAGTATGCGGCTTCCTCTCTTTGAAAAGTGAGGCGCGAGACCGGTAACTGGTTGATGAGAAAAAGTTGCGAGCTAACGAGAGAAAGAAGGGGTTCGACCAGGTCGTCTGGTATCTCTTGGCCTTCGAGGCTTCTCACTCCCAACGCGATAAGAACCGATTCTAGGGCGGCTACCAACTCGGGGCGAGATGCATCAAAGTCGTCAAGAAGAGCGAAGCAAGGTTTGAAGTTTTCTCTAGCAATTCCATCTATTAAAGAGCTTACAATACGATTTGAGTCGGGACCCGAGAGTAAGACCCGACCCCAGCTTTCTGGCGCTTGCTCCAAGACTTGAAGGGCGGCACGCGATGTCAAAAGGCTCACTAACCAATGGGGGCGCAGCTGTCGTTTATCCCCCTCTTCATCACGGCTATGGCTTGCTTTATGCGCTAGGAGTAGTTGGGCACCCTCAAGACTGCGAACCAGCTGAAAAGAGTTGGGTTGCAGCTTTTGAGCGGCACGGCGCAAATCGCGTTTTGATACTTGTTTTCCAAGAGCCCCACCCAACGCCGAGATGAACCATTGGGGATCAGGTTGTTCTTCTGTACCGGGGGCAGAGAGCAGAGCGGTCCACTCGTCGAGGGCATGGGGGCTCGTCAGACTCGTCTCCCCGTCTACAAGAATTCGAGCGGCACATTGCAAAAGTGCCGGGTAGGCTTCTTCGGCCAGTCGCGGGCTTAGCTTTGCCTCTTCGTTCGCCTCACGAACTCTTTGGCGTACAAAATGTTGACCTAAGTCGTCCAGACTTTTGGCGAGTAGTGAACGAGGGTGCACTTCATCGAGCATGCCCAAGAGACCCAAAGTATCCCCAAAATTATTAAGAGCCCCCGCTGGGAGGGCTACCGTGCGCAACCATTTCTCTGCTCGGTCGGCATGAAAATGTCCACTGCCGTCGAGACGCTCCTCCACCCAGTCGACCAATTCGGGAAGATAGTCCGTAGGAGGGGAAGCTTGAAATTCATTGAGACTGAGAAGGGGGGCTGGAAAATGAGCAGCAAAGCACACGGGGCGATTTCCTGCTCGCATGCGCAGTAAGTCTTCTTCGGTGAGCGCAAGAGAGCTAGCGTCCAGTGTCGCATCGATCTCGATGAAGACGGGGCCACGGGAGGGGACCTTCGCCAAATCGTCGCGCGAGTAGATAGAGACACAACGCGCTATTGAACGCGCTTGAAGCCATGATCTATTGAGTGTGCACCCTGTTCCCGGATTGACTCGCCACCAAGAATGCTCCCAGCTGGTCGGCTGCCATGCCTTACGCGGAATACCGGGTGGTGGGGACTCCTGGGCGAGGTCGAGTTCGCGTGCGTATCTTATGTCATGAAAGCGAAGGTATCTGTCCTGCGCGTCATAGGGTGTCTCTCCCATAGTGCGGCGAATATCTGCTAGTGGTCTACTCAATATATTTGCGAGTACCTGTTGCACCTCGATACGATCACGGAGCCAATCCAGATCTTGTTTTCTATCTAATTTACTGAAGAGGGTAGACAAGGACCTCTGCTTGGGGCTTATATGAGCTGGCCATTCGGCGTGGTCGAGCGAGAGCTGAGCTAGCTTGCCAAAGCTGCTCACCGGTGGATTTGCCGTACTCATATAATCTCGTAACCAGCCCATGATGCAGGATTATTGCATCATGCACGCAGGATGCAAAATAATGTATCAAAATTACATTATTTCACGGAGTTACGCCGCACGAATTTCGCTGAGATCCAAGAGAGGACAGGCGAAAATTGGGCACAATTTGACCCTAGCCCAAGCGAAATACATGGTGCAAGGGCGATTCTTTAGATATTTTCGCGTGGTCTTGCACCTTGAGATCGAACAAGACCATCTGCTCAAAAGTGCGGGCTAGATAGCTCAGGTTCATTCTAGAAGTCCGAACCTGGTAGCGGAATGAAGTATACAGTCTTCGAAGAGAGGGGGACCGAGCGAGTGGAATCTTTACCCCGCATCGGTGAGCTTTTAGATCACGTGCTCATTCAGAGCTGCACTGAGATGAGCGGGTGCGCGGTTTCTCGGGAAATAGACATGGCGTATCTCCTTCTCCTACGGAGCGTACGTGGAAACTTAGCGTACGTACATATCGCAAGACATCCGTACGTACGTGCTGCAGGGCTTGATTGACGTACCCGTTTCGATGCGATGAGCGTACGACACGCCAATCATCACGATTTTCAGCGCTATTCGGCGCTATTCGGCGTGATTCAGCGACTCTTTTCGGCGCCAAAGGGAGAGCCATTCTTTTCCTTCTCGGCCTGGGTGACTCTGTGACGCCGGCTCGAGGTAAAGGTTCTCAAATTCGGGAGCGAGATCGACCCGAGCGCACTCCGGATCGAGAGGATAGGGGGGACCTTGGTCTCGCGGTGCGTCGGGGATCACCGGAAAGAGCAGCATGGCTAAGATACCTTGGGGAGCGAGCAGATTGAGAATCGATTTCTTCCATGCGGGGCGCAAACTGGGGTCGATTGCGCAATAGAAGGTGTAGTCCCAGATGAAATCGAAAGTGCCGCCCAGGGCATCGGCGGAAGTAGTGAAGAAGTCTTTCGTATCGATCTGAGCTTGTTCAGGGCTGAGGAGGGTTGGTTTTCGCAATTCTGCGAATTTTTCAGCAGCGCCTGGCGCAATATCAAGACCTAGAGCATTGAAACCTGATTGAGCGAGCCCCAAGACGTCATATCCTGAACCGCAGCCCGGAATGAGGGCTCTGCCTTGGGGAGGGGCGACTGTCTTGAGGGGCCACTCCTTGAGGAGCTGAATCAGGCTGGGGGCGGCTTTTCCGGCGTCCCAAGGAATATCTCGTGTTTGCCAATGTTCGGCCCAGGTCTTCTTTGGAGAATTTGCAGTCATCTGCGCGAAGTATAGAGCCAACGGATAACTGGGGAAACTCTCCGCGGATCGGAAAGAATTGACTTGGCTCCTGCGCCACGAGTGATTTCGTCCTATGGAGAGCAGCCCATGGACTTCGATATTGCCTCCCTTTTAATTTGGTTCGTCGTATTCGTGTTCAGCACGACTTGTCATGAGGCTGCCCATGCCGCCGTTGCTTACTGGGGAGGAGATCCAACCGCATACGAAGGAGGGCAGATGAGTCTTGACCCCCTTCCTCATATGCGTCGTGAGCCAATGGGTATGGTCATTGTCCCCCTTATTTCGTTTGTTTGGATGGGATGGATGATGGGTTGGGCCTCGGCCCCTTTAGATCCCCACTGGGCTTTGCGTCATCCGAAGCGGGCCGCGTTGATGTCGGCCGCAGGACCGTTTGCAAACTTCCTCTTGGCAGGCATTGCATTTGTAGCGATGATTGCCCTCGTCGACGCCGGAGTGGTCGAACTCTCGGCGCGCTCAATCAGTCATATCGTAGTTGCGCCTGCTAGTGCTGCTCCCAATAGTCTGGCGAGTGCTCTTGCGCTTTTTCTCTCGGTTTTGTTGAGTCTGAACGTGATTTTGGGGCTCTTCAATCTGTTTCCCGTCCCCCCTCTCGACGGAGGAGGAATTATTGAGGGCCTATTTCCTGATGGTTTGGGTGCACGCCTGAGAGAATTTCGTTCTTCTCAATATGGAATTATCGGACTTTTGGTCGTGTGGTACATTTTTCCCAAGATAGCGGGACCTGTTTTGGGTTTAGTCATTGGCTTGCTTTTTTCCCTGAGTTGAAGCCTGAACACTGAAGGGCTCACGCAATGGCGGCCCTTTTGGGGGAGGTTCCTTTGCGCGCCGGCGTATGAATCGGCAGAAGGTACTGGAAGCGCTTTTGAAATTGCCCTTTTTAGGGTATTTACCGCTGTTCCTTCTTTCCTATTTACTCTTCTGGGGATCTTCATGCGTACGTTCGGTAAAATTATTCTTCTTTCGACTCTTACTTCTCTTTCTATGGTCGCTTGTGGAGGCAGTGAAGAAGAGGAGCCCGGGGGCACTGGAGGCGGGAGCTCGGGCGGCTCAAGTAGCGGAGGTTCCAGTTCTGGCGGCACCGGCTCGGGCGGCACTAGCTCTGGTGGTAGCGGTAGCGGAGGTACAGGTGCTTTGGGTGGAGGCGGCTCTTTGGGCGGAGGTGGAGCCACTATGGGTACGGTCGATCGCTCCTGTGACAGTGTTGCGGTGGCTAAGGGCGAGACCGGGGCGGGCGGCGGAGTCATTGAACTGATAGATGATTTTGAGGGAGGCAGCTTCCTTTCTGGTGCTGATTCACGGGATGGCTATTGGGTTGCCGCAAGTTTTCTCACTCCTGAAAGTGAGATGAACACCACGAGCACGGACCCCACTCTTGTTGACGACGGGGACAATAAGTATCTCTCTCTTACTTGTTCCACCGATCCTGCTTGCAGCACAAGTTGGGACAAGGAGACTCCTTATCAGTGGTCAGCCGCAAGCGTGCGCTTTGTCAATTTGGACGGAGTGGCATGTTATGATGCGTCTATTTACAGTGGAATTCAGTTTAAGGCGCGCGGTGGTTCAGCTGGCCAAAAGCTACGAGTGCAAATGAATACACCCGGTGACGATCGAGAGAACAACAACTCTTTCAATAGTATGGAGTTTGAGCTTACGGAGATGTGGGCGGACTACACAGTCACCTTTGCTGATATTAAGTTGAAGAGTGGCGTATCACTGGATGCAAAGGAATTGGAGAGTATCTCTTTTGTTGTTAGAAATGTCACCAGGGAGGCGAGCGGAGAGAGTTTGCTGCCCTACGATATTCATCTTGATGATGTGCAGTTTACGCGCTGAGTAAGGTCTCTACTCGAAATGAAAAAAGGCTCCCCACTGGGGAGCCTTTTTTTGTTGAACTACCCCTGCATGAGGGGAGTGAGTCTAGAACCTATAGAGGCGGCGGATGGATCCTAAAAAGCGTTAGCGAACCCAAATTTTTAGTGTTTTATCACCCGAAGATGTCACTAAACTATTGCCGTCTTTTGAAAGCCCGAGAGCGTAGACGTTGGCGCTGCCACTATGAGAGAGTAGCTGAGGGGAGGGCAATTGGGTGAGGCTAGAGAGGTCGGCCGGCAGAGAATAACTGCGAGCCTTTCCGTCGTAAGCGCTCACCAAGAGGGTATCTCCATTAGCGGTGAAGCGAACGTCGTTGATATTGTTTTTGTAGCTTGTGTCTTCGGCAAGAACTTTGCCGTTGGCTAGACTCACTAGACGCAGGCTTTCTCCGCCGAGAGCCATGAGAGCGCCATCAGGAGAGAGAGCAACACTGCCGCCCCAGCGAGGCGACGCCACTTCCAACAGGAGTCGTCGGTGCAGTAAATCGATGACTTGGGTTTTGTTGGAGGGGTAATATTGCAGGGCGATAGTTTTGCCATCGGCCGAGAGGGCCCAATCATCAGGCCGCTCGTCGCACTTGAAGATGGCGGCTAACTCGCCCGTGACCCATTGGAGGATCAGGCTACCGCTCTGAGGCTCCGTATGACGGTCACTGATACCATAAAGCCCTTGGCGCCCGCTATGTTGAACCCCAGTCCCAGAGGGGCTCGAACTGAGTGGGTCGGAGTTGCCGCTTTGCAAATCTAAAATACTGGTGGCGGACTCTCGCGTGATAACAACCTGAGGGTGATCTGTTGCTTCACGGAGGACGGCGAACTCGACGTCTTCAAATTCTTCGAAGTCGTTGAGAGGAATTTTATTGAGCAGTTTTCCAGAAGTTGCGTAGTGAAACAGTTCACCGCTTTGTGTGCTGAGTGTGAGAACGCTCTTTTCGTCGGGGGTAAAAGCAGCTTGATAGAGATAGCCTTCGCCCACCCAAATGGTCTTTTGCAGTCGCCAAGGCTTTTTGTTTACCTTTGCTTTTGCCGGAGCACTTGCTGGTATTTCTGTCTCCCAAGGAGGGCGCGCCCCTATAGAAACTAACGCATGCCCCACTCGGGTTGCTTGTTCTTCGCTTGGTTGAGCTGGTTCAACTTCTGCTGCAATTTCTCGATCTTCTCGCACCCACTGTGCCTCGGGAAGGCGAAAATCATCCTCTTTTGCTGAGGAGTCCTTCGAAGGAGGAGTTTTTGCCTCAGTAGAGTCAGGGGACGGCACTGAAATAGGAGTGCGCGGTCCTATTGAGCAGGAACTCAGCGCCAAGGTCAGAGTAAAAAGCCCTGCAAGGGGAAAGAGTTGCGTGCCCGATCGAATGCCCATCATTGTGCTTGATGTTGGCATGTGGGAGGGGGCAGTGGCAATCAAGGGATATTATAGCGGAATGAATTTGCCAAGGGGCGAGGCTGAGATGAAGGGAGAGTATTGGCTACGAGATGCGAGGGGGCTTCGTCTGATGACTCGTCTGATCTATTCTATCGGTTGGGGAGGGCTTTTTTTGTGCCTCTTGCAATGCACTGGGGGGACCCCGAGGGGCCAGGCATATTCCCCTCTCCCTCCGCACCATGAGTCCTCTGAAGAGGAGACTGCGGTGCTGGTTTCCCAGGACAAGCAGGGCCCAGGAGACATCGAAAAGCAAGGGGCGCTCCTGTCGGGTAAATTCCATACCGAGCAGCGTGAGCTAGGCGCCGAGTTTGAGGCACCATCATCGAATAATTCGCAGAAAGTTGCGGTGGCAGAGAGCGTGGGCGTAGAAGAGCCGCTTACTCAAACTCATGAAAAGCCCACATCAAGTTCAGAGGGCTTTCTAAAAAACGCGCAACTTCTCTTTGACGCTATTGTGGTGGACGATGTGGAGCTAGCGATGCCCTTCTTCTTTCCGAAAGAAGCGTATGAGCAGGTAAAGGACATTCCTAAACCAGCTGGCGATTGGCAAAGGCGTTTAAAGGGCAGCTTTACTAGGGATATCCATGCATATCATCGCTCACTTGGAAAGTACCGCGCGCAAACTAGGTTCTTGGAACTCCGGGTTGCTGACAGCTTAGCTCGCTGGGTAGACCGCGGAGAAGAAGTAAATAAGCTGGGCTACTATCGCGTCTTGCGTTCGGTGCTGGTGTATCTGGACAAAAACGGACGCAAGCGCGAACTGGGTGTTTTGACAATGATCTCATGGCGTGGCGAATGGTATATCGTGCACCTCGCACCTTCTGAATGATAAATCAATCATCAGTGACTGTTGCTGTATGAGGCGATTTTGTCTCGGTGACTCATGAGGCGCTTGGCGCGAGAGCGCCTCTCAGTTTGAAGGAAATACGCGGAATTTTCTCCCGCCTAGAGATTGTAGAGGTGGTCCCCAATGCCGTATTGGCTCCAGTTATGCCCACTTATCGGCGCTCTAGATGTCCTGGTGATCGCGACAACGGTTAAACCGGTCGCCGCTCTAGATGTCCTAGTGGTCGCGTCAACGGTTAAACCGGTCGCCGCTTTAGAGAGGACACTGCGGAGATGGGGGTGCCCCGCACCCTCCCAAAAAACAAATACTCAAGAAGCCTCGAACTAAAAAAGGCGCCCCTCTCGAAAGAGGCACGCCTAGTGATGAATGAGAGAAAGTTCTCTTAGCTCTTATCAGTGAGGGCTGAAACTCCGGGAAGGTCCTTACCTTCAAGGAGCTCCAAAGAGGCTCCACCACCGGTCGAAACATGGCTAACTTTGTCTACAATATTGTAGTTTTTAGCCGCTGTTGCTGTGTCACCGCCGCCGATGATTGTGGTGGCTCCGTTCTCGGTAGCCTCAACGACAGCTGCTGCCAATGACTTGGTACCGTTGGCAAACTTTTCGAACTCAAAAACGCCTACTGGGCCATTCCATACGATGGTCTTCGCTTTTTTTGCGATTGCGGTAAACTTCTTGATCGACTCGGGACCACAATCGAAGCCTTCGAGGTGATCTGCAATGCCGGACTCGTCTGTGGCGGAGCCGACAGTGGCGTCCGGGCCAAACTTGTCGCCGGTGAGGTAGTCGACCGGAAAGACGAGCTCTACGTTTTTGTCCTTTGCCTTTTGAACGATGTCTTTGACGATTTTGGCGCCTTCTTCGTCGTAGAGGCTCTGACCAATTTTCATTCCAAAAACGACCTTCTTGAAGGTGTAGGCCATTCCTCCACCGATGATCATGGCGTCGACCTTGTCGATGAGGTTGTCGATGAGCTGGATCTTATCGGCGACCTTAGCTCCGCCTAAAATCGCTAGGAAAGGGCGCTCGGGTTTTGAGAGAGCCTTACCAAAGTAGTCGAGCTCTTTTTGAAGTAGTAGACCGGCCGCACGTTGAAGATTTACGCCAACCATCGACGAGTGGGCTCGATGGGCTGTTCCGAAGGCATCATTCACGTAGACATCGCCGAGTTTGGTTAGAGAGGCGCCGAAGGCATCGATTTCCGCTTGGTCTGCCTTTTTACGCTCTTCGGCACGATGAAAGCGCAGATTTTCAAGAAGAACTACGTCACCAGGTTTGAGGCTTGCGCATGCGGACTCGACCTCAGCTCCAACGCAATCGCTTAGAAATTTTACAGGGCGGTCGAGGAGTTTCTCGAGTTCTTTGGCCACGGGGGCGAGAGAGAACTCGGCGTTGCGCTCTCCTTTGGGGCGGCCGAGATGGCTCATCAACACGACGCTGCCTCCCTCGTCGAGGGCTAGCTTGATAGTGGGAACCGCCGCAGCAATGCGGGCGTTGTTGGTGATCTGACCGTCCTTGAGCGGCACGTTAAAATCTACGCGCATGAGTACGCGTTTTCCTTTGAGTTCCAGGTCCGTGATGCTGAGCTTGTTGAACGACATACGTCGGTTTAGGCCGCTCCGTCGAGACTGTAAAGCATGGTCGCCGGGAAGGCTTGGCCTAGCTGGGGGCGTAGGAGGCGCTGGGTGGGGAGCTGGGGTGAGCCGTGGCGCAATGGGGAGAGATGTCGAGCCTGGCTCGACGCGAGTAGTTCGAAAAACCTCAAATCATTGGGGCGGTTTGGCGTAAAAAGACTGACTATGACAATAACCGCAGGCTTGATCACCGACCCCAAAAACAGGGAGCTCGGAGGCCATTCCTGTACAAAGATCGGTGTTGGTCGTGGCGTTACAATAGTAGGTCCAATCTCGCATTGTGTCTGCGGCGCCGGTTTTCCATTGCATGGCAGTTGCGATGAGCGAGCCATCTGTCTCGTAAATTTCTTTTACAACCATTGAACCCTGCAAAGAGGTTAAGATTGCCGAAGGATCGGCTTCTTTGTCGGTGATGTAGTTTTTTGTCGACTGCAAAGCCTTGTCATTGAAAAACACTCGCAGGTTGTCCCCGTGCACATTGACGGAGCTGTCGGTTGAGCGAATCGCCGGATCGCCCTGCCATTGGCGATATGTTTTCTCCTGTAGAAACGTTTCGACCGAGCTCTGGGTTTCTTCGGCTGGAAGTTGTTGCAGCTCGGTGGGAACTTGCGGTTTGCCTGGGGCTCCTCCTTGCCCTGAATCGGCGTCGTTGCCTTCTGATGAACAGGCCGTTGCGAGCAAAAATACGAGGGCCGGTACTGCGTAGATTGTACGAGACCGAGGGGGATGAATTACGCAAATATTTCGTAAATTATGCAAGTTCTTCATCTAGCTATCATGGCAGAGCGCTAGAAAAAGTCACCCTTTGAGCGCAAGTTCACGGGGGCGTGTCCCTTCGGATTGCTTCCTGATACTCATACCTGTGTCTGATTCTTTGCCCCCTTCATTCTCTCAACGCCTGCGGGGTCATTTTATGACTCTAGCTCCCTTCGCTTCACGCAGGATGCGCCCGCTTGCTCGGCCTTCTACCGAGCCATGGCAGACCGATCTCAACGATGCGGAACGCGGTAGAGTGCGACTGACGGGGAGGCTGTTACGAGGTTCGAAAACTCGCTGCGTTGTCGCCGTGCATGGGCTTGGGGGCAATAGCGACAGCGGCTATATGGCTTTGGTGCTGCGCGCCGCTCATGAGGCGGGGGACTCGTGCTTATTGCTCAATTGTCGAGGCGCAGATAGGTCCGGAGCGGACGTCTATCACTCGGGCTTGTACGCCGACTTGGAGGCGGCCCTTGCCTCGCCCGAGTTGCGCGCAATGCAGCGCATTGACCTCTTTGGCTACTCTGTGGGCGGGCATATCGCTCTACGGTATTGTTGTAGCGACAAGCTCGATGCACGCGTAGGGAGAGTTGCGGCTATTGGCTCTCCCTTGCACCTGCGAGCTGCAGCGGACGATTTTGATGCGGCGTCGTTCAATATTTATCGCCATCACGTAATGGATGCGTTGAAGGAGATATATACAGTGGCGTACCAGCAGAATCCTCGTGGCATCTCTCCTCTAGAAGCTAGAAAAATATCCAAGATTCGCGAATGGGACGAAAAGATTATCGCCCCTCGTTTTGGTTTTAAAAATGCCGACGATTATTATGAGTCGGAGAGCGTCGGACCGCGTTTGGCAAAGCTCAAGATCGAGGGGATCTACGTTGGCGGGAGCTTTGACCCCATGATATTGGCTTCGTCGGTGAAGCCCTATCTAGGGGGCAAATCTCTAAAAATCGTTTGGGACGACTCCGCTGGTCATCTTGGATTTCAATCGGGCTTTTCTTTGGATGAGTCCGCGCCTCTGGGGCTTGAGTCCCAAGTTCTCTCTTGGCTATCACGTTGACGCGGTCTCTCTGAACGCTCGCGGTTTTGGTATCCGCCGCGATTGTCGTCGCGGTTTTGGTATCCGCCGCGATTGTCGTCACGGTTTTGGTATCCGCCGCGATTGTCGTCGCGGTTTTGGTATCCGCCGCGATTGT
>CAYWLO010000029.1:0-2701 GCA_964459035.1 uncultured Polyangiaceae bacterium | reverse complement strand
TTTGGTATCCGCCGCGATTGTCGTCGCGGTTTTGGTATCCGCCGCGATTGTCGTCGCGGTTTTGGTATCCGCCGCGATTGTCGTCACGGTTTTGGTATCCGCCGCGATTGTTGTCACGGTTTTGGTATCCACCGCGATTGTTGTCACGAGGAGCTTCGCGTTCGGCTCGATCGCGCTGAGTCTCATCGAATCGATCGAATCTGTCGGGGCGATCTTCGTGATCGATACGATCGGCGTTTGCCGCGGCCAGGTCTTTGTCCATCTCTTTTTCGTGGCGACGTTTTTGCGCCTTAGGCCGAAAAACAACGACGTGCTCCATACGAGGTCCTCGAGCGAAAACTCTATCGGCACCATGTAAAAAGAGGGGACGTTCTTGAGAAGCGATACACGTAATATCGATGCCTGCTCGCTCCGCGACTTGACGAATTTGCTCGTCGGCTCGCAGGGCCTGTCGATCGACAACAGAGTCGGCAATAATCATGACCCCGCGCCCCTCTGGGGAGAGAATGCGCTTGAGTTCTAGGAGGGTTGGGCCAATTTCGGAGCGCCAACGAGCAGCCGCTTCTTCGAGACCCATGTATTTGTACTCCCGCCGAGCACCAATCTCGCCGTCGCGCAATCTACTAGCGCGCAAGCCCAGCCATTCAATTCGATGCAAATGGTGATCGAGATAATCGTAAACACCGGGGTAGGGGGGTGATGTAATGATTAGATTGACTGAATCGCTCTCGACGCTCTCCAAGTCGCGGGCGTCGGAGCTTCCTACGTAGGCTCGGGGCGCTCTGTCCACCACTCGTTCCCCGTAATCGTGAAAGCGCTGGGCCAGTTCTTCAGCTTTTTTATGAAAAAGCTGAATTGCAAAACCCGAGGGGAGACGTCGTTGGGAGCGCTGACGAGTCGTGTCGCCTTCGGAGTGTGATAGCTTGGTCAATGTCGACGAGACGACAAGGCGCAGCATGCGTACAACTTCTGTCTGAGAGACCAAGCCTATACCATGAGCGATGCTATCTAGCTCAAGAAGAATATGAATGGGGTAGCGTAGGCGGTCCTCATGGCTGTAGCGGTGATAGGGATCGGCCTTTGCCAAGCGGCGGTCTTCGGCAACCTCGGCAATGCTCGCTGCAGCCCTCACCATATCGTTGACAAGACGTTGGGTCGGTCCGCGAGACTTGAGCCATGAGAGCTCGACGGCGAGAGGGTTGAGATCGCTGCCAATGGCCTCACGCCCTAAAGCACGCCCCTCGACCACCACCGTGCCACTTCCACAAAATGGGTCGAGGACTCGATCGCCCGGTTGAGAGAACCCTTCTATTAAGCCACGTGCTGTGTGGGGGTGGAGTCTCGCTGGGTAACTATGAAACCCATGGACATCCATCATTACCTGAGCCTCGTCGGCCGAGACATCTAAGGCTTTAAGGAGAACCTCGCGATCTTCATCGCGGCCTCCTTGAAAGAAAACATCGCCGCCCACATGACTCAGCGCGCGGCGTTCGCGCCTGGGGGCAAGGGGCTCGACAACCTCGTCTGGTCGGCGTGCTGCGCCGTAGCGTGCTCGGCCTCCGCGAGGTCCGGAATTTTGGCCGTAACTGGGCTCAGGCTCTGTGCGGTCTTGTCGTTTTGCCCGACGAATGGGGTGATGCTTTTTACGTTCAGTTGTCACAATTCTCTCACTCTCGCGCCGGGGGGGCGACGTGCTGGTGCAGTTCGCGGGCACGGAATTTCGCCTTATTTTCTAAAGCGAGGAAGACGCACGCCTTTGATGCGACGCCACAGGCCGCTTCCGATAGCACTGTCGGCAACTTCGAGCACGCCCTGAACGACAAGAAGGACATCTTTGTCCCCCGCCCAATGTTCGCGAACCACCTCAGCCTGGTCCGAATTGAGAATTCCGTTCAATACATAGGCCGCCAGCGCGACATCATCAATGTAGCCGATTGGGCCAACCAATGCTTCGGGTACGACGCCAATTGGAGTGGCAAAATAGGCGACTGTAGCCACCACTTTGGCCTTTTGCACCGGGGGAATGCGTTTGTCGATGGCGAGCTTGCAAAGAACGTGGAATAAATCGGGTGCCACGAGCAAAATATCGGCGTATTTGAAGCCTGGTCCTACTTTTTGGAGCCAAGCGCGCATTTTTTCGCGCAATCGCTGGTAGGTATCGTTTTGGGTCCCAGTTAAATCGCCCGGAGGCATATTGCCGGCGCTCGGGGGTGTTTCCGAGACGTTTTCTGGATCAAAACTTCGATTTGCTACGGGAGCCACCCTTGAAGAGTAATCATCGATTGACGGTTACGCCAATTTACGCCCGAGCGCGCTTCCATTTCCTCCTGAAACACTTCGTCGAAGATCACTCCACGATTTTCGCGCAAGTTGAGGAGAAAAGCTTCAGCTTCTTGTCGCAGCGTTTGAGAATGAACTTATCCTGTTGACCAATCTCAGTAACGGGATCCCAACGAAATTGAGGCATACAAATCTTTCTCTCAGCGAGGTGAGTAAAAGATCACGCCATCGATCCCTTGTTGATCCCGGATGCCAAGTGATCGATTTTACAGGTTTTCAAACTGAGAGACGTTCTAGAGCGGCTCTCAGTTTGAAGGAAATACTCGGCATTTTCGCCCAGCTACCAGATTGTAGAGGTGGTCCCCCATGCCGCACTAGTACCTCGTGCCGGAAGTCCGTGCCGGGTTTCACCAGACCCAAC
>CAYWLO010000028.1:0-50077 GCA_964459035.1 uncultured Polyangiaceae bacterium | reverse complement strand
GGGTCTGGTGAAACCCGGCACGGACTTCCGGCACGAGGTACTAGTACCAAGGACCTGACCTTCGTGCCGAGCTTTGGTACCAATGAGCCAAAAAGTAGTGCCGAGGGCAAGCTGAGACGAATCAGCGGGGATCAAAGACCCCCTTCTCTAGTTGGGGGTCTTTGATCCCCGGCACGTTCTGAAGGCACGAGGTACTAGAGCGTCTCTCAGTTTGAAGGAAATACGCGGCATTTTCGCCCACCTACAGATTGTAGAGGTGGTCCCCAATGCCGCACTAGCTTCAATTGTGCCCACTTATCGGCGCTCTAGATGTCCTGGTGGTCGCGACAACCGGTAAACCGGTCGGCGCTCCAAGTTACTCCATTCCGCGTACCAATGTTCTACACATTCGTTTGACGAGTCTGTCGGGGTTCTCTGTCGCTTCTCCGCCGCGCCCTGCCAGAAGTAGTGAAACAATACCGTGCACTGAGGACCAAAAGAGCAGCTCGGCACCTCCTTGCTCGTGCTTTGCTATGAGGCCCGCATGCACAAGCTCGGTGATGGCTCGGCTGAGCGCTGCGTAAGGACTTTGTGTCTCCTCCCAGTTCGCGTCGTGTTGAGCGTTGATAGCCGCTACAGAGCATCGTGAACCAAACATGAGTTGATAAAGCCGGGCGTGCGTGAGACCAAAGCGCACATAGGCCTGGCCGCAAAGTTCTAAATTTGAAAGGTCTTCCTTCGTGGTACCTACTCGTATGGCCTCGTTTGTTTCGTGCCCAAGCTGTGCGAAACCATTGGCGGCAACGGCAGCCAAGACGGCGTCCTTGCCCTTGAAATGGCGGTAGACGGAAGCCACATCGACCTCAAGAGCGCGGGCGCACCCCCGCAAACTCAACGAGCTATCTCCTGTGGCCTCCACGATTGAACGTGCTTCGGCGAGCAAGGCGCGGCGAAGATCGCCGTGGTGATAGTCTTTTCGTTTTTCTAAAGTCATCACTGTTGACATTCTTATCCCGTGCGCTTACCTGTATCGCAAGTCAACACTGTTGACATTTAAGTGCTTCAGGCTCGATTGAGGCACCGAAGAACCTGAATCGTATGAAAATAACTACATTTACTATAATTTCAGTGCTTGCGGCGTGCCGTCTCCTTGGTTGTGCTTCATTGACTGATCGCACCGCGATCGCTGGGGCGCAGGTCATTACCGTGCGCGAGGCGTACAGTAACGTCTTCGTCGTGGACTCTGGCGATGGCCGCATTTTGATAGATGCTGGATACGAGCGCACAGCGAGTGCTGTCGAGGCGGGACTCCGAGGCATGGGAGTCGATCCTTCGACCATTCAGGCTGTGATTGTGACCCATGCCCATGCGGATCATGCTGGTGGCGCAGCGTACTTTCGCCAGGTATTTGGTAGTAAAATTATCGTAGGCGAAGGCGATCGAGCGATGATCATGGCTGGACGTAACGAGAAGCTCTGTGCGACTAATTCCTCGGCAAAGAGTCGATTGGAGAAGGCCCAAGGAGAGCGATTTACTCCTTTCGAACCTGATCTATGGATTAGAGAATCGATGGACCTGGGGGAACTAGTGGGCATTGAGGGGACGGTTTTTCCTCTTGCTGGCCACACCGAGGGCTCCCTCGTGGTGACCATTGGTGACGCGGCGTTCGTGGGTGATTTGTTTCGCGGGTCGGTCGTTGGCTCAAGCGCTCAAACGAGTTTTTTTATGTGTGATCTTGCAGAAAACACGGAAAATATTCGTCAATTACTACAAGGGTACCCACATGTACAAACGTTTTTCACAGGGCATTTTGGTGCCGTGTCGCGTCAGGCGGTTGAAAAATACATTAGTGAATTATGATGGGTGGTGAACGTGTCATTTTCTCTGTTTTCGATATCTGAAGAGGTGTCTGAGTCTCTATTAGAAAAAGACAGTTTATTGCTAGGTCAAAAGCCTTTTTGAACTATTGACCCGACCGGGTAACTGAGAAAATAGCTGGTGCGGAGGACGAAATCGCCCACTTGGGGATACATTAGCGCCCCTGCAATGGGCCGTGCTGTCCGTCATGATGATATTTCTCTGCCCGTTGAAGTGTGAACTATTGGGGCTTCATGAGATGCATTCTTTGCGAAGCTATTTTAAAGGCAGAAGTGTTTACTGGTTCGATAAAGAATCATTTTGAGCGATTGATTGGCGGAGAGGGCTTCTAGAGCGCCTCTCAGTTTGAAGGAAATACGCGGCATTTTCGCCCGCCTACAGATTGTAGAGCTGGTCCCCAATGCCGCACTAGTACCAAAGGTCGGAACTTCGTGCCGGGTTTTGGTACCCATGAGACAAAAAGTAGTACCGAGGGCAAATAGGGAGGCTATTGCGGGTTTCATCAGGCCCCCACTTCAGTTGGGTCTGGTGAAACCCGGCACGGACTTCCGGCACGAGGTACTAGCTTCAATTGTGCCCACTTATCGGCGCTCTAGATGTCCTGGTGGTCGCGACAACCGGTAAACCGGTCGCCGCTCTAGGGGGGAGCTTCGCGCGAACGAATTTGAATTTCGGTAGAATGCATCTGAGCCCCTTGCTCGAACGCACCCCTGTTCTATTTGGGGAGTTTGGTGCATGCTTGGCTCATGAAAGAAATGCAACAGCGCCCCTCTCGTGATGAACTCATGGGAGAAGTGCGACCGCGTCTGTTGCCGATTGCTCCTCAAGCTGATGGACCTCGTCGTGGGCTTCCTCTTTTACATACCCCCGAAAAAGTGGACGCCGTTCGTCCCATCTATGCGGTCTGGGAGGTGACTTTGGCCTGTGACTTGGCTTGCCGCCACTGCGGTTCGCGGGCGGGCCATGCGCGTCCTGACGAGTTGAATACCGAGCAGGCGCTCGACCTGGCCGATCAATTGATAGAGCTAGGAATCAAGGAGATCACATTGATTGGTGGTGAAGCGTATCTTCGAGAGGATTGGCTGCTCTTAGTTGCTCGGTTTCATCAAGCAGGCGTGCGAGTCTCTACGACGACTGGAGGCCGCAACATCACGAGAGAGATAGCTCAAAGCGCGGCCCATGCGGGCTTAGGCGCCGCTAGCGTGTCAATCGACGGTCTCGAAGCGACTCACGATAGATTACGAGCCGCAAAAGGCTCCTTTGCCGCGGCTTTGCGCTCAATGGCGCTTCTGAAGGAAGCGGGAATTGAAGTATTCAACAATACGCAAATCAATCGTTTGAGCTTACCGGACTTGCCTGGGTTACTGGAGACAATTATCGAAAATGGCTCTTCGGCCTGGCAGCTCACTCTGACGGTTCCCATGGGGCGTGCTGCCGACGAACCGGATGTACTTTTGCAGCCTTACGAACTTTTGGAGGTATTTCCGGTACTCGCAAAATTAAAGGAGCGGGCAGACGAGGCCGGGGTATTGATTTGGCGCGGAAATACGTTGGGTTATTTTGGTCCCTATGAATCTTTGTTTAAGTCATGGAGTTCGCGCAATCACGAGGGCAGTTGTGGCGCAGGAAAATCGACCATTGGAATTGAAGCCGATGGCACCATCAAGGGATGCCCTTCGTTGGGAACGGTAAAGTGGGGTTCAGGAAATATTCGGGACGCACGTCTCGTCGATATCTGGACGCGGTCTGACCCAATTCGCTACACACGTTCACGTACCAAAGCTGACCTTTGGGGGTATTGTGCTGGTTGCTACTACGCCGACACCTGTCGGGCTGGTTGTACTTGGATGAGCGATATGCTTCTCGGAAAACCTGGAAATAACCCCTATTGTCATCATCGGGCTCTTGAAATGCACGCCGCGGGCAAACGGGAGAGAGTGGTGAAGGTGGAGGCCGCACCAGGTCAGCCCTTTGATCACGGTCGTTTTGAGATCATCGAAGAAAAAATCACAACTGAATTAGGTGCGGAGAAAATCACGAGTTCAGTGGAGTGATAAAAATATTGCGCCAATAGAAAATTCGGTTCTCGGCCAGTATGAACAAACCAGTACAAACAAACCCGTGCAAATTCGAAAAGGCTGTGCAACTATTGCCTCACCATGACTGACTCACATATTCCGTGCCCTTCTTGTAATCGTCATCTGCGTTCCAATGAGGCGGCTTGTCCCTTTTGCGGAGCGTCCTTGAGCAGCGCCTGGGCGGGGAGAAGTGCCGCTGGTGGTCGTGGGCCGACGGCACGGACGGTGGGGCGATTGGGGCGAGCTGCCATGGTGGCCTTGGGCGCGCTTGCACTCACCACCGCTTGTTCGGATAGTGACGAGGACGATGATGGTAATGGTGGAATGGGTGCGTCTGCTGGTTCGGACGGCAGCGGAGGAGAGACCGCTTCCGGCGGAGCTGATGGCAGCGGAGGGAACTTGAATACTCCAGTTTATGGGGCGCCAGCGACCGGAGGATTTCCAGGAGATGGTGGGGCTAGTGCAAGCGGTGGAGACAACGCGAGCGGGGGAGACTTCAATATGCCCACGCCTGTTTATGGGGCACCGGCCCGGGGAGGCCGAGACTAATTTCTTTCGAGCCTCGCGCAGGGTTTCTCTCTAGGTTCTGAGGGTGCTAGCGTCGAAATATCGTGAGAAGTTTTATGTTTCGGCGCGTTGTTGCCTGCAGGTGGCAACGGCATCTTTTGAGGGGAGGATTGGTGTCGGTCCTCGGGTTGTTTAGGATTGCTAGCGTGGCTGAGCCCGCACTGGCGGCTTCGCAGGTGGAGGCGCCAGGTGGGCAAAAAGAGAAAAGCGTTACCCCCCGCAGCGATGCTCTCCCCACTTCTCATCAGCAGAACTCAAAGTTGCCCTTTGGTGGGCGAAGATGGGCTGTTGGTGCGACGATTGGATATTATGCTCCTACAACGGATATGTTTGGACTCAAGGTGGACCCTTTTGGTCCAGCCTTAGGAATAACGACTTCTTACACTACTCCGAGCGGAATTTGGTTCGGACTACATGGTCAGTACTTTCAGGGTAAGGCCATCTCCCAAGTTTACGAACCACCGCTCACCTCTTTAGAGATTGAGATGGACGCTCAGACTCAATTGGCGAGTGTTGCCGCTCAAGTGGGGTTTGATCAAGTCTTGGGGCCAGTTGTTCTACGCTATGCTCTCGATTTAGGAGTTAGTTTTATCTCGTGGGACTTGGGCGATTTACCATATCTCGCGATTGCTGGTTACCAGCCAATGAAGGGCTCAGGGGTGGGCCTACACGTGGCTCCCGGTGTAGGATTACTAGTGCCCCTCGGCGGTTTTTTTGTTGGCGCCGAACTGCGGTATCGATTGGAGATGGGTGGACTCGCGCCCAGCTCCGTCGGCGGTAACCTTCATAGTGGGTGGAGGTTCTGATGGGCTTTTTACGACTAAAGAGCTGCTTTCTCGCCTGCCTATTTAGCTATTCAGTGCCAGTACATGCATTGGAGAGTAGTGAGGTGAGCCCCCTTGCTCAGAGCGAATCTTCTGGCGCCGCTTCGGGTGGGGTGAACCCGGCGAGCGCAAAAAGCACACTCACCACGAGTGCCTTACCGCCCAGCATCAAAGACAAAAGATCCCGCGTGCGTCGTGATACCGCCTATACTCTGGCACCTCGTCAATGGGCTGCAAGTACTGGAATTTTGGGTATGGGCGTCAACGAGATTTACGGCTCATTGGGGCTCTCGTACGGTTTTGAGCACGGCTTACAACTAGGCGCGAACCTGCTGCATTTGGGGGCAGGCGTAGTGAATGCGCAAATTAAATGGAATTTTATTGAGAGAGGTCCCTGGGCGTTGTCGGTGGGGTTTTCCCCTCTGTGGCTTCATGGCGCCTGGGTCTGGGTACTTCCTGACGAGGGGGTGAACTTGGGAAATATTGACGTAGTTGTGTTGCCCCTTACCGTCACGGGTAGTTGGCAAGCGTTTGAGCACCTAGAGTTCGATCTTCAAACTCGTTATGCACACTCCGAATTGTTTGGTGATCTAAGTAGCTCCTCATTAATCTTTGATGCTCAAATGGGGCTCAGACAGTTTTCGGTCACCCCAACCGTGCGGTTTCACATTCAAAAAAAGGCGAGTGTCTTCTTTCGAGCAAAATTACCGCTTTGGAGTCAAATGCCTGGTAGCGTGGAGGCTGAATTTCAACTGCGCCCAGGTGTTTCGGTGGGAGGGCGCTCCGAGGGAACCTTCAGTCCCAAGTTTTCGAGCCTCTACCTTCTCTCTCTGGGTGCTCGATCGCGGATTGTAGAGAATACTTTTATTGAATTTGCTTTGAACTACGGCGGTGCGGCGGAAACCTTCTACGGAAGTGCTATTTATCCCGAGTTGAATGCGGAGTTTAGGTTTTGATGAAAAGAGGAATGTCCTTGAGGTTATTAACTCGTTACCCAAACCTGGAGCAGGGGCTTTTTATTGTCAGCATTGCGCTCATGGCACTTTCTTGTAGTGACGCGAGTGTGGTGCATCCCAGTTGGGAGCCTGTGACAGAGGTAATGGTGTCTGAAGCTCTTGGGTCACCGACAGGTAAAATTGGCAGTGCTCCTTCTACTGGGCTAATCAGCTTGGCAGAGCAGCGTTTGCCTGCTCTCATTGAGGTTGCCGGTTTCATTGGACATCTGGCAACCGTGGTCAACGAGGTTGCCCAGGCCGACAATTCGGAAGTTTCAAAAAAGCTTCCTGAGATCACCACGACGGACGCCAACGCCAAAGAGGTTACCTGGGGAACAAGCCTTTTTGTGAAGCTTGCTTGTCCCGGTGCGACGGCATTGCCTCCCTACGATTTTTCCAATGGCGAGGTGAGACTCGATAGCCCAACATTTTCAGGTCTGGATTTTTCGCCCCTTTTTGACGACGGCCAGTTTTTACTTAGCTTCGATCAATGTGCATTGGGAAAGCTCAACCTGAATGCACAGTTTCCTGGTCGCTACATTGTCGATCTATCGCGATTTGGTCTCACCAAAAAGTCGGACGATCCTGACTATCCTCTTTTTGGTCTCGCTCTCAATTTTGGCGAGGCAGATCCTGAAGGGCCCGTTGGTCTTGTCGGTGTGCTGTGTGGTAACTCGACATCGAGTTGTCGAGATGACGTGCGCGCATTTGCCGAACTCAAGGCGGGTGATGCCGGCACCTATGTCGTGTCTCTACGGGTTACTAGAGACTATTGGAATGCCCGAACCGAGCTGGAGGTCCTCATTCGGGGAGCCGACTCTGAGTCTTCGTGCATATTGAGTGCCTCAAGTCCTCCCCGTCTTCAGTGTGCAACTACCAAGAAATAGGGTGAGAGCATGAGTAAAAGGGCCGTCCGAAAACTGAGGGTATCGAAAAAAGAGGTAAGGAGCCTGCATGTGGTTCGCCTCAGTCTCACGGGCGTAGCTCTCTGCGATTTTCCCTCTCGGTCGGAGGGGAATTACGTCAAACTCCTATTCCCTAAGAATGGTCAGGAAAAAAATTGCGCGGATATTTTGTCAGCCTATCCCGAAGGTGAGCGAGAATTGTCCTCGCAAGAGCTTGAACAATTCGTGAAGCGTAGCTTCACTGTTGTCCGTGGAGATTCAAAGGCGTTCTGTCTGCAACTCGATATTTCACTCCACGACGAGAGAGGTCCCGCCACTGATTGGTTAGCAGGTGCCCAGGTTGGTGATGAACTTTTTGTCGTAGGCCCGGGGCCTGTCAAGCTCCTCAATCAATCTGCCGATTGGTTTTTTCTTGCGAGTGATCTCACCGGGCTGCCTGGCATTGCGGCCAACCTTGAACGATTGTCTGTCGACGCGAGGGGCATGGCAATTATAGAGGTCCTTTCAGCTGAAGATAAAATTGAGTTGGCAGCTCCGAGTGGAATTGAAATTTGCTGGAGAATCACCCCTGATATGACTCGGTCTCGGTTGGTAGAGTTCGTCAGGAACTCGCTCTGGAGCGGAGAGCGTGTTTCCGTTTGGGTAGCCTGCGAGTTTAGCGCAATGAGGGAGTTACGAAATCATTTTTCGGGCGAGCGAAACGTGAGAAACGAAGATCTCTACTTGAGTAGCTATTGGAAGCTGGGCAATAGCGACGAAGAGCACAAAATAGCGAAGCGCGTGGACACTCCTCCAAAAAAATAAAACGCTCCTCATCCGGCTAGCTCAGGGTCTCTCCGGCAAGAGGCTCTTGCACAGAGTCCCTGTGGTATTCGGGCTCCGGGCTTCTGTCAGCGGCTACCTGGGGGGAGATAAGGTGGCCCAGGGATTGTTTTTGCCCTTTGAATGGCTTTATCGAGAGCGCCCATGTCTTTTCTTAGGCATTGGTAGCAGTCTCTAAGCCCTTGTTTTCCGCAGCCGCGCGTCGCCTTCATCGACTTGAGCTTGGGGAGACTGCGAGCGTCTCCGTTGAGGGCTGCGTCGGGAAGTAATGAACGCAGCTCGTGACAATATTTTGCCTCATGAAGAGAGAGAGCCACCCTGAGAGCAGAACTAGCCCTCACATGAATTCTAGGAGATTCAATCAATGAGCGAATCTCTCGAATCGTTTTTGAGGGGCTGTTTTTTCCTAAATAGTCGACAAAAATATCATAGAGAATATCTGTGCCGCTCGTGCCCATCAATTGCAAAGTAAATTGGAGAGCTTGTGGTGCAGAGCTTTTTCCGACCATTATCTCTTTAAGATGTCGAATGAGGGCAGGGCTTCTTTTTGTACTTGGGTCGAGTTTTAGTGCCTCTTCGTACATCTGTAGGGTTGCTGAAGGTAGTTGTATGACGTGATATCCCTCAGCGAGGGCGAAGAAGCGTTTGACTTGTCTTGCAGGAAAGCCTGTTTCATGGCTTGTTTGTTGCGCAACTACCTTTCGTAAGTCGGCAAGAGCGTCGCGATCTCCCTTGCTAGCTTTGTGCAACAGATCGCCCTCGATATCGGTGGTGGCCCTTGTTGCCTGGGGTTCGGGCAAAGGAGCTTGCATACCTCGGAGCATGAACAGGGCTCCAAGTCCCAGGCCAAGTCCCAAAGCGGCAAATGGGATCCATCGTGGGACCTGTTTTGATCCGATAGAGATAGGAGCCATCGAAAAAGTTCGAACCGAATGCAAAGCGTTGCTCACCCTGCTCGGCGCTTGGTTGAGGGGTATGCGCATACCGTTGCTGGTGCGCGGAACGCTCATGGGCCAGGCCATTTTTTCAAAGAGAATGCTTAATTCTTCTCCGAGAATATCGGCGCTCGCGGGGCGTTCGTTGGAGTTCTTTCTGAGCAGCCGTTTGACCAAATTGTGGACATATTTGGGTACAGTGCTGGGTAAAGGGGGGGCTTGCTCGGTAATTTGAGCCGTGAGCATTTGGGTGATATTATCGTGTTGAAAGGGTGACGTGCCGCTCAACATCTCAAAAAGAATGATGCCCAGACTATAAAGATCTGATCGTTCGTCTGCGGGTTGCCCCATCGCTTGTTCAGGGGACATGTATTCGGGAGTGCCAAAGACGAGTCCTGGTTGCGTGAGGCCAGCCATTTTCGCCTCTTCTTCTTCGGTAAATTGAATCTTAGCGATCCCAAAGTCGAGGACTTTAACAAAGTCCTCTTCGTCAGGCACGTGCACCAACATGATATTTTCTGGCTTGAGGTCGCGATGCACGATGCCTTGTGCATGAGCGGCGCAGAGGGCGCCATTGATTTGTTCAGTGATTCGTAGGGCCCGCTCGGGAGAAAAAGGAGCAGCTTGCTTTAATTCTTCCGCAAGACTGACCCCGCGAATCAGTTCGAGCGCTAAGTAGAAGGAGCCGTCGGGCAGGGCCCCAAAATCGGTGGCTGAAACGATACCAGGGTGATGCAGTTTTCCCGCGGCAATTGCTTCCCGCTCGAATCGTGCGACGAGTTCTGGATTATTTGAGGCGACGTCGTGCAATACCTTCAATGCGACGTCTTTGCGCATATGAATATGTTCGGCTTGGTAGACTGCGCCCATCGAGCCTTCACCCAAGAGACTCTTTACCCTATAGCGATCTGCGACAATATTGCCGACGAGGCTTGCCCGGTCGGAGAGGGGCAGTGAGTCCGGTACAAAGTCATCACTTGCCTGGGCCACGTCTTCAATTGGAGCCCCTACGGACTTGGGTTTAAGGTCGTGGGGATCTGTGACGGCTTCTTCGAGACGTGTTCGGGCTTTTGATTCTCCTTCTTTGGCCTTGATCGATTTCATTGTCGTTTCGTCTTTGTCCTAGGCACCGAAGAAATTTTGTGCAGTAGGGCCCCCATGCTCAGACGGTCAGTTACCTCGATTCTTCAGCGTGCGGTGTCTCAATAGAAAAGCGGAGAAAGGCCAAATTGATGAAAAAGAATTGAATTTACTCTATATGAACCATTCAATGAAAATGCCCCCACTTACGATTCGGTTTGTCCTCTTGGCGACGCTCCTTGCGAGTACAATTCCGATGGCGGTGGGAATAGGAGTTTCAGCCTATTTGAATTCGGTTGCGACCGTGAAATTAATGTGGAGCGATTTGGCGGACGAGCTTGTCGAAGACGCTCGGGAAAAGACCCTTCGCTATGTAGAGTCAGGAGCGGCAGGGCTGAGATTGCACCGGTTGATGGCGAACGAGGGGGCGCTCGATCTGAATGACCGTGAGCAGTTGCTGAATGTGCTTTTTCGCTGTCTTCGCGCTCAGAGACACGTGACTTGGTGCTCCTATGGGGGGGCGGACGGAGCTTATCTTGCAGCGTACCGAACTCCTGATGGGTCTTTTCGATTGACCCACCGCGAGCCGAATGGCTCTCTGCGAATTCAGAAAGACTATCGGGTGACTTCGGACAATGAGCGCGTGTTGCTTCACGAAAAGGAGACTGCGTTCGACCCGAGATCACGACCCTGGTGGAAAGTGGGCGAGACCGCTGTGGAACCCACCTGGTCAGAGCCCTTCCTTTTTGCGTCGCGTAGGCAACCAGGAGTTGTACTGACCCTGAATCAGTTGGACGGCCAAAACAAATTGCAAGGAATTTGGCTGATGGAATATGAGCTGAGCCATATATCATCGTTTCTCACGAAAATGCGGTCTTTGGCTCAGCAAAGGGGGGGGCCTTTGGCTGACGCGAATATTTATGTCGTGGGTAAGGGGGGACAGGTTATCGGTCATCGCCAGGGTAAAACTGTTGAGGGTAAGGGAGATAAGGCGACTCTGCTACAGGCTGACACTCATCCGGATGGCGAACTGAGGGAGGCATACAAGGCGGCTTCTTTACTTGGTCTACAAGAGAGGCAAAGATTTGTATTTGAAGCCGAGGGGCGTGAACTTTTAGGAATGAGCGCGCCTTTTGACTCGGGGGACGACCCTTCGTGGACCATCCTCGTGACGGTACCCGGGGACGCCCTACTTGGTCCAATTCGAGAGAACAACAAGACAGCTGCCTTGATTGCAGCCTTGGTCGCGCTAGTGAGCGTATTGTTTGGTCTTGCTTTGTCCGAGCGATTTGTTCGCCTGCTTTCTGCAATTGCTGGAGACCTTGATAGAATTGCAAAACTAGACTTTTCGTCGAACGAGCCCAGAAAGATGAGTCAAATTCGGGAAATTGGCGACATGATTTCTGCTCGCAATCGTATGACCGGCGCATTGGGCTCGTTCTCTAAATATGTGCCAGCCGACCTGGTGCGAGAATTGGTGGCTAAGGGCCAAGAGGCTACTTTAGGTGGTGAGACTAAAGAGATAACCGTATATTTTTCGGATATAGTTGGTTTTACGAGCATCGCCGAAAAACTGACACCGCAGCAATTGGTCGACGCTCTTGCAGGATATTTGGGTGAGATGAGTGATATCATCGCAGAAGAAATGGGCACGGTCGACAAGTTCATTGGGGATGCGATTATGGCGTTTTGGAACGCTCCCCAGGACGTCGAACATCACGCAACTGCGGCTTGCCGCGCCGCATTGAAGTGTCAAACACGCCTTGGGAAATTGCGTGCGGAGTGGAAAGTATCCGGTGCCCCAGAGATCCGCGCACGTATAGGGCTGAATACGAGAGAGTGTTTGGTTGGAAATATTGGGGCGCCCGCTAGAATGAATTACACCGTGATGGGAGATCCGGTAAATATTGCGAGTCGACTTGAGGCGCAGTGTAAGAACTATCAGGTCGAAATTTTGATCGGAGAAAGCACCCGCCGCCTAGCAGGAGGCGCAATTGTCGCGCGCCCTGTCGACAAAATTGCGGTCAAGGGTAAAGAACAAGGAGTCGTGGTCTACGAGCTGCTCGCAATGTCGAGTTCGCAGGATGGAGAATTTAGAGAGTTGGAGCGCCGCTCCAGCGACGCTTTTGATCTCTATTTGGCGGGGAGTTTTCAGGAGGCGCTCTATTTGTTCGAGAAAATTGTCGAGGAGCGGCCCGACGATCATGCCATGGGACAGTTATTGAAGCGCTGCCAGGATTATTTGTCGGCACCTCCTCAGTCTTGGGACGGAGTCTTGCGGCTTACTTCAAAGTGATCTGGTTCTTGGACATTATTGACTCCAAGTTGGTTGATCCTCACAACAGTTGAGTCATCTTAAAAGAGATGACCGTCTTACTTTTGAATTTTGCTATGCGGCGCGCTGCGGAATTGTGTGCTCAAGCTCAGATGGAAATCTACGGGGCGCGGCGACGAGGCGATACTAGAGAAGACGAATTGCGAGAGCGTTGGGCACTACGCATTGAGAAATTAGCCGGAAAGCATGGTCTTGCGGCGTTTTATCGAGAATGCCAGGCCCGGGACATGATTTGGCAAGGAGAGAGTGCGCTGAATCACTGGGCAGGCACCCAAGAGAACGAGGCGCTACGCCGTGCGGCATTGAGCCTCGTGGACGAAGGGCGAGCTCAACTGGCTTCAACTTGGGACAGGTGAGCGGTCTGAGGCTCAAGGGCATCAACAAAGATTTGCGCGTCGTAGTCTAGGGCGCTATTGGCT
Organism: uncultured Polyangiaceae bacterium; assembly: GCA_964459035.1. Lineage (GTDB taxonomy): Bacteria > Myxococcota_A > Polyangia > Polyangiales > Polyangiaceae > NIC37A-2. Next base: position 37,260 of record CAYWLO010000028.1, on the reverse strand, counting down.
CGCTCTCTATGCAAGCCCCCCAATCATCCCCAGTTCCCGGCCAGCGCTGGGTGAGTCGTACCGAACCCGAACTTGGTTTAGGAACTGTCGTTGAAGTAGACGGGCGCAGTGTAACTATTCGCTTCACGGCAGCCGCGGAGACCCGTCGTTACGCTGGGAGAGATGCTCCTCTACGCCGGGTCGTATTTAATCCGGGGGACGAGGTTAAAGATCAAGACGGAAAAACTTTTGTCGTCGAAGAAGTTCAAGATATGGACGGACTTCTCCTCTATTTGGGTAAAAACCAAGGAATTCTTGAGACAAGCCTTTCGGACGAAAGCCAATTTAATGATCCTTCTGAGCGATTGATGAGTGGACATGTTGATTCCACTGCTCACTTCGAACTACGCCAGGAGGCATTAGTCGCTCAGTCTAGAATTCATAGTTCAGAAGAGCGTGGTTTTGTGGGCGGGCGCATTGACCTGATGCCCCATCAACTATTTGTGGCTCAAGAGGTGGCTGGGCGCCATGCACCACGGGTGCTGTTGGCCGATGAACCTGGGTTAGGAAAGACGATTGAGGCTTGCCTGATCTTGCACCGCCTCCTTTTGAACGGTCATGTTTCGCGAGCGTTGATAGTGGTACCCGATCAGCTGGTTCCCCAATGGATGGTCGAACTCAAGAGACGTTTTCATCTAACATTCTGTGTTTATGATGAGGGTCGCTGTCAAGCGGTCGAAGAGGAGGAACCTGGAGCCAATCCGTTTACAGAGGATCAATTGATTCTTTGCGGTATTGACGCTCTGATGGGAGAAAACCGGGCGCAGCAAGCTCGCGAAGCTGGATGGGATATGATTGTGGTGGATGAAGCCCACCACCTTCACTGGCAGCCCGAAGCCCCTAGTCGACAGTACGAAGTCATTGAGTCTCTTGCGCGTATCTCCAAGGGATTACTCCTGATTACGGCGACTCCCGAGCAATTAGGAAAAGCCGGGCACTTTGCTCGTTTGCGCTTACTTGATCCCGAACGCTACCCCAGTTTGGACGCGTTCTTGGAGGAGCCCAAAGAACACGCAGAGGTTGCCGAATTGGCCCAAAACCTACTATCGGGGGAGCCTTTGAGTGCTTCTGCAATGGTTTCTTTGCGCGAGAAATTGAGCCACGACGCCGAAGCTCTTCAGAGGGACGCAAGTACCTTAGAGAGTGGGAATCGAGAAAGAGGGGCATATTGGGCCAAGTCGTTGCTTGATCTGAATGGTCCGGGGAGGGTCATGATGCGCAATACCCGGGCGGCCATTCAGGGCTTTCCACCTCGTGTTGCACATTTGATTCCTCTCAGTGGTCACGATGAAGAACTTCGTAAAAAAATCAGTCAGGAGTTTGTCTTTGAGGTAGGGAGAAGCTCTCATGCACCCAAACTGAACTACAAGAGTGACCCTCGAATTGATTGGCTGATTGAGAGACTATCAAATAATTCACAGGATAAGGTCTTGCTCATCTGCGCTACGACGCAGAAATGTTTGGCAATTGAAGTCGCCTTGCGGGAACGAATTAAATTACACTCGGCCGTATTTCATGAGGAACTCACGATTGTTCAACGCGATCGAAATGCCGCATGGTTCGCGGAAAAAGGGGGGGCTCAGTTGTTAATATGCTCCGAAATAGGCAGCGAGGGCAGGAACTTTCAGTTCGCTCATCATTTGGTTCTTTTTGATCTACCCCTTGACCCTGATCTTTTGGAACAACGCATTGGTCGTTTGGAGCGCATTGGCCAAACTCATGAGATACAATTGCACGTACCCTATCTACCCGGTACTTCTCAGGAGGTGCTTTTGCGCTGGATGCATGAGGGCGTGCAGGCCATCGAGGCGAGCACGAGCGCTGGTTCTAACTTTCTTGAAAAGTTCGGGGATCGAGTCATTGAGCTTGGTGTCAAGGCAGCTGCTGGGGAGTTACCGGCGGACCAATTAGAAAAACTCTTGCAGGAGAGCCTCGCCTATAGGTTGGAGGTTGCAGATGCTCTTGAAAAAGGCAGAGACCGTATCATTGAGCTCACTTCTTTTCGCCCTGGAGCGAGCGAGGAATTAATTGAAAGGGTGCAGGGTCACGACAATGATCCAATACTGGAGCCGTTTTTCCTTCGTTTAATGGAGAGCTTTGGGGTTTATAGCGAAGAATTTCAGCCCCGAAGCTATTTGTTCAATCCGGATATGCTTGCGTGTGATGACTTTCCCGATTTGGAGCAAGGTGATCAGCGGATCACTTTTGATAGAAAGACAGGTCTTGAGCGGTGGGATATTGAATTTCTAACGATGGATCATCCCTTGCTGCAGCGAGCCCTAGATACGTTGCTTCTTTCTGACAAGGGGAATAGTTCGTTTGCGCTCTGGGAGGACAATGGTAGCGCTGGAATGATGTTAGAGGCTATCTTTGTGATGGAAAGCTTGGCCCCTACTTCATTGCAAATGGGTAGATATCTTAGCTCGACGCCCTTACGTTTCATGGTCAACCACGAGCGCGAAGAAGTAGGAGCAGAGATCACCCCTCGCAAGTTGGACGAAGTACTCACCGATGCGGAGCCCGATTGGATCCTTTCCAATCAAGGTGCGATTCAACAACTGGTGCCTCGAATGTTGAAGCGTTTGCACAAATTGGCAAAAGAGTTCTTGCCCGTTCGCATTCGCGAGGCCGAACGAAAGCTGGATAGGGTTTTGCGTCAAGAGGTCGAGCGCCTTGAGTTGCTTATGAGGGTAAATTCCCATATTCGAGTTGAAGAACTCGCTCAGGCCAAGGCGCATTTGTCTTTGGTAAGTGGGCATATTCAGTCGGCGGATCTTCGCCTTCAATCTTTACGCCTGATATGGCGCGGACCATGTCAAGATGGCCGTCCGCGACTCGGTTGAGTGAGAAGATAAGGAGAATTTTGTGAAATTTGAGGGAGTAATATTCGATATGGATGGCGTGCTTCTCGACACTGAGCCATTGTATACGAAGGTATTTGACCTTCTGCTTGCTCCCTACGGGGCATCGTTGGACCCCGTGACCAAATTGGAAATTATGGGTCGCACGGCAATCAAGAGTGCCCTTCACGTCATCCGTAAATTCTCATTGCCTCTCACCCCAGAAGAATTTGTGCTTCGTCGGGAGCCTCTTCTCTTGGAGATCTTCTCCAGTTCGCCGGCTATGAAGGGGGCGGAGAGTTTCGTACGCGCCCTCAAGTCCCAAGGAATGGCCCTGGCTGTGGCTACGAGTACAGCCAAAGCTCTTTTTGAAACCAAGACTCAGGGGCACTCATGGTTTGAGCTTTTTGATGAGATTGTGTGCGGGGATGATGCTGAAGTGGCACAAGCAAAGCCTGCCCCCGATATTTTCTTAGTCGCAGCGCGACGCCTCAATATGCGCCCCAATACCCTGGCAATATTTGAAGATTCACCAGCAGGGGTACAGGCGGCGCGCGCCAGTGGCGCTTACGTCTATGCATTGATAGATGCCGCAACCGACCCAACAAAATACCATGAAGCGCACCATATCGTGCATTCTTTTAGTGCATCTGGATTCGTTTAAGCCTGATTTTATTAGGCAATGGTGAACAGCGTCAACGGATCGTAGCGCCTGCACCCGCGTAATTCTTAAAAAGAGAGAGCAGCTTCTTTGCATTTTTCTTGATGTTGTGATTCTCAAGGGTACGAAGTTTTCCGTCAGCTCCTAGTGCGCGAAGGGTTTGCACATCAGCATTCAGGACATCTTTCATTTGGCGGGCGAGAGCACGGGTGTCGCCGGCGGGGACTAACCAGCCACTCTTGCCGGGCACCACTAACTCGGGGATGCCCGCCACATAAGTACTCAGTACCGGACGTTCGAGCGCCAATGCCTCCATGATTACGACGGGGAGACCTTCTGCAAAACTGGGTAGGATAAGGGCTCGCGCCTTGAGGAGTTCCCTTTGAACTTCATCACCCGAGGCCCATCCCGTAATTTTCACCTTACCTTGAAGGTCAGCGGCCTCAATACGCTCCTCGACCTCTTGGCGCATCTCCCCATCGCCGACTAAAATGAGTTCGAAGTCGACGCCCTCGGTGTGCAATTGCGTGGCAGCATCGATCAAGAGTAAGTGCCCTTTTTGCTCCGAGATACGACCGACACATACCAAGCGTGGTGTGTCGCAGACAGGTTCAAGCTTGCGCGAGAAGTAGCTCTCATCGACACCACACCGAACGATATGAATCTTGGACCAAGCGTCGTGAGTACACTGACGATAGAGCTGACTTTTTCCGAAATGACTGATTGCTACTGTAAACGCAGAATTTTCTATTTTTTCGCGGAGATGAATTAAGCCGGGCTTGTCAAATTCTTCGGGCCCATGCGCCGTAAAGCTGTAACTAGGACCGCCCAGAATACGGGTCAGAAGTGCGACTGTTGTTGGGTTGGTTCCGAAGTGCACATGAATGTGATCAATTGCATTGTCCTCGCACCATTGCAGAAGCAGGCATGCCTCGGCCAAATAGGCGCCATGAGTGAGGGCATTTCGATCGCTCACCCTGCTCATTTTAGCGGAGAGTCGTGCGGCATTTGCGAAATGAATCGGTCTTTTTATTGCCGTCTTAGCTAAGGAACTCAAGAGCGTAGCCGCTCCTTCGTCTAGAAGAACACGAGTGCGCTCCACTTCCGCCAAATCGGCGCTATCGGTCAACTCTTCGGGAGAACTTCGCAACGCAAATCGCACGACCTCGCACCCCATCTCTTCTAATGCAGCGATTTCGCGGCGAATGAAGGTATGACTTACTTTGGGATATTGATTGGTAAAGTATGCAATTCTCATGAAGGTCTCTGCTTATTTTGCATTGGGGAGTCGCAGCCGTTCAGATTGCAGGCGTTTTGATTTGCACAATGTACTCAGCTGCGTGGCTGGTCTCTCTTGTTGTGATAATGTATGATTCATTGAGACTCAATGAGCGCTCTACGATTGAGGCTCTCATTTCACCATTGAACTGTCCCCATGCCCATCGCATCCGTCATTATTCCCGCGTACAACGAAGAGTTCACCATTGAGCGGTGCCTTGAAAATCTTTTAAAAGATACCCCGAAGGGCTTGCTTGAAGTTGTTGTTGTTTGCAACGGCTGCCAAGACAATACTTTCAGCCGAGCGTGCAAATTTGAGGATCGGGGGGTGAGGGTTTTAGAAACTGCCGTGGGCTCAAAGAGCAATGCGCTGAACTTGGGAGACGCCGAGGCAACGGTTTTTCCGCGCTTCTATCTGGACGCGGATATTCAGCTGAGTATTGACTCATTGCGCGAAGTTGTTCTGCTACTATCTGATGACGAGGACGTTCTGTTGAGCGCCCCGCGGGCGGTGGTCGATTTTGCTCGTTCAAGTGCTCTTGTACGGGCCTATTATAGAGTCTGGACACGCTTGCCCTATTTCACTGAAGCAATGGTGGGCTCTGGTGTGTATGCATTTTCAGAGAAGGGTCGCAGTCGATTCAAAGAATTTCCAGATATTATAGCTGACGACGAATACGCGCGCAGAGTGGTCAGCCCGAAGGAGCGCCGTTCGGCCAAGGGAGAGCCGTTTGTTATTTCTGCCCCTCGCTCTTTGCGATCTCTCTTGGCTGTCAATAGTCGAGTGCGCGCAGGTATGTACGAGTTAGAGAAAAAGTACCCAGAACTGATGGCGCATCGAGGCACAACTCCCGGCAGAACGCTTCAAACGATCGCATCAAAGAAAGAGCTTTGGCGAGACGCCCCTATCTATTTGGGCATCATGTTTGCTGCGAAACTTCTTGCGCATCGTAAATTGGCAAGTAAAAACGCCAAAAAGTGGGACCGAGACGAGACCGCTCGCTCGGCCGCACCAGGACCAACATCACCTCTCTAGGCGCTTTGCTCACGTTGGTGGGCTTTCGCTGAGCCGGGTCAATTGCTAGGGGAGCTGCACATATCCAATGGGACAACTAGGAAAAGGCCCCTGCGCTTGCGGGAGCGGACTAAAATTCAAAAAATGTTGTGGCGCACGCCAGCTCTTGCCTCGGGAGCAAGCTCCTGCGACTTTGAGCGAGGCCGGTCTCAGGCAGAGTGCTCTAGAGCTTCTCGAAGACTATCCTGAGCCTTTTTGTTCTTCTGTTGAGGTAGAAGTAAACGCCGGGGAGCAGCGCGTTTCGGTCGTGCTTACCTTAGAGGGCACTCGTCTTGAATTTTCGTCTCCGTCCAGTCACTCCCCCGCCCAAGGGAGGGCTTTTTTGGCAGCCCATATCGATAAGTTGGCTACTCGAAGCGGGGTCTTTGCCACACCCTCTTGACGCGTGCCGCGCAATTGTCCGCAATCGATGTATTGAACTTCAAATCGTGTGGAGGGCTCTTGTGCTCCAAGAGACGTGGTGCAATTGACAAGGCGTGTCATCTCATCCAACAGATTTTCAGGGTTCTATCATTGATGCTATTCGGGACGCTATTGAAACAGCGGTGCCCAATAGTCAAGCCATCGTTGACGGTGGCGGCGGCCACTTCACGATTGAGGTAGTGTCGGACGTTTTTGAGGGCAAGGGCATGTTGGCGTGTCATCGCCTTGTCTATTCCGCAATTGCTCCGCTCATGGCTGGCGAGCGCGCCCCCCTGCACGCCGTGGACAGCTTGAAGACACGCGCTTCCTGAGTGTCGCCGGAGCGGCCTCTGTCGTGCTCCCCTAAAAAATAACCGCTCGGTAGTCGAGGGATGGAACCCAATGAATGCGGTAGCCAATGGGATAATTGGCCACTGCAACGATCGCCCCCACGCTTATTCTGTGTTTCTCACCCATTCGAATATGTGTGCGAATAGTGGTTTCTTGGGCATATACCCAGGGGGCCCGGCCTTCAGGCCAAGGGGTGGATTCTTCCGGCCGAAACAGGCTCATACGCTGGAGCACTTGGTAGTCGAAGCTTCCACTAATATTTCCCTCGACACCCAATGAGCCGCGCAACACCAAGGGGGCATAGAGAGGGGCGAGGGTTGAGTAGAGAAAGGGAAAATCGACAAGAGGAAGCTCGGAACTCCCCTGGGCGGCTACACCGAAGCCTAGACTGGTTGTGGCAACATGAGTCCCGAAGGCGTGGCTGAGGAGCGCGCTATTTTCAAATTGTAGGGCGAAAGGCACGTCAGCATCAGCCGGCAGAAGACCGAGGGAGCCCTCTTTGGCTATCAGATTGAGAAAGGGAGACGGAATGGATACGTGGTGAAATGTACCAAACCACCATGTTGAGTCCTCAATATGTGCATTCTGCCACCATTTTACCTTTGCGCGCAGGCTGGGCCACAGAAAAATTCCGATTGGATGCATGCCGACCTCTACTTGATCGCTGATGCCCCATTTGCTCGCGCTGAAGAGACCTGTTTCTAGTCGACCCTTTTTGATTGTAGCGGCACTTTCGCTGGACCAGGTAGGCGGCGCACCTTGAGCCGATGCAGAATAAAGAAGAGCAGCGAAGGCCAGAAACACTGATGTCGCCAGGGGGCGAGTCGTGAGAAGGGTGCGTTTCATAGTTGAATTTCCACCGTCAAGGGCGCGTGATCGCTGAGGGGCATCAATGCAATCCCTCCCTCCGTTGTGTCTTGGTAGGTTTTTCCAGAACCTTCTACAAGAGGAATATTTGTGAAAATATAGTCCAACTTTCGATTCCAAGAACCGTTTTTATCGGTGGTATGGGTAAAGTAGAGTCCCGTGTCCTCGATATTGTCTTTTTGGTAATCACTGAGAGAAATCGCAGAGTGATAGGTATCGTAAAGACCTTGGAGATAGTCGGTTTCCTCAGAGAAGTCGTCAGCGGTAAATTCGTCTTCGCAGACCGAATCGGGAAAGTTTTTTAGCTCTTTGCTACCAGGAGGAAGCGTATTTAGATCGCCCGCTCCAATAACGAGACCGGAATACTTACTCAATTCCTCTTCGAATAATGCGAGTTGCTTGAATTTAGTGTTGTCCTTTGAATAGGCTGAAAGATGCGTACCCACCAAACGAATGGGGGACGTTAAGTTGAGATTGGCAACCAAGAGATTGCGGCGCAAATAGAAGTACTTTGTGAGCCCTCCTTGATCGGTTCGCAATGGTAAGGCAAGGCGTTGAGCATTGATAATTTCTGTTTTTGCCAGGATAGCGTTGCCGCTATCGACTGGACCAATGCCGTCGCTTGGTACGTAGTCCGCACGCCATTGAGAGGCGTAGGCGCCGTAGTTGAGCTGACTATGGTCGAGAATATATTGAACTTGGTCGATGTAGGCCGAGCGTTTCGAGAGCACATCTATTTCTTGAATAAATAGAAGGTCCGGGTCGAGCTCGTTGATGAGTTCAACGAGGGCGTCGAGATGACTCAATACTTCAGACTTTTGCATGAGCACCCGGTCGCCATGGCAATCAAAAAAGAAGTCAAGGCGCGCCCCGCCAAACTTGAGATTGTAGTTCATGACCTTGAGCGTCTGGGGCGACGTAACCTTTTGTAGGTTTTGAGCTTGGTAGGTCTTAGCCTCTTCAATTGGGGCAAAACCGGTATGAAAAGGATCGCAACTTGCTACCAGTACAGAGACAATGATGGCGGCGCTGAGAGCCATAAATCGCTTGAAAGAAGCTGGACGAGTTAAATCGCAGACTAGAGCGGACGTTCTCTGGGTAGACATCGGAGCTAACTCTAGGCGTTTGGGACCTTTCGTCTAGGGTCGTGCGCCGCTAGAGAGGTGAAAGTGAGACGACGAGCGCGGTTAAACAGAGCATTTTTAGGTCTACTTTTACTAGCAGGCTATGTAGAGCCGGCTTTTGCCGAGGAGGGGCGCGCCGTCTTGGTGGGGCCGGAAGACACGATCGGTTATAGTCTGAGCGATGAGTGGGGGCAGTGGTGGCGCAGGATTGCGGACCGTGGCGGACGCCCGGACCCGGACAAGGCGATTCAACAGCGGTTTTCTAACCCCCTTTATCGCACTCATCAAATGGACTTGGCTGCAGCTGACTATCCCATTGGGGATGAGCTTGCCTGGGCAGAAAAAGAAAACGCAGCGCGGATTTGGGTGCATAGCTATAGCGCCGTCGAATTGGGCACCAACGTACAGATGAAGATGGGGCGCCAAATTTCTCCCAGCTGGCGTATCGATGTGCGGTATGATCGTCTCTACACTCGCGATACCGAGAGCGATTTAGTACAAGCCGAGTTTTCATGGAAACCGGATAAAGCAACGACACCTTACGTCACGTTCGGAGTGTTTCCACGAATAGAAAAGCACGACACCGACTTGACGTTGACCGTTGGGTACAAACATAAAGATTATGGGGATGCTCGGGTTCGAGTCTGGGCCTTGGATGCATTTGCGACAGCATCTTACGCTGTGGCGACATCACGTGGGTCTCCTCTGGACCATTTGTGGAAACAGACAAGCGCGCCTCTAGGCTTTGCGGCTGAGCTAGCCAGTATTCGCAAGGCTGGGGTACGGACAGAACTCTACTTAGGGGGCGTAATTCCGCAGAGTAAGGAGTTACTGACGGAAGAGCTGAGCCACGTACGTCTGCAGGACGAATGGGCCATGATGTTTGGGGGGCTTGTGGAATATGAGTTTCCCAAATTCCCTCTTTGGCTGGGGGCTAGTGCAAAAATGATTGGTAGCCATTGGGGGCGCGATGACTTGAGTTCCCCCGAAGAGAGCGAAATAATCAACGAGCAGACGAATCAGGGGAGAATTTACATGTTGGCAGTTCCTCGTCGCGATATGCGTGTTGAAGCCTATATTCGCCTAACGCAACGCCCTGAGCAGATCATCACCCCCCAAGGTTCGACGTCTCGCGAGGACTTTGGGGCTTTGGCCAGTGCCCGCTGGCAGTGGTTACTTTCTAAAACCTTGGGTTTTGATTTGAACTATCTAGTTTATGGTCGTCAAAGCGAGGGCCCCCCTGACGTGGAAGTGGATGGCTCCGGACAGCGCCTCGTGACCCGTTTGCTTTGGCATATGGAGCGCGTGAACGCTTCAATCGGCATCGGCTGGAACCCTGCAAACGATGTTCTTTATGATGGTGGGGGCTGCAATATTTCGATTGATCTTGATTAGTCAATCGAGGCATTGAAGTGGAGTGTGTGCAGAGCGCCAAATTACTTACGCCTTCACTCGCCTTCGTCAACAAGTTGACGCCCAAGATCTGAATGTGCCCAGCTTGTGCGTCGACTGGTTTGCCGGTCCTCGCGACCGGAGGCACCCAACGAGTACCGATTTGTGGGCAGAGGTGGAGCTAGGGTCGCCCCTCTTGCCCCTCTCACAGCGTATGTAGGTGGGAAAAATGCGCAGCACTCGATTCAAACGAACGGGGGGCTTCGGTGGGGGCGTTAGAACTTACCCCAACTTCGCTGATATATTCTACTGCTCGCCGACCAAGGAAATGGGGTGAGGAGAGTGATGGCACCGAACTTGCTGGTGGGAAGATGTGACCTCCTCACCTACCTCATTGTCGCCTGTGCGATCACAGGCTCTTTCATCGAGGGAGATCTTTCCATTTAGCGCTCAGGGTGAAAAAGAGTGCCTGGAGGAGGCTCCTCAAGAGAGTCCTGCTCATCAACGATATTTTGTGCAGGAGGAAACGCTACATTCTCACGCAATGGAGTTGCAGGAGATCTGCAAGTTGTCTGTTCAGTTTGAGAGGCGCCTTGCTTTGTTGCAGCAAGAGCCCTTCGAAAGTTGCCCCGTTGAGCTTTACCCCTATTCGCCCCTTCGAACGGGAGTTTGCGCCCTCGGCAGAGAACTCATGGCTGTCAGTACCGAGAGTACTCAGCCCCCGTCGGCAATGTCTTCGACTTCGGGCGGGGTGAGGTCGTGCAAATTATCCAAATAGCCGGCAGGTAGGCTGACGGTTTGAGTTCCTGAGGTTTTTCCACGGGGCACTCGCATAGCATGAGGCGGGAATGGCTCTTCGGGATTGAGGGTGTCGAGGACTATCCGCAATTCATCCATAGTTGAGACTCGCATGAAAGCATTGCGAGCCTGGGCGCTGCCGCGAAATCCCTTGGTATACCAAGAGGCATGGCGGCGAAATGCCAGCAACGCAGATTGTTCGCCAAACCAATCGGTGAGCAATTGGGCATGTTCAAGCATGACTTGAGCGACTTCACCTAAACGAGGTGGGTTTTCTGGCTCGACTCCAGAAAATACGGAAACAAGATCGCGAAAAAGCCAAGGACGCCCTAAGCAACCTCGCCCAACGACCACTCCGTCGCAGCCCGTTTCACGCATCATGCGCAGGGCGTCTTCAGCCTCCCAAATATCTCCATTTCCTAATACAGGAATAGAGAGCAGCTCTTTAAGTTCTTTGATGTAGGACCAGCGCGCCGTGCCATCATAAAGTTGTGCAGCTGTGCGAGCATGCAATGCAACAGCGGCGCAGCCCTCTTCTTGTCCGATTTTTCCGGCATCACGAAAAGTCATCAACTCCTCATTGATTCCGAGGCGAAATTTGATTGTGACGGGGACGTTAGCTGGCTCCGCAGCACGCACCGCAGCACGAACGATACTAGCGAGAAGCTTTGGTTTGAGAGGGAGGGCGGAGCCGCCGCCCTTACGGGTCACTTTACGAACAGGACAGCCAAAGTTCATGTCAATATGGTCAACACGTCCTTCGCCAACGAGGCGCTCTACAGCTAAACCGACATAATGGGGATCAACCCCATAAAGTTGAAGACTTCTGGGATTTTCGTCGGGTCCAAAGTCGGCCAACTTGAGAGTTTTTTCGACCCCATCCACCAAGGGGCGTGCGGTGATCATCTCAGAGACAAAAAGCCCAGCCCCGCTACGTCTACAGAGGGAGCGAAATGGGTAGTTGGTGACTCCAGCCATTGGGGCCAGTACGACCGGAGGAGAGATGCTCAGATTTCCTAGGATGAGAGGGGCAAATTCTCCAGGCTGAGCCATGGGCACGTCTCTATTTACGTCGCTCTTATAACATTCATCCATGAGTTATCGCTTTGGCTTGCGTCTTGCCGAGAGTTTTCGACGTAGGGCGTTGGGGAGTAGGTCTTTGACTTTTTGCTTGGCCAAGAGTTTTGCCAAACTAGGAGTTTTGAGAATAGATTGTGAGAGCTCTTTGGCGAGGGCCAGGGGCGAAGCGGCATTGGCCTGCATGGAGACGCGCTCGCCCGTTTGTAAATCTTCCAACGCACCGCGAGCTATGGTGCGTGTGCCATCCGAGCGAATTTCTACGATCATTCTTGCTACCACTGGGGGAAGGTCAGCTTCCTCTGCGAGGGCGTCTGTCTCGGTGGAACGGGCTAAGGGCGCGGAACTCTTCTGCGCTTCGCGCGTGGGCGATTTTTTACGGGAGAAAAATGGAGGGGACATGGTTGGTTTGCTGACCGTGACTATCGATCTTGAGTTTTGTCGCCTGGGAGTTCTTTTCGTGGCTTCTTATTTCTCCAGGCTTGCCAATGCTTTTCTGTCGCGCTGTCCAGGGCGTCAGTACACTGAGGTGCGCGCGCCGGGCCTACCAATCGTAACTTTCTTTCCTTACTCTCTGGCTTGGAGCGCAGATTGCTCGACTCCAAGATTCGCTCTTGCGCATCGATAAAATAGGCACTTTCGTGGCCCAGTTTTTCGTCAGCAGGCCATGCGTATGCAATCCACTCCCGTTCGGCCCGTTCTTCGTCCACTTCTTCGGCGGGATGATTCACCCAACCGCCATTTTTTCCGGGAAGGCAGATAGTGTAGAGAAAACCTTCGAGCTCGGTGGATGGACCGCCCTTGGTGGCGATTTTTGGAGCGAAACGAGGAGAGAGCGGCGGCGTCTCTAGATGTTTTTCACCGCGTGCAGGGTTGGTGCCCGCGAGTTCGCCCAATCGCGCTGCGCTTCCGATGCCATCTTGATCAGGATCGATCATTGCGTAGCGGCGCAGGGCGTCTTGAGCGAAGAGAATTTCCCGCAAGGTGGAGACGGCTTTTTTGCTTGATGCCCGTCCGCTGGCCTCAGCGATGCCTTGAAACCCCTCCGTAAAAACGAAGCGCATCATGCCGACCACAGTGGCCACACTGCTTAGGATAAAGAAGGCGATGAGAGCTTTCTTTTTTGGATGCTCAAATCGAGTGAGGCTGGCGAAACCTATTACCAGAAGTAGCCCGGCAAAAATTGAAGCACGAGTTTCGAACGCGCTGGCAATGCCAAAGCACCCGACCCCAATCAGGAGAAGTAATTTTGATTTCATGAGAGTTGAGAGTGCGATTTGCGGGGAACAACCGGAAAAGAGATACCGAAGCCCTTGCGGGCTCGCTTCTTCCCCCGTGCCATGTCTTTACGCAAGCGCGCATGAAAAACATGAGGATCTACCTGCATACTGTGGCGCGGTGAAGGGACAAAACGCGCGGCCATTTCCCCTTCGTCTCGGCGTATTTGTTCCTGCATTTCGTCGCTTGTAGGCAGCGCATACTCGCCGTCTAGGTGAGCGGCAATAGCACGTGACTGTGCTTCGGCCACGGGCATGATGGCTCCAATTGTCTGAGCGAGACCAACGAAAAATACCCTGCGGTGCATTGGATGAAAAGCGCGAAAGTAGAGACCTAGGCGATTCTGGGGTGCCTCAATGTGGCCTTCGTCAAAGAAGGGGAACTTGATATTGTAGCCGGTACAATAAATTATGGCATCAAAGTCATGAATAATTCCGTTAGAGAAATGCACGTGCTTGCCAGAAAAAGAAGCTATCTTATCCTGCATGGCGAGCTCTCCGTTTTTTACCGCTTGAGGAAAACGACTGGAAACAGTGGGGTGGGCCTCCCCAATTAAGTGGTCCGGTTCGGGCAACCCATAATCGCTCATTTTACCAAAGAGCAATCGAAAAGAGGCAGTCACTAGGCGACGGCGCAGTTGAGCCGGCAACCAAGTTGGAATGAACGTGCCTTGGTCAAAAGGTTTTCCTAAGATGTATTTGGGTAAGACCCAGGCCCCTCTGCGTACGCTGACACTTACATGGTCAGCGATTCCTTGTCGTGAAAGTTCGTACGCAATGTCCATGGCGCTATTGCCCATACCCACAACCAACACACGCTTACCAACTAAGTCGTGGGGTTCAGAGGGGCTAATGTACTCGGTGGCATGCAGAATAGTTCCCAAGTACTTGTTGTGCGGCCTTGGCTGGGAGAATGCCGGCGACCAATGATGGCCGTTGGCGACGATCAGAGCATCAAGGTGTGTACTTGTGGTGCTTCCTGTTACTCGGTCTCGGATTGTGAGAGCATAGCCAGTACACTCATCTTTTACAGATTCTTCCGCGCTGAGGGGGCGGCAGTGGACCACCTCCTGATTGAAGTGAATCGCCGAAAGGAGGTCGAATTTTTGAGCGTAGGCAAGAAAATACGCCGCCATTTCGGTGTGGGACGGAAAGTCTCCAATATCCCTTCTCATTGGAAAGTCGGAAAATTCCATCTCTGTCGTCGAAGTGTTGATGTGAAGGGAGCGATATGCGCCCCCTCGGCCATTTTTATTTTTTAATACCCACAACCCACCGATATCGCTGCCAATCTCAAAGCAAATGGGTGAAAAACCCCGATCTTTGAGTGCTTTGAGCGCTGTAAGTCCTGAGCTGCCGGCACCAATCACTCCAATGCGCAAAGACTTACGTCCTGGCTCGAAATTTGAAAAAAACTGCTGATTTTGTGGTATTTTTGCCATCTATTGCTGGGATTACTAAGAAAAGGCGATTCCCACCGGGCAGAGAAGGATGAAAGATCCTGACTCTACACCTTATTGGACATAGGAAAATCTTGGTACGATGTAACAATGAAGAGTGGTAGCCCGAAAGTGGGTGGGCGGTGAACGATACGAGCCGCGATGAATTCTTGACCGAGGCCCAGGACATCATCGAGGTATTTGCTCGCAATTTGCTCGCCATTGATGCTGCTTTTAAGAGAGGGAGCTCCGAGCCCGCTCTTTTGAACGAGGCCTTTCGGGCCATGCATACCCTCAAGGGGCTGGCTAGTCTTTTTGGAGCAGTGGGTCTTACATCGCTCACACATCGTCTGGAGGACCTACTCGATGAGATGCGCCTGGGGCGTCTGGAGTTATCTGCTGAGGTTCTGGATGTACTTTTTGGTGCTGTGGACGTTTGTCATCAGCTTCTCGCTTCTGAAAAAGGGGGTGGGGAAGATTCAGAGGTATCGGACGGTGTGCAGAAGATTTTGGACTCGCTGGCGACTCTACAGACAGGAAAAGCTCCAGGGAGTGAATTGGTCGACCTGGTAGACCCCAATATTTTGGCGGTTCTTACCGAGTACGAAGAGCATCGTCTTAAAGCAAATATCGATTCCGGGCTCCGTCTCTATCGAGTGCGGGTTCAATTCGATTTGATGACCATCGATAAGGAACTGGAGGGGCTCAAAGATCGGGCTCGGCAACTCGGGGAAGTGATCACCTACTTGCCAACAGGCGAAGCCACAGACCCTGAGGTTTTGGAACTCGACTTAATTCTTGCATCAGGAGAAGAAATATCTGTAATTGTCAGCCTCTTGGGTGAAGAGGCTTCTGTTATAGAAGAAATTCCCACCTTAGCGACGGGTGGCGTACCTCGCGAGAGTTCACCTCAATCATCCTCTCTTCTGGGTGGCGACGAAGAGGCTCATGGCTTGCGGGCACCCCTCTCGCGAGAGAGTCCGGCGTCTGCACGCTCTGTCGAGAGTCTCAGGGGTGAAGGCCTGAGTTCAAATAGTGAGCCTCAGGTGGCCCGACGTGCCGTGCGTGTCGATATTCATAAATTAGATCGTTTGATGAATGTCGTAGGCGAACTTTCTATTTTGAAGGGAAATCTTTACACCAGCGCGCAATTGGTGCGATCCGAATTTGATCGTCAAGTGGGGGGCGAGTTGCATCGCATGCATCGAATCTTAGAGCGCCGCCTGCAAGATTTACAAAACGGGATCTTGGAAATGCGCATGGTGCCTCTGGGTCAGATGTTTGATCGCTTGGCGCGCGGTGTCAGGCAGATTAGTCGTGACCTCGGAAAGGAAGTTCGTCTAGTGGTAACCGGCGCAGAGACCGAAATAGACAAGCTTATAGTAGAAGAATTGGGAGATCCCCTTCTTCATATGTTGCGCAACGCGATTGACCACGGAATCGAAGACGCTTCTTCCCGTGAGGCTGCTCAAAAGAATGTTGCTGGCACCATTGCGCTCAATGCCTACCAAAAGGGTAGCCACGTGATGATTGAGGTGGAAGACGATGGTCGGGGCGTTGACGAAGAAAAATTGATAGCTCGCGCGATAGAGAGAGGGATTGTTGACGAAGAATCGCTTCATACGCTCAGCAAGGACGAAGTGTACGGACTGATGTTTTTGCCGGGGCTCAGCACTCGCGATGACGTGAGTGAAGTGTCTGGCCGCGGAGTGGGTATGGACGTCGTCAAGACAAATATCTCGCGTCTTGGGGGGGTAATCGACGTACAAAGTGAGCAGGGAATTGGGGCAAAAATGACCCTGACACTTCCGGTGACTCTCGCAATATTTCGGGCACTACTGGTACAGGTGCATGACCAAGTATTCGCCATTGCCCTTTCAAGTATCTCAGAGGTGGTGAACCTGGAAGGGAGTACCCGCGAGGTGGAGGGGCGCGAAGTGACCACTTTACGGGGAATTACTCTGCCTTTATGTCGCCTACGCTCCTTTTTTCAACTCACCGACGAACCAACATCTGGAAAACCATTTGTCGTGGTGGCAAAAGTAGGCGAGAAGCGTATCGGTTTTGTGGTGGATAGTATCGCGGGTCAGCAAGACATTGTGAAAAAGACTTTAGGCTCAGCTCTTAGTTCGGTGCGTGGCTTTTCTGGGGCAACCGAATTAGGCAATCAGAGGGTGGGGCTGGTGTTGGATGTTGCTGCAATTTTTGAAGAAGTAGCCACTTGGGGAGAGGGTCTACGCATGGTGGTCAATCATGGCTGAGCAAATTGTTGTCGAAGAGACTCGATCGATTTCTCGCCTGCGGCATCAAGAGTCCTTTGGGGCGTACGAGCTGTTGGCATTTGTATGCAACGAAGAACTCTATGCCGTCGAGTTAGAGAGCGTGCACGAGATTGTCATACCGCCACCTTTAACCCCCGTGCCGCGTGCTCCTCATGCTGTTCTCGGAATCTGTAGTGTACGCGGGCAGCTGGTCACTGTCCTGAGCCTACGGGCAATCTTGAACTTGCCGTCTATTTATCATGATAGAAAAAACAGAATTTTACTTGCTCAACTAGGGAGCGACGAATTAATTGGCTTGTTGGTTGACGAAGTACACCATGTGGTGCGCCTGAAAGAAGACCAAGTTGAACCCAAGAGTCAGTCCTTGGGCGGAGAGAGTACTGAGGGCGTAGTGGCTATTGGTCGACCAGATAAGGATGTTCTGATTGTTATCTTAGATCTCATCACCGTTTTAGAGAAGGGGTGCCGATGACTCGCGGTCAATCTATGCATAGGCAACCTTTGAGGTCATTTGTTGGTTGTGATATTGGTGCGGCGGTCTATGCACTGCCGGTTGAGCAGGTTCAAGAAATTGTTCGCCCATCGGAGGTTATGGCTTTACCTCATGCTCCACCGGGAGTGATTGGCGCGGTGCAGTTGCGGGGGCAAGTTGTACCCATTTTGGACATGGGAGAGCGCTTGGGCTACGGCATGACACAAAACCCAGAAAGAAAGTGGATACTCATTCGAGGTAGGGGTCGCACGGTGGCGGTGGTCGTTTCGAGAGTACACGAGGTATTTGAGTTTCCGGAAGAGGAGTTGCGCCCGGCTCCTGAGGTGGGCAATGCTCAGGCACGCGCGGCTTCCTATGTCTTGAATTTTCGTGGCAAGATGGCGTTCGTGGTTGAAATGGAGGCAATTGCAAAATTGGCGGACATGAGCCTACCGGCGGAGAGCGCTTCATGAAATCGTCACGACAAAGTCCCCTTGCGCCTATGGGACCAGCGACCCTCACCGGTCTATGCGATTTGGTAAAGCAGCGTTCAGGACTTGTCTACACCGTAGATTCGCAGTCCCTCTTAGAGAAACGTCTAGAAGCTCGCGTCTTAGACAACGCAATTTCTTCCTATGCGGACTATCTCTCTCTATTACGCCGGGATGCTCAAGAACTATCATACCTTTATGAGTTACTCACCACAAAGGAAACCTACTTTTTTCGTCAAGAGTATCAGTTACGGGCTTTTGTCGATGAAGTCTTGCCCTTGATAGCAAGTGAGGGCTCAGACGCGGGGCGCCTTACTATTTGGAGTGCTGGATGTTCAAGCGGCGAGGAGACTTATACTTTGGCGATGTTGCTCTCTGAATCGCGTCTGCTCTCCGGGTGGAAAATTCGCATATTGGGGACGGATCTTTGTGCTTCAAATATTGAGCACGCAAACCGCGGAGTCTATAGAACCTCTTCTTTTCGCTCAACAACAGAAGAGCAAAGAGAGCGATTCTTTACGCCGGTTGAAGGCGGATGGAGCGTCCGCAAAGAGTTGAGACGAATGGTTCATTTTTCTGTCGGGAACCTGATGGAGCACGGTGACGCGCGGCGAGTGGGGCGCGTCGATATAATCTTTTGTCGCAACGTATTGATCTACTTTGATGAAGAGGCCCGTCGCGGTGTAACCGAGCTATTTTTTGAACGCCTTTTGCCGGGTGGGTACCTGTTTTTGGGACATTCGGAATCATTGCTGAACACCAGGACTCAGTTTGAACCGGTGCATCTGGACGGAGATCTGGTCTACAAAAGACCAATATTGGAGCGAAGCTCTCAATCAAAGATGAGAGTTTTTCCATGAAAGAGGACGAAGAACTCAAGATTTTGGTTGTCGATGATTCTGCGGTGAATCGTCGAAGTATTAGCAATATGCTCGCTGATGTGCCCCATCATCGGGTGGTTGGCAAAGCCGCAAATGGAGAGGAGGCGCTGCGTTTAGTGCATGTGACTGAGCCCGATGTGATCACTCTCGACTTGGAGATGCCAAAAATGGATGGGTTTACTTTTTTGCGCATTCTCATGGCTAAAAATCCATTGCCCGTACTCGTAATTTCGAGCTATTCGCAGCAAGAAAACGTGTTTAAGGCTCTAGAATTGGGCGCTCTAGATTTTGTTGCAAAACCGGATCTTCTCTTGCCAGGAGATAACTCCATTCGTGAGGAGCTACTAAAGAAACTCGCGGTAGTGCGAGGGGTAGATCACCTCAATTCGCCCCATCCAGCTTTTTCACATTCTACGCCGCCGAGCCTGTACCCTCGTTCAGACGAACGTACACCATCGAAAATTGTGGTCATTGGGGCGTCCACTGGTGGCCCCAGCGCATTGATGGATATTCTGAGTCGCATTCCTGAGCGGAGCGAGCTAGCAATTTTGATAGCTCAACATATGCCCGAGAAATTTACGCGCACATTTGCCGAGCGCCTCGATAGACGTAGTAAGTTGCGAGTAAGGGAAGCCGAGCACGACGAACTGATCTGTGCAGGGGAGGTCTTGCTCTGTCCCGGTATGCGTTGCTTGGAAGTGGTGCGTGCAGGAGAACGCCTGAGGACAAGAGTGGTGCATCCTTCGTCAAAAGATCGGTATTTTCCCAGTGCTGATCGTCTTTTTGCAAGTGCAGCGCAAGCATGCCCTCGCTCCACCATTGGTGTAATTCTCACTGGCATGGCAGACGATGGAACCGCCGGCGCCCTCGCTCTGCGTGAGGCCGGGGGGTATATCATCGGGGAGAGTGAGGAGTCCGCCGTGGTTTACGGAATGCCACGTGCCGCTCATGAGGCAGGGGCAGTGCACCGGCAAATGAAAGTTGCGGACATCGCCGATGATCTGATGTCCTTAGAAAAACTCTCTCTTTCTAAGGTGAATGGTCGCGCGCTGGAATAGACCCAGGCGGGTGGGGGTTAGTATCGTACACTCCCCCCAAGTACTCTCCATGCAGCATCCCCTATATCGCGTGTCACGCGCCTTTTCTTCTTCCGTGGTTCTTTCCTTTGCTTTGGCTTCCGCGGGGTGTTCAGCAGGGCATCATGCAGAACCAGAAGAGCCAGAGTCAGCTGCTCCGGCGGTCATGCACGTCTCGCCTGCTTTACGCTCCGTAGGCTCCTCTCCGATAGCCGATGTTGTAGAGGGTGTCTTGCCTTCTGTGGTGAGCGTGCGTTCGACTCAGCGCATTCGGGCGAACTCCCGAATGGGCCATCTTTTTGGACGTCGAGGCTCGTCTCGCCCCCAAACAGGTTTGGGCTCGGGTGTGATTCTTTCTGCGGCAGGGCTTATTGTAACTAATCATCATGTCATCGCAGGGGCGGACACTGTAACTGTTGTTACGCACGATGAAAGAGAGTTCAAGGCGCGGGTAGTCGGGGCCGACCCCAAGAGCGATATCGCGGTGCTCCAGCTTGAGGGAGTGGTGGATAGTTTAATTCCTATCTTAGTGGGTGATTCGTCGGCATTGCGATTGGGAGACGTCGTTCTCGCGGTGGGGAATCCATTTGGAGTGGGACAGACTGTGACCATGGGTATTGTCTCGGCCACTGGTCGGGCCGATATGGGCATTGTTGATTACGAGAACTTTATACAAACCGATGCCGCGATTAATCCGGGTAATTCTGGGGGCGCCCTCATCAATATGCAGGGGCAACTCGTAGGAATTAATACCGCCATTCTCTCTAGAGGTGGGGGCTCTGTGGGTATTGGTTTTGCGATTCCGACAAATATGGCGGCTCCCATTGTAGATGCATTGCGCTCGGACGGTAAGGTGACTCGCGGTTGGTTGGGGGTCAGAATTCAAGAACTTGACCCTGATCTCAGCGACGCTTTGGCGTTGGGGAGTACCGACGGCATCTTGATTGCCGACGTTCAAGCGGAAGGACCGGCTGATGAAGGCGGCCTGAAGAGCGGCGACGTCGTGACTCATGTAGGAAAAAACGAAGTGCGCTCTGCGGGGCAATTTCGTAACCTCATAGCTTCTACTGGTGCCGACACGCGGGTTGTATTGGGCATCATTCGCGAGGGGGCGAAGAAGGAACTTTCTATCGATCTGGGAACATTGCCCGATGAGAATGTTGGCATCTCTTCACGCCATCCGAATCAGGAGAAGGAGTCCCCTCAACTAGAAGGGCTTGCTCTTAAAAACCTTGATGCTCCTTTGCGTCAGCGATTGAGTTTGGGCAAGGACGTGCGGGGCGCAGTCATTGTACGTGTTTCTCCCGGGTCGAAGGCTGCTCACGCAAAACTTCGTCGGGGGGATGTGATCATACAAATCAACCATCAAACGATTGCGTCTGCCCGCCAGGCTGTGCAGGAGTATCAAGCAACGAAGAACGCTAAGTTGATTCAGATCATACGCGATGGTGCGAAACAATTTGTAGTGATCAAGTAATTTACCATAAATTTGCACGTTATTTGACCAAAACCCTCTGAGTCGTTTATTGAACCCCTATGCGGAGGCGTGTGCATATTTATTCGACTCTATTGGGTTTGGCCTTGATCACCTCGGTTTCTGGGGTGAATGCCGCAGAAAAAGAACATTCTTCTCCGCCTAAATCGGGCCTGCAGCTCCAGGGGGCGGCGCGCTTTGTTTCCCCTTCTCAGACTTCCAGTGCTCAGAAGTCGCTTTCTGTCGCTCCCCTTCCTCTTGAACAACTATCTCAGGCTCCACAGGCGGCCCTTGGAGCTAGCAAGCGAAAAAAGGGAAGGCGGCCAAGAGTTCCTCGAGCGAACTTGCCCGAAGGAGTCTCTCTGTCGGAACCCAATGCCAAAGCACGTCGTAGTATCTCAGAAGGTCCGACGTCCAAGGAGCTCCAGGGCGGCGCACAAGATCGTGAGCTAGCCGCCCTCGCGAATGCAGAACGAGTTCTTTTCCCCAAACATACGCGAGGCTTGAGCAGTAGTTGGTCCTTTGATTTGCCAGAACTCTCACTTGGGGCAGAGCATTCATTGGGATTACCCCTCAGTCTTGGGCGCGCTGCAGCGGTTTCTCAGGTCAACAGGGAGGACCTCGATTGGCTACGTTCGCTGACTTTACCCGATTTGCCTGTCCGTTTGGACAAGCGCGTGGTCACGTATTTGAAGTTTTACCGCGACAGTCATCGCGGACGTACGATAGCCGCCATATGGACCAGAAAGAGCGGACGCTACGTCGCTGAAATAAAGGCCAAGTTGCGCAGAGCAGGTCTGCCAGCGGATTTGGTCTGGCTTTCGATGATTGAGAGCGGTCACAATCCGGTGATTCGTTCTCCTGCAGGGGCCATGGGACTTTGGCAATTTATGCCAGCTTCAGGGCGTATGTACGGTTTGACCGTTGATAGGTGGGTAGACGAACGCAGGGATCCGGCGCGCGCGACTCAAGCTGCTATTCGATTTTTAGGAGATTTACACAGACGCTTTGGCAATTGGGAGTTGGCAATGGGTGCCTACAATATGGGCTACGCTGGGATGTCTCGAGCAGTAGCAAAGTACAACACCAACGACTATTGGGCCCTTTCACGTTTAGAGAGTGGTATCCCTTGGGAAACAACTCTTTATGTACCCAAGATTTTCGCTCTTGCGATTGTAATGAACAATCGTGAGGCATTTGGGGTGGGGCGTACTCAGTTGGATCCGGCTGTGAGCTTTGATACGATTCTTTTGGAGCCCGCAACGCCTCTAGCCAAAATTGCCTTGGCTGCAAGCTTACCTCTCAGTGAGTTTTCCGCGCTCAATCCACAGTATATAGCCTCGCGTTTGCCCCCTCAAGAAAAAGGAAAACTTCGTAAGTGGTCCATTCGCGTCCCTCGGGGGAGCGGAGCTTCCGTTCTGGCCAAGTTACGAAAATCGAGTACCTCCTTGAGCCCATTGGCGACCCATCGAGTGCGCTTGGGTGATACAGTGCAAAGACTCGCCCTCGACTACGGAGTCAGTCAAAAACGCCTGCAACTTGAGAATGGTCTAGGCAAAAATGTGCGACTTCAAACGGGTACTGTTTTAGTACTGCCTCGTGGCGCTCTCCTGCAATCAAAGGGGGCTCCTGTTGAGGTTGTCGTTACCCGGTGTTTGAGTCCAGGTGAAGGGCAAAAAGTTGTCTATTACCAGGTTCGTGCAAAGGACGATCTAGATGAGATAGCTCATGTATTTGGAGTGCGTGTGGCCGATCTTGCCCGTCACAATAGTCTGAATAAAAGGGCACACCTACGGCGAGGGATGACGCTGCAAATTTTGGTGGAAAAGAACAAGAACCTCAAAAATGTTCGCCATATTTCGAGAAAAGCAGCTCGATTACTGGTTGCGGGTAGCTCCGAATTTCATGACTACTTTGAAGCTAAAAAGGGAAAAACTCGAGTACAAATCAAAGTACGCAAGGGAGATACTCTCCGTAAAGTAGGTCGGCGGTATGGCATGAGCGTTGGTTCGATGGAGCGAGTCAATCGGCGTTCGCGAAAGACTGCTCTTGTGATTGGAGAGAACCTTATTGTCTATACCGCGAAGAAGGTCAGCCCTGTTGCGATGGCGTCTGGTCCAGGAAAGTTGCTCCCCGTTCAAGCGCCTTTTCCAGACGCGCTACCCTAATAGTTTACGGGCAATTGGCGGGATGCTTCTTCTCTCTGCTACAAGACGTTGATGTCAGATTTAGTAGCTATCGTGTTGGCGGCGGGACACGGCACCCGCATGAAAAGTTCGTTGCCCAAAGTACTTCATCGAGCCTGTGGACGCCCCCTTGTCTATTACCCGGTGCAGGCAGCCCTTGAGCTGGGCGCCGACAAGGTCGTCATCGTGGTCAATTCGCAGACAAGGGCGAAGATCGTCGAGGAGCTGTCTTTACATGTCCCGAGCGATAAGTTTTCTGTTGCGGTGCAAGAGGTGCCTTTGGGAACAGGGGACGCAGCTCGTCGCGGTGTGGAGACGATTGAACTTTCGAAAGATGATAGAGTGTTGATTCTTTCGGGTGATGTTCCTCTCCTTGAAGCTGATGACTTGAGAGAGGTGGTCACGGGGCTGGACTCCAAGCGGTGCTGTCTCAAATTGATGACATTTTTTGCCCAGGATCCGAGAGGCTATGGTCGAATTTTGCGTGATAGCGGGGGCGCTCCGCGAGAGATTCGCGAAGAAAAAGACCTAAGGAGCAGCGACGAGAGACAGATCACCGAGGTCAATGCGGGAGTTTACGCCGCTCTTGCAGGCGATTTACGACAAGCTCTTGGCGCTCTGGACTCGGACAACGCCCAAGGCGAATTCTACCTAACAGATATAGTTCCTCTCTTGGCAAAGACGGGCACTGTGACCACGGTAAAGGCAAGCGAACAGAGTCTCGCGGGGGTAAACGATCGCGCTCAACTCAATGAAATTGAGGAAATTCTCTTTGCGCGTATTCGTCGTCGGTGGGGAAAGCTAGGCGTGACCATTAAAGGTCGTCCGCTAATTGATGAGAGCGTACACATTGAGCCCGAGGCTCTCATAGAAGACGGGGTGCGCTTGCGTGGGAAGACGAGGATTGGCGCCCATACACATGTCGATGTGGGGACCGTGATTCAAGACACCGAGGTCGGTGAGCGGGCTACAATTAAGCCCTATTGTGTCCTCAGCGAGAGCACGGTTGGCGCAAACGTTCAGCTTGGGCCTTTTGCCCATCTACGCCCCCAAACGGTCTTGCAGGACGATGTGCATATTGGGAATTTTGTGGAGACGAAGAAATCCCTCATCAAGAAGGGGGCGAAAGCAAATCACCTCGCTTACTTAGGAGATGCCGAAATTGGTGAAAAGTCGAATATTGGCGCTGGCACAATTGTCTGCAACTACGACGGATTTCTAAAATCTCGCACTGTGGTGGGCGCGGGCGTTTTCATCGGTAGCGACTCACAACTGGTGGCTCCGCTCAATATTGGGGCGGGCGCCTATGTCGCGACCGGCACAACTGTAACCCAAGATATCCCGGCGAACGCCCTCGCGATTGGCCGCGTACGGCAAATAAATAAAGAGGGGTACGCCTCCCGCCTACGTGCTCGTTTGCAGTCAGCCGCGCAAAATAAGAAGTCTAAGACTTGAGCGGGGGAGTGAACGAGATTTGTGAACGAGGTCCGAGCTGAATCCGCCCGGCCTCTTGGCCCAGCATTGAGTTGAGGAGCGGAAGTCCCCACGCCGCCGGGTTTTCTATAAGTGCAGAAGCTATTTTGCTGGGGCACTCGCCTTGTGCGAGGTGGGGGGTGCTCTGGTACGTGGCGTTTGCGACGGCCTGTACACTACCCCATGAGTGCGAGGGGGTATTCTCTGCGCTGAGGTGCAAACCAACACCTAGGGGACTGTAGGACTGCTTGCCTGTGAGGCGAGGGGGCAACTCTTCATCCGCCACTAGAAGCAATATCTCGCCACCGTGGCATTGTAGCCATGCCTGGGCTTCAAGAAGGGCCATTGCGAACGTTTCCTGCCCTGCTGCGACGGCCGTTGAAAAGGAGCGATTGTTTGTGGCAATAGAAATTTTACCAGAGGCCGTGTTGTGTACGCTCCCTTGGAAGCGCAGAGGTGAAAGGGTTGGATCGTCCGCCAATTGATCAAGAAGTCGCAGGGTAGTGCTCATCTCCCCGTAGGCTGACGCGTAGATCGTGGGGATCTTTGTAGAGTCAAATTGTTCGCTACCTTCATTGCCTCTCAATTGCAGAAATAGCTCCGCGAAAAGACGTGTGAGGGTACTTGAACGCCCGCGAGCGCGTGGGGGGAGGAGGAGAGCCGCTGGGAGTGCATCGAGCCGATTCTCTGGGGGAGATGTAGGCGTTTTCCAGCTTTTGATATTGGGGAACTGAGGGGTCCAAAGGGAAATTCCACGGATCGAGCAGGAGAAATTTATATCTTGGGGGACAATTGTTTGGGGTAGTTTGTCTCCTAGGGCAATCGTTACATTGCTACCGCCAAATGCGAAAGAATTGCTCAATATGATATGAGGCTTCGATGAAGCTTCTGGTTTTTTTTCATCGGGGACACCTTTTGAATTGGTGTAGGGGGCAATTGCTAAGGAAGGGTCTTGCTCACGCGGGTGAATATTGCCGGGGAGTACGCCTTTCTCTAGGGCTTGCAGGCCGTAGATAGCCTCGGTCGTTCCCGCCGTGCCCAATTGATGTCCGGTGAGGTGTTTGGTAGATGAAAAGCGAGCGAGAGAACCCAGGGTAGTTTTGAGAGCGTGGGCCTCCATGAGGTCGTTTTTTTCTGTACCTGTTCCGTGAGCGTTGACGTAGTCAACGTCTTCTGGTCGGATATTTCCAAGGCGCAGAGCTTGATTGATGGAGAGAATGGCGCCCCGTCCTTCTGGATGGGGGGTCGTGGGATGGTGAGCGTCCGCGCTTTCTCCCACACTGAGCAGGTAGGGCCCTCTTGACGTCTGTTTTTCCAAGAGAAGAAGAGCTGCGCCTTCCCCGATACTGATTCCAGAACGAGTCTTGTCAAAGGGGCGACAGGGTTCATGTGAGAGCACCCCGAGCCCCGCGAAACCCCTTATGGTGAGTTCACAAAGGGCGTCGGCTCCTGCGACCAAGACAGCATCGACCTGACCCGAATGGATCCATCGTTGAGCGCTCGCCAATGCCTTTCCTCCTGAAGAACAGGCAGTGGATACGGCGAGATGGGGCGCGTTGATGCCCAAGTGGCTCAGTAGAAGCTTGAGCAACGCGTGGTAGGGGTGAGATTGGTCGAAATGGAAGCTTGAGGGAAGCTCCCCCGAGGTTCTTGCCAATTTTAGTGCCCTCTCGGTTGCGTCAACGCCTCCTGTAGAAGAAGCGGCAATAATGCCTAAGCGTGTATCTCCCCACCGGTCAATTGCCCCACGCAATGGGCTCATGAGAGGTTGAAGAGCGGCGAATAGAAGGCGAGCGCAGCGACTATCACTCGCAGAGTAGCGGGCCGGGAGTGGGGGTAATTCTCCCGGATAGAAGCCTGAGAAACCAGGGATCCCCCAAAGCTCTTCGTGGGAGACGAGCCCGATTTTTTGCGGAACGTCTCCACAGGGCAGGGAGGGAGCCAAGGCGGCGGGCACTTCAAGGCGATGACCCTTTCCTTGAGCATTGACCCAGGACCATGCGCTGATCCCACAGGGGCGCAGGGGGCGCATTATTTTTTGTCCGACGAGCCCAGTTGTTCGGGCAATGCGTGGCGCATGCGATCGCGTTTCACCGCGAGATATGCCTGTGAATGCTCGTTTGCCGGAACATGAACGGGAATGCGACCCGTAACCGAAATTCCGAGACGTTCTAAGGACTCTACCTTTTCGGGATTGTTTGTCATCAAGCGAAGAGAGCGCACTTGAAGATAGCGCAACATGGCGGCCGCAACGTCATACTGACGGGCGTCGACAGGGAGGTGTAAGCGCTCGTTGGCTTCAACTGTATCTGCTCCTTGTGCTTGGAGACTGTACGCCTTGATTTTGTTGGCGAGACCAATACCGCGACCTTCTTGGCGCAGGTAGAGAATCACGCCTCGTCCGCATTGGCATACGGTTGCTTGAGCTGCTTCCAGTTGTTCTTTGCAATCGCATTTCAAAGAGCCCAAAACTTCTCCGGTGAGACATTCGCTGTGCACGCGAACGGGCACATCTTCGCCATCAGTTACATCGCCCATCACTAGGGCGAGATGCTCGTCGCTTAGCCCAGGGTGTGCATTCGGATCGCGGTAGCGAAACACAAGAACCCGAAAAACGCCGTGAGCGGTGGGTATGGGGGCCTCCGCGAGGTGCTCCAAGCGGGGGTCAATCTCTATATTCACGTTCATTGCCCGGGGGGAAACATGGTTTGTAGAGGGCGACTGGTCAAGAACCTTCACTTTGGAGGGCTTTTATTTGGGGTTTTAGCCATTGGCTCTTTGGTGCGCTGACTCAATTGTCGACGTCATTCTTCATTTTTGAGCGGGGGCGGACAGGTGACTGGCCGTCAATGAGGGACGAGATTTAGTCCTAGAACGCAAAGGTGTCATCAGTTGGTGCAATTTAATTGGCGCGACACAGCTCCAAAATCATCTGCTCCACGATTGCTCGGGGGGGGCGCCGAGAACCGCCCTTGAGGTCCAAGTCTGCACGTGTCAGGTGTTCTATCCAACGGACAAGGGCCCCGGGGGGCATCTTTCTAATCTGCTGATCGAGTTCGCGGGATTTGAACGGTGGGGCCCCCGCTGCCTTGGCTGCATCCGGCGGGCTCATCCCGTCCTTGATGGCCTGGTCGAACTTCACTAGTTGACGCGTCGCCCACGCGAGAACCCCTAGTAGGCGCAAGCCGCGGTCAGAGGGATCGTAGACATCATCTAGGAGTCGTAAGGAGGCAGATGCATCTCGACGCCCCACAGCGCTCACAAGCTCCCATACCGAGGCGGTCCGCAGTCGAATGACGCATTCTGAAACGGCGTCCTCAGTCACCGCATTGCCCGCCCCCACGTAAAGACAGACTCTTTCCAATGCGTCGGCGACCGACGAGAGTTCGGGGCCCGCAAGTTCTCCCAACAGATCGGCCACGCTGCGCGAAATGGAGTGTCCCAACGACTTCGCTCGCTCGTTTATCCAGCCCGGCAATTCTCCCCGTTTGGGCGTTTCACAATTGACCAGCCAGCCTTCTTTTTTTGCGAGGGTGTAGAGTTTTCTTCTTTTGTCCAGCTTACGAGCCACTAGAACAAGAATTGTGCTTCTGTCGGCCTTTTCTGCATATTTTGCAATCGCGTCAAAGGGAGGAAGAGGGCCTTTTGACTTGGCTGACTTCTTTGACTTCTTTTCACTCTCCCAAGTCTCAATATTTCGCGAGAGTAACCAGCGCCGGCTGGCCATCATGGGCAGCGTGCGTGCAATCGAGATCACGTCGTCGGCAGTGGCGGCGGGGGCGTCCAATGTGTCATCGTTGAGCCCCTCAATTCCACCTTCGATGGCTTTGCTACGCAAGGCTTTGACGACTTGGTCGCTAAAAAGCTGTTCTTCGCCCACGATGAGGTAGACTGGTCGCAACTGGCCGCTCTGGGCCTCTTTGATAGCTTGTTCGGGGGTCACAAGAACCTTCTACACCAGAGCACGGGCATTCGGGAGCCGCTTGTAGTATCGAGCTGCCCATGTGCCCCATTGCGATCTCCCGGGAGTCCTCTGCCCCAGAAAAAACTGGTACAGGCTCTCCCCCAAACGCTCCGCGCCTTGTAGTAATCGGGAATTTTGATGGTGTGCACTTGGGTCATCAAGCGGTTTTACGCCGAGCAGAGGGAGAGGCTCTCGCTCAGGGGCTCTTGTTGACAGTGTTGACGTTTGATCCCCATCCTGCTGTTTTTCTAGCTCGCCAGACTCGTAAAGTCCTGACCCTCGGTCCTCGGAAAATTAGTTTGCTCAAAAGAGCCGCGCCAAGCCTTGAAGTTGTGGTTCAAACTTTTGATGCGAACTTGGCGGGACTCACGCCCGACGAGTTTGCCCGGAAGATCCTCAAGGAGAAGCTCAATGCGAGTTTGGTGGTAGTTGGGGAGAACTTCCGTTTTGGCAAGGGGCGCTCGGGTGATCTTGCCACTCTGCGCTCTTTGGGAAAAAACCTCGGATTCGATGCACGCTCCGAAGCCTTACACGGAGATGGGGAGGGCGCATTTTCGAGTACGCGAATTCGTTCTCTTGTGGAGGAGGGTAAGGTCAGCGCAGCAGCTCACATTCTGGGGCGGCCCCACTTTTTGAGCGGTCAAGTCGTCCAGGGGGATCAGAAAGGCCGTGCACTTGGTTTTCCGACCGCCAATTTGAAGGGGGTGCCTCAACTGCTTCCTGCCCAGGGCGTGTACGCTGTCTTTGTTTTTGAGTTAGCAGATAGAAAAGGCGGACTCACTTCTCAGTTGCACGGAGATTCTCTTTTGGAGTGGAAAATATTGGGCAAAGGGGTTGCTCATATTGGCGTGCGCCCCACTCTTGAGCGCCCCGAGTCTCTTGAAGTACACCTCATCGATTTTCGGGGGGAACTTTACGGTAAAACATTGGGGATTTCATTGATTGAAAGCCTTCGAGGGGTTGAAAAATTCCCATCATTGCCGGCTCTTATTCGACAAATTGAAAAGGACGTTGAGCAGACCCGAGAGATTTTGTCCCCCCTTTCACTTCCTGAAAATTTGTGATGGGAGAGGGACAAGGGGCACCGGGGGGCGGAGTTGGCAATAGATTCGCCCTCATTGGAGCTGCTGGTTTTGTCGCAGAGCGCCATCTAGCCGCAATGGTCGCCACGGAAAGTAAATTGTTAGCTGCAACTGATATTCACGATTCGGTTGGAAAGTTAGATGGGTATTTTTTTGAAGCGTGTTTCTTTCGCGAATTCGAGCGCTTTGACCGCTACGCCGAGAAACTTCGCCAGGAAGGAAAAGGGATTGAATATGTGAGTATTTGCTCTCCCAACTATCTTCATGACGCCCATATTCGATTTGCCCTTCGCCTTGGAGCTCACGCGATTTGCGAGAAACCTCTTGTCATTAATCCATGGAATATCGATCCATTGGAGGAGTTGGCCCGCGACACTGGGGGACGAATATTTCCAATTTTGCAATTGCGAAAACACCCGTCGATGCAAGCGCTAGAGCGTTTTGTTTGCGAAAATTCTCGGGATATTTTTGAAGTAGAACTTAGCTACATTACTGCTCGTGGCTCCTGGTATATGAACTCATGGAAAGGCGATGACTCTCGCTCCGGAGGGCTTTCTAGCAATATAGGAATACACTTTTTCGATATTCTCCTTCTCATCTTTGGAGAGCTAGAGTCTTCTGAAGTTCATGTGCGGACAGCAACAACTATGAGTGGTGTCCTGCATCTGCGTCGTGCGCGGGTACGTTGGTTTCTCTCTATCGAACGAGAAAACCTCCCCTCCTCTATCTTAAAATCCAACGAGAGAACTTATCGTTCTCTATCAATTGATGGACAAAATTGGGAGTTTTCTACGGGATTTGCCGATTTACACATTCAGGTTTACCAAGATATTCTGGCAGGAAGAGGTTTGAGCCCCCAAGACGCACGGCCAGCCATAGAACTTACTCGATTGATTCGAACCAGTTCTATTCGGAGCCCCCGTGGTCGGGCCCATTCGATTGTGAGGGGAAGAACTCATGAGTGAAGAAGCGCTCACAACTGACTATTATGTGCATGCCTCAAGCTATGTAGACGCACCCTGCTCAATCGGAGAAGGTACGCGCATTTGGCGCTTTTGCCACGTTATGGCGGGAGCTAGCCTCGGTAAGGGCTGCTCTTTGGGTCAAAATGTCCACATCGCCAAAAACGTAAAAATTGGAGATTGCGTAAAAATACAGAACAACGTCTCGGTTTACGAGGGCACAATAGTCGAGGACGACGTGTTTTTGGGGCCAAGTTGCGTGCTTACCAATATATCAAGCCCCCGAGCCGCGGTTGATCGCAGCGCTGAATATGAAAAAACTCTCCTCTCTCGCGGTTGTACGATTGGCGCAAATGCCACAATCGTCTGTGGGGTAACAGTTGGCTGCTACGCGTTGGTGGCCGCGGGCGCGGTGGTGACCAAGGACGTTCCCGCCTATGGTCTTATGGTGGGGGTACCCGCCCGCCACGTTGGTTTTGTGTCCCGTCACGGATATAGACTCGAGTTTTTAGAATCCTCCGAGGCTAGCTGTCCCAAGACGGCAGAGGTCTATAAAAAACACCCGGATGGCTCTGTGCATTTCGATGGAGAGAACGATGAGTCTGAATCGCGGAGCGTGAGGGGCCGCAAATGATGGAATTCTCTGGAATATCTGCCCAAAAAGACCTTCTCAGGGCTTCAATTGAATCCCGTATTGCGCAAGTGCTCTCCCATGGGCAATTTATCATGGGCCCAGAGATCCAAGAACTAGAGCGAACTCTATCCTCCTACACAGGAGCGGCCCATGCGATTACTTGTTCAAGCGGTACTGATGCCCTGCTACTTGCTCTTATTGCGTTAGGTATAGGTGAAGGGGATGGGGTTTTTCTACCGTCGTATACCTTTGCAGCCACAGCAGAGGCCGTGCTTCGTGCAGGAGCCACTCCTCTATTTGTTGACGTAGATCCCCACCGTTATACTCTTGACCCTCAATGTCTTAGGGAGGCTGTTGAACACCTGCAATCGGTGAAGAATGCAAGTCCTCCCGTTCGAGCTGCGGGGGTTGTGGCGGTGGATATCTTTGGTCATCCAGCTGACTACGACGAGATTCAATTGATCTGCGATGAGTACAACCTCAAGCTATTGTCTGATGGCGCGCAAAGTTTTGGAGCACGCTATCGAGGACGAATATCAGGTAATTTTTCGGACTGTACCGCGACGAGTTTCTTTCCATCCAAGCCGCTTGGTTGTTATGGCGATGGTGGTGCTATCTTCTGCAATTCGGCGATAGTAGCTGATAAAGTTCGTGCGCTGCGCGTGCATGGTCGTACAAGTCGTGGCTTTGCTTATATTGGAATGAATGGTCGTTTGGACACGATTCAAGCGGCCGTTCTACTAGAAAAAATGAGCACTTTTGACCAGGAATCTCTGGTGCGCCGACGACACGCTGAGCTATATCGCCAACTTTTGCCCCCCTGGCTCCAGGTGCCGACCTCGGGGGGCGATTGCCAGAGTAGTTGGTCCCAGTTTAACATTCTCTTGCCCGTAGGGACCCAAATTGAGATGAAAGAAAATCGTACTCACTTAGTCAATATTCTCCTTCAGGCCGGGATACCAACTCGTCGTTACTACGGAGAAAATCTTCATAGGCAGACACTGTTCACTAAGGGGAGGAAGCCAATTTTACTTCCTGTAACTGAGTCCTTGGCCGAACGCGGTCTGTGTTTGCCCATTCATGGGTATCTGTCTTCAGAGAAGATTGAGGCTATCAGTCACGTCATCCGGGGGGCTTTCTAAGTTATGGGTCATCGAGCAAAAAAAGCACATCGTTGTGAACGATGTAAGATGCACAAGAACTCTTGTCTGTGCGCACAAATTCCAGACTTGCAGCTAGGTACTCGTTTGGCCCTCGTCATGCATTGTCGTGAAGTCGAGAAAACGACGGCTACGGGACCTCTTGCTCTGGCAGCCCTTCAGAACTCCGAGTTGTACGTTCATGGTTTAAAGGACTCTCCCCTTGATCTCAATCACCTGCACGAAGAGGGACGTCGGGTCATGGTGCTCTTTCCTTCAGAGAGGGCGCGGCCTCTCGATCAGGCTCTCGAAGACGACGATACTCGACCTATCACCCTTGTCGTACCCGACGGAAATTGGCGCCAGGCCAGCCGAGTGCCTAAACGCATCGCAGGACTTGAGCGAGCCGAGGCCGTTACCTTACCCCCTGGTCCACCTACGCGCTGGGGGCTTCGTCGTGAAACGAGAGCTTCTGGACTTGCTACATTTGAAGCAATAGCGCGGTCCTTTGGCCTGATCGAATCAATTGAGGTGCAGACTCAACTGGAGGCGATTTTTGATAAAATGGTCGAAACATCTTTCGCCGCTCGCGGTTATGATAGAGACGGCGCTCCTAATGGAAAGGAAGTTCTATTAGACTCTGGTGAATTGCCGAAGTTAGATATTGTTTATGAAGACGAATTCTTAGTTGCAATCAACAAACCTTCGGGGCTTCTTGTACACAAGGGCTGGGGCAATGATGAATTGCCGGTGCTACAGCGCCTGCGTGACCAAATTGAGCGTCGCCTCTTTCCAATACATCGACTGGACCGCGCCACGAGTGGAGTCCTCCTCTTTGCCCTGACCTCCGAGTTTGCTCGTGATATGCAGGTATTGTTCGATGAGCAGAATATAAAGAAACGCTATTTGGCTCTTTGTCGCGGGAACGGGCAACTCGCACGGGTTGATCATTCCCTCGCCCGGGAGAAAGGCGAAAAACGAAAGCCAGCTCAGACTGACTTTAGATTATTAGGACAATTTGAACGCTACGGTCTCTACGAAGCACGTCCGCTCACTGGAAGAACTCACCAGATCCGGCGCCATCTAAAGCATGTGTCTCATCCTATTGTAGGGGATGTGCGTTACGGAAAAGGTGAGCACAATCGAATCTTTCGAAATCGTTTCGACTTTCATCGTTTAGCGCTTCATTGTGAATCGATGAGCTTTTGTCACCCCCGCTCTGGAGAGTCCTTGCGCGTCCGGGCTCCGCTACCTGAAGATTTTTCGAACCTACTGGAGCAGTTGAAGTTGAGTACTTGCACAGAAATGGAGAGTATTGAGTGATGCCGTGCTCAAAGAGGCTGGGATAGAACGTGACATTTCTTCTTCATTTAGAAGTTGTAAATACAACTCATGAGCTGGTTAAAACGAGCCAACTTCGTATATCTGGGAGAAAGGCGCTCGTTTTATCCCTCAACTACCGGCAACTTGTCTTTCAAGGTGAGGCTTGCCCTCTTTCTGGTTACGGACGCGATAGCTTTTCCCTCGCGGAAAATGAACTCAGGGCATTAAATTTACCAAGGCTTCTGGGGGCGATTGACGAGGCCGTTCAATGTTTACTTCACGGCGAACTATCCTCCGTTGTACCCTCGAAAAGTTGCGGGAGTGGTCTGCATACTGGAGCCTCCGGAGTGTCGCGTGGGGTGAGCTCTCTCGAATCCGTTTGGAACATGAGTCGAGAGTTTTCGTCACCCTCTGCTCGTTTTTGTCTAGAGATGCTCGCACTGGAGGCCATTGCCCAGCTCTCAGGTAATGCATTGCCCTCACTCTTGCACGGAGGAAACCGCGCCCCCATCTACAGCTTGCCCACGAGTGCTGTGGTGGATATTCACGTCCCTGATTGGTTGGAGCGCATGGAGAGAGCTACCCAAAAAGGCGTGAGAACTTTTAAATTCAAGTGTGGAAGTGGGGCAGACGAAACGGAGAGCCGCGCGCTGAGGCAAACGAGTGAGCGATTTGGTAAGAGTGTCAACTTGCGCCTAGACGCCAATCGAGCATGGACAGTTGACGATACGTTGCTATTTTTGGAGAGGCATCAAAAGATCCCCCTCGAATTTTTAGAAGATCCGACTTCCTCTCCTCAAGAATGGGACTGTCTGCGCGCCTCATTCCCGCACCTAGCCCTTGCGGTAGACGAGCCCTTGTCTTTTTGCGAAGAGACCCTGATCTGCCAGGACCTATCAGAAGACAATTTGTACGAGGAGCGGCGTCAATTTCTCTTGGCGTGTCATTGTCAAATTGCGGTGCTCAAGCCTATGGCTCTGGGAGGATTCTCCGCTTGTTTGGGGTGGGCAAGGGCGGCTGATTCCTTAGGTCTCCGGGTGTGTATCTCCCACCTTTTTGATGGTCCTCTTGCGTTGGACGCTGCCACTCAGCTGGCCTTTTCAATCCAATCGCCGGAACTTGCGCCAGGTTTGGGCGAGCATGTGGCATTGGCCGGATACATAGCTGGGGGTATTTCCGAACCTCGTTATTGCCAGGGGGGGCGATTACACATGAATTCGAAGGAAAGTATTCCGAATCTCCGCTAAATTACGAGAGATTCGGGGCAGGGGGCAGATGCCCCTTGACCCCATCGATGACCTGCACCAAAGATGCGGGCCTCATGGCAAATCTTGACGAAAAATCTCGCGGCGAGCTTTTGACCGAGGCCCGCGGATTAGGGCTCGAAAAGCCCGAGCGCATGACGCGAGTAGAGTTACGCGACGCTATTTTACAGGTAACGCTGTCGGAGGACGAACAGGAGGAAGCCCGTGGGCTCTTTGGCGTTGCTCGCTCAATGTTGGCGAGCGTGGTGGAGACAGGCTTGAATATGCCCGACGCTGCCAAGATGATTCGTGGAGAAAATAGTGTCGAGGTGTCCAACGGCAATCCCTCGCCGGTTGCTACTGTGACACTGGCCGAAATATACGCAGCTCAAGGGCATCGTGGCCGAGCTCTGCGAGTGCTCGAAGAAGTTCTTCAAGACGAACCTGATCACCAAGAGGCGCTGAGGGTAAAGTCTCAACTCCAGAGCAGTGGGGCCGCACCCTCCCAAGCTCCTTCGGCTGCCCTTGCAGCGGAAGGCGGAGTCGCGCCGCAAATCGCAGCATTCGAAAAAGCTGCCAGTGCATCGAGTCTTTCTTTTGCCAGTGATCAATCCCGTGAGGACATCACCGCCCCAGCTCCAGCGGTGGCCGTCATCGAGACGGAAACCACCGCCTACGTTCCCGGTGACTTTGTTGAGACCATTGGCGAGTCGATTGAAACCGGAAAGCCTCCTCTTGTGGCAGAAAAGTCTCAAGAGCAAGATGAGGCGGTAGCTGTAAACCCTGAGGTCCCCCCGACGCTTGAAGAAGCCGTCAAGCTACCGGAAGTCGCAGAAGCTGCAGAAGCTGCAGAAGCCGTAGAAGCCGTAGAAGCCGCAGAAGTTACTGTTTCCTCCGACGAAAGCGTTGGCACCGTAGCAAATTCTATTTTTGATCCAGCCTTGGTATTAGCTCAATCAAAAGCTGGTTTGGAAATTTATTGGGAACTACCCAAGACATCCTTGGAAGAGTGCGGAGTCGATCTCTCAGAAGGGCACGCCGCTTTGCGCTTGGTGGCATTTTCAGCAGCTGGCTCGTCACCTAAGCGTTCGGATCTGACCTTTGTATTGAGCGAGTTCGCAGCAGACGAGAAGGTCAATTCGGGTTTGGCTGACGTCGGTCGCATGAGACTGTCTGAGTTCCCCTCTCCACAGTCTGTCCGCGCTGCCATCGGCTGGGAGACAGAAGATGGCTTCTTGCCTTTGTCCGTAGGTAAGACGATTGAAGAATTGGGGGCCAATCGCAAGATGAGTGCCCTGCTGGGGCGTGCCGCCCTGAGCGCCTGAACAGCGGCGGCTGAACGTCGAGTTTTAGTTTTTCGAGGACTTCGTCGAATTTACGCAACAGCCCGGCTGGGGGGCCGAAGCCCCCTGTATGATTGGTCGATGTGGGCAAAATTGGTTTCTTTTCTTTCTAGTCAGCACTTGGGGAGCCGAAGCGCTAGCTCAGGAT
This sequence comes from uncultured Polyangiaceae bacterium, assembly GCA_964459035.1. Taxonomy (GTDB): domain Bacteria; phylum Myxococcota_A; class Polyangia; order Polyangiales; family Polyangiaceae; genus NIC37A-2. The sequence continues at coordinate 466 of CAYWLO010000028.1, read as the reverse complement.
GCGTGGGAAATTTCAGAAGGGCGAGCTGAACCCTGGGAGGAGAGATGGGAGGCCGGTCGCTGGAGCGAACGAGGTAATTTTACCCTCGCTCTCACAGCGGGGCACCGCCTGAGAGTGGGAGGTATTCGGAGCGAAGGAGCGTTTGATTCCAGCGAGAAGCGTCAGGAGAATTTTTACGCGTACGCCTCGTTGCAGTTTCCATTTGAGGGCTTTTTGAGTGGAGGTCGGAGCCCCCGTGCCCCCTCTTCTCCTCAAGCTATTGCCCTCAATAGTCCTCCCCAAGAAAAGAAAATGGAAAGAAGAGCTGAGTCGACGCCACCGTTCGATTCGACTCATTCCGTGGACGTTGATTCACCCGAGAGTGAAAAGTCCGAGGAGGAGGTTGAATCAAGAGTATCTACCAGGGAAGAGACTCACTTCTCTCCTAGGAAAGAGTCAGCGGACATTTTCTTGGCGCTCGTGGCAG
>CAYWLO010000027.1:1884-53456 GCA_964459035.1 uncultured Polyangiaceae bacterium | reverse complement strand
TAGAGCTGTATTTTCTGCCCCTTAGGACCTTTTACGTTATGAAAAAAACAACTATTTCCTCCATCACTTTACTTTTTGCGCTTTCACTCACTGCCTGCGGAGGCGATGACGGAGCAACCACAGGTGCTGGAAATGATGGAAGCAGCAATGGGACAGGCGGGATCGGAGCAACTGGCGGTTCATTGAGCGGCACTGGTGCAAGTACTGGGGCGGGTGCGGCCGCTGGCGGAGGAGCTACAGGAACCGGGGCCACCGGCAACGGAACTGGAGCCACCGGCAATGGAACTGGGGCCACCGGCAACGGAACCGGAGCCACCGGCAATGGCACCGGAGCCACCGGCAACGGAACCGGGGCCACCGGCAATGGAACTGGAGCTGCAGGGGGAGCGGACGTGCCAACAGTGGTCATGGGTGATGGCACATGTACAGGGGGCACCTGTGATCTCACTTGCGATACTGGAGTGTGCGACCAAGTGTGCGAGAGTACAGCGACCTGCGCGGGGACCTGTACAGGCGCCGATTGTACCGTCGATTGCGTCGATAACGCCAGTTGCACCAATGCATGTACAGGAGCTACCGGTGATTGCAATTTAGATTGCAGTAATGACACGACCTGCACCAATAGCTGTATGGAGGGAAAATGTGATACGAAGTGTGTCGATGATGCAACCTGCGCGAGCACCTGCGCGGGAGGGGACTGTAAGAGTAAGTGCCAGGATGATGCTAGCTGCGATAGTGCTTGCGCTGCCGGAGGTTGCAAAGTCGACTGCAAAGACGATTCAAGCTGTACCGCTACTTGTGAAGGTGGCAACTGTGAGATGATTTGTCAGGATGGCGCCAATTGTGATTTCACCTGCGCAGGTGGCGGCTGCACTTTCGATTGCGGCACGACCGGGACCTGTAAGACCGATTGCGCTCCGAATGATGACTGCACGACTCTCTGACAAACTTTAGCAAGCGGGCCTCTGCCTTCAGTCGCTTCCCCTCTGCGGGGAGCGGCTTTCCTCCTCAAGAAGGAAGGGCTAGAGGTGCCTGCGCGCTATCTCTGTCCAGGTACCCTGTGGCTCTAGGGCAATATAACTCTGCCAGAGAGGACGAGCCTTTTCTGAGTCTCCAGCTTGCTCGTAGGCCATTGCCAAGTTGAAGTAGGCGTCAGCGAATTGAGGATCAGACTCTAGCGCTCCCAAAAAGTAGCGCACGCTCAATTCGGGCTGCCCACGCTCCAACATGAGGTACCCTAGGTTATACTGCGCTTCGGGTTGCTGGGTGTCGACGTCGAGGGCCTTCATATAGTACCCTTCAGCTTCTTCGATGAGCTGGCGTCTGAAGGCGATATTGCCCAAATTTGTGTGAGCAATTGCGAGCCACGGGTCGAGTTTGATGGCTTGCTTGTACAGCTCGATAGCCTCGTCCATCGTCGAGGGCTCTTCGTCCAACTGACTTGCCTTGAGATAGAGATCATAGGCATTTCGTGAGCGGTCGCGTCCTGCGGCAGGTCGAAGGACTCTTACGATATCATCACGAAGGTCCTTTACTTCGAGGTCTAACATCATCTGTCCACTGATTGGCTCGTAGTCTCCCAATTCGCTCTGGACAACGAGACGCCGTCCATCGGATACGATGCGTAGCTCTTGGAGGGGGCTCTGAATCTTTGGCAATTCAGCCCGGAGGAGGCTGATGGCATGAGTGACATCCCGTAAGCGAACCTTTTGGTCGAGGAGGGACTTGGCCGCCCTGAGGGCGATGAGATCAGAGAAATCGTATGCGCGTCGTCCTTTTCTTTTTACGCTGGGCGACACGACGCCCGCTTTGTCCAATGTCCTCAATCGTGAATCCGAGAGCCCAAGTAGGCGCTGGATCTCTGATCGCGTATAGGCGTCACTAACGGGCTCCGACTTAGCGACGGGAGCGTCCGGAACGTCTGCTTTTTTTGCAAACTTATCCGGAGCCCAGCGTCCACCGCCTGGTCCAAACACAACGTGGATAATCTTTTCTTCTGGCTTCTTCGTCCGACCCATGAGCCTTCTCTGCAGAGACTTCGCATGCAGCCACAGGCGTGCGCATCCTGTCAACGGGGGAGCGCATTTGCCTGAGTAAAAGGGGCTGGGACTAGCGGGTCAATGCATACCTTGCTGAGCGCGTGGAACGAACCTCTGAGCAGTTGCTCCGTATTGACGAACGCCCCGAATCTTGCTTCCCCCTCGACATGTATAGGTGCTTGCTGGGCGCTTGGATAAGGGGTGGTGAACCGCTCGAGACTTCTTGCCCGGTGCGTCAATGTAGGGGAGTGGGGAAAGATGTTTTTTGTGTGTTGTTACTGAGCTGGAATTCGTCCGAGAAACGACGAAATTTTGAAATAGGTCAGGGGAGCGGCCTGGGGGAAACCTTTCGTTGAGGGGGACAGAGCAAATGTGTTTCGCCCTATGTAGGTTTAGGTAGTTAAGAACTTGGCCCTCGTTTTACGTACGGGCAAAGAATACCTCCATGAGAGCAAAGCAAAGTTTTGGGGGCGCCGAGCGCCGTAAGAACAAGATGTTCGTCACTCGGAACACCGAATATTTTTTAACCGATGGGGTTTGTGTGGCTGTCCGCGATCGGCGCTCAGAGTCTTGGCTTGACGGACACTTGGCTGTCGGACGATCTCTTTGCGGAGGGGTTAAAGTTCTCGACAACGGCGAAGCAATACCAGTTCAAGGTGCTCCCAGTGTCGGTGAGGCTCTCTATTTTTCGACCGGGGGACGCGAACTCATCACCAGTGTACTTTGCGGCATTGAGCGACCGGCGCGTGACTTGGTGAGGCAATTCGCTCATTGAGCAAGTTGGTTAGACCTCTTGAATAGTCGGGTGCGTAATATTCAGTCTATTGAATCGTTTGATGCGTAGTTTATTTCACACTAGACCGTAATTTTTCATAACTTCGTCGTAAATATTCTTAAATCTTACCTGCGGCGCGCCATCCGCAATCGCGGCATTGTTCTTGAATGTACGGATTGACCGGTTTTCCTACGTAGTGGGGGGAGCCCTAGGTGGTTTGACCAAATCAAGTCACCTTTCACCCAGAAGCGAAGCGGAGCAGTTGAATGTCAACAAGATCTGAAACAGAAGCAAACTCCAACCTATTCACAGGCAGCGACCAATCAGCAGCCTCGACCCTTTCGCCCAGTGCAACTTATCGTCAGTTGCGAGACAGTGGTCTGTCCGATCCAGATATCATGGCTTTTGCCGGTGAATTGCTCTCTCTAGTGGCATCAGAGTACCGCAGCCAGAGTGCGGCCGAATAAAGAAAGGTCCAAATAGCTCAGTTCAATTGACATTGCTTCGATCTACAGACAAATCTGTAGGCCGAAGTGACCGCTGAGCTAGCAACAGAACCCCTTCAATTTACTCTGATCATTTCCGAGAAAGGCGGGGCCGAGCGTCGTCAGGTGTTTCAAACCCCTGAGATCACTCTAGGACGAGTGCAGGGTAACCATTTGGTTCTGCCCAAAGGAAATATATCGAAGCGTCATGCACGTATTCTTTTTCGCGAAGGAAGATTCATTGTTGCCGATTTGAACAGTACCAACGGTACCTACGTAAATAGACGTCGCATTGCTCAAGCTACGCTCATTCGTGAAGAGGATAGGATCTACATCGGCGATTTCGTTCTCCGTTTGCAGGCGAACGTTCCAGAGGATCATGAGGAGGAAGAGACCCCCTCCGAGACAGGGGCTCACGAAATATCGGGCACCCCCACAATCGCCCCAGAGCCGGACGGGGCTCAACATCACTCATCAACAAGCTGGGAGCGACTCACGCGTACCGACGAGATTGCGCAGTCGTCATTGCGGCCTCCAAGTGCAAATACCATATCGAGCGCTCCTCCTCGTGATCTGTCCTTTTCAGCAAGGCGTCCTCACCTTGCAACTGATGCTTTGCAGGAGACAAGCAACTCAGTGCAACGCTTTCTGGACATGGCTTCCGGCCATCGCTTGGCTGTGAAGACTACGGTCTTGAACGTTCTTGAGCACTTGGGCTTTCCAGAGGTAGAGCCCAGTGACCACTATTGTGAGCAGGCTCGCCTACGCATCGAGGAGACCGTGGATGCTCTTTTGGTGGATGGACAAATTCCAGTAGGAACGTCGGCAGAGGCGGTCGCCGATCAAGCGATTGATGAGCTAGTGGGCTTGGGGCCTCTGGGAGAGCTTCTCGACGATCCTGCGGTCTCCTCTATCTCCGCGGCACGCTTCGATGAGATCACAGGAACGCGCGATGGTCGTCAACAGTCCTTTCCGCCTGGTTTTTCCCTCGCGCAAACGTTGGAACTTGCCCTCAAGAGGATCTGCGCAGCGTCTGGTCAACTTTTGGGCGATGACGCCGTTGAAGAGCACAAACTCACGGGTGGCACACGTATTTCGATTGTACGAGGAGAGGTTAGTCCAAGTGGACCCTTGGTACATATTCGTAAGCCCAGAAAGATTGCGTGTACCCTGGACGATCTTGTTCGACGAGGAGCAATCTCTCGCGCGATGGCGACGTTTCTTGGCCAGTGCGTAGCCGGACAATTGAATGTGCTCGTTGTTGGTCCCGCCGATGAAGGGGCTCACGTCGTTCTTTCTGCGTTGTGCTCAGCTACGGCCAACGAGCGTTTGGTCGCGGTGAGCGAATTTGACGACGTTACCGCCCATAGCGAAGGGGCCGTCCAGCTGGAGCTGTCCCGATACCAAGGCGATTTGACCCGTCTCTTAGAAATAGCAGCAAGCATTCCGCAAACGCGGCTCGTGGCGACCCTGACTAGCCCCGAACTTGCAACTGCGACCTTGGAGGCGACCGGGCGGGGCATGGGAGGCTTACTTGCGTCATTGCCTGCGGTGAACCTCAGTCGCGGCTTGCTCCGCCTCCCCGCAGACATCGTCTCGGTTCGCAAAACGATGAGTTTAGAGGCCGCCACAGGGTGGGTGCTCAGCGCCTTCGACGTTGTGCTCGAGGTCGCTCGTCTACGCGACGGCCGAATTCGAGCATTACGAATTGCGGAGTTGAGTCGCGATGCAACGGGTGCAATTCAAATAAACGACATCTTTCGTTTCGTAATTTCCAGGGTTGCAGCCGGAGGGGCCGTCGAAGGAAGCTTCTCGGCCTCTGGTACCGAGCCGCGCGTCGCATCGCAGCTCAAAGCGCTAGGAATGAAGCTGGACTCGTCTATTTTTATTCGTCCGAGTTCTACCTAAAGAAAATTGCTGCAGGGTTCATTCCTCACGGGCAGCGAGTACGGCTTTTTGAACTTGGCGACTCATTTTTTTCTTCTTCAGAGTGCCGACTTTGTCAATCATGAGAACACCATTCAAGTGGTCGTTCTCATGCTGAATTGCCACAGCTAACAGACCCTCAGCCTCTAGTTCAAAAGATTCACCCTGAACGTCGAGTGCTTTCACCCGCACCGTGGCCGCTCTTTTTATGTCTTCGGTGACTCCTGGAAATGAGAGGCATCCTTCGGGATAAACTTGCTCTCCGTCCATCGTCAAGAATTCTGGGTTAATAAAAACGGTGAGTTCACTTGGATCATCTTCGTCAGCAATATCGATGACAAAAATGCGTTTCATAACTCCAATTTGATTTGCCGCAAGACCTACTCCCGGAGCATCGTACATAGTTTCGGCCATGTCCGCAGCAAGTTGACGAATCGCGTCTGTAACCTCAGCAATTGGTTCTGCCCGGGTTTTTAGACGGACATCGGGATAAACTAGTATGGGTAAAATCGCCATGGCGCGCGTCTCGTATCACCAGATGGTGCTCTCGGCAAACTGAAGGTGTGCTTCAGGGGGCGCACTGTGCCTCAAGAGGGTGATGGCTCTCTTCCGTAGCTGAGGCGTCCGCTGACGTGCGCGTCATTGCCGTGCAATTCCCAAGTAGGATGCTTTATGTAGGGGGCACTTGAGAGACTATCAGGGCCGGCCCAATCTACAGCCCCCGCCCGCCCGCGTGGTCCTAGAAGAATTGGTGCAATGAATGCGTGCATGCGATCGACCAATTGTCCGGCGAGGAGACTGCCGGCTAATTCAGCCCCGCCTTCACATAAAACGCTAACAACTTCACGTTTTGCCAACTCGTGCAATGCGGCTCGCATATCACAACGCCCTTCGGCGGTGGAGGGAATGACGACAACATTGACGCCTAGATCTTCAAGAGCCTGCTGATGCTGGGCATCGGCTTCGCTGGTCGTGAGCACACACGTAGGTGTGTTTTTCGCCGAGAGCACCAACTTTGACTCAAGGGGCAGGCGCAGTTTGCTGTCGACAATCACCCGAATGGGGTTACGCCCCGAGGTGGCACGAACCGTGAGACGAGGGTCGTCAGAAACGACCGTATTGATACCGACGATTACGGCATCATGGCGTGCTCGCAACTTATGACCGTAGGCGCGCGACTCTGGGGAGGTGATCCATTTGGACTCGCCCGTTTTAGTCGCAATTCTACCGTCTAGAGAGAGCGCCAACTTAAGTGTTAAAAAGCTATGTCCTTCGGTGATAAATTTTGCCCAAGGCTCAATCAGCTCTTGGGCCTTTTGTTCATGAACACCAAACACAACTTCGATACCGTTCGAAGTGAGTTTTTCGACCCCCCCACCTTCAACGTTGGGATTGGGATCGCGGCAGCCAATCACTACCCGCGCAATTCCGGCTTGAATTAAGGCATCCACGCAAGGAGGGGTCTTACCGTTGTGGTTGCAAGGCTCGAGAGTGACGTAGGCGGTGGCCCCCCGGGCCTTGTCTCCAGCCTGGCGTAGGGCGGCAACTTCGGCATGATCCCTTCCGGCCTCTTCATGGTGACCTTCGGCGAGTATTTTGTAACTCCCTGCGCTCACGCTGACGATGAGACACCCTACATGGGGATTGGGTGCCGGATCACCTTTACCTGCGGTCTCAATGGCTTTTGCCATCAGTTCTTGGTCAAACTCGCTCACAAGCAAAACCTAGAGCGAAAAGCAGACATTCGCCAGTATAGCTGCGACACAACTAGGGCACGTGGGGACTTTTTGCCCCTAGAGAAATTCATGAACCACATGTTCGTCACCCAAGTTTCTTTGAATTAGCTGTCTTGAGGGCGAGTTTTAACCAAACTGCCCACTTCGCGCATGAATTCATCAATATCGCGGAATGATTTATAAACGCTAGCGAAACGCACGTAAGCAACTTCGTCGAGCGTCTTCAGTTGAGCCATCACTCGCTCTCCTATCATTTGCGCGGGAATTTCTTTTTCACCAAGTAGGGAGAGTTCTTGTTCTATCGCCCCGGCTGTTTCGTCGAGCTGCTCTCCGGTAACCGGGCGCTTGTTACATGCGATGCGCAGAGAGCGCAAAACTTTCTCTCGGGCAAAGGGTTGGCGCTTGCCATCTTTCTTCACAATGGTGGGAAGAAGCAGCTCAACCCGCTCGTAGGTCGTAAACCTGCGCCGGCATTGATCACATTCTCGTCGCCGCCAGGTGGCAGCTCCCCCAGTCGCTAGACGTGAGTCGACAACTCGACTGTCCATTTCTTTGCAATAAGGGCAGAGCATCTATTCGGATGATTGTGACAAAGAACGAAGGGGTGATAGCGGGAAGTGGGTGGGTAAAAGAACGATTTAGTCGGCAGTCTCAATCATCTTGCAAAGGAGAAATAATGAGAGTTGCGTTGGTTCCCCCGAAGCCAAAAGAGTTGCTCATTACATGATTGAGCTTTCGCGAGCGTGCTTCATGAGGAACAAAGTCTAGTGGGCATTCTGGGTCAAGATTGTCCAGGTTGATAGTTGGAGGTACGATGCCCTCCTGCACTGCTTTCACGCAGATTGCAGCCTCTACTGCTCCAGCCGCGCCGAGGAGATGCCCCATCATGCTTTTGGTGGAGCTGAGCCACAACTTGTGATCCAGAGCATGAGAGCCAAATACTTCAATCACAGCTTTTGCCTCGGCAAGATCGCCGGGCGGAGTGGAGGTGCCGTGAGCGTTGACATAATCGATGTCAGAAGGTGCCAATCGGGCATCTTTAAGAGCTTTAGTCATGGCCCGAACGGCGCCGCGGGCGGAGGGAATTGGTTTGGTGATATGGAACCCGTCGCTGGTAGCTGCGTAACCTGTCACCTCGGCTAAAATATTTGCACCACGCTTTTTAGCGTGACTCAAAGACTCCAAAATCAGGGTTCCGGCGCCCTCTCCGCAGAGAAAGCCGTCGCGGTCGCGATCCCAAGGGCGACTTGCTCTCTCGGGCTCATTGTTACGCCGACTCAAAGCAAACATTGCCGAGAACCCTGCAATGCCAATGCCCGCGATTGTTGCCTCGGCACCCCCGGCGACCATTACTTCGGCACGGCCGTACTGAATCCACCGGACGGCTTCGCCTATTGCATGAGCACTGGATGAGCAAGCGCTAGTGTGGGCAAATGAGGGCCCACAAAAACCGTGGGCAATGGAAATTTGTCCAGCGGCCATATTCGCGATGAGCGACGGAATTAGGTAGGGGCTAATACGTTTAGGACCCTTGTGTTCAAGAACTCCGCTGCACGCTTGCAACGCTTCCAGACCACCCATTCCAACACCGATGAATACCCCGACATCTTCACGCTCTTCCTCGGTGAGTTCGAGTTGAGCATCGTCCAAGGCCATCTTTGTGGCTGCCAAAGAAAAAGGAATGAAGCGCGCGCACTCCTTCACCTTTTTCTTCTCCATATAATCTGTTGGAGTAAATCCTTTGACCTCGGCTGCAATTCGAGTCGGAAATCGATCATCGATCTCAAATTGAGTGATTGGACCGGCCCCGCTTTTACCAGCGATGAGGGCGGACCAGGTCTTGTCCATGCCGATCCCTAGAGGTGAGATGGCTCCGACACCTGTAACGACTACGCGTTCCATGACTTCTGACTAGGCCTATGTGAACTGTATAAGAAATGACTTGCGCTCTATGCGCCAAAAAACGAGAGATAAAACCTCAGCTCAATTGTACTTACGCACCTTCGAGCTGAGCTCTTCCCGTCCCTCTGTGTATTCAGTTTGAATGAATCAAAAGAACACCCAAGGGGCCTCTCAGAAAAGAGATGTATTAGGAATGCTTCGTGATGTAGGTAACAGCGTCGTTTACCGTACGAATCTTTTCGGTCTCTTCATCGGGAATGTCGATCTCGAATGCTTCCTCAAAAGCCAATACGAGCTCCACAAGACCCAATGAGTCAGCTCCCAGATCGTCGATGAAAGAAGATTCAGACTTGATGTCCGCTTCCTCTACGTCGAGCTGCTCTTTGATAATTGCCTTTACTTCACCGAGTACGTCTCGTGCTTCTGACATTTCTTTTCTCCGGAGCCTAAAAGCGGCTCAAAGTTCTGATATGAATGTTGGATGAAGCTACAATCAAACGAAATTGTAGCTGATTAAAACTGCCCAGAAGAACGAACTTCGGTTCATACTTCTAGCGTGAAAAACTTACATGTACATGCCACCGTTGACGCGAATGGCCTGACCGGTGATGTACCCAGCTTCATCAGAAGCTAGAAATGCGATAGTTGCAGCAATTTCGTCGGCCTCACCCGGGCGGGCTAGAGGTACTCCGGTGAGCATTGCTGTACGTTGCTCGTCTGTGAGCGAAGCGGTCATGTCTGTGGCGATATAACCGGGGGTCACAGCGTTCACTGTAATTTTACGTGAAGCATACTCTTTCGCTAAGCTCTTGGTTACACCTAAGAGACCAGCTTTTGAGGCGGCATATGCAGTCTGCCCACCATTGCCGGCTTCACCTACAACGCTCGAGAGAAAAATAACTCTCCCGCTACGTTTCTTCATCATGAACTTAAGGGCACCCTTGGCGGCGGCAATAGCACCTCCCAAGTTGATAGAAAGAGTTTGCTGCAGGTCGGCCTCTTTTAAGCGCATCATCAAGCCATCAATGGCGATTCCAGCGCTGACTACAAGAATATCGAGACGTCCTAAGCGTTTCGCTAGTTCAATGACAGTTTTCTCACTGCCCTCAAAATCACCAGCGTCAATTTGTAGGATTTCGCCTTTACCGCCCGCAGCCTCTATGAACGCGAGGGTATCTTTTGCGGCGGCTTCTCCACGGAGATAACCCACGACCACATACGCTCCTTGTGCCGCAAGCGCCTTAGCTGTCGCTGCTCCAATTCCGCGAGAGCCACCGGTTACGAGTGCGAATTTTCCTGATAAATCAAACATGATATTTCACCTGAGATGAGTCGAGGCGCGGGGGGTGTACCCGGACAAGAGAAGGAACGGAAGTAAAAAATTTCAGCAAATTTGGTTAAACCAGGTGAAAGCCCCGGTAAATGAGGAGATTGGGCCCAAATTTGACCGGGTTGGTGAGAAATATCCGCTCTTAAAAGAATTGACCTAGCGTGATCATGCTCTCGGGTGTCCCGACCGACTTCACTTCAATTGATTTGTTGATGCGCTTCACTAAGCCAGCGAGGACCTTACCCGGGCCAAACTCGATGGCCTTTTCGACCCCCTGGGTCGCTAGCAATTCGATCGAACGATCCCAGAGGACCGCTGAATCAACCTGCTGTACCAAGAGATCTGTAATGGCTTCTGCCGACGAGTTCGGTTTTCCGGTGATATTTGCAATGACTGGAACCTGAGGTGCGTTGATTTTCGCCTGGGCTAAAGCCTCGCGGACTTTTTCGGCTGCAGGTTTCATGAGTGCGCAATGGAAAGGGGCGCTCACTTTCAGAGGAATACCCTTGAGTTTTCGCTCTTTGGCTAGGGTGACGGCGCGACTTACGGCGTCCGCATCACCAGCAATCACAATTTGTCCTGGGGCATTGAAATTAGCGGGAGAAAGAACATCGCCCTGGGCTGCATCGCGGCAAAGATTTTCGACCGCTTCGTGATCGCCACCCATGATTGCCGCCATTGCTCCTTTGCCGGCAGGGACGGCCTCTTGCATGGCAGCTCCCCGTGCGTGAACGATGTGCAACGCGTCTTCGAGGCTCAGAGCCTCGGCGGCCACCAGCGCGCTGTATTCACCCAACGAGTGACCAGCGACAAAGGACGGCTTTGGTAAGTTAGGGTGAGCTTCTTTGACTGCGGCAAGGGCAGCTATGCTCTTCGTCAGAATTGCGGGCTGGGTGTTCTTCGTAAGAAGAAGATCGGCGTCCGGTCCTTCGAAACAAATTTTTGAGATGGAGAAGCCTAGCGCTTCGTCGGCTCGGTCAAAAATTTCTTTAGCTTTCGAGGACTGAGCAACAAGGGCTTTGCCCATGCCGACTTTTTGCGCACCCTGTCCAGGAAACAACCACGCATACTTCATGTTATTTTTTGCAATCTTGTCTTAAACGCACACAAATACACCAAGCAGATGAACTGCCCAGTGTATTTGTTCGACGCTGGTGAGCGCGAACCACAGGCTGACCCCTAGAGACAAATGCTCAGATGCCCGCCTGATGGATATTAAATATTAGCTATTTTCAGCACCGACGACTTGTCGGCCCTTGAAGTGCCCGCAGGACGGACATACGCGGTGTGGTAAGATCGCCGCCGAACAATTGGGGCAAACACCCAGATTCGGGGGGGTGACCTTGTCGTGATTGGCGCGGCGCATGTCGCGCTTGCTGCTGGTAGTGCGTCGTTTCGGTTGAGCCACGGGGCTACTCCTTCTTCTCTAATCGTGCTTTGAGGTCGCGAAGGGGCAAAAGTCTAGGATCGATAAAATCTTCGTCGCTTTCACCAGCTGAAGCCGTTGTGGTTTCAGCTCTGGAACTCCCGTCCTCGGGGAGCGGAGGGTTAGCCTCAAAGGGTACGTCGCGCAAGTCCTCTCGGAGAGGAATCATTGGAATTTCTAGTAAAATGAACTCACGAAGGAAATTATCGAGTACAATTTCTTCGCCACTGTACGTATCTTGCGCGGCATTGCCATCGCTTAACTCCGCGTCATCTGACCAGTTTCCTGCTTTTGACTTCGTTTTTTTGTCCGACTTATGCTCTCCGCGGGCCGGGCGACGAGGGGGAGTAATTTCTACTCCTTGGGCTGGGAAAAGATGAAGAAAAATTTTGGGGCTGAGGACGTAGAGGGCAGGTTCCAGTGTACGTGCACAGGGCACAGTCACCGTCAGGTTCATTTTTCCTTGAACGAGAATGTTGGGCCCCGTCTTGGTGACGGTGAGGTCCAAATGACCCTCTCCGGCCTGAGCGTGGCGTACGTCGGTGTCGTGGAGGAGCTCATCGACCCAGGGTTGTGTCAGGCCGCCGCTTATCTCGCTAGGGCCGTCTTCGAGGTCGCGTAGGGTTACGCTGAAAACTTTGCTGGTCACGCGCGCAGGGTAGCCGGCGTGACCAGGAGCGGCAATATTATTTCCCCTCGAAGTTCTCGAAGCCCAGACGATTATTTTGCTCGAGAGCGGGAGACCGTCACTCGATTGATCTTGGGGGCCTCAATCGCCCTGTCTCCCCGGGTGGGGGTGTTGGCCAACTTGTTGATCACCGCCTCGGGGGAACACTTGCCAAAAATGGTGTAACCCCGGTCCAAGTGAGGAGCCGCCCCATCCATAATAAAAAATTGCATGCCGTTGGTATTGGCACCGCGGTTGGCCATGCAAAGCTGACCACGCTCGTTGTGCTTGGCGCCGGCCCATACTTCGTCAGGGATTACGTAGCCCGGCTCCCCCGCGCCAGTTCCTCCAGGATCGCCCCCTTGAATCATGAAGCCTTTGATAATTCTGTGAAAAGTGGTGCCGTCGTAACCGGGGCGCTTTACCCACTTTCCCTCGTCTTTGAACGGACGAATGCCGCGGGCTAAGCCAACAAAGTTAGCTACTGTAATCGGGGCTTTCTCCTCGTAGAGTTCACAAGAAAGCTCACCTGCCGATGTATCAATTTTCGCGATGAGTTTTCCAGATCCATCTAGGTCTTTTGTTGCATCATTGAGAGTGAACTTACCTTTCAATGGGTCGCCCGCACTTACAGGAACGGCGGAAATTTTAGTTTTTTGAACGAGGTTTTTTGGGGGCGAGGTATCTTGACTCTCGGAAGTGGTTTCTTTCGAACCGGGCTCGGGTGGAGCGCTTTTGCAGCCAATAAATAGTGAAAGAGACAGAATGGAGAGTGTGAATATCGAGGGTAAACGAAGGGGAGTCATTGTGAAGTTCTGGTTAGAAAAGTAGTGCTAGTGTAGTTGTTGAAAATAGAAATTTAGCAAAGCTTAGGGAGCTGCCTGTATTGATATTCTTTGCCCTGGTTTAACACCGTAGGCCCGCGTCCATCCTGCACGCACTTCCAAGACATGAGCCGCCCGGCAGGGAACGCTACGTGAGTCCAAATTCATGGGAGGCACTTGCTCTAAGATGCCAACGATAGTGCCGTTTTTCGCGATAAAGAGCATGTCGAGGGCTAGGCAAGTATTTTTCATCCAAAAGCTACGTTTGTCCTCTTGACGCCAACTAAAAAGCATACCCTGCTTGTCCGTCAATTGGGGGCGAAACATGAGGCCGTGGTTGCGGTGAGCAGTGGTTAAGGCGACCTCCACTTTTAGTTCCGGCGCGTTTTGAGAGTCTAAAAATCTAATAGTTCCATCTGGCATTGTCGGGCGTTTCCCGGTGTCTTCTGGACAAGTATTGACTGAGCGAGTGGGGGGGGGGGCGGAGACTTGAGAGGGTGCACGCAGGTGGCGGGGATGACATTTTGCGGAGTTTGCACGTCCATTTCCCCTGGCCTGGAGCTTTCTTGTCCGGTCGAAGAGGAGGGAGGTGGGCGGGACTCGGGTTCGTTAGGTGCACGACTGCAGGCCAATAGAAGAGGAATATTCCAGCAACACACGATGGCAATTCGGTAGAATTGACGCTGCCCGCCCAGAAAGGATGAACTCATGCTCAGCCCTTAGCACGAAAACTCGCGATATCCCCGGCTCCTTGGACCTGACGCTTGGGCGCGCTAGGCTCGGGAGGTCATGCTTAGATCTTGGATTCAAATGAGGTTAGGTACTCTACCATTCGTGGCGTTCGTCGCAGTTGGCGGAGGGTGCAGTGGAACGGTGATCGAGTCCTCGCCAGAAGGAGAGGTTCTCGACGGATCTGGTGGCAGATTCGAGGGGAGTGGCGGAGGGTCGAGTGGGGGCAACAGCTCTGGAGGTGGGGGCTCGGGGGGAACTGAGGCGTCCACCGGTGGCGTGACCTATATCGAACCGGAATGTCCAGATGTACCCGTGAAGACGAGGACAGAGTGCGATCCTCTTCGCCCCTACGCCGACTGTGAAGAGGGGTTGGGGTGCTACCCCTACTTGGAGTACCCTGCTGGAGAAGGTTGCGGAAATCCAGCCTTTGGAGCCGTCTGCATTCCTACGAGCAAAGGGGAGCAGGGAGACTTTTGCGGAGAGAATTTAGGATATTGTTCTCCCGGTTTCATGTGCGTTGTGGGGGCAGCCGGGGGAGCCCGCTGTGGTAAAATTTGCCAACCCGTAGCCGACCATCAATGCCCCGAAGGCTTTGTATGCGGAGAGACTGACGTCCAAGGTTACGGCGTATGTTTTTGATAGATCGCCCCTTTTCTAACATGAAACAGGTAATCGCTTGCGCCAGTTTTTTTCTAGGAATCTCTTGCGGTTCACGCTCAGATCTTTACGAAGGCGAAGGTCTGTCGAGGCAGAGCGTAAAAGACTGCGAGAGCTACAGGGACTGTAACCAAAGCAACTTATGTGTTCTACAAGAATGTGTGAACTTTCGGTGCATTGAGGTCGAAGAGACACTCTGCAACAGCCTCGACGCTTGTGAAGTCTCCCGCTGTGAGCCTGAAACCGGTCAATGCGTGACTGAGCGTATTACTCAAGATCTAGACGGTGATGGCTTTTTTGCCCCACGGCCCGGCTTTGCCCCTGAGCAAATGGGGTCTTGCGGGCGAGACTGCGATGATACCAGTAGCGCTGCGTATCCCGGTGGTGAGGAACTCTGCGACGGAGCAGACAACGATTGTGATGGTATTATAGATAATGACAGCAAGTATCTATCCCGAGTAGGGGACGAGCCAGTCTCGCTTGATGTAGGAACATTCGAGTTAGATGCTGTGGGCGGGCGAGGTATCTCTTTTGGGGATGGCACCTATGCTTTGAGTTATTGGGGGCGTCAGGACCTCAACCTTTCTTATTTGCGAGGAGTGAGTGTTGATGGCTCTGAGGTTTTTGCTCAAGATACTATAGCAAGTGTGAAGGCTCCCTCCTTTGGCGGAACTCTTACTTGGTCCGGAAGTTCCTTTGGCGTGGCCTGGTCAGATCCTCGTGTCGACGATAATTACGAAGTCTATTTCGCACGCTTCAACTCAATGGGCGAGAAGTTAGCCCCCGATTTACGGATTACTGTCGCTGAGGACTTTTCCATTCATCCCATCGTGCATTACGATCAAGGTCGTTTTGCCTTAGTTTGGGACGATCGACGGGACGAAGAAAGCATGGGCGGAGCCAAAATATTTGCTCAGCTTATTAGTGACCAAGGGGAGTTGTTGGGGGAAAACACCCAACTAAGCGTTGGCGACGAAATTGCCGAGTATCCCAACTTTGCCGCGACTCCAGAGCGCTTTGGTCTCGTTTATGGGCGGCTTAGCGGCGAAGGTGTTGGTTTGAGCTTTCGCTCTTTTGACAAAAATTGGGGTGATGGCTCTAAGGCGACTCTTGTCGTTGCGCGCGACGTGAGTAGCCCGAACGTGCTTGCTCTGGGAGGGAACTTTGTTGTTTCTTGGAGCGAGTACAGCGATGGACCAGGAGACACTATTATGGGGGCGGTCCTCAACGCTCAAGGCCAAGTCTTGATTGGCCCCCAAGCGCTGACCCGCGGGGCTAGGTTTGCTCGTTCGCACACTACGATTTCCTTGGGCAATCGCTTGGTTCTTGTTTGGGTCGACAACCTTCACGGAAACTATGAACTTTACGCCAAAGTTCTTGATGGCTCGTTTGCTGAACTAGAGCCAAGGGTACGCCTTACGTACAGTGAAGCTGACACCCTAGGGCCCATGGCGACATTGGGAGCGACGGGTGATATCGGCGTCCTATATGACGATTGGCGCAGCGGCGGTCATCGCGCGTACTTTACAACTCTGGGTTGCGGGCCAGGGTTGCTCGCTTCGTCCAACAAATGAAAGCTGAGGTCCTAGAACCTGTTCAATTCTAGGACCTCCCGCTAGCATTTACCGTTTTGATTCAGACATGCAGCAAGGGTAACTGCTGCTTTTTTCGAGAGGGAGTAAATTCGATGGGGTATTCACCGCTCCAACAAGCGTGACAGAAGCTCTTCTCGGTGAGTTCCTTGCCCTTACTGAGGTTGCGAGCCGCCATGACCGATTTTGTAAGGGCGGGAAGAGAGAGATAGGCTAGTGAGTCTGAGGTGATGTACTGATTGACCTCAGCGACAGTATGAGTCGAGGCAATTAATTCTTTGCGGGTAGGGGTGTCCACTCCATAGTAGCAGGGCCATTGGGTAGGAGGACTTGCGATGCGCATGTGCACTTCTTTTGCCCCTGCATCGCGCAGCATCTTTACAATTTTTCGGCTGGTCGTACCGCGCACGATGGAGTCGTCGACGACAACAACACGCTTGCCCTTGATAATATCAGCAATAGGACTGAGTTTGAGGCGCACGCCGAAGTGACGAATGCTTTGTTCGGGTTCGATAAAAGTACGTCCCACATAGTGGCTACGTACCAATCCCATCTCAAATGGAATTTTTGCCTCGGCTGCGTAGCCAATTGTGGCTGGAACTCCCGAATCGGGTACTGGAATAACAAGATCCGCATCGATAGGAGATTCTTGTGCTAGGGCGCGCCCTAAATTTTTGCGTGCCTCATATACATTTACGCTGTCCAAAGTTGCGTCCGGGCGAGCAAAGTAAACCATCTCAAAGATACAAGAATGCCTGGAAGCGTCCGCGAAGGGGCGAGTACTTTTGAGACCGTCTTTGTTGATGATGAGCATTTCTCCAGGTTCGAGATCCCGTAGAAATTCGGCATCGATTAACTCGAAACTACTACGTTCGCTCGAGACCACGTAGCTCTCGTCTAGCTTACCTAGACAGAGGGGACGGATACCCATGGGATCTCGCGCTGCAATCAATGTATCTTCTGATTGGCAGACTAGGGAGTATGCACCTTTCACTTGATTGAGAGCATCGGCCACCCGATCAACTACCGTGCTCTTTTCGCTTTTGGCAATGAGATGCACGATGACCTCGGTGTCTCCGCTGGTTTGAAAAATAGATCCGCGCTCTTCGAGTTCGTGGCGCAAGAGTTCGGCGTTCGTGAGGTTGCCGTTGTGAGCCACTGCGATGGAGCCCGCTGAGTAGTTGATGGCTAGGGGCTGAGCATTGCGAAGGCCAGAGCCTCCAGTTGTCGAATAACGTACGTGGCCAATTCCGTGAATACCGCGCAAGTCTTCGAGGTGTTTTTGGGAATAGACATCGATTACATGCCCCATTCCTCTATGAGCGCTCAGCTGGCGCCCATCACTGGTGACAATACCCGTGCTCTCTTGTCCTCGATGTTGCAGAGCATGAAGCCCCAAATAAACAAGTTTGGAAGCCTCTTCGTGGCCGAAAATTCCAAATACACCGCACATGTTTTTGTTCCCAGGGAGTGGTCTTTGCGCTCGATCTTGGCCGTCAAATACGGCTGCACCGAGCGCGCAAAGACATACCGCAATCGGCTCCTGTCGCAATGCAATTACCCAGACTTTCACCCGAGGGAGTATCTCCGCTACAAAACACCCCAGAAGAATTTTCCACCGTGCCCCAGGAGGTCAGGACACGGCTAGGTTGCTTGAGACTGCTCCTTCTCAGCGTCCTTGGCCGCTGCGTTGCTCGATGATCATCATACGGAGCTCTTCGGCGTCATTGGAGCGTCCCATTGCCTCCTGGAGGGTGATGAGTCGGCGAGCGTACAGGGCGAAAAGGGATTGATTCATGCTTTGCATGCCGTGCTCAGACTGACCCATTTGCATCTGCGAATAAATTTGATGCACTTTGTCTTCACGAATTAAATTTCGAATAGCTGCATTGGGTATCAAGACTTCTTGCGCCAGCACACGACCGGGGGCGCCGGCACGGGGTAAGAGGAGTTGGCTGATGATACCTTCTAAGACAAACGAAAGCTGAGCGCGCACCTGAGCTTGCTGATGAGGAGGAAATACATCCACGATTCGATTGATGCTTTGGATAGCCGAGTTGGTGTGCAACGTAGCGAAAACGAGGTGGCCAGTTTCCGCAATTGTGAGGGCTGCTTCGATTGTTTCCAAATCGCGCATTTCTCCAACAAGAACCACATCAGGGTCTTGCCGCAGAACGTATTTGAGCGCGGTTTTAAAGTCGCCAGTATCCGCCCCCACCTCACGCTGGTTGATGACCGATTTTTTATGAGGATGCAGGTACTCAATCGGATCCTCAATCGTCATGATATGCTGCCGCGTCTCATTGTTGATCTTGTCGATAATACTCGCAAGGGTGGTGCTTTTTCCTGACCCGGTAGGGCCCGTCACCAAAATGAGTCCACGAGGACGTTTGGCGAGTTCCGCAATAACCGGCGGTAACCCAAGCTCCTCAAAGGTTAGAATCTTAAAGGGTATAGAGCGAAATGCTCCCGAAACGGCCCCTCGCTGCATAAAAATATTGGCGCGAAAGCGAGAGAGGTTTTTTACACCAAAAGAGAGGTCGAGTTCTTTGTTTTTCTCGAATTCTATTTTTTGCTCTTCGGTGAGTACCGAATAACAAAGTTGTTTGGTCTCTACTGGACCAAGGGGTTGCAGTTTGAGGGGTACGACTTGTCCGTCGATGCGCAAAAGAGGGGGTGAGCCAGTCGTGATATGCATATCACTCGCTCCCTTTTCTATCATGGCGCGAAGCAATTGATGAAGATTGATTTTAACGGGCTGTTCCATGATTGATTTTAGGGGTGGACCAGGTGTTGGTCCCAGGAGCAATGGGGGGCTCTGCTCCTGTTTGAATGGAGCAAAAGACTAGATGAGTTAATTGAAGAATACCGTGGGCACGAGACTTGGGGTCAATCGGCCATGGTCACGCGTCCGACTTCTTCAAGGGTGGTGGTTCCGTCTTTGATCTTGTTGATGCCACTCATTCGCAGGCTGGTCATACCTCCTCGAATAGCGGCCAATTTGAGCTCAGCTGTCGAAGCTCCTTGCAAGACTTGCTCCTTGAGCTCCTCGGTGAATCGCATTACTTCGTAGAGGGCAACGCGACCCTTGTAGCCAGTGTTATTGCAGGTGTTGCAGCCCGAGCCCTTCATGATTTTGGTTGCGGCGGCTTCTTCTGGCGTAAACCCTAAGTCGATAAGAGCTTGGGGATCGGCCTCTTGTTCTGTGATACAATCGACACAATTTCGACGAGCGAGACGCTGAGCGAGCACTACATTGACACTGGCGCAAATCAAGAAAGGCTCAACACCCATGTTGAGGAGCCGTGAAATGGTCGCCGGTGCATCATTTGTATGCAAAGTGGAGAGCACCATATGTCCGGTCAGCGCGGCTTTTACCGCAATTTCAGCGGTTTCGAAGTCGCGAATCTCGCCTACCATAATGACGTCGGGGTCTTGACGTAAAAACGAACGCAGCGCTGCGGCAAAATTGAGGCCGATATCGTCGTGCATCTGGCATTGGTTGATACCGTGCAAGTTGTACTCAACCGGATCTTCAGCCGTACTGATATTCACTCCAGGTTCGTTCAATGTACTCAAGGCAGAGTAAAGTGTGGTGGTTTTACCGGAGCCCGTGGGGCCGGTTACAAGCACCATTCCCCAGGGCTGATCAATAGCCCACTCAAAGTCCGCTTTGGGTTTAGGGTCGAAGCCAAGTTTCTCCATATCGGGCTGAAGATTGCCCTTGTCGAGAAGGCGCATAACAATCTTCTCGCCCCACATAGTGGGGAGTGAAGATACACGAAAGTCCATCTCGCGACCGCGGCCGAGCTTGAGCTTGATCCGTCCATCTTGAGGAAGGCGTCGCTCAGCGATGTCCAATTGACTCATGATTTTGAGTCGACTTACCAAGGCATTTTTTAGGCGCATCGGAGGACTCATCTCCTCACTCAGTACTCCATCAATACGATAGCGAACTCGCAGGCGCTTTTCGTAGGGTTCGATATGAATATCACTCACGCCTTTCTTGATGGCGTTGAGAAGAAGAACATTGACGAGGCGAACAACAGGGGCACCTTCGCTTTCTTTTTCGAGCTCGAGGGCATTTCCGCCTTCGTCGCTGTCCGCATCAAAATCGATATCGTCTTCTTCGAGATCGAAGTCTTCTAAAACATCTTCGTAAGTTGGTCCGGCGTTGTAGTAGCGCTCAATTGCGGCGGCGATGGCTGCTTCGGAGCTAACGACGGGCTCCACATTGTATCCACTGAGAAACTTGATGTCGTCGATGGCGTGCAGATTGGTCGGATCGCTCATGGCGACGATCAGCGAGGAGCCTGAGCGAGAAACCGGCATGATGGCGTGTTTTTCACACACATCTTTTGTGACGATCTTGATGACCTCCGCGTCTATTTCGTACTCTTCAAGATTGATTGCAGGAAGACGGTACTGATTCGATAGAAAATTCGTAATCTCGTCGTCATCCACGTAGCCCAGTCGGGCAAGGGCGTAGCCGAGATTTTGACCCGACTTTTTTTGCTCTTCTTGAGCCTGACGTAGTTGTTGCAGGCTAATGAGCTTTTCGCGGACGAGTAGTTCGCCCAATCGATTCGAGGACATAGGCCGAAGCTAGCAGCGCCATTCGGCTGGCGAAAGTAGGGGATTTTCTTTCGTCTCTAGGCCGCTGTAGTTGCAACTCGCACATGTCACCCTAAAATTCTTCCTTGACGTGAGGGGTAGGAGACCAATATTACCCGAATAATTGTTGCATCGGAAAAGGGAGGGAATACCATCCCCACCCGACCACACTACCTTCAACGGAAAAATCATGGCCAAGACCTATAGCGATCTCTTTTCTGACGTACGCAATACCGTGCGTCTTTCGAGTCTCGAAGACCTAAAAGCTCGTCTGGAAGACAAGTCCAAGCCCGCTCCCGTCATTGTTGACGTGCGCGAAAAGGACGAGTTCCGAGCGGGATTCATTCCTGGAGCTATTCACTTGCCTCGAGGTTTCTTAGAGATGCAAGCCGAGGGCAAGCTCACTGATAAATCCGCCGAAATCGTTATTTATTGCGCAGGCGGAACACGTAGTGCCTTTGCCGCGAAGAGCCTGATGGAGTTGGGCTACGAGAATGTCACGAGCGCAAACCCCGGATTCGTTCGTTGGAAGGACTTGAGTTACCCCGTGGAGCATCCTCCGGAGCTCTCCGAGGCGCAGAGAGATCGCTATAGCCGTCATCTTCTATTACCCGAAGTGGGCGAAAAAGGGCAGGCAAAGCTCCTCGGCGCACGAGTGCTCCTTTTGGGCGCCGGTGGTCTTGGTTCTCCAGCAGCTCTCTATTTAGCTGCCGCAGGCGTCGGAACAATTGGTCTTGTTGATGCAGATGTAGTGGACGCGTCCAATCTTCAGCGCCAAATTCTTCACGCGACCTCCCGTCTCAATACCCCCAAGGTAGAGAGCGCAGAAATTGCTATTCGCGACTTGAACCCCGATGTGAAGGTGGTGCCCTTTAAAGAGCGCCTCAACAGTGAAAACGTCGAGCGCATTCTTGGCGAGGGCTGGGACGTCATTGTAGATGGGTGCGATAACTTTCCGACTCGCTACCTCGTGAACGATGCCTCCCTATTTCACAATATTCCCGTAGTACATGGGTCTATTTTCCGATTTGATGGTCAGGTCACGACTTTTATCCCCAAAAAGGGGCCCTGCTATCGATGCCTCTATCCCGAACCACCTCCTGCTCACTTGGCACCTTCTTGCGCCGAAGCTGGTGTTTTGGGAATTCTACCAGGAATTATTGGAACCCTGCAGGCAACGGAGGCATTGAAATTGATTCTAGGCGAAGGCAAGTCTCTCTCGGGGCGACTGCTGACCTATGACTCGATGGGTATGACCTTTCGCACTTTGAAATTGCGTCAGGACAAGACTTGTCCCGCGTGTGGAGAGAACCCCACAATCACCGAGTACATTGACTACGAAGGTTTTTGCGCGGGCTGATACTCGCCTAAGAAAGAGGGAGCGGGCCAGGCGGCAAGTTGCTCCCACTTCCTGTGAAGGCTCTCGCTTTGTGCGGGGGCCTTTTATTTTTCGTCGGCTATTTAGAGGCTTTCGACTCTCCCGACATTGATATGTCTTGAGTCTTCAGCAAGATAGTGCCCTGGAGAATGTGTCGATGAAAACATTTATTGCCCCGGCGTTTTACGCCCTTTCGGTTCAATTGCTGAGCGGCTGTGCTCCCTCGGTCGGCGGGCCCAGGACCGCTGATGATGTGAAGTGTCCGCAAGGACAAACCTTTGATGGACAATTTTGTCGAGTTGATCAAAATGTTGCTTCGGCTGAAACACCGCTTGTGTCCACTTCAATTGGCTCCGAGTCCGATAAAAAGGTCTTAGGCTCCGAGAGTGTTGCGGCTGATAGTGAGGACTCTGCGCTGAAGGGAGCAAGCTCTGGAGAGGTCGTTGAGACTGAAAATAACTCGAAAGCGCCAGAGGGAGAGCCCGCTACGAGCACACCGAATGGCGTTGCTGAACCTGTGTTGGAGCAACAAGAGCCCGTTCAGGCTCAGAAGGCTTCGCCCGTGGACATCACAATGGCAACTCAGGCCGCCCCAATCATCCAGTATCTGGCGAGCTCTCACTTGCCGTCTAGGGCGCGACCCTTGGGTGCTCCTTTTGCAGCGCAGTTCGCCCAAGGGCAAGTGTTGGAGCAAAGAGTGCAGATGAACGAAGGCAAGTGTTATACGGTAGTGGCTGTCGCTTTGCCGCCCGTAACCGAGTTAGACATAGAGCTTTTTGAAGAAGGGGGGGAAGAGCCTCTTGCAAAAGACCTAACTCGGGGTCCTCAAGCCGTCTTGGGTAGCCGCGACACCTGTTTTCGCCCCCCTAAAACAGGTTCTTACCAGCTCGTACTGACGGTCAGGTCCGGACAAGGGGTGGCTGCTGCTCAGGTTTTTCTCAAGTAGAATTACTTGGGGGGCCAGAAGGGCTGGGCAAGGGCAGGGACCTCGCGCTAGCCTTCCGACCCATGTTGAACCCCCGGCCAGCTTCGCGCGTTTTTCGCTCTATTTTCACGACTTCTCTTCTGGGCGCTCTCTGGGCGTCCTCGGCATCGGCGTCGCCTGTGATGTTCGCTGGTAGTGGAACGGAAAAGGTACATTCGACGCAGATCACCCTGATGCAGAAAGACGGCATCTCTGTGGTGACGGTGCTGCCCGATTATCAAGGACCGCTCTCGCCCTTTGCCTTGATCATTCCCGTTCCCTCGGACGTGACGAAGACCCGAGTCAATGCGCTCAAGCGGGCCTACACCGATCGAGTTGCCTTGGTGAGCGCCCCGCGTTTTGCTGAATTTTGGGAGATGGATCCCTGTAGTTCAGAGAAACGCATGCAGGATTGGGAGCGCGACCGAAAGGCAAATGATGCCACTGCTTTTCTCGGCACGATGAAAACCGACCCTTCCAAGAAGGTAGCCAAAGAGATGCTTTTGGATGTCGAGGCTCAAAAGAAGAAAGGCGAGTACGTAAATACTTTAGTGGGTTCGGCCGCCGAGGTAAAAAAGTGGCTAGAGGGCAAGGACTACAAATTACCCCCAGGGGCTGACAAGAGCTTTTCCGAATACGAAGAGCTGGGATACAAATTTTTGGTCATGGATGTCGACTCTAATTTGATGGAGCTTGTTGGCTCTGACAGGGCAAGTCTATCCCCCATTCGTTTTTGGACGAAAGAAGAAGTCACTACTTTACCCACTCGTTTTGGCCTTCCTTCGGCTGCAAAAGAGCAAGAACTTCAGATCTTCACCATGATACCTGGTCAGCGCATGCAAGTGACGAACTATGAGACCAAGGCGATACCGACAAATCTCTCAGTTGTGACAGAATACATCGAATCCGAGAAGAAAAAGTACAATCTCAAGGAGAAGATAGGTGAATTTTACACAGCCCTTCACGATAGCTTTGCGGAAAAGAATCCCAACACATTTCTCTTGGAGTACGCGTGGCCTACCGAAGATTGCGGCAAACCGTGTCCCAGTGAGCCTCTATTTCCTGACGAACTCTTGAGCCTTGGCGCGGATGTTTTTGAGGCGACTCTTTCTAAAGATGTCACTCGTCCGGCTCCGCCTGAAGCGACTGATGAGGAGAAAGGCAAACTGGAGGGACTGCAAATGGCAGCAAAATCTCCAAAGCAGAAGCGCGATATCAAAAAGCAATGGGAAGCCGACAGGCAGGAGCTTGCTGCTCGTAAAGCTCTCCTGGAGCGTAACAAATACATATTAACTCGACTTCATTACCGTTATAGTAGTGCGCAGATGCCGAAAGACGTCGAATTAGGAAGTGGAGCGGCCGTAACGGGTGGCGTAGCTCTTCCGGAGGGTGAGTTTGGCGAGGCAGATACGTCCGTTCAACCGGCTGATGAGAATCACTTTCAGTCGCGATACAATGGGCTTTTCCCCAATATCAAGGTCATTAAGTGTGATGACCCTAAGCCTCATCGTTGGGGAAAGTCTCCCCGTACTTACCGAGGTTTGAACAAGATTTGGGTTGCAGAAGATCTCGCTCGACGCAATCGTAAACGCATCGATTTGAAAAAGGCAGTCCTGACCCCGGTCCCTGTATTGGGTCTGGCGGGACGCACAGCTGCGGTGGAAGAAAAGAAATCTGATGCCGTCGACGTACCTGTTGAGAAGGAGGATAGCGGCTGCGCCTGCAGTGCGGTCGATTCTTCCGCAGCAAGGCAATGGGGCGCTTGGGGTGGCCTTTTGATGTTGGGAGCTTTTTGGCGTCGCAGGAGCACAAGGCGCGCCTGAGATAGTTTGGCTCTTATTGGTTGCTTTAAAACGGGTACTTCTTTGCGGAAGTACCCGTTTTTTAGTTTTAGGCGGCAAGAAGAGGAGCGCGAACACGGAGATTGGAAAGAAAATTCTCAAGCACACAGGTGAACACACCGTCACACTAGTGCATACATCCAACTCCTGGCGGGCTCACCCGCACTTCAGAACTTCCAAGCAGGTGGGGGCTGACATGAGGGTATATGCTCAATTCACACTTAGAAACACCAGTTGATAGATTCGTTTCCCATTGTTTGCAGTATAGCTTGAAGCATCAATGGATGACACATGATGAGTTAGTGAGTCAGTTCTCTTTGAGAGGTCTGCTCAAGGCCCTGCAAGTTGCCCCTGAACTTCGAACGAATCTATTGGTGAAGGCTGCGGGCGTTCATAAGAAAATTGCGCGTCTCAAGTCGAATACAGGCGGGGCCGAGGATTTACTCTTGGCCCTCAATGAAGGGGTCTGCGATGCGCGCTTGATTGTTCAATTGGTAGGTGAAGACGGCTACGTGCGCTATTGGGGAGCCGACAAAATTTGGGAGCAAATCAATTGTGATAAGTCTTGGTTAGAGGGAAAGTTACGTTCGCAAGCTCGCATGATTTTCACCTTGCGGGCGGCATTGGCCCAAGGACTGCTGAAGGGAGAGACTCTAGTTGCCTATTTTGTCGACCAGGGGCTCTTAGCTCAGTTACCCCGTGAGCGTTTGGAGCATGCTCTCGCGCGCGCACTCGAAGGGGGATTGAAGAATACTCCTTTCTCGTTGGAACGCCTGGTTGATGAAGTTCCTTGGTCCCTTTGGGTTGAGCATGTAGGCGTAGCGGACATATGGGAGCGGGTGGCCGCGCCCAGCCTGGATGCCCTCGAAGAGCTACAAATTCATCGAGATTCTGGGCTGATTCCTCGCCCTATCGTGGACTCTGGACCAGTGAGCGCGGCTCCGCCCTCGCGCTACGAAGTTCCTGAAATTCATCCAATCATTGAGCCGCCGGTCGAGCCACTAGAATCTTTGATTATTGAGCTTGCCCCTGAGCCGCGAGTGCTAGCTACACCCCTCCTAGAGAATCAAGCGCGTCCGACGTTGATAGCCCCGGCCGCTCCGCCAGCATCAGACTCTGCCCCGTCCAAGCCACCATTTGACTTGGAGGAGGTGGAGTTGCGCAAAAGTGTCTGCGCAAAGCTGGAAGGGCGCGACCGTCTCCCGCCTCGTGCAGGGCAAATGAGGACTCAGGTGCTCGTAGCGCTGGAAAGTATCTACAAAAAAATATCAGTAGTTCATTCGAATGAGGAGAAAACTCAATGCTTTCTCGATGCGTTTCCTAACGAAACGATGCTTTACGCTGGAGTGAGCGCTCTCGCCGAAGCTCTTGACCCTCGACTCTCTCCTCAAGAATTGGAGAGGCGCCAGGTCGGGGCACGCGAACTCATACAAATAGTGCTTTTTGAGGAACACAGACGATTGGAGCGAGTCGCCCATGGTTTGCCTTCTTTCGCAAGTGCGTCGTCAAGGAACGTGCCCTCGCACCCCGCGCCTCCTCAGTCAACTATTCACAAGAAGAGTGGAAACCTTCGAGCGATTAGCCCTTCATCCGCAGACAGATTACACAAACACTTACCTCATCGAACGGGCTAAGTTTGCTCGCACGCTCCGAGCTAAAGAGGGGACTTGACGCCGCGTACACCAACTTTAGCAAGATAGGCCTTCAGCAAGTCTCGACCGACTTGATGACCTTTTTGATGCCATTTGTCTGGGTTTTGCAGGAGTACACTCACAACAACTCGCGGGTTTTCGCTGGGAGCAAACCCTATAAACCAGCTCGAAGTGGGTCCGCCCCGGGCGAGTTTGAGAGTGCCAGTTTTTCCTGCAACCTGTACGGGGCCCACGGTGCTTCTACCTCGCTCGTTGACGAAGGAAGAACGGGCAGTGCCACTATGAATGGTCACTTCCATCGCGTCTCGCAGACGGCGTGCGGTGCGAGGACTAAATGCCCTTTCGTTTTTCACTCGGCTGCTCTTTGGAGGATCTTTTTGAAAATGCATGGTGCGGAGGATCCCTCCAGACGCGACGGTGAGGGCCATTTGGGCGGCACCAAACACAGAGAGACGCGAGTTTTCGAAACCTGCAGCAGTACGAGCAAACGAGAGATCATTAAACGGGACATCTAACTTGCCCATACGCCCCGCACTATCCAAATGAAGCGAAGAGCCAAAGCCCATACGAGTGGCGGTATCAACAAGATCTCCCCTCAATAACTTTTGAGTGGCAAGTTGAGCGTAGGCCGCGTTGCGGCTTACTCCTAAGGCGTGGGCAAAGCGGCCGCAGCGTGCGTTGGGGCCCCGGGCCGGTGAGAGGTGTTCACGCAAAATGTCCCGTTGACCGCCTTGGGTGCACACGCGGGTCATCGGTGTGACACTTGTATGTTCAAAGAGGGCAGCGGTGGTCACAATTTTGAAGAGGCTCGCGGCGGGGGCGATGGGGTCAAAAAGCAGACTGCCTCCTTGGGTTTCTCCAATTTCGGCAGCGGCGAGAACTTGGCCAGTGCGTGCGTCTATCAAAGTGGCGGCCCCAGCTGTTGGTTTCGCCCGTACGAGCAATCTACGAAGAGATCTTTGCAGGGTCTTGTCCATACCTAAGGAGACAACATGGGCTTGTTCGTCCCTGGCGGAGGCTGCTTCTTCCTGCCAAGAAACACTCGAGAATCGAATGCGCCCCCGGTCGTCATCAGCCCAAGCGTTTCCCGTTATCGCTCCCCCCAAGAGGGCGGCGGCGAGAGCAAGGCGCTGGAGGAGTTTTAGCTCGGACATTTATACTAAGTAGGCGATTATCTTACATGTAGTCAAGTTTACGACACATGTTCAAGGGCACTTTGAAGAGACGAATCGCTCATGCTGCGTGAAGGCTGAGTTATCGACCGGCGAAGATTCTTATATACTTTTCTTATATCGTACATGTAGGATATAGTGTGCAAAAACTTGACCTAGGATATGCCTACACTCCTAAGATTACGAAGAAGGAAGAATGACATCATGGAACGACGAGTTGGACTAAGAGGACGCACCGATTTTGCAGTGACAGCTTCAAACGGATTTTTCGCACACCAGGTACGAGCTGTGGAGCTCTCGGGCACGGGGATCGTGCTCGATCAGGGGCGCGATCTATCTCCCGAGGAGACCCCTCTCTATATGCATCTCGAAATTCGCCTTCCAGAGCGACGTCGCCCCATTGTTGCCCTGGCGCGACCCGTTCGGTCCTACGGAAGGCAACAGGCATTTCGATTCATCAAAATATCTGACGTGGATAGGCTTATTTTGGCCGAGCACTTAGACGTCGTTCACCGTCGCGGTGTGGAGCTCAACTAATGAATCTTTTCGCAATTTTTCGCAATCATCCTCGTTTGCCTCGCCTATTGGTTACCCGTTCCCTCGCGCTTTCTTTTGCTCTAGGCGGCTGTGTTCCTGCCACTCAATACGAGCAGGCTAGCTCGGCTGCTGAAGTCGAACGAGAGGGACATCGTCGAGCTGTTGTGCGATTGAACGCTGCCGAGGAAGAACTGCAGCGCGTGCAAGCCAGAAATGAAGAGCTCGCTGGGGCCAGAAAAGAGATCGAAGGAAAACTTCTTGAGGAGGAAAACCACCTCGCTCAGGCATCTCTCGACATTGAGACGACTAAAAAATCTCAAGAACACCAAGCAGAGTTGGTGACACAATTGCGCGGGGAGTTGGCGCGTGTGGGAGATCATCTCAAAACTTTTCGGGATGAAAAGACCGATTTAGAGACGCGACTCACCGCAGCCGAGGCTCGGGCGACTCTTCTGGAGGCCGAAGTTGCTCGTCTTTTGGCCAAGGCCCAAGACTCCCAAGCCGCAGAAGAGCAACTGCAGGGAGCGCTCAATGACTTAGAAAAGCTCCAGGAAGAGTTGAATGTGCCTGAAGAGCCGCAAAAAACTCAGGATTCACCATCGCCTTCAGAAGAGATAACACCTGACGACTCCTCTTCAGAAGGAGTAACCCCCGGGGAGCAATCGAGTCCAACGGAGAACTCTGAACAAGCACCTTCGGTCTCAAGTCCTGCAGAATCTTCCGCTGAAGTTTTACCGACCGAAGAGGCCGAAGAGTAAATTATTTAGCGGCGAAAACTGACCTTGGCGCGCCAAGAACCTGGGGAGCTAAACTTCATGTCCTCCACTGCGCCGACAAGGCAAGCCGCGGTTTCTTCACCACCGTCGACGGTGTGTGCAACACCAGCGGAAAGTACCGAGCCATTGGCTGAAACATAGGCAGTGATCTCGAAGGGGCCACCGCCCCCACAGGCCGCTAAGACTTCCGCATTGTCATCCTCGGCAAGGGTTTCTGCAATTTCTTCTGAAGCCCAATCAATAGGGGGCCGGACGTCCGAGGGGGCATCGTATCCCATACCGTTGCGCGCTAAGCCTTTATGACCGCCTACTGGTTTTGGCCAACGGCTTTTGCTGAGTATGTCGAGCATACAGCGCTCCGTTTGGTAATTACCCAAATTGGAGCGTTCGGCGTGGGCGCTCAAGACGTGGCCCTCGGAGTTCACTGTAACCAAGAAAGCAATATCCCCTCCGAGGTATTCATGATCTTGGCCTGCGTCCATAAGACATTGACTGAGGTCAGGCTGTAAACGCTTGAAGGTACGAGTGACCTTTTCTTCGTTCATTCCCCCAAATTCCTGCATCATCTCCATGCCATCATCAAACTCGTCCGAGTTGTCAATTTCGGCATTGTCAGGGGCTGCCGCTGGTTTCTTAGAACCACCACAAGCAACAAGAGAAAGAGCCAAGAGGGGGGCGAGGGCTATTTGAGTGAGCCGGTTCGAGCGTGTGAATGAAGCCTTGAGCATACGCGGATCTCTTACCGAATGACCAAGGGGTGTTCCAAGTAGGAAGAACGAAAATTTCGGTTGTTTCCACCGAAAATATGTTCTCGTTGATCTTTTTCACTGAGCGCAAATCGTCGACTGCGTAAATTGTTTACTCAAGTTGACCGGCGTATTCGCGTGATAGAGTACCCCCCAGAAAAAAGCACCCTAGAGGGTGCTTTTTCAATTCAGTCCCAATCATGGGGAGAGAATCTGAGTTCAGCTCTTGAATGCCGCAGCAATTGTCTCAACTACTGTGCGATCTTCGAGAGTACTCAAATCACCCTGCACTTCACGGCCCGCCGCAATGTCCTTGAGGATTCGTCGCATGATTTTACCAGAGCGAGTCTTGGGTAAACCCGAAACAATCGAAACACGATCGGGACGAGCAAACTTGCCGATTTCACCGGCCACGTGAGCGCTCAATGCCTTTTCAAGCTCTTCGTTGGCCTCATGACCTGGCTTAAGAGTGACAAAAGTGACCAAAGCCTGACCCTTGAGATCGTGGGGGCGTCCCACGGCCGCAGCTTCCGCCACCGCGGGGTGTGCTACTAAACTACTCTCAATCTCTGCGGTACCAATTCGATGGCCAGAAACGTTGAGGACATCGTCAATTCGACCGACAACAGTGAAATAACCATCGGTGTCGTAGCGAGCGCCGTCGCCAGTGAAATAAGCACCTTCAATATCCGAAAAGTACTGGGCCTTGAAACGCTCGTCGTCACCCCAAATTGTGCGTAGGATACTCGGCCAAGGTTTCTGAATGACAAGAAGCCCGCCTTCACCGGGTTTGAGCTCGTCGCCCTCACTGGACACAATGGCGGGTTGGACACCAAAGAACGGTAGTCCGCAACTTCCAGGCTTCACCGCGTGCACCCCGGGAAGTGTGGTCATCATGATAGAGCCCGTTTCGGTCTGCCACCAAGTGTCCACAATAGGACACTCGCCGCGGCCCACCTTGTTGTGAAACCAACGCCAGGCTTCGGGGTTAATGGGCTCGCCGACCGTGCCCAAAAGGCGCAGGCTAGAGATATCACTTTTGTCGACCCACTCGTCACCGGCTTTGATAAACGCTCGAATGGCTGTGGGCGCAGTGTAAAGGATAGTGACTTTGTGCTTTTCGATTACATTCCAAAATCGTCCCCAATCGGGCTGATTGGGCGCACCCTCAAAGAGCACACAAGAGGCTCCATTGGCGAGGGGGCCGTAGACGATGTAGCTGTGTCCGGTGATCCACCCTACGTCGGCCGTACACCAATATACGTCGTCTTCTTGGAGGTCAAAAACGTATTTTGTGGTGAGATAAGTGCCCGCTAGGTAGCCCGCTGTGGTGTGCTTGACTCCTTTTGGTTTACCCGTTGAGCCCGAGGTGTAGAGAATGAAAAGAGGATGCTCTGCATCGAGAATTTCAGCCTCAGCGCCTAAGCTTTTGTCCGCGTTCTTTACCGACTCGTACCAATCGATATCACGGCCTTCGACCATATCAATTTTACAGTCCGCGTCGGACATACGCTTGTATACAAAGACTTTCTCGACGGAGGCAGCGCCTTTGCATGCTTCATCTACAGCTTCTTTTAGGGGGACAACCTTGCCGCGTCGCCATGCTCCGTCCTGGGTCAAAACGGCCTTAGCGCCGCAGTCATTCAGGCGGTCCTTGATAGCTTCCGCTGCGAAGCCACCAAAAATGACCGTGTGTGGGGCGCCAATTCGCGCGCATGCTAACATTCCTACAACAACCTCGGGTACCATGCCCATATAGATTGCTACTCGGTCACCCTTGCCAATGCCATTGGACTTGAGCGCGCTGGCAAACTCACACACTTTGGCGTGCAATTCGGCGTAGGTATAGCTGACGGTTTCGCCCGGTTCGCTCTCCCAAATAATCGCTTTCTTGTCTTTTCGATCGCTCTTGAGATGTCGGTCGAGACAGGTCTCTGTAATGTTGAGTTCTGCTCCCTTGAACCACTCCGCGTGGGGAAGTTTCCAATCGACGAGGGTGTCCCAACTCTTTCGAAAAACTAGGTCAGAGGTTTCACGCTTCCAAAAGGTTTCAGGGGACTCGATACTCTCTTTGTAGAGCCTATCGTATTCCTCTTTGGTCTTGATGCGTGCCTTGGCGGTAAACGCAGCCGTCGGTTCATACTTCGCGGACTCGCCACTAAAGGATTCAATCGACTTTCCGGCTTCGCTCATGGGGGGATCTCCAGTTTGGGGGGCTCAAAATGGCAGAGTCGCTCACAACATGTGTCGCATTCCCCGCCTGCCCAACAATAATCAGTAGCGAGAGGCTAGTGGAAGTTCCACCAGAGTTGGAACGGTTTTTGTCGGTTTTATGGCCCGAAATGCGATTTTATTGAATCGGCCCTCGAACTGGGTCTATTTCTTCGCCACTTGTATATCTCACAAACGCAAACAAGCCGCCAAAAGGCAGCTTGTTTGTTGGATTGAGACCTTTTTGACACGCCCCAAGGGGCGAGGTCTGCGAGGTACTAGGTCCGAGAACTCTGAATTAGCTCAGTTGAGCGAAAGCAGACTGAAGACGAGAGATCGAGCGAGAAGCAGTCTTCTTGTGAAGAACTCCTTGCGTTACCGCACGGGCAAAGGCGCGAGATGCCTTTTGTACGGGCTCTTTAGCCGCGTTTACGTCGCCAGCAGCGATTGCTGCGCGAGCCGCTTTGAGAGCGTTGCGGATGTTGGTGCGAATACCCTTGTTGCGAAGGGTACGAACGATACGTTGACGATTGCGCTTAGAAGCGGATGCGTGGTTAGCCATTTATTTGAGTGCCTTATTTTGCAGCCGCTGCGGGCTTGGTAGAGATTGCAGGTTTTGCGTCGGCTGCTTTTGAATCGTAGCCTTCGGGGTGAATGGGGAAAGAAGGAGTGCCATTCTTGCCGGCTTGAGCACGACGTGTGCGCCCTGCGGACTTGGCCCGAATTTCACGACGAGTGGTCGTTTTGCCTGTGTATGAAGCCATTGCGTTAACCTGGAATTTCTGTCGTCTTCTCGTTGAGGAAAAAAGCCTTTAAACGTGCGGTACGTAACTTTTTTCTGCAATGAGAATTGAGTTGCGGCTCTCTAAGAGCCTGCGGTCCGAAAAGTGAACCAGCGGCCCGGTAGAACTGGAATTAGCTCTCTCGGGGAGGCGGAATATGAAGGAGCTAGCCTTCGAAGTCAACGCCATCAAGAAGGAAATGAGCCCCCTCTTTTACGCTCGAATCTCCAATAGCGCCCTAGTTTTCTCGGGAGGATGGTCGTTTTGATCAAAAGCGCGCAGAAATACCCAGCAAATCGGCTCATTTCACGAATTGGGTGAAGAATCTGGAATATTCATCGGGTTCAAGGTCTTACTCCCCAGTCGAGAGTTGGGCGGGGTACTTTGTTTTCCCATTGGAGAGATCTCCATCTATCAAGCCTAGCCATTGTCTCCCCCTCAAAAGAGCCCCCTTAGCTATGCCTCCTTCTTCAAATATCTCGCCAGTTCAACAGCCCGACGAGGTGCGTCTCGTCGTAGAAGGTTTGGAGCGAGAGCTTACGCGGGCAAAAAAACGTCGATGGGTACGTTTTTTTGTGGGAGTTCTCGTCCTCGGCGCACTGGTGGGTGGCACAATCGCGTACCGCCGAGCCAATGCGCCGCCTCCCGAGCCCCGCTTTACGACCATGACTCTCGAAAAACGGGACGTGATTGAAGAAGTACAATCGACGGGAGTTGTCGAACCGGTGAACCAAGTTGAAGTCGGCGCGCAGGTTTCGGGGCGTGTGGTTTCCGTAGACGCGGACTTCAACGACCAGGTGCAGGCCGGGCAGCAGCTAGCCGAAATTGATCCCGAATTATTTGGCGCGGACGTGATTCAGCAAAATGCGCAACTTTCGGCAGCTCGCGCCGCCGTAAAGAGTGCAGAGGCGAGGCGAGATGCTATCAAAACTCGTCTCGATCGTTTGAAACTTCTAGTGAAAGAGCGAGTGGCCAGTGCCGCTGAGTTAGATCAGGCTCAGGGGGAATTTGACGTGGGGGTGGCCGAGGTAGCGGCTGCAGAGTCTCAAATTGCGCAAATACAGGCTCGTCTTAAAAGTGCGCGTACAACTCTTACCTATACAAAAATATATTCACCCATTGATGGCGTGGTGATAGATCGCCAAATTGAAACGGGGCAAACGGTAGCCTCTTCTTTTAGTACACCTGTGTTGTTTGTTATTGCCCGCGACCTTAAAAAAATGCGAGTGCTCGCCGAGATTGACGAAGCGGACGTTGGTAAGGTGAAAGAGGGCATGGGCGCCCAGGTGACGGTGGACGCGTTTCCCCTTGACGAATTTGCGGGCAAGCTCACTCAAATTCGATTGAGCCCCAATAAGGTGGAAGGCGTTGTCACCTACTCGGCGGTTATACTGGTAGAAAACCCAGAAAATAAATTACGTCCGGGCATGACGGCCACCGCAAAAATCGTCACCCATCGAGCCGAAGGTGTGTGGGCAATTCGTAACTCCGCTTTGAGATTTGAGCCTCTTGCACCCGAAGAAGAGTCGGAAGAGAAGAAGATGAAACAAGTGAAGATGAAAGAGAAGAAACCTTCTCTATTGCCCGGAGAGGGGCGACTTTACGTGCAGGGGAGCGGACCTCTTTCTCGACCAGGGAACCATGCGCAGACGATTAAAATTGGCATTTCGGATGGCGTTTGGACCGAAGTAAAAAGTGAGGTTCCCGCGAGATCAAAAATTATCATAGACGAAAAGGCCCCCGATAAGAAAAAGGGATTTCGGCTCTTCTGATGGCTGAAATTTCTGTAGACACCCAAAAAGACCACGAGCGCCCTTTGGTACGATTGCGTGGGATTCAGCGGCAGTATCAAGTGGGGGGAGAAATTGTGCATGCCTTGCGCCACGTCGACTTGGACATTTACGGTGGGGAGTTGCTGGCCATAGTTGGTCCTAGCGGGTCAGGTAAAAGCACACTGATGAATATATTAGGATGTCTCGACCGACCGACTCAGGGAAAATATCATCTCTCGGGGGTAGAGGTTGGGGCCCGCGACGGGGACGAAAGGGCATTGATACGCAATCGCCTGCTTGGGTTTATTTTTCAGGGGTTCAATCTTTTACCCCGTACTACCGCTTTGCAAAATACAGAGTTACCGTTAGTTTATCGCGGACTTTCAGGTAAGGAGAGGCGTCGTCTCGCTTTGGCGGCTTTGGTGCGTGTGGGCTTAGGGGACCGGGTGCATCACACGCCTGCTGAACTTTCAGGCGGACAGCAACAACGAGTCGCCATTGCCCGGGCTTTGGTAACGAATCCACCGTTGCTCTTGGCAGACGAGCCCACAGGAAACCTCGATAGTGTCACGACGGCCGAAGTTTTGGCCTTATTGCAAGCCTTAGTGCGTGTCCATGGGCGTACGGTTGTCATAGTAACCCATGAGCCGGACGTAGCGGCGTGCGCCGCACGAGTTGTCACAGTGCGCGATGGAGTGGTGGTGTCTGATGAGAGAAATTCTCGACCCACGGACGCTCGGTTGATGCTTGCCCAAGCTGAGGAATCACGAGCGGAGGTTTCGTGATACTTACGTCGTTGCGCATTGCTCTGGCCGCCTTGAATGCCCAGCGCTTGCGGTCAATGTTGACGGCCTTGGGCATTATGATTGGCACGGCATCTGTTGTGCTGGTGGTGGCCTTGGGCACGGGGGCACGAGAGCGAATTGGTGCTGAAATTTCCAATATCGGCAACAATCTAATTTTTGTCTTCTCCCAATCATCTGCACGAA
Source organism: uncultured Polyangiaceae bacterium (assembly GCA_964459035.1). GTDB lineage: Bacteria > Myxococcota_A > Polyangia > Polyangiales > Polyangiaceae > NIC37A-2. The sequence continues at coordinate 17,931 of CAYWLO010000027.1, read as the reverse complement.
GCGGCGCTCGTCTGGCGCAAAGTAATCTGACCGAGGGGGACGCCGATTCGATTCGATTAGACGCCCCTGCTGTTTCAGCCGTTACCGTTTGGTCCACCCTGAAGGCGCGTGTTCATAGCGAGTACGGACACCATCGAACGGGAGTGATGGGTATCGATAGCTATTATTTCTCTGTGAGAGGTTTTTCGATAGGCAAAGGGCGTACGTTTTCTGTCTCGGAAGAGCGCAGCAAGGCCAAAGTTGTTCTACTTGGAAAATCGGTAAAAAAAGAGCTTTTTGGAGACGAACCGGCGACGGGACACTTTGTTCGCATTGGCCCTCATGCGTATCGGGTCATTGGGGAACTTGCAGAAAAGGGCCGATCGAGTTTTGAAGATCAGGATGATCGTCTTTTGATGCCCATATCGACATGGCGCGCGCGCGTCTCCCCCGCGAGAGGTCGACGTGTGCAATTAATTATGGCTTCTGCGCGTACCACGGCCCATACTGCCCAAGCGCAAAAACAGGTTACAGAAATTTTACGCCAGCGTCATCGCTTGCGGGCGGGGGAGCCCGATGACTTCATTGTTCGCACTCAAGATGGATTTCGAAAAGCTCAAAACGAGATATTGGACCTAGTTACCAATCTACTCTTGAGCGTCGCCATTGTTTCGCTCTTTGTGGGCGGGGTGGGGGTCATGAATATTATGCTTGTGGGGGTGGCTGAGCGTACCCGCGAAATTGGGGTGCGCATGGCCATCGGCGCGCGCCCAGGCGACATCTTATTGCAATTTATGTGTGAAGCTGCGTTGCTTACCTCACTTGGTGGCTTGTTGGGGGTGCTCTCGGCGGGCGCATTGTCTATATTGCTGCAACTCACAATTGGTTGGTCGATGAAATTGGACATGTTGGCGGTGTCTATTGCTATTGGTACCAGTTTAGTTGTGGGTTTGGTCTTTGGTATTTTGCCGGCGCGCCGCGCGGCCCGCCTCGACCCGATTGCAGCATTGCGTCATGAGTAGGCCTTCGTTTCATCTTTCGCCCTTGAGCCGCGTAGTTGTAGCGATGCGTGTGGCTATTGAGGCTCTCTTTCGTCACCCCCTGCGTGCTTGTCTCACTGGCTTTGGCATCTTGGTGGGCGTTGCCGCGGTTACGGTGGTGATCTCTTTGGGAGAAGGTGCCGAGGCAATGGTGCAGGAAAGGGTGGAGCTTTTGGGCGAAAGTTTGATCACCATTCGAGCTCGTGCCGTCCAGGCGAATGGCGTGAGTGCAAGCGAGCGCCCCACATTGGTACAAAGTGACGCCCGGGCGATTCGTCGCGATATCGCAGGGGCTGAATTTGTGGCACCGGTATTAGATGGATTGGTGCGCGCCGTTTTTGAGAAACGCAATGCCGCTGCCCAAGCGGTTGGAACAACCTTAGACTATTTTTCGGCTCGAAATTACAAGATTGAGTCGGGAGGTCTTTGGGACGAATCCCAAGAAAGCACCAGCGCTCGCGTTGTTCTGATTGGTCCCACCGTTGTCTCCGAGCTTTTTCCTGGCGGGGGCGAGCCGGTCGGAGAGTCCTTGCGAATAGGGGTGCATTTATTCAGAATTATCGGCGTTCTCAATGCCAAGGGGCAAACAATGTTTGGCATGGACCAAGACAATATCATTGTGATGCCCATCGGAACGATGCGCGCCAAGGTTTCCCCTGGGCGCCCTGGGGAGGTTCGTCAAATTCTCATTAGTGCACGACAAGGGGTTTCGAGTGACGAGATTCAACGTCCGGTTACTTCCCTTTTACGCCAACGCCATCATCTTAATGATGACAATGGCGACGATTTTTCGATTCGCGACTCGGCGCGCATGGCGAAAATGCAAAAGGGCATTGTAAGTGTCATGCGTATTTTATTGCTTTGTATTGCGACCGTAAGCCTTGTGATTGGAGGTATAGGGGTCATGAATATTATGTTGGTGAGTGTAGCCGAGCGCAGCCGTGAGATAGGAACGCGACTAGCCGTGGGCGCACGCGGATCAGATATTTTGGTGCAATTTCTGATCGAGGCCGTGGTTCTTTCCATTTTGGGAGGCGCTGCGGGGGCACTTCTCGCGGCCTTGCTCATCACCCCATTGGAGAGCTATTTGGGCTGGCCCTTGTGGATCTCTTCGGAGGCATTGTCCGTTGCTTCTATTGTTAGCATTACAATAGGGATTGTTTTTGGGCTTTTGCCAGCCCGCAGAGCTGCAAAGATGGATCCCGTAGATGCCTTGCGGCGTGAATAAGCTGAAGCAAAGTGCTCAACTTTTTCCTGAAGGGCACCGAATGGGGGGCTTGTTTCTGGCACCTCGTGGGGATAGGCCCCCTGAGCACCTTGGACGCGTGGCAAGTCCAAGGAAGGTCTCGAACAATGGGCGAAACATTGAGGTTGCCCCGAATTGAAATTTTCAAATAGTGCGTGGAGCCGTGGGGCCTAAAAACAAGTGTTCAAAGGAGACTCCCAGCCTCGATACCTCCGTGCATTGGTCTAGAATGTTGTGCTCTCTCCTGTAATATCACGGGAGAACCTCCTTGATAATTTATTGCTTCTCGTGGGAAGCTGGAATTATCTTGAACTTTTCGCAATCTCTCAGGCGCGTCACTTATCGGGTCTTACTTGCTCTCCTAGTTGACGGGCTCTTTTGTGCAGCTCCCGCTATTGCCCAGGCAGGAAAAATTCGGCAGGTCGATGAAAAGACCAAGTCCCAATCGCGCCCCGAGGGAAGCACGCAGCAGCGAGCATCTGCAAACACTTCCTCGGTGAGTCAACAAAGCTCTGACAAGAGTGACTCCGAAGAGACTGGGCCATTGACTAAGGTTGTCGTATTTACTCTCTTTGCTCCATTTACGGTTCCCTATTACCTCTCCAAGTTAGAAGACGCGCCAGAGCCGGTGCTAGCGCCCCAGATGTTTGCTCCCGGTTGCGGCATGATGTGCACGCCCGACACACAAGAAGCAGACTATTGGAAGCCTTTAGCGACTACCTTTGCTTTAGAAGGAGGCGGGGACATTGCGGGTATACCTTTTGTAGGCGCCGAGGCCCGTCTATTCAGCTCTTTTGGTTTGGAACTCAGCTCTAGGCTTCAGTACTTTCGTGAACTTGACCAAGGAGCGGTTGAGCACGCGTGGTTAGGTAAATCACATCTTGCCTACAGGTTTGCAGAGTGGGCTCATGTACAATTTCGTGCGGGTCTTGGTCCCCAATATCTATTCGGTTCAGTTGATGGCGCGGCGGGTATCGACTTTCTCTATGGACTCGACATTCAATGGGCCAAACCCGTGAGCACGGAGTTTGAATTTGACATAGGCACCCTTGGTTCAGCCTTTTCGGCCGAAGTACGCGGCACCCTGGGGGTTTGGTGGGGACCTTTACAAATTTACGCTGGCTGGGACCAACATTGGATAGGTGGCGTGCCCCTAGGTGGCCCCCTAGGCGGAGTGCGCGCATATCTATGAAGTGACTCTCTGTCACCTACGGTTATCGATAGATTAGCGAGTGCAACGCTGACTCAGTCTGTACCCGGTTGATTTTTCTCTACGCTATCGTTCGATAGAGTGACGAGAGAATCGGAGGCAGTGCCTTGGGCAACGAGTGGGGCTCCCCCTTGGGCAACGAGTGGGGCTCCCCCTTGTCCACCATTTGCTGCAGACTCTTCGATTGGGGTTGGTGCGTTTCTTACAACGTCTGGGTAGCTTTGAGCAGACTCGGTCCCTGGCGAGTCGTCTGCTACCCCCCCGCAGGCAAGCCCGGCACAGGCCGAGAGAGGAAATAGAAAAAGAGCGCTGGCCCTCGAGGAGCCGCGCTCTTTTTATTTCGACCTATTGAAACGCAATTGCACGGGGACGAAGTTATCACGTCCCCGGCAATGCGCTTGAACAGAACGCTCAGCCGCCGAGTTTTTGTTTGAGCAAGTCACCCAAAGTGCCAAAGTTCGCCTCGGCTTTGACCTTAGCGCGGTACTCTTTATGGGCTCTTCGCTCCTCGTCTTGAGCAAGACGACTGATGCTTAACTTCACTTCGCCTCTTCGTGAGTCGATGTCGATGATCAATGTGTCAAGTTTTGCTCCCACGTTGAAGTGCTTACGTAGCTCAGCTCCGCGGGGGGTACCTGTTTGGCCTGCGGGGATGTAACCGCGAGCTTGACGGCCCGTAGCACCCAGAACACGGACAACCAGACCAGGTTTGTCGACCTTGATGACCTCGACCTTGAGTTTAGCGTTGCGGCCCACCTTTTGGCGCTCTTCTGCAGCGTGCTCCTCGGAAAGGGCAGGGTGCAGAGCAATGCGACGTTGACCGGCATCAATATGATGGACAACGACCTTGAGCTTGTCGCCTACTTTAACGACTTCACGAGCATCGTTGACCCGCTCGACAGCGAGATCGGCGGCATGACAAAGACCCTCAAAACCCTCGGTGATTTTTACAAACGCGCCAAAGTCTTCGACACGGGTGATATCGCCCTCGATGACGTCGCCCACTTTGACCCCTTCGATGAGTTTAGCGAACGGATCTTCGACGAGAGCCTTGCGGCTAAGCCAAATCTTTCCCTTGTCATCAATCTTTAGAATTTTGACTTGGACCTTTTGCCCGGGCTTGAGAACTTCGCCGATGCGCTCACGAGGATTGTGAGAAACCTCCGAGGCATGCACGAGACCCTCGAGATTTTCCGCCTCGGTGAGAGCGACAAATGCGCCCCATTCGACGACGGTGCGAACAACGCCAGCCATCTCTGAGTCTTCTTTGAGAAGTTCGCGAGCTTTCTTGCGTCGCTCATGGGCTTCTTTTTCGAGCATGGGTCGTCGTGAAACGACTACTTCGCGACCCTGTTTCTCGTAGGTGGTGATTTTGAAGTCCAAGAGCTGGCCGACTAAGTTTTGAAAGTTGGCCGTTCGGGGATGTAAATCGACCCCAGATGCAGGGGCGAAAGCTCGCAGACCTTCGTAGATGACCTCGATACCTCCCTTGATCACGCCGGTGACCAATGCATGGACGAGTTCGCCTTCTTTTGCCGCTTTTTCGGCTTTAACCTTGGCTTCTTCTTCGCGAAGAGGCTGGCGGGTGAGCACTACGAGTCCACCACGTCCGCCGTCGCCAAATACCTTGGCAACAAAGCGATCTCCGACATCAGGAACGAGGTCGTCAGCGGCCATCTCGTTGCGATCGAAAATAGCTAACGCTTTGCCAGAGAGATCAACCATGATGGCGTGTTCCATCAAAGCCGTGACTTTTCCAAAAACCTCTTCACCGACGTGAAATGGGGTACGCTCGTGGCTATTTTGATCGCCCTTGCCTCCACCTTTTTTCTTACGACGACGACGTTTTTTGGCAGGGGCACCCTCGCCAGCAGCGGCCGCTTTGCCCTGATCATCTGGAGACTTGGTCGAACCCTCCTTTGCTTTTGGGGCCTGAGCTTCTGTAGAGGCAGCATCACCATGGGGCGCGGCCTTTTCAGGCGATGCATCTCCATTGATCGGCGAGTCTTGGCCTCCGGCAGCGGGCTCATTCGAGACGGCAGCGGATTCGTTGGAGTTCGTGGCTTCTGATGCCGGGGCGTTCTCCTGGGGAGCTTGCGTTGGGGGTGCAGCTTCAGGAGTTGTTGTGCTTGTTTCTTCTGTAGTCATCTTTTGTGACCGTTCCCGAGGGAGGGCGGACGCTGTCCATAACCTGCTTTTCGGCGGGATCCAACCTCAGCGGGGGGCTCTTTTGGGTAAGTTTGCGGGTCACTGGGCGTGGGGTGGGCCACTGACGCTTTGCATCTGTTCAGCTAGGGCGGAAACGACAAGAGAGCAAAGCGTGGGGGGAGAGGGCTTAAGTACGTGATATCGGGAGGTGTTTGTTCACCCCGCCCGAACGATCGATACTGAGAGTGTCTCCTGAGGCTGCCTCGTTCGCCCGGCTGATCTCAGCGACGACTCTGTCCGAGAGTTCTAAGAATTTTTGACCTATGGAAGATTGAGGTGCCGCTTGCACGACGGGGGTGCCGGCGTCGCCCCACTTTTGCACACTGGGATCCATAGGTAGCTGTGCGAGCAAGGGGGCTCCCGCCATTTCTGCGATTTTTGCCCCGCCCCCGCTTCCCAACAATTCATGCTTTTTGTCGCAGCCGTCACAGATGAAATAGCTATTGTTCTCGACCACACCGGTAATGGGTATGCCCACCTTTTGATTCATCGAGACCGATTTATAGACATCTTGTAGCGCTACTTCTTGGGGTGTCGTGACAATAATAGAGCCATTTGCCTGCAATTTTTGCGAAAGAGTGAGGGCAACATCGCCCGTACCGGGAGGAAGGTCGAGAAGCAGAAAGTCGAGCTCTCCCCAATTGACGTCTCCAAGAAATTGCATGAGGGCCCCGTGCAACATGGGACCGCGCCATACAACCGCCGCTTTTGCGTCTTCTAACATAAAGCCAATGCTCATCAGTTTGATGCCAAAGCGCTCGAGTGGCCGAATCTTATTGCCATCGCTGGCGGGGCGCCCACTGACCCCCAACATGGTGGGAATGCTAGGCCCGTACATGTCCGCATCGAGGAGCCCGACTCGGTAGCCCCGTGCCTTGAGCCCTAATGCGAGATTGGTCGCTACAGTGCTTTTGCCGACGCCGCCTTTTCCGCTCATGACAAGAATTACGTTCTTGGCGTTTGGGACGGGATCTTCTTTTCCGATGGTGCGGCTGTTGATGGGCGTGGGAGCGGGCGCTTCAGACATGTGCGCCGGGGTACGGCTCTCCAAGGGCCCTGTCAATTACTATTCGAACAATTATCGCTACAGAGACAGTAGTATGAGTATTTGGATGAATTGATGTTTTTAGAGCAGTATTTCTTCAAAACATAGCGAGCAAGTAGGAACAAAATGCTGCGAAACCGCAAACGAGACTCAAGGGCATGATGGACTGCATGTAGAGAGGATCGGCCAGTTCGGCTGACGCATAAGGGCCGGCGATGGCGCGATGATTGTCGTTCTGCGGCTTTTGGTCGTTCGGATGGGGACGATAAGCAGGACCGCCTCGGGGACCAGGAATTTTGGGCAGGGGTGCTGCGCGGGGAATTCTGGGTCGGCGTAGATCGACAGGTTTCTCTTGTTTTGGGGCCGCTACCATGTAGCTAAAGAACGGGCCTTGCCCGGTAGCCTTGAGACAAAAGAAAAAAGGGCACCCCCCAAAAACGGAAGGCACCCTTTTTAGTAAGAGTGGATTTCTTACTTCTTTACAACGGCGAAGATCTCCGCCGAAGCGCTTGCCTGAGCAGCAACTTTTCCAGCTGCCTCTCCAGCAACCTTGACAGCCTTGGGCAGCTCTGTGAGCGCGCAGGCGGCACCAATTGTTGCCTTGAGGTTACCGTCACCAGTGGCGATACCGTCGATAGATCCCTTGACTGCGCCGCCAGCGGTTGCTGCAACATCAGCAGCAACAACTCCGAGCATGTCTGCTTTGGCTGAGAGAGCGGCCAGGGCAGAGATACGACCCTTGAAGCCATTCAACCATGCCTCAAACTCCAATTGACCGTCAGCATCAGCAACGACTGAAGCCTTGAGCTGGAACTGAACGTTGAGCGAAGGAGGGGTACACTCGGCGGCAACTTCTGCCTCTGCTTTGGCGCTTGCCTCACACTCGGCGCTGGCCTTGGGGGGTTCAACAGTGCCCTCACATTTGCCCGAACATTCAACTTTGCCCTCTGCCATTGCGCTTGCGTCACACTTGGCTGAGGCTCCCGCCTCGCATTTAGCATCGGGAGGAGTGTAGGTGCATTCACCGGTGCACTTACCGGTGCATGAAGCACCACCAGAAAGCTCACAGGAGCCTTTGCAATCTCCGTCGCAAGAGCCGGCGCACGTGCCGTCTGTATTTTTGACTGAGCACTCGCCGGTGCACTCACCGTTACAAGTACCCTCACAGGCAGCTGCAACCTCTAGCTCGCATGTACCTTCACAGGAGCCGCTACACTCAAAAGAAGGAGCGGTGCCGGTGCAAACAACCGTTGCCTCTGCTTCGCAATTGACTTCGCCAGAGACTGCAACCTCAGCCTCACAGCTGCCTTCACACTTGGCTGTGACCATGCCGGGCTCAACGTCTACGTCGCAGCTGGCGGTGGCTTCGGCGGTGATACTTGCAGAAACCTCACATTGGGGAGGCTGGAAATCGATGGTGAGGCCACCCTCGACACTCGCGTCGATTTTTGCCTTCACGGCGGCTGCAATGTCAGCCCCGGCAGCGCCTTTTTCTAGGCCAACAGAAAGGGCGATACCGTCCAATTCTGCTTGGATATCTGCAGAAACCTGACCAGCTACGCGGTCCAATCGAACGATGGCTCCAAAGAACGCGTCGATATTAGCCGAGCCCGAGATGCCAAAGTTGCCCTCTGCGACACCAGAAGTGGGGCAGGTAAGGCCGCATTGCTCTGCCAAGTTGCCCAGGGGGCCATTATCCTGACAACCAACGGATGCTGCTGAACCAGCAACAATCATCATCATGGGTGCTGCAAAAAAACCTAGCTTTTTAAATAATGCCATTCGAAATATTTCCTCTAGAGTTGGTCCGACAATTTGTCGGGTGAATCTGTTTCCGTTTACGTCAGGGGGACCGACGCTCCAAGACTTCGCATTCTTCTTCGTTTGAAGAGCCGATGATCTTCCTTGTAGATATACGAAAACTAGTTGAGCATCGAGCAAACGAAAAGTATCGAGCAAACGAAAAGTCTCGACCAACCGAAACACAATTCGTTTTCCCTAACCTGATGTTTACAGGATGGGCTCTTGTACAAAGAAGCACGCTCACTGAAAAGCTTTCTCTGCACAGGACGGGCCAACCTCTTAAAAGAGCCGCAATTTCACCCACTTGGAGAAGAGAAAATAGTCACTAACAGGGCCTAGGGGCCCGCTTTGTGGTGATTGAGTGTGCAAGGTCAGACTTATGTATGAATAACCGTTGGGGGAAGATTACTTCAGACTGCGACATTGATGTCACGCCTTTGGCCCCGCAATGGATACTCTGTTGGCGTTTTCTCAAAATTTTCTACTTGCGAAGAAAGACACAGGTAATGAAGTTTTGAGAACTATCAAATGGCGTGGTGTGGGTGCTTTCTTGGGAGAATACAAGATCAAAGTCGGGCCCTAGAGTCTCGCTTAAACTAGAGGCGTCGTATTGTTTGACCGCGAAGCCGCTGCACTTTTCCGGTCCGCTGAGGGAGAATGTCGAGAGAATCGCAGCCCCGCCGGGCAGTAGAGTGCTTTGTAGGTTTTTGAGGTAAGTGCTTTGGGTCTCAGTTGTCGTCATGAAGTGAAATACCGCACGATCATGCCAAATCTGCACTGGAGCGAGATCGAGGCTCTGGCTTCCGAGGTCAGCGACGACCCATTCGATGCTCTTTGCTGAGGAGCCCAGGCGTTCTTGAGCCAATTGCAGGGCTGGAGCCGCAATATCGAGTACAATGAGCTCGCTGAAGCCGTCTCCGTGGAGATCATCAACTAAAGTGGAGGCACCAGCTCCCACATCGATAATTCGCGAGGTCTTTTTACCGTATTGGGCGATCAGTTGGTGGGAAAGCCGCAAATGGGGGCTGTACCAGCTGACTTTCTCGTGATTTTTAGTTGCGTAAACGTTTTGCCAATGGGCTTGAGTATTCATTGATTCGGGCTCGGGCATTGGGTGGGAGCGTACTCTATAACAGCAAGCTGTAGTTGGGGGCCTGTGCAAGCTTTGCGGGGGTTGATTTCTCGGCACATTCTTTGCTCAGATGAGCAAGAGAGCCGAGTTTTTCGGCATGATTGCAAGACAAAGAAACGCTATGACACAAACTACGCCACAAGCCTGGAACATGGGAAACCCACATTACGTCATCAGTACCCGAGTGGCTGGGGGGGACTTTGACGAAGTGGTCACGCAAGTGCGTGCTCACTTAAAGGAGAATGGTTTTGGGGTTCTCACAGAAATCGATTTTAAAAAAACGATGAAGGTAAAGATGGAAAAAGACATTCCTCGTTACCTCATTCTCGGTGCGTGCAACCCCCCCTTGGCCTATGAGGCGGTCAGCTCTGAGCCGGGAGTTGGTGTGCTGCTTCCTTGCAACGTTTTAGTTTCGGAAGAAGAGTCCGGCATTTTTGTCGGAGCGATTGATCCGGTGAAAATGTTTTCGGTCGTCGGCCGAGACGAAGTAGAGCACCTGGCAAACGCGGTAAAAGAGAAGATCACCAAAGTGATCAACGCCGTGAAGTGAATTTGAGCTTGCTGGGCTCTTATTTCGCCCTTGAATAGAAAAAGGAGAGCTCGCAGTTAGGCTGCCGCTCTCCTTTTTGTTGTGCTGCGAAGTGTGACTTAGAATGCAACGCCTAAGAATGCCCGCACCGTTTGCGCGGCTTTTACTTTGACAGGATTGCCGTCGCTGTCGACGCGCTGTTCGTCTTCTTGATAGCCGAGACCGCCCAAAGGAAAGAGCACACCGTATTGCATCATTGAATAAAAACCGCCTTGGAGATCTTCTCGGTCGTTCAAGGCGCCATCTTGTGATTGATAGTAGACGGTGCCGTCTAGCTCGATACCCAGATCGCGCTTGTGCCCAGGGGTTTGTAAAAAGTTACTCGCGCGGGTCCAAATGGCCTCTGCTCGGGCGCCTACACGCATTCCGGTGGCTTTTCGAATGAAGTCGTATTCGGCCATGGGTTTGAGATAGTAGCTGCCTTGTACCCGGCTCAGGATATTTCGATTGAGAATCAAGTCCACTCGATACCCTGGGTGAAAACGAAAGGTAGAGATGGTGCGATCGCCAATTTGCTCCTGAATGCTCTGCTCGGGTACCAGACTATTGACGTCGCCATCGCCTGAGGACCAACCAAAGTAGAAGCCGAGTCGCAGGCGGTCTTCCATCAGGGTTTGTTCAATCTCGGTTGCGAGCGCCCATTGGTTGACGCGCCATCCGTCGTCACCGCCGTCGGGGTTCAGGTAATCACTCGACTGAGGCTCAATGGCGAGGCTGTCAAACTTACCCTGATGAGTGACAAACTCGAAGGCAAAGCGAAACTTCTTGTATTTCACCTCGCCGTAAATGTCGGGAGTTACCATTCTGTAGCCGCGACGCACGTAGCCTGATGAAGCCTCGCCGGGTTGGCAATCAATTGCGGCTGCACCGGACTCACAAGTGGCGGAGGCCCCGGCATAGTCGTTCGCAATTCGTTGGTATTGGTAGGTGAGGTAGAGTCCTCCGTTGAAGACGAGATTGCCCTTGGAGAGGGCGAGCTTTTCTAGCTGACGATCCATCTGCCGGTAGAGCATGAGGTTGAGGCGCGAGAGATCGTCGTTTTGCGACAGATCATAGGGTTGCCCCCCTTCAGGGGTGAACGCTGCGCTACTGGGGCCCTCGTCCATGAAGTCCCAAGCTCCAGTCGCATAGAGTCCCATTGAAGGTAGACCCGTGGTGAAAGATATACGATCGACAGTGCTTTGATAGTCGCCATCAATATCGTCGCCAGCATTGCGCAAGATTCCTAGGCCCCAATGATCGGCCATACGACCAAACTTTAATTGACCGAAAGGGGTTTCGTATTCAGCCCAGGCTCGATTAATTTCGATGGCATCGCTGAGGCTGTTGACTCCCGAGACGGGGGACGTGGCACTATTGCTTGTTGCACTAATGGGGCGATAACCGCTACCAGTGCCCACGGCGTAGCGACCGTTTGCTGCTGGAAAATTAGAGCTACCTTGGGCGGTAGTTCCCATGACCAAGTTACCCAACATGTCAATCTGAGAGCGAATACGTAAATTGTCAGAAATTACGATTGTTGGTTCCAAACGAAAGCGCATATCAGCCCCCGCTTGGGTCTTGCTTTTGCACCCGACGGTGGCGTCGGCTGGGCTGTCACTATTGCCCGTACCCGCCTCGTCGGGAGTACAAGCCTCGGCCCCGTAGGAGTTGCCGTTGAGGTCCTTGTAGCTGTCCTCGGCGGGACGGGGCCAAAGGGACGATTGAGGCGAGTCAATTCTCCCTAAGGAGAAATTGTGGTAAAAGTTAGGTCGAACGCGAAAATTGCCATGTAGTTCGAGTGTTGGTCGTGTGTGAGACCACCAATCTTCGGCAAAAACTCGGTCGGGCTCTACTGAAAGAGGGCGTTCGTCGCCTTGAACGCGGAGTTCCTCCTGATCTTGAGCAGGGTTGGGGTAGGCTCCGAAGGCGCTTGTTCCCGCAGGGAGAGCGGTTGTGAGTCCGGTCGTAGGTTGAGTCGCCGGCGTCGGAGCTTTTTCGCCTGTCGCGGCCTCTGGAGGGGGAGTGGTTGGCTCGCCTGTCGCAGCCTCTGGTGGGGGAGTGGTTGGCTCGCCTGTCGCAGCCTCTGGTGGGGGAGTGGTTGGCTCGCCATTGTCGGCGCCAGCGCTTTGCTCCGCTTGCGTTGTTTCTGGAGCCGGTTGATTATTGGCTTTTGGTGCAGAGTCGGGGGACTTTACTGGTGCGTCCTTGGCTTCAGACTTTTCCTCATCTTCCCTGGGGGCGGCCGAGGCTTCATTCTTCTCGGGCGGAGTGGGAGCTGCGCCTTCTTGCGCCCACACGACCTGAGAGGTGGTAAGGGCTGCGGCGAGGAGAGTAAGGGTTTGCGAGGAACTACGGGCTTTTCGCATGGAGATGGCACACCCTATACATCGTTTCTGCCGGTTCGCTGAGTCCCTTACGCACGTTGCTGTTCGATTTTCTGAGCCAAAGGCGAAATTTAGGTAATTTTATGTAGGTTTATGTAGGTTTATGCTCTTAGGTAGGGGGCTGTAGTGGTCGTCATTGAGTGAAAATCAGCGTTGCACCTTGCCGTCTGCTTATGAGACGCTCCCTCAAGATCGAGAGCGAATGGGCAATGAATGCTTGTTCCCCCCTCAACAATTATTCCATCTGCAAATCATTTAGCCGAACATGAGTAAAGCCCCCGTGACCATCAGACTAAAAAAATCCACCATGTTTCAAGGGGTCCTCGGTGCCCTACCTTTCTTTCTCCTCGCAATTCCGGCCACGGCTCAAACGGTCGATTCGGAGGTCTCGGTTCAACGATTTGATCCTGCGATGGGCGCTGGCAACTTCATAACGACTCGCACTGCATCTGTTCAAGGGCATATGTCTTGGACTGCAACCATGATGGCGAACTATGCCTTTGAGCCCTTCGTTGTGAAACGTTGCGAAGAAGAAGGTTGCCCCGATTCGACCACTACGGTGATACCAGTCGTTGAAAATATGGTTACGGGTGATCTCATGGGGACGTTGAACCTCATTGATAGAATCCAGGTTGGCCTGAAGGTACCCGTTTCCTGGTCCAAGGGGCAGGGCATTACTCCCGAGGGGACACCTGTCGATGGAGGGCTCAACGCTGTGGGCTTGGGCGATGTTCAGCTGGAAGCTAAGGGCAGAATTTACGGGGAGCCCGGTGGTTTGGCCGTATTTGGTGGTTACCTTTATGGGACTGCACCTACGGGAACTTTGACTGCCGAAAATGCGTACATCGGCAATTCTTCTCCCACAGTTGGGGGCGCGCTGATTGCCGACGGAAACATGGGGCCTCTTTCTTATGGTCTCAATGTTGGTGGCGTCTATCGTGAGACTGCAGAAGTTGGCCAGAGTTCCCTAGGACCAGAAGGCCGTTGGAGCGCAGGTGTTGGTTATGACATATCTCCTATCGTGAGTGTTGTTGTAGACGCTTTTGGCAGCACGAATTTCAGCTCCGACTTGGGGGCAAATTCTATTGAGGTGGACGGCGCGGCAAAGATTATTCCTTTAGGGAATCAATTGAGCTTCACCGTGGGTGGCGGAGTCGGGGTATTAAAAGGCATTGGCGTGCCCACTGCTCGTGGATTTTTAGGCGTGCTTTACAACGCAGAGGTACAAGACCGCGATCGCGATGGAATCAGCGACGACTTGGACGCTTGCGCCGACGCCCCAGAAGATAAAGACGGATACGAAGACAGCGATGGTTGTCCTGAGTTTGACAACGATGAGGACGGTTTGCCCGATGAAGCTGATAAGTGCCCTGATCAGGCTGAGGACATCGATAATTTTGAGGACAACGATGGCTGCCCTGAGTTAGACAACGACAAGGACGGCATCAACGACACCAATGATCATTGTCCCATGGAGCCAGAGACGATGAATGGGGTAGATGACATGGATGGCTGCCCTGACGAAAAAGATACAGATGCAGATGGAGTGCCGGACAAGAAGGACAAATGTATCGATGAGCCAGAAGATACAGACGGTTTCGAAGACACGGACGGTTGCCCTGATCCCGACAATGACAAAGATGGAATTTTGGACAACGCGGACGAGTGCATTGACGAACTCGAAGACGGCAAGGGTGAAGACGCCGAGAAAACTGACGGCTGCCCTTTTGAAGACTGAGTAGTTTTCTTTACCGAGCGAGCCAAAGGCGATTCTTTCTTTTTGAAAGGGTCGCCTTTTTCTTTCTGCCCTGGGCGCTCATGACGCTATAAAGCAAATAGATGTCGCAGCCCGCTAGCTCGCCCCACGTGCAATTTGTTTCCAAGCCGATGGTGCCTCCCTACAGCGATGGCTCTAAATGTTTAGTGAGAGAGCTTTGTTCTCATTTAAAGGGCGTCGTTCCTCATGTTCTCGGAACCGAAGTCGTTGCCCGCGATCTGGGACCCAGGGCGATAAGTCACGCGGTTTATGGAAATGCGGGTAGGTTTAGCCCGGCGTTGCAGCAAAATATTCGAGCCGCCCTGTGGATGCTATTGAGGAGCAAAGCAGAGCTATGGCATTTTGTATTTGCACCCAACTTGCGTTCGAGCCAAGTGGGTAGGGCGCTTCGTCGTTTGCGCTCGGTACCAACTGTTCAAACCATAGCGTCTCCGCCTCGCGACTTCTCTCAGGCTAATAAACTACTCTTTGGCGACGTCGTGGTGGCTCAGAGCGAATGGACGCGCGCCCAATTTGCGGCGGTCTACAACGAGAATAAGTTGGAACCGCCTCCAATTTTCGTAATACCTCCCCCTGCGCCCCCACTGAGCCCGCCAAGTGCCGAGGCTGTAGCGCGGGTGAAAGAGCGATTGCATGTAGGTAATGAGCAAGAAATTTTTCTCTATCCGGGAGACTTGGAGGTGAGTCAGGGGGCTCAACGCATCGTTGAATGGTCCAAGCAAATTGCTCAGCGGGTGCCAGCTGCGCGCGTGGTGGTTGCGTACCGAGAGAAAACGTCCCAGGCAGAAAATCGCGCGAGAGAGCTGCGCTCTCAGGTTGACCCTAAAATAGTTCACTTTGAAAAGAATGTGGACGATATTCATGCCTTGATCAGCGCGGCCACAGCAGTTGTTTTTCCAGTGGATGATCTCTACGGCAAGGTGGACCAACCGATTGTACTCTTGGAGGCATTTCGCCTTGGTACTCCCGTGTTGGCGCTCAATCAGGGGCCTCTGGCGAGCCTACGAGGGGCTCAATTACTTTCTGCTAGCGCCTCTGATTGGCTCAATTGTATCGAAACAGTGGCCCAACGTGGTGAATTATTTCAGACGTTACGGGCGGCTGGCAGAGCTGCAGTACTAGAAAACTATGACCCAGACAGAATTGCTCATCGTTATGAAGAACTCTACTTCTCTCTGTTGAGTGGCCAGAACTCTGCGTTTTAGGGCGCAAGGAGGGCGATCCCGAGCGGTCTGAATAGTAGTCGGCTAAAAATTACAAGTTTGCAGAGCTAGTATAAAATTACATCTGGATAGATTGTGTGCATGAGAGGAGAGCTTGACCCAGAAAAATCGTGAGGTGCCTCAATATTTCTGCCTGATTTTACGTGATCGAACGACTAAGGAACTGACCGACTGCATAGCTCGGTTAAAAAATTATTCCCCTACTAAGGCTCTCATGCGTAAGTCATCTCGATTATTCTTATCCAATCTATCCATTCCCTTTTCCTTGGTAGCTACCTCGCTCACCCTGGGCGGACTGCTTGTTTCCGGCTGCGGAGGAGACGATGGTACTTCCAAGGGGGACGGTTCTAGTGCGTCTGACTCAAATGGAACTGGCGCTGCGACGGGAAGCGGCGCTGCGACGGGAAGCGGCGCTGCGACGGGAAGCGG
>CAYWLO010000027.1:0-1784 GCA_964459035.1 uncultured Polyangiaceae bacterium | reverse complement strand
GCGCTGCGACGGGAAGCGGCGCTGCGACGGGAAGCGGCGCTGCGACGGGAAGCGGCGCTGCGACGGGAAGCGGAGCCACCAACGGTGGTGGTGGTGCTGGCAGTGGCGGGGCCGGAACCGAAACAGGAGGAACCGCTGCAACCGGAGGCAACTCGGGGGCAAATTGTGGTGCGGTCGACGAAGCGTGCTGCGCAGGTAACCAATGCGACGCTGGTTCTGTTTGCGATGCCGGCCAATTCGGTTCGGGGACCTGTGTCACCTGTGGAGGCGCCGACGAAGCCTGTTGTTCCGGTGACACCTGTGGAGACGGCGGCTGCTGCGTTGGCGACACTTGTGTAGCTGACAAGGACTCTTGTGGTGCTGGCTCTACTTGCACGAGTGGCGCCTGCGATGGTTGCGGAGCAACTGACGAAGCTTGCTGCGAGGGAAGCTGTCAATCCGGTAATGCCTGTGCCGGCGGTGGTTTTGGTGGGCCAGGTGCTGGTACTTGTGAGGCTTGTGGCGCTGACGGTGACACTTGTTGCTCGGACGGTTCCTGCGAGTCTGGGGCAGTCTGCATCAATGGTTTTGGTGGCGATACATGTCGTAGCGAATGCGGCGCAGAGGGGCAGGATTGCTGCGCTGGCGGTAGAGGAGGAAGAGGATGCTCTGGAGAGTTACGCTGTGGAGCCGATAGTCAGAAGTGTGAAGCTGCTCCGGCTTGTGGTGGTGACGGCGAAGAATGCTGTCGTAACGGCGGGGTCGACGAACTATGCGACGCTGGTCTCAACTGCGACTTCAACACGTTCATGTGCTCTACAGACACAGCGGGAGCATGCGGTCAGATTGACCAAGAGTGTTGCAATGGCCCCGGAGGTGACTTTTGCATCAGTGGGGCTTGTAAGAACGGCACTTGTAGCCCCTGAACGTAAAAACTTTCTAGAGTATTTATTCTAAAAAAGTTCAAAGAAGGGGGCGCCGCTTGTCGGGGCTCCCTTTTTTATGCCAATATTTGAATGTTAATCGGTATTTATCCGTTCACTTTGCGGTACAATGGCTTTTTTAGACAGATGAATTTCTACGCACAATGGGGCTCATAATGGGCGTGCTCTCATTCGTACTGCCCTTGCTCGTAGAGTTTATTTCTCCAATCTCCGAAAAAGAGCAGCTCGAAGTATTGCATGCCTGTGGTCGCGCACTGCAAGACGAGATCTGCGAGGAGGTGTCGGAAAAAGATCCTTCAAAGGAAAGTTTGCGTGCGAGCGTGGAGTATTCCGAGTCAGAGCATGTGCTCATAGAAATTAGGGGAGAACAATCGTCTCAGCAGATCTATGCATCAAGGGAACTTCTGTTTAGTCCGGTGGATGCGCCGAGCGATCGAGCCCATGCCATTGGGCTAACACTGGGAATCTTGGCTGGTACACTACGGCAAGCACAGAGAAAAAGTCTTGATAAGACTGACCAGGAGGCTCTCGTTTTAGAAAAGCGCGGGGGGACCTTGCCCGCAGGGGCGGAAATTGCGCGGCCCCTGCAGGCGAAGGATCGCGCACTCTCTCCTCCAGTGAGTAGATCTCACGTGGGGATCGGCGCAGAAGTGGGGGCTGATTATTCTCCGAGTTTAGGGGCTGCGGGGCCGGCAATGAGTCTTTTAGGAGCATGGAAACCTTATCTGCACCCAATCTATTTGCTCTTGCGTATTGAAGGAGCTCGCTACCGGGGGTCAAAACCTATGCCTCACCTGAATTTCGTATCAGGGGGCCTAGGTTTAGGCTTTCAATGGGATTGGAGTCGCACGGCGTTACTTA
>CAYWLO010000026.1:0-55264 GCA_964459035.1 uncultured Polyangiaceae bacterium | reverse complement strand
CCTCGCTCGACATCAAGGCTGCCAATTCAACGAGAGCCCGAGTCCCATGAGGCCCGCCTTCAAGCACCTTTAGGGCGAGTCCGTCGCGGACAGCGTACCCTTGGCGAAAGCTTCAGCTTCATCTCTCGGAATCTCCTCCTGAAGAGCTGCCAGTCTCAGGAGTCGAATAGCAGTTCCGCGCAGCTCTTCCTTGCTGGGTACTACCCAGGATTGGGGGCTTTCAGGTGTACCTTGATGATCCCCTATGCCCTCGAAGTGTGCTGAAATGGCTGTATCAGCATGTTCTCCACTGCCTTGTCCTGAGAGCTAGCTTGTCTTGAGAGCTAGCTTGTCTTGAGAGCTAGCTTGTCTTGAGAGCTAGCTTGTCTTGAGAGCTAGCTTGACTTGAGAACTAAGGAACCGATGGCGTGGGTTTCGCGCGCCCCGAGTAGCCCAAATTGAACGCCGAAACCCCGCGATGCTGTCCAGCGAATGTAGGCAGGTAGGGTGACTTTTCCTAAAGAGGTGAGTTCAAAACGCAGTTGTATCTCGTCCCCAATGAACGCGCGCCCGTCCTGCTGAAGAAACATTCCTCCTTGGCTGATATCAATACACTCTACCTCCCACGCTGGGCCCTTCGTGGGAACAATTTGAATCAGGTTGGCAAATGGGGCTCGTGCGTGCTGTCGCTTTTCGCGCAAAAGATCTCCTTTTTTTATCGGACCTGGTGCAGACTCTCTACCCAGGGGGACGCCTATCCTGGCGTCCCTTGGCATTGTGTCAAGATAGTACGCCACTCCCAATGAAGACTTCAGAAGTAATTTCTTCACAAGAAAAAAAGCCCTCCAAAATCAGCTCGGCTTTAGTTTTGGCGAGTCTTGCATTGGCGGTGGTCGGGGCACTTGTCGTGGTTCCCCGACCAACATCACCCCATATATTGCCCCTACCCTCTGTGGATCGTGACTATCTTCAGGAGACAGAAAAGAGGGAGGTTGCTCGGGCGCAGCAGGTGATGAATGGCTCGCTATCGCCGGCCCTGCGATCTGTTGGCGAGCAATTGCGTCGGGTGGGGTTTAGTATGGCTCAAAACCATAGTGTGGAGGGCAAGTTACTGATCTCTTTGCGAGGAGACGCCCGTCAGCTACTGCGAGCCGAGCGGGTGGAAGAACTCCTGAATCTGCGTGCTCTTCAGGGTGAACTTTTCTTACGTGCGGTGCACGAGTGGGAGAAAGATGCGACACGTATTCAAGATGTGATGGAGTTAGGAGGCTCATTCTATCGCATCGCCCAAGCCACCTGGAGGTCAAAAGATGGGGATATTGTCTTGCTGGACCATGAGTTACGTCTGTTTTTTAGACTTCATTGGGGAAAACTAACGGCCTTGGGAAATGTTCGCTCCTTTGCACCCGATCTCGAAGAGTATCGTCGTTACTATCGCACCAATCTGCTCTACCCCCATGGCGCTGGGCCTGACCCAACTCAGCGAAAAATCGCTCAATTATCGTTCGCAAAAGCTTTGCGAAGGCTGGACCCACAATACCCAGGGGGATTGGCTGTTGGCATGTTGGAGTTAGAATTAGGCCGTTTCGAACAGGCGGAGCGCTCTCTCTCTTCTTACTTGAGCGTTCACGACAACGGCGATTGGGCGAATATAGCTCGCAATCATTTGCTCTTGGCGAAGTTTCGTCTTCAAAGCATCAACTCTGAATTGGATTGATCGAACGCACAATGACCATGTTGCTTGATCCTAAGCCTCAAAGTTTCTTCGACCCCTTCGACTATTCGAAGGGCCATCTGCATCTCAATGGCTGCAAGGGTTCGGCTGCGGCTCTTCTTGCCTTTGGTCAATTCAAAGCGCGCAATAAGCAGAGGGGTGGGTTGATTGTTATCGTCGCTCCCTCTTTAGAGGACGCTGGCAGGACTGCGGATGACTTACGGGCGTTTGCACCCGAGGCTGCGATTGGTCTTCTTCCGACATCGGAGTCGACTCCCTACGATGGCGCGCGATCCGATAGGGCGGTCTCTCTTCAACGGGCGGCGACTCTCTCTGCTCTTGACAATGGTCGATTGGATTTTTTGGTTACGAGTGCCAGTGGATGGATTCGAAAGTCCGTGCCTCCAGCCCTTTTGCAGAGCGCTACCCTTCATTTTAGGGTGGGTGATAAGCTCTCTCTCCAAGAGGTGAGTCAAAGCTTGGAGCGCGGCGGGTATCAAAGAGTGCCCGTGGTGGAAGATCCCGGTGCATTTTGTATTCGCGGCGAACTTCTTGACGTTTGGCCACCAGGCGCGAGGGCGCCCTTGCGTTTAGAGATGGACTTTGACGAGCTAAAGAGTGCTCGTTCCTATGATCCTGACACTCAATTGACTCATCGCAATCAAGGTGGAGAAAACAAAGAGGAGCTAGCGAAAGACTCGGGAATATATATTTCTCCCGCAAGAGAGGCAGTGACAACCAAGGAAGGTAGCCTGCGGGCCCGTACGTCTGTGCGCGCTCTTTGCGACGCCGTGTCTTTGCCATCGAGCAAAGCGAGAGCCTTGATAGAGGACGTGGCATCGGGACAAATGTTCGTTGGCGGTGATGGTTATCTGCCTGCTCATGGAAAACTGATCGGACTTTTCGAGCGAATTGGCTCGGATGCATTGGTGTTTTTTGAAGACGCGAGCAGGGTCGTTGAACTTGCGTGTGAAGAGTTAGAGCAAGCTCAGGAGGCTCTGCTGGGGCGTTCTTTGGTGCCACATTATCCAGTAGCTGCTCATTATCTCCAAGGAGACGAATTAGATAGAAGCGTACAGAAGGGCGTTGTTTGCCTCCAAAGTATGGGGGTTGCGGGCCCGCCCCAGAGCGGGTTTTCCGACTTGTCTCGTGCCCCCCTGGAGAGCGCCTCTTTAAACACCGAAGCCCATAACGAATTACAGGCTATTCTTAAGGCAACTCGCAAGTCTGCCGGGCGCAATGCCAGCTTGGAACCGTTAGCTGCTCAACTGAAGAATTGGCTAGAAGAAAACTACCGAATTGTTCTTTGCGCGCGCGTCTCGACCCAAGCCGATAGAATCGCCTCCTTGTTGGAGCACCGCGGATTAGAGGTAAAGACCGCAACAGTGGACTTTTCTGATCTGCCTCCGGCAGGCATTTATGTCATGTGCGCGCCCCTTGCTCGCGGACTGATAGCTCCCTTTGAGCGCCTGGTACTGCTGACCGAGGAAGAAATATTTGGTCAGAGACATCACCGCAGTCCGCGCAAGGCTGCAGCGGCAATAAAAAACGCCCTGGATGATCTGCGTACCCTGACTCATGGCGATCATATCGTGCATGTTGAACACGGAATTGGGCGCTACCTCGGGCTGCAGCATCGAAATATCGGTTCTTTGGGAGTCGAGCTGCTCGAAGTGGAGTATGCGGGGGGAGATAAGCTCCTGCTGCCGGTTTATCGTCTCAATCAAGTTCAAAAGTATGCTGGGCAAGGGGAGCCTCGCCTTGATAAATTGGGGGGGCAAACCTTTTCGCGCACCAAGGCGAATGTTCGTAAGAAGGTACGCATCATGGCGGACGAGCTCTTGAGGCTCTACGCCGCAAGAAAAGCCGTTCGTCGAGAGCCCCTGGAGAAACCAGGGGATGAATACGACGCCTTTGAGGCTGCGTTTCCTTACGAAGAAACCCCCGATCAGGCAGCCGCGATTGTGGACGTCTTGAATGATCTTCAAAAAGACACGGTCATGGATCGCCTTGTCTGTGGAGACGTGGGTTTTGGAAAGACGGAAGTTGCCCTGCGTGCAACCTACCTTTGTGCTCATGCTGGACGACAGGTAGCCCTTCTTTGCCCCACAACAGTATTGGCCGAACAGCACTTACGCTCCTTTAGAGAGAGGCTGGACGACACAGGTATCGATGTCCAAGGTTTGAGTCGTTTTCAAAGCAAGAAGACTCAAGGCGAGACGATGTCGCGCTTACGCTCTGGGAGCGTAGACGTGGTGGTAGGCACCCACCGACTGCTATCGAAAGATGTTCACTTCAAAAACCTTGGTTTGTTGATTGTGGACGAGGAACAACGCTTCGGAGTGGGGCACAAGGAGCGGCTTAAAGAATTGCGAAAAACTGTGGACGTACTCACTTTGAGTGCAACGCCTATTCCGCGCACCTTGAGTCTGGCTGTGGGAGGTATGCGGGATATGTCAGTGATTGCCACCGCTCCCCAGGCGCGCCGGGCCATTCGTACTCTTACTTCACGTTTTGACGAAAAGATCATTCAAGAGGCAATTGAGCGTGAATTGTCTCGGGGAGGTCAAGTATTTTATGTTTTCAATCGCGTGGAGGGCATCTACGAACGCGCCGAGATGATTCGACGTTTGGTGCCTTCCGCACGAGTAGGAGTGGGGCATGGACAAATGAGCGCCTCATCTCTCGAAAAGACCATGTTAGGTTTCGTCAATGGTGAGTTCGATATTTTGTGTGCAACCACAATTATCGAAAGTGGTTTGGATATTCCTCGCGCCAATACGATTATTATCGATAGGGCGGATCTCTTCGGCCTATCTCAACTCTACCAAATTCGCGGTCGCGTTGGGCGCTCCTCCGAGCGAGCCTTTTGCTATCTTCTTTTGCCAACTGAGGAGGGGCTTTCCAAGGAAGCGCGTTCTCGAATAGAAGCATTGGAGCGGTACACCGAGCTGGGCAGTGGTTTTCATGTAGCCACGATGGATATGGAGTTGCGGGGCGCCGGAGAATTATTGGGTGCAGATCAAAGCGGCTTCACCGCCAAAGTCGGTTTTGAGCTTTTTGCCGATATGTTGGAGGAAGCGACAGCCGAACTCAGTGGAGAGACATATATCTCAGAAGTCGATCCTGAGTTATCGATTGATGTGGAAGCATTTTTGCCCGAGTCGTACATCGAAGACATTGGAGTACGCCTCAGCCTTTACAAGAAATATGCTTCTGCAAAGGACGAAAACGAAATAGCCATGATCAACGAAGAGGTACAAGATAGATTTGGCTCTCCGCCAGAAGAAGCGGCACGTTTCTCCGAGGTGATGCGATTGAAGACTGAGTTGAGAAAGATACGGGCTTTAGGTTTGAGCGCCACGGGTCGAGTGGCGACTCTTCATCTTCGCGCCGATACTCCTCTGGCCGCGGAGCACCTTGTACCGTTCATCGCTCAAAGTGCAGGAAAGTATGCATTGCATCCGGACGGAAAAGTGATTCGGCGAGTCAAGGAAAGTTGCGCAGAGCCCAATGGTTTAGCTCATGCGGAACGCATGTTGTATGAGCTAACCTCTCTAGCGCGTCTTTCTGATTGAATAGAAAATGGGGCATGAGGTACTAGCTACAAAATATAGAGGTAGCTCTAATGCCCAGCTAGATCTAACTAGTACATCATACCTTCAGAACGTGCCGGTGCTCAAAGCCACCAACTAGGGTAAGGGGCAGGGGAAACTAGCTGATTCGTCTCAGTTTGCCCTCGGCACTACCTTTTGTCTCATTGTTACAAAAATCCGGCACGAAGTTCCGGTTCTTGGTACTATGCCCACGCACAGGAGCTCTTCATCTCCCTCTGCTCGCGGTGACTAGCAAATGGCGGC
The DNA here is from genome assembly GCA_964459035.1 of uncultured Polyangiaceae bacterium. Lineage (GTDB taxonomy): Bacteria > Myxococcota_A > Polyangia > Polyangiales > Polyangiaceae > NIC37A-2. Next base: position 49,711 of record CAYWLO010000026.1, on the reverse strand, counting down.
CGCTCCTGTTGATGGGTAATACTTTGAGCCCGCGTATATTGAGCCCCTCAATTTGATGGAGGCTCACTCTCCAAGTTCAATAACAAGGGCTTCTAGTACCCGTTCGTGCTCCAGAGAGAGAGCTTTTAGCAATTGTGGAAGTTCTTTTGGGCTGGGCTCAATTTGCGCGCAAATTCTTGCCATCGGTTTCGCCCCCAATGCAAGACAGCTTCCTTTGAGCTTATGGGCTCCTTGGCGTGTCTCTTCTGTATCGCGGGAGTTTGCAGCCTCTTTGAGACCACTTACCTGTTCGGGAACCATCTTTCGAAAAAGTCCAATCACAGCTTTCGAGCGGCGTACTCCTGGGTCGAGAGCAAGTTCTTTCTCGTGAGGAGTCGGGGTAGATTGTTGCACTGGGGGGAGAGACGCAGATTGAACAGTGGGGGACCCATCATTGTTGTGAGCTGTATCCCCTTCAAGAATATTTGGTTCAGAGACGACTATCTTTTCTTCGGTCACCCTTGCTTCATTTTGGTTGAAGGCGCGATCGGAGCGGGGTACAGCTTGGGTCTCGAGGAATTTGGCCATCATACGTACCAGGCGTGTTATTGTGACCGGTTTGGTAAGATAGTCGGTCATACCAGCGGCGATGGCTTTGTCCCGCTCACCCTGCACGGCGTGGGCGGTGACCGCAACAATGGGTACCTTAGACTTTTCTCCATCTAACTTTCTGACGATGCGAGTGGCCTCGTAGCCATCCATGATGGGCATCTGACAATCCATCAAAACTAGGGGGTAATTACCCGCTTCAATGGCCTCAACGGCCTCTTCGCCGTTTTCGACCAAATCGGCGTCCACTTCCAATTCAGAAAGTATTTCCCTCATGACTTCGCGGTTGATGGCGTTGTCCTCGGCGACGAGGACTTTAGGTCGACCTACAAATTGCAAACGAGTGATGTCTTCGGCAGATTCTACCGCTCCGGTGCTCTCGGTACCTTGAACAATGCGCCGTAAATCGTCCTGCAAGACGGGCTTGGTGAGGCCATCGTCAAATGCTTCGTCTAAGTGATCGCTCTCGGAAAGGGAGGTGACAAGAATGAGCCGGGGTATTCTTCCCAAAGTGCTATGACGAATTGCGCGCGCTAAAGCCGGACCATCCATGCCGTCCATGAGATGATCGACGAGGGCCAATTCAAAGTCTTTGCCCTCGTCGCAAGCTGCCTTGAGCATATCCAGGGCCTCGTGCGCCGAGCGAGCGCTGTCGTTGGGCACCCCCCAAGACTCAAAAATTTCTTCGAAAAGAGTGCGGTTTGTCTCATTGTCATCGACAATGAGAGTGCGTGGCAGCTTGCCACTGGGGCGAGAGCCTTCTCCGGTAACAACGTCACACCGTAGTTTAAAGCTAAAACAACTTCCTTTACCTAGCTCACTTTCTACAACCAATTGACCTCCCATGAGTTCGACTAGGTGGCGGCTAATTGATAGACCGAGGCCCGTCCCCCCTGCTGTGCGCGTTAGGGAGCCATCTGCCTGACTAAAGTGTTCAAATATTCGCCCTAAGTCGTCGGGGGCAATGCCTATACCTGTGTCGGTGACGCTAAATGCCAAGACACAGGCATCCTCCCCGCGAATATGCTCCTCTAGCCACACGCGCAGGAGCACAGAGCCCTTGTTCGTGAACTTGACCGCGTTGCCCATTACATTGTTCAGAACTTGTCGTAGGCGATCTCGGTCGAGCATGACTTCTCGCGGAAGCTCTGCCCCAATTGAAACCATCACTTCGATGCCCTTGGACTGACCGAGGGGGGCCAAGAGTTGGGAGACTTCTTCGGCCAGGCGCCGCACTTCTGTTTCTACAGGGCGCACAACCAATTTTTTCGCGTCAATTTTGGAAAAATCTAATATATCGTTAATTATGGTGAGTAGGGCCGAGGCCGAGGTTGAGATTGTTCGAACGTAACGGCGCTGTTTTTTTGTGAGGGACGTTTTTTGCAGGAGTTCGCCCATACCGATCACTCCGTTCATGGGAGTTCTGATCTCATGGCTCATATTTGCCAGAAACTCACTTTTTAGTCTGGCTGACTCAAGGGCCTCATTTGTGCGTTGCTTCAAATCGATGAATGCTCGCTCGGTGACGCGCACCAGGGGCGCAATGTAGAACGAGACGAAAGAGAGGGAGACTAAGAAAGCGAGGAGGCTCCCACCGCCGACACCCGTAAGAATATCTTTACGTAATTGGTCTCCAGCTTCGAGGCGTTTTTTTGAGATCTCGAGGGCAACTTTACCGATTTCTGCCCCCTCAATGTCTACTTTTTTCCACGTACTGAAAGAGACTTTGGACTCTTTCACCTTGCCCTCTGGTCCCGAGAATAGTCCCTCTGAAGTCATGCCAGCGGGGTGAGAAAAAAGAACCTTGTCCTCACTATCTAGTACCACGAGCGACCTGAGGTCTTGATCGTTGAGATAGGTTTCGGCCGCCTCTTTAACGGCCTCGGCCTCCCCTAGAGCGAGGGCTAGTTCTGTGGTGTAGCTGAGTTCGGCAGTTCCTCTCTCCGATTTCCAAGCTAGGTCTTTTGCTACAGCCGGAGTGAGTTGCTCGAAAATGCGGCTTACCTGTACAAACGCGAGGGCTCCAAGCCCGAGGAGCAGCGCCACGACAAAAGCGGAGAGAATCACCTTGAGACGCGTCGTGGAGAGTATTTTCGATCGCTCTTGCTCGTCGAGAAGATCGAGAGTGCCAGGTGTTGAATTTTCGTCTGTGCTCATTTTTCTTCCTTGGACGCGTCGAGCGCCTCACTTCATACGCCCTTGGAGCGAGTTGGATAACCTAAATGGGTTGTTCACAGGCCATTGGGGCCTGTGGAGGGCGACCCGATTGCTCAAAATGCTCTGAATAAAGTTGAGAACTGTCCGTTTTGTGCTGAAAGCACTCGTTAGGGTCTCCGTTGAGGCTCTGGATAGAAAGCGGCCCCCATGGTACTGAATGAATCTTGATGCCGAACGAGCCTAGAAAAATACTCGTCGTAGATGATGACCCGATTGTACTAGCTAGTACTGAGGCGCGACTCCTAGCCCTTGGGTACCTGGTCACCACACGCGACCAAGTCTTGGGCACCTCCCAATGGATTGTACAAAATTGTCCGTGGCTTGTGCTCTTGGACATCATGATGCCAGCCATGTCCGGCAGCGAGTTGGCTAGCTTTTTACGTCGACGTGGTATTCAGACCCACATTGTTCTCCATTCTTCCAAGGACCCTGGCGAGTTGCAGCGTCTCGTGAGGGCAACCGGGGCATTAGGCGCAATATCCAAGGGTTTGGACGACGCTGCGTTTACCGCGAGGCTTGCCACTTTTGCTCAAGAGATAGAAAAGCGTGACAGTGAAGTAAATTCAACTGAAGATGGGGGAGGATCACCGTCGCCTCCCCCGTAATATGAAGTACGCTTTTGGCTGAAAACAAAAGGTTACAGATAGACTGAGCTATTCAAAGTTGGCTACCTCACAGTCTGGGCGCTCTTTTCAGTCGATGTTTTGCTACCCGGTCCTTCTCATTGGTAGAGTTCGGGTGGGAGTCTCCTGCTTCTTAGATCCTTCGATTCAATGTCGTCAAAGAAAAAATTAAGTACCAGTCAACGAGGGCTAACACGACGGCTTCTTCTGGCCGCACCCGGTGCGATCGCCTCATCGCTTCTGCTGCCTCTCAATGCCTTCGCGGCAGAGCCTCTTGTGCTTATTGTTAACAAGAAGAACTCAGCCACGCCCTCACGGGCCGAGTTGACTGCCATTTTTACAACTCGAAAATTGAGTTGGGGTGCGGGAAAGCGCATAGTGCCCTTTAACTTTCCACCCAAGCATTCCATTCGAACCCGTTTCGATCGCTCTTTACTTAATATGGCTCCGGACGATGTTGCCCGCTATTGGATCGACCGTCGAATTCGCGGGGGGAGCGCTCCTCCTAAGCAAGTTGGAAACGCTCAGTTGATAGTTCGATTGGTAGCCAAATTGAACGGCGCCATTGGTTATGTTCCTAGGAGCGCGGTGAACGATTCTGTAAGGGTTCTACGCGAACTCTAATCAGCCCGGCCTCGTGTCTTTTGCTCAACCTTTTTGCCCCCGCTGACGCAAAAAGTGGTCTACCAGAACCAAGGCGACCATCGCCTCTCCCATCGGAGCAAAGCGAGGAAGCAAGCAGGGGTCGTGACGCCCCTTGGTTCGTATAGTGGTCGCCTCGCCTTCGCGGGTCACTGTACGCTGTTCCCGTGAAAGACTGCTTGTGGGTTTAATGGCCGCTCGCAAGACGATTGGCTGGCCGCTTGAGATACCACCCAGAATGCCCCCGTGGCGATTGCTCTCGGTTGTGATGAACTTGGCGCCCTTCTCGTCAATCTGAGGCGAGAAGACATCGTTGTTTTCGCTGCCCCGCAACGAGGCACAGCCAAAGCCGATGCCGTATTCTACGCCCAATACTGCGGGTAGACTAAAAAGGGCCTTTCCAAGATCTGCCTTGAGCTTGTCGAATACGGGTTCGCCGAGGCCTGCGGGGATTCCCAAGGCTACTATTTCAGCCACTCCGCCTATTGAGTCCTGATCTTTTCGAACTTCAGAAATTAAGTCGACCATTTTTTCTGCAGCAACAGGGTCGGGGCAGCGCACAATATTTGGCTCGCCCGAAGGTAAAGTCTCTATTTGCTTCATTGTGACTTGAACGGGATCAATCTGCGCTATGATAGGACCCACTTGCTTTACGTAGCAGAGTACTTCTGCCCCATAAGCTTGCGCTAATACCTTCTTTGCGATGACTCCAGCTGCTACTCGGCTCACTGTCTCACGCGCACTGGAGCGTCCACCGCCGCGGTAATCACGAACGCCGTATTTTTTGTCCAAGGTATAGTCGGCATGTCCTGGGCGGTACTTCTCTTTAATATCGGTGTAGTCCCGGCTTTTTTGGTCTTCGTTACGCACCAAGATGGCAATGCTGGTACCGGTGGTTTTTCCCTCAAAAACCCCCGCCAAAATTTCTGGAATATCCGACTCTTTTCTTTGAGTGACTATCTTACTTTGGCCTGGCTTGCGCCGGTCGAGGTCAATGCGCAAATCTTCGACAGAAAGCTCGATTCCGGCGGGGCAGCCGTCAATGATCACAACGTTGCCGGGACCGTGAGACTCGCCTGCTGTAGTGACTCGAAAGGCTTGACCAAATGTATTTCCTGCCATGGCTTTTGCCTTTACCACCCCGCCGGGGCGCACACCATGAGCCATGAACTTCTCTTTTTTGGGCTAAGTGAGCGGTGACGCTCCCCATATTTTCTCGGGGGAATTTTTGGGGCACAACGAAGGGTATGACCGAACGATCACCAGCCCTCAGCACTCTCAATGAAGAGGAGCAATTGTTGCGAGACACAGTGCTCGACTTTGCTCGGCAGAAAATTCAGGCGCGTTCCGGGCAAATGGACAAGGACGCCTCGATGCCTCCGGATATCATTGCAGGGCTTTTTGACCTGGGTGTGATGGGGATTGAGGTTCCAGAAGAGTATGGCGGGGCCGCCGCGTCTTTTTTTAGCGCTGTCTTGGTGGTGGAGGCCCTTGCTCAAGTGGACGCAAGTGTGTCGGTTCTTCTTGATGTGCAAAATACCTTGGTTCTCAACAGCATCTTGCGGAGCGGTAACGAGGCTCAGAAAAAAAAGTATCTACCTTTGCTCTCTTCTTCGTGGGTGGGCTCCTACGCTTTGAGTGAGGCGGGTAGTGGCAGTGATGCCTTTGCCCTTTCAACTAGAGCAACCAAAGACGGGAATAAGTACATTCTCGACGGATCAAAACTTTGGATCACAAATGCTGCCGAGAGTGAACTTTTTATTGTATTTGCCAAGACAAACCCTGAGTTGGGTCATAAAGGCATCACTTCTTTTTTGGTCGAGAGAGGAACGCCGGGTTTTTCAATTGGTCCAAAAGAAGACAAGTTGGGCATTCGAGCCTCTAGCACCTGTCCTCTTACTTTTGAGCAGGTAAGTATTGCAGAAGAGAATGTATTGGGAGAAATTGGCCGCGGTTACAAAATTGCGATGGAGACCTTGAACGAAGGTAGAATTGGTATTGGCGCTCAAATGGTAGGTATTGCTCAGGCTGCCCTGGACCTTGCGTTGGCGCATACTCAGGGGCGGATTCAATTTTCTCAACCATTGGCTAGTTTTCAGGGGGTTCAATTTCAACTTGCGCAGATGCGCGTAGATCTCGAAACTGCCCGCTTGCTTGTCTACAATGCCGCGCGGTTGAAAGATGCCGGTCAGCCCTTTCTTCTTGCAGCGGCAATGGCAAAGCTCAGAGCATCTGAGGTGGCCGAAAGCCTCGCCTCTCAGGCCATTGACCTACTGGGGGGGGTAGGCTTTATCCGCGAATACGCCGCCGAAAAACTCTATAGAGACGCGAAAATAGGAAAAATTTACGAAGGCACGAGCAATATGCAATTGCTCACAATTGCCAAGCAAATACTGGTTGAATAGAAAAGGAATTTCGCGAGGAGTATTCTAAGTATTTACACACTATTGCTGAGGCGATACAGAAAACCGTGCTAAACGTACCAATTTTAGTTCCATATTATTAATAATGGTACGTTTAGCATGTAAAGATGTGTCCCCGCCCGGCCCAAGCGTTTACAAAGGGGCAGCTTGAGGTCGCAACGCGCAGGACTTGCCACGAGCAATGGTGAAACAGAATTGAGAAAAGTTGGAGTGCTCCAGCAAAAATCACACGAGGTGAGGGTGACTGAGATTTCTCAACTTGTTGAAGTGTTTCCCTGAGTCTCGTGGTTATTTTACTGAGAGTGGAATTGTTGAGAGGGGAAGTTCTCGATTTGATCTTGAAGTGCCCTTTTTTTCGATGATGGCCGTGCCGCTCGGGCTGATTGAAGTCATTTATTCACCGAGTACAAAAATGAGCCTTCGGAGGGGTGTTTTGCGTTGGCGTGTTCCCATCGAATCGCTATGTTTCGCTCGCTATGTTCGAAGACGGTCTCTTTACGCTGACAAAAATCGTGAGCCTATTGGTTTTTTGCATGGGTTTTGTACCCGTACTTTTCTTGCTCTCTCCCGGTGCGGACACGAGTGAGCCCGAAGACATTTTCGACACTGATTGAGCCACGTTGGGGGCTCGCCCCTTCTTTCTCTCAATGAAGAAAGGTCTCGCGGGGGACCACAATTTCGCTGGTGTGCCCTCGACGTTGGATCGTGATGCGTACCTCTGTACCCGGTAGCCCCGACATGAGTTCTCGCGCGTCTTCTTCGTCTCTCGGAGTCTCGCCGTCAATGAGTAGAACTTGGTCTCCCTCCTTGAGACCGGCTCTTGCACTTTGGCTTGCCGCAGCAACTGTGTAGATGATGAGCTGGCCCGCGTTTTCTTCAAGCGCTAAGAGAAGTGTGCCGAGGTGATGGGGAGAAATTGTGTCCACGCGATCAATGAGAATTTTGATGTCCTCCACTCGATCGAGTTGCCCAAATTTTATTATCTCGCTCCAGCCGTAGGACTTGCCGGGGGTAGCAGCGTAGAGGTAGAGGGGTTCTTCTCTTTCGACCTCGAGGGAGAACTGACCTTCCTCGTCTGTGCGCGTGTAGTTTGAGTCTCCTCGTGCTCCCGGTAGGTAGGGCGAGAGCCGGTTGATTGATACGAGTGCGAGAGCGAGAGGTGCTCCCGACTGGTCCACCACGCGTCCATTTAAGCTCAAGGAGGGGGATAGATCGAGTTCCGGAAATTCGTGGACTCGACCCTTGTCGGTTTTCTTGACCCTGAGAGCCTGATGCCCGCTGCCGTGGTCAATGTGTGATGCTTTGAGTACGCCTTTACCCGGCGGCAGATCGCGCAACGTATAGTCTCCTGTTTCGTCGGCAATTGTCTTGCGAACCAAATTGCCGCTTGTGAAAACTATTTTTGCTCCTGAGGCGGGTAGGCGCCCGCGCGCGGTGGTGACCCTACCGTGCACAGTGATAGCTTTCTGTAGTTGAAAGGTGTTGTCTTTTTTAAGGAGAGTTTTTTGACTCAACACTACGAAGCCCGGAGCTTGTATTGTGAGGCGAACTTTGAGTCCGACGGCCTCGTTGAACTCTAGAGTGCCATCCTCCTGAGAGAAACGCGTCTGCTTAAAGGGGACTTCTTTTTGCAAGGAAAGTAGAGTCACTTGTGAAAGTTCGACCGGTTGACCTTCTTCGTCTGTGATTGAAATGGCCGCAGGCTCTCGTTCTTCGGGTAGCTCAATCTGTATCTCTTCGTGGCGCTCTTTTTCTTCGACGACTCGGGCGTAGACAACTTGTAGGGGAGATTCCATTCTTCGAATGGTGATTCGAACCTTGGCGGGAGCAGCGTTGATTTGAAATGTCCCGTCACTTTCGGAGATGATGCGCCGGTTGAAGTTGCGCGCGCTGAGTTGAATACGGGCATGTTCGACCGGAAAACCTCCGATTTGAAGAACCCTGCCCCGCAGAGGCTGCCCTTTGCCCAGAACAACTTTGGTAGAAACCTGAGTTCCGGGGCTTAGGTGCAAGCGTGGACTTTTTCCAGGGAGATGATCGGGGTGACGCACTAGGACAACGACTTCTCCAGAGGGAACGGACTCGACGCGAAAATAGCCCTTGTCGTCGGTCGTGAGGCGCTGCCCAGATGTCTCACGCACTTCTCCCAAAGGGATGGGCGGTACGGGGCCTAGCATTACGCCCAATTCGCCGGCTGGAACGAGTACACGCCCCTGCTCGATGGCCCAATCGAAGTGGGCGTCAGAAATTGCCTCGCTGCGAAAGGTGACGGATATAGGCATCTTGTCCTGGCTGGTGCCGGCCACTTCTACCGTTGCTCCTTCTATGGGAAAACCATCGGTGTCGACGACGCGCCCCACCACGGTTGCCGATTGAGCCAGCGATATTACTTGTGCTCCATTGATGAGATCGGGATGGTTTTTTTCTAAAACTGGAGTCATGGTGCCTACAAAGCCCCGCGCTCGTACACTTAAAATGCCACTAAATTCCGAGAGGGGACCTAGGCGTGCCTTTCCATTTATATCAGTGGTTTGATGGCGGGAGAACTGGCCCAGCCCAGACGAACTCCAGGTCACTCGGGCTCCTTGGAGGGGAGCCGTTTCTTTGTCGCTCACCACGAGGGCTTCGACAAATTGTCCCGCACCTAGGTGAAGAGTAATTTCTACAAGCCCCTTCTTTCCTAAAATCTCAACTGCCTTTTGGGAAGGAGAGATTAGCTCGCCCTTTTCGCTATAGAGGGCATATTTTCCAGGTTTTAGGCCGGTAATGTCCACATAGCCTTCTTTGCCCGTTTGAGTACTGCGTGCGGGCCAAAGGTGCACCCCTGCAATAAATACCTTGGCGTCTTTTTGGGGAGCGTCTTTGTCGACGACGTGTACGCGCAGGGTGGAAACAGGTCGCAGGCGCACGAGCAATCGACTCTCGGCTTTAGCCTCGTAGGGCTCAAAGCCTGGTGAAAAAATTCGAACTAAGTGGGGCCCAGGCGTCAGTGCTGAAATTTCTACAGTGCCCGAAGTGTCGGTACTCGCCCCATGTACCCAGGAACTAGGAGCCCCCACCAGGACAGTTGCACCGGGCAGGGGGCGTACCTGACCGTCTTCATGCTCTGCCTGAACTTGTACATGCAGAGATGTGGCCGCGACAAGCACCGGCTCAATCACTGTGCTGTCTATGAGATGTATTCTTTGAATGAAGCGAGAGAATCCCGGCGCGCGAAGTACAACTAGGTAGTCTCCCTCGGGGAGGCTAGTGGAGGCACCCTGAGCGTTGGCCAAGGAGGCTGTGAGTTCTAATTGGGGTAGGTAGGCGCTGAGACCCCTCGTGATGTTGGAGCGTGTTCCCTTGATGGAAAAGATTGTCGCCTTCCAAGAGGGGAGTGCTGAAGGGGCCTGGGACTGAGGGCGATCGTCACTCACCCTCGGCATGAGGGAGAGGTCGTGTTTTTTTTGAATTACCGCCGGGAGGGCAGGGAAAAATTCTTTGGTGGGGGCGTTTTCTAAAATGCTGAGGGTGAGGAGTAGCGATGCCCAAAACGCAGCTTGTCGTATCCATTTTGCCCACATTGGCGCACGGTTTACCATAGAAACCCTGACATCCCCCCTAGCAATTGCTGGGTCCAAACTCATTGAACTACCGCTTTTCTTGAGATACGTGGCAAATTCTTGAAATACCCTTGCCTCGAAAGGCATCGGGCCTCAGGTCTGCTAGGCTCAAATTGTGCGCTCTTGGCAATTTTTTCTTACCACCTTTGTGAGCGCCGCTTTGTTCGCTGGCTGTGGTGATAGTTCTTCGGAGCGCCCTGATGCGTTGATGATTCCTGAGGGTGAGATGCAAGGCTTGCCCTCCGCCGAGTGCGAGCAGCCGCTTGTTGTGCATACAGGCAGTGCGTGCGGCAACGAGGTAGTGCGATTGAAACATCAAAAGCCGACCATCTATTTCGTTCTTGATGTTTCGGGTAGCATGAGTGACCGAGTGCTCGATCGGCGTGCGACGAAATTAGAGGCGGCCCAAGCTGCCTTAATTGATGTAGCAGGAGAGATTGGCCATCGGGCCAAGTACGGATTGACTGTTTTTCCCGGTGACGACACCAATCTCACTGAAGCGATGACTACGGGGGCAACTCCTCTTTTTGGGTGTGCTCCGGGAGACGAAGTGTTTTCTGTGCAAGAGGGAGATCCCGTTGTTTGTCTGAATCGAAAACCTGCGGGTCCAATTTTGCGAAAGTTTTCCCGGGTCGTCAATGAGGCCAAACCACGAGGAGGGACCCCTCTTTCTCCAACTTTAGACGCTATAACCCCTTCTCTTTTGAGTCAGGACGGAGTGGCTGCGGTGGTTTTAGTTACAGACGGCTCGCCCAATTGTAATCCCGAGGCAGTCTGCAAGATTGACGATTGCCAGCCAAATCGGTCGGGCGATATTTTGCAGACAACAGGCAATCGGCAAATAGCTTGTGATGCTGAATTCAATTGTTGCGACGTTGATTTGGTGGGAGATATTGTCTCCTACCCTGCTGCCGGCTGCGTGGACGTTGACGCAAGTGAGGAGAAACTTGAACTCCTGAGAAATGCCGGGGTCGACACCTACGTAATTGGCGTGCTGGGTCTTTCTGACTTTGACAATGTGATGAATCGACTGGCTGTTGCTGGGGGGCAACCTCGCCCGGGGCGAAGGGCCTATTACGACGTGGAAAGTTTAGAAGAATTGAGCGATACGGTGCGCGCCATTGGCTTAACTTTAACCCAACAATGCGATATCCGTTTGACGGACCGTCCCGCTTTTTCCAATGAATTGAACGTCTATTTTGACGCAGAAGTTGTGCCATTTGATTCGGAAAATGGTTGGAGTATCGAGGACGATCTTGTGACTCTCAATGGCTCATCTTGTGACACATTACAGAGCGGGCGAGTGACCGAAGTACAAATGGTTTCAGGCTGCGAAACGATTCTTCGTTGAGTGAATAGGGTAGGTTGCGATATTGTAGCGCGCTGTGCCCCGCCGAGAGATCTAGAACTCCTGATTGTCTCATGAGTAGAGAACTCGCAATCTCTTCAAGAGTATGAGTATGAGTATGAGTACCGAGTACCGAGTACCGAGAGGTGTTTGGGCAATTGCGTTGACTCTCGGTTCGCGACATGAGTACTCTATGGGAAATGCGCCCCTCTGCTTTTGCGCTCTTCACTGGTATTGCAGGGCCGCATTCGCTATCATGAGCACGTGATTGACGATACCAATATCGGAGTCCTACGGGAAAAAATCGATAAAATTGACAAAGAGTTGCTAGAGCTTTTGTCCAACCGCATTCAAGTGGTTCATCAGGTTGGCGAGATCAAGCGCGAGAAGGGTATCGGGGTTTTTGATCCCAATCGCGAGGAGAAATTGCTGCAAGAGCTTGTGCAGGTTGCTCCGGGGTCATTTGATGCGGAGGCGATTCGCAATATATTCTCGGCGATTGTTGCCGAATGTCGCCGTCTCGAAGGCGTGGAAATGCAGAAGAGCTGAGCCTTCATGCTCTTTCTTGGATGGGTTCAAAGATGAGGGGCATTTGAGCTACGTCCAGGCAGCATGGGGGCTCTACTTTTCGGCTCTCCGATGGGCGCCTTCACGCAACTTTTTGTGAGAGCTCTAAACTTGCAATGCGGCGGTAAAGGGTTGCTCGGCCAATTCCGAGTTTTTGTGCGGCGACGCTCACACTGCCTCCCGTAACACGTAAAGCGTGTTCAATGGCTCGTCTTTCGAGATCACGTAGGGGCACGACTTCATTGTCTGGAAAGTTCATAAAATCGGCCCAACGACCAGGGCGCGGGCTTTCGGGTGCAACCTGCCCTGGAGAGACAACCCCACGGACGTCAGAAGGTAAGTCCGACAGTGCTATGATTTGGTCGCGGGATGAGAGGGCGCTTCTGTGCACGACGTGCTCCAGCTCTCCCAAATTGCCGGGCCAATTGTAACGCATCATCGCAGCCATCGCCTCGGGAGAAAATTGGCGTCCTGGTGATTCTCCGCCCGGCGTTATATCCCTAAGAAAGTGCGAAATGATGAGGGGAATATCGTCGCGCCGGTCTTTAAGAGAGGGCACGACCACGGGGTAAACGACCAGACGAAAAAAGAGTTCTTCTCGAAGCAGTCCTTCGTCTACTAAGTCACGAAGATTTCTGTCGTGGGCCGCAATCAATCGAACATTTACTGAGGGATCGTTGTGTCCACCGACTCGATGAATTGTTCGTGTGGAGAGCACTTTGGAGAGGGCCGCCTGTGAGCGAGGTGAGAGATAGCCGACCTGCTCAAGAAAAAGCACCCCACCATTGGCCTGCTCAAAGGCTCCGCTTGAGACAATACCATCAGTATTTTCTTCGCCAAAAAGCACGGTCTCTTGTTCGTTACTTTCAAATGCAGCACAATCTACTGAAATGAAAGGGCCATGGCGCCGAGTACTACCTTGGTGAATTGCCCGTGCGACTAAATCTTTTCCCGTGCCGGACTCTCCGGTGAGGCATACTGCCACGTCACGGTCCACTACGCGTGCAACACTGCGATCGAGTTCGACTATTGCGCTACTGTAGCCTCCCATGGGGCCCGACAAGCAGCGTTCTGCTAGTTCGCTTTCAAGTCGGCGCACGTTTCGCTGAAGGTCGAGCCCTTCTTTTGCTCTTCTTACGGCTTGCAATAGTCTCCCGCTTTCGATTGGCTTGAGAACGTAGTCAGAGGCTCCAGAGCGCATCGCTTCTACAGCAGCCTCTGCATCTCGTTGGGCCGTTACCACCACCACAGGTACTTGTGGGCCTGCCGCGTGAAGTTCACGTAGAATATCCACGCCCTCAGCTATTCCCATCATTGAGTCGACACAGACAATATCGGGAAAGTCATGAGCTAAGTTTCGTGCTTGGGCCAAGGAGGCTACTTCTATTACGTCGAAGCCTGCTTGCTCTAGCCAATGACACATTAACTTGCGTGCGGCCGGATCTGCGTCGGCCACTGCAACGCGCAATGAGAGGGGGGCGACAGCCGGGGAATGGGTAGGATTTGTATCCAAGGTGACCATTGTTCAAGAGTCCATACGTACGCCTACGCCTCGCACTTTAGAACCTAAACTGAGTCACCCTAACGTGGACGCGGCCGTGGGGTACGAGTTACCCTTGAAGAATGAACCTACGCACGAGCACAATTGAGCGATTACGTGACGCATTATTGACCAGCGGGAGGCGTAAAGGCGCTTTCACTTCTTCGGCAGATCGCGTGCTTTTTCGTGAAGGATTATTGGGAGAAAAAGAGCAAGAAGCGATAAAAAGGGTGGACCCCTTGGCCGAAACCATGTTTTTGGTGATGGCGGCGGACGAGCAAATCACCGACACGGAAGTTGCGGCGCTTCTTGGGGCGATTCGGGGCCTGGTGGGCGATGTTCTCAGTGCAGAGATGGTCCAGTTGATGATTGAGTCTTATGCGTTGCGCCTTCAAAATGAGGGGCAGGAAAAACGCCTTGAGGCAATTGCTTGCGCCTTGAAAGATCCAGGGGAAGCCGTGAACGCATTTGCGTTGGCCGCAGCGCTGGCTTTGGCGGACGACGAGATAGATTCTGAGGAAAGTGCGATTCTCTCTCGCTTGAAGAGCCTCTTTGCTTTGGACGAGGAGGAAGTAGCAGCGGTTTTGGGAGAGCTTCGTCAGGACAAAGCCTGTTAGAAGCAGAGCCCCCGAGAGCCATAGGAACGAAAAAAGGAGCAGGTATTACCCTGCCCCTTTGTCACCTTGGCTCGTTCTCAACGTGTGTACTCAGAGCCTGGGTCGAGTTTCGAGAATTACTTTTTTTTGAACTTAGCTACTCGATTTTTTACATCGGTTGCGAATTCTTCAATTATTTTCTGAGCGAAGTCCGAGGGGTCAGTCGAATCGTCATTCACTAGCTCAGTGAGATCCATTCCGTAAATGAGCCCTTGGGTTTGATCGACGCCGTGACTTTCGCTGAAGGTAGCGTGGGCTTTTCTGCGGCCCATTGCTGCAAGGTCGTAACGCTTGCCCCCTGCAATTTGTGAATCGAATACGCCTACGAGGGCCGCCTGCATATTGTCATGGCGGGTAACATCCATCGCAACTTTAAGGTGATCGGGCAGCCAATCTAAATCGCGCCAAACCTCACACCCAATCACTTTTTGGGGGCGTTCACTTGGGTCAAGAGCTCGCAAGGCTTCGATTGTGCGCAGTGCTACTGCAATGTGCGTATCGTGCTTGTCACAGAGGTTGTGAGTATAGACAACTTGGGGACGCGTTGCTTTGAGAAGGGCGATGATATCGTCGACCACGGGTTGGTGCTCTGCGCCTTTTACAACCGAACTGGGATGATCCATCAGGACCTGCGCCGCGTATTCGCCCACAAATGCAGCTTTCTTCTGCTCGATGCGTCTTACTGCCTGCATCTCTTCGTCGGTGTAATCGGCGTACTCGAAGTCGCGCGCGCTACCGGCTCCGTTGGTGACCACGGTCCCGGTGAATGCCTTGTTGTCTTGATGAAAGCACTCGAGAATGCCGTGCACCGCGAGAATTTCGAGATCGTCTTGATGGGCGCAGATGCCTAGATGAGTTGTCGAGGCAAGTGCCGCGTCAGCTTCGGCCCCGTCCCAACAGTAGACTTCACTCTTTTCTTGATAGAACTTCATGATAGTTTAACTTTTTGTGGAAATGGAGGGCAGGCTAGCGGCTGCGATGGACTGCCCTACGCGGCGGCTCGCCTCGTCTGGGAGTTGTAACTTGATAGTCTCCGCGAGTTCTTTGGACTCAGCGCGCAAGACCTCATTGGCCTTTTCGACGATGATGCTTCCTCCTTCACCCGACATGACACGACCAAGCAAAAGTACGTGCTTGATATCGTAAAAGTCTGCATAATGCAGAAGCCCGTAGCCCAAGTACACGCCAATGCTCTCATAGATTGCCCTGGGGCGATCATCTCCTGCTTTGAAAAGGTCCTGCACCTTTTTTAATCGCGCCCCCGGGGCATCGTCTTCGGAAAGCTCGATACCACAACGAGGTGCCAGGCGAATTACTGCATCTTGAGAAAAGTATTGGCACCCTACTCCGACGTCCTTGGACCAATCGGAGTCGCATCCTCCCTCGGGGGAGTAGTCAACAGGAGCAAAGGCTAGTTCGTTGAGCCAGCCTGTGATGAGTCCGTCTTGATTGACGTAGCCAACCGCTTCGCTAGTGCCCATCGCGATACCAAGAACGGGTTTGTCCTCCAGGTTCATGGCTCCCGCTAGTGCTGTAACGTCTCCGTCGTTGGAAACTGCAACTGGAACGTCGCCAAAGAGCTCTTTGGGTATATCCAAGTAGACATCTTTGATTTTTTCGTTGAATTGCTCTTCGGGAATTTTACGAAAAAGAGACGCGACCATTGTCCGGTTGTTTACGTAGATACCGGCGGAGCTAATGCCGACCGCATCGACTCGGGGTAGATGCTCAGCTGCGAGCTTCAGTGAATGTTTGATTCCGTCGACATGATATTGTGCGTCCGAGTTGATTTTTGGATGCCAGACCACCTCGGTAGAAAATACCTCTTTGCCATCGATAACAGCAGCAACCTTGCGATCGCTTCCCCCGGCATCAAAGCCAATGCGACATCCCCCCAGATGCCCGCCGACTGGAGCAGGCTCCTCACTCTCAGGAGGAAGATCTGCTGGAGACTCTACGAAACGTACCTCAAAGGCAGGTTGTTCGTAGACGCGCGCCATAAAGTCCGCATCGAATGCTCGAGCTCCCCCCGCCTTGTACTCATCTGCCAAGTGGCGGGCGACTGTGGCCGAACCACTGACCCACACACGAAACCCACCTTTTTGCCAAAGAAGCATTTTTACAATGCGCTCGATGTAGCGAAGGTTGTCTTTTGCTTGGGGATGAGCCTCTGGCAGAATTTGCGTTTCGAATCGTGAAACCATTCCACCGTTTCGCTCTACTGCGAGCGCAAGGGGGACTGGATTTCCGCTTTCTTGAACCGCTTTCGAAAATATACGATTTCCGAGATATGCCGGACGAAATTCGGGCGCGAGTGGTGGAACGATGCTGGGCTTCTGGAGGAGAAGTGAATCTGACATTCTTAGGGGCCGACAATAGTGAGATAGCCGCCTACGTCATGGTCGAATTTCTTCAATCCGTGGCCAGGATCGCTCGGTATTGAAGATCTTGCGCCCTTTTATACAAGAACCTGAATAAAGGACCTTGATTTGTCCCGAATTGGGCCAGCTCAGTGGGGCCCTAGGGATAGCCCTCAAGAGTGGTGTCGCCTGAGCCGTTCTATGAAGTGTAGTGATAGACCGGGAAATTTACGAGCAGAGGCACGACCTCGCACGCCGTCCGAAGGTCCGCATGAGGTCGAGACGCCGTTTTTCTCGGGTCACAGGCGTGGGTCTAGCGCTCTTTGGGGCGCTATTTGGTCATCAAAGTCTCTTGGCAAAGCAAGACGTCACGGTTGCTGAGAGCGAAGTGGTACGCCAACGCTGGGATAACGACTCGGTCACTATTGTGCTTGACGAGAGCCTGAAAGTGCTGGGGCCAGACATTCACGAAATTGTCGAGAGCGCATTTCGCTCCTGGGAGGAAACGGGGGCAAAATTACCAGCCCTTAGTTTTGAATGGGGGGATGGGAAAAGAGCAAGTCTCAAACCCGACGGTCAGAGTTCAATTTTGGTAGCTCCTATAGAGTTTGAGGGGCACGAATCGGATCTTGCAATCACCATCGGCTTTTCTAACCCGAAGAGCGGTGAAGTCTCAGAAGCCGATATTGTTATCAATAGCAAACATATATTTTCGATAGTTAGCGAGAAAGAAGCAGAAGAAAGCAGTGAACTCGCCTCTTCTCCTTTTGGGCCAGATGAGAGCGAGTCTTGTTCTGGAAATTTGGACGCGAGGGCATGCGGCGAGAGCTACGATTTACAGAATGTGCTCTCTCACGAAGTGGGGCACTTTCTTGGCTTGGGTGAGAATTACGACGACCCTACGGCCACTATGTTTAGCTGTACTAGCGCGTGCGAAGTGCACAAACGCAACCTAGAAGACGTGGATGTCGACGCGATTGTGGCCCTCTATGCGAGTCGCACCGACGATTCCCCAGTGAATTCTGGCTGCACCGCTCTACAAATTGGCGGCGAGAGCGCGCCGAAAGGAAAGGGGGCACTTGCCTTTTTTCTCTTGAGTCTCTTTGTTCTCCGTCGCCGATCTTTTCAGTAGGGGAAGACCGTCTTGGTCTGGTCCGTCACGACCCGCGGGACATCACAAGGGCGGTCGATGGGCGTGCAGGGGAGCCAGGGAGGCATTGGGGGGGGCCTTCTGCAGTTTGTAGGTGGGAGAAAATGCGGCGTATCTCCTTCAAACTGAGAGGCGCTCTAGTCGAGCAAGTTCGGGACCGATAGGGGCCTATTGCACGAACTCACGGCCGCACCATTGGAGGAGGATCTTCTTGAGGTCTGCGGGCTTGACCGGTTTGGAGAGGTAGTCGTCCATCCCGCTGGCGATTGCTCTGTCTCTATCGCCCTGCATGGCATTTGCGGTGAGAGCAATGATAGGAGTATGAGTGCCAGATTCTTTTTCTATTCTTCGAATTTCTTTGGTGGCCTCGTAACCGTCCATCTCGGGCATCATGCAGTCCATCAGAACTGCTACATATTCTTGTGTTCTCAAACGCTGAACGGCTTGAAGTCCGTCCACGGCAGTCTCCGAGTGGTAGCCCAACTTTTCTAGTATCTTCGAAGCGAACTTTCTATTGATCGCATTGTCGTCGACCACCAACACGGGGGCCATCTCCGAGGGCGCGCGCCCGGGTGGGGGAGGCACACTCGCCAAGTGCTTGGGGGGACTCGTGGAGGCGCGCCTTGGCAATACTCCTAGGGATGGAATGGAGGAGGCCGGGATTGACTCTCCTGTGAGAAGGTATTGGGGAAGGGGAGGGGCTTCTATTAGAGGGAGAAAGAAGCGAAAAGTGCTACCTTGCCCTACTTCGGACTCTACCGAGAGAACTCCACCCATCAATTCTACAATTCGTTTTGAGATATTGAGCCCTAGCCCGGTACCGCCAAATTCGCGTGTGGTGGAAGCATCTGCCTGGGTAAATGGGCGAAAAAGACGGCCAAATTTATCGGCCGGAATGCCAATTCCAGTGTCTTGCACCTCAAAAACTATCTGGGATGCACTTTCGAGCTTCTCCAAAAACACGCGCAATGTCACAGAGCCTCGAGGGGTGAACTTCACCGCATTGGAGACCAAGTTCATGAGAACTTGGCGAAGTCGGGTTGGATCTCCAACGAGCGACTGAGGCACATCGGGAGATACATCGCTAGAAAGCGCTAATCCGCGCGCCCGCGCGCTCTCTTGTTGAATCATGAGCACGTCGCGAATTGCCTCACGCAGGCCCAAGTCAACGGCTTCCAATTCGCAGCGCCCAGCCTCTAGTTTCGAGAGGTCGAGAACATCGTTCAATATTCCGAGCAGCGCTTCAGCAGATCGATGAGCCGTGCGCGCATAATCTAGCTGCTCTTTGTCGAGAGGGGTGTCGAGAAGGAGAATCAACATTCCCAAAACTCCATTCATTGGAGTGCGAATTTCGTGACTCATGGTTGCGAGGAACTGAGACTTGAGTTCATTTTCCCGCAGAGCGGCTTCTGCTTCGATACGTGCTTTTTCGACCTGCTGTTTAGCTTGAAGGCGTTTTGAGATATCGCGAAATTGTACGACTCTTCCAGGTTTTCCCTCGCTCAGGGTAATGGGTGCCACGCGAAGAAAGACCGGTATTCGTTCCCCCTGATTCGTTTTGAGCAGCGCTTCGTCACGCAGGCATGAGCCCTCCGCCACAGAAATATTGAAGCCGCTTTCCTCATCCGCCTCGGGTATACTTGCTCCCTGAGTTGCATCGATCAGAAGGGCGCGATCAAGAATAAACTCGGCACAGTCTACTAAGTGTTCGCCTACCGTCGCATCTACTCCCAGAACCTTTGCAGCTTCCTGGTTAAGATGAATGATTTTCCATGAGGCATCGAGGAAGATTTCACCCCATGTTTCCTCCTGATTCAGCAGAGGGGTCGATTGGGGAATTTCTTCCGGGCGCTTCATCTTTGAAATTTCGCTTTTATCTTGACGATTATCCACGGCCTGCTCACCCTAGACGGCCAAAAGGTTTCCTCTCTAAAGAGTAAAGACGAAAGAGACCCCCAGGAAGGGGGGCTTCTTTTCGCTGGTTCGTTACTCGGGCATGAGGATCACGGCACCCAAGGGAGGGAGACGAAGGACTAAAGAATGTTCTAAACCGTGTGCAGGTATATTTTCACTCAAAAATGAGGACGGCATGGTAAATCCGCTGCCACCAAATTCGGAAGCGTCGGTGCACATCAACACGCGGTAGGAGCCATCACGAGGGGCGCCAATACGATATTCTTCTCGGGGGACGGGCGTCATATTCATCACCACAAGAAGGTGTTGACTCGTTCCAGGAACGCAGCGCTTGTAGGAGATGACAGAATTGTCGTGGTCGGAGCAATCAATCCAAGCAAACCCTTCAGGATCGGGATCTCCCTGCCAGAACTCGGGGTGCTTGAGGTAAAGGTGCCCTAGAGTCCCGACAAAATGCAGGAGAGATTGGCGCTGTGGAGCGTCCGCTAGGTGCCAATCGAGGGCCTCGTCGACGTTCCATTCGGAGTGCTGAGCTATTTCTCCACCCATGAACATGAGGGACTTTCCGGGACGGGTGAGTTGGTAGGCGTAAAGGAGCCGTAGGTTGGCTAACTTTTGCCAGAAGTCACCCGGCATTTTTTCTACAAGTGCGCCTTTACCGTGAACAACTTCATCGTGGCTGATTGAGTTAATGAATCGCTCACTGTTTTCGTAAATCATCGCAAAGGTCAATTGATCTTGATGAAATTTGCGATGTACGGGCTCTTTTTGAAAAAAGCCTAGGGTATCGTGCATCCAGCCCATATTCCATTTGAAGGTAAACCCGAGGCCGCCGTCTTTTACGGGCGTCGTAATTCCTCCCCAGGATGTGGACTCCTCGGCAATAGTGAAAGCGCCGGGACATTCTTCTTCGACGGCGGTAGAGAGTTGTCGAAGAAACTCAACGGCCTCTAGATTCTCTCGTCCTCCATAAATATTGGGCAGCCATTGACCCTCGTCACGGCTATAATCGAGGTAGAGCATCGAGGCGACGGCATCAATGCGTAGAGCGTCCACATGCAGCTCCTTGAGCCAGTAAATTGCGTTGGCAATTAAAAAACTACGCACCTCCGCTCGCCCATAATTGAAGATGAGAGTGCCCCAGTCGGGGTGTTCTCCGCGACGAGCGTCCTCATGTTCGTAGAGGGCCGAACCATCGAATCGACGGAGAGAAAAATCGTCTTTTGGAAAGTGGGCGGGGACCCAATCGACTATTACGCCGACACCCTGTTGGTGACAATAATCGATCAGGTACTTGAGGTCTTCTGGGTTGCCGTAGCGGGATGTGGGGGCAAAGTATCCCGTGACCTGATAACCCCAGGACGGATAGTAGGCGTGCTCCGCGAGGGGCATAAATTCAACGTGAGTGAATCCCAGTCGCTTTACGTGATCGACTAGAGGCTTTGCAACTTCTCGGTAAGAAAGACTACCGCCCTTGTTTGCATCGCGAGCCCAAGAGCCGAGGTGCAATTCGTAGATATTTAAGGGAGATCGCTGATGATCTCGCTTGGAGCGCTCCTCGAGCCAATCGTGATCGCGCCACTCGTGATGGTCGTCGTGCACAATGGATGCTTGCAGAGGGGGGAGCTCCATGCGGCGCGCCATTGGATCTGTCTTTTCGCGAAGATCGCCCTGCTCCGTTTTGATTTCGAACTTATAGAGAGAGCCCATCTGAATACCGGGAATAAATAACTCCCATACTCCTGATGAACCCAAGCTTCGCATGGGGTAGAGGCGGCCGTCCCAATTACAAAAATCGCCAATTACGCTGACCCGACGAGCATTGGGTGCCCATACGGAAAAGGCTGTGCCTTGTACCCCGTCTTGGGTGAGTATGCGCGCCCCCAGGGCATTGTACAGTTGTCTATGAGTACCTTCTCCGAATAGATAGAGATCGGTTTCGCCTACCGTAGGTAGGTAAGCGTAGGGATCGCCTCTTTCCCAAAATTTACCATCCGAAAAATGGAAGCGAAGAGAATAATCGTCGGCGGCGCTGAGTTCTTTTACTTGAAGAGCAAAGAGTCCTTTGCCGAGGGGTTGTAGGGGGAGAGCTTTGCGGCCAGGAATTGAAAGATCACAGGATTCAGCGTCAGGATGAAAAGCTCGGAGGACCTGCCCTCCTCCTTTGAGGTTGTGAATACCCAAGACGCGATGGGGCTCGTGGTGTTCAATCGCGTAAAGTCTATCTCTGTCTTCGGGAGATACTTGTAGCTGGCTGTGGGAAATCTTGCTCATTTTGTGCCTTCATAGCAAAGCAACGCCAGAGAATGAGGCGCTACATTGAGAGTCGTACCTTTAGGAATACGATGAGTGGGTTGTGCGGTGTTTACGATTTCATGCCAGTAGCCACGCTCTTTGAGTTCTGGGAGGTTGCAGGGCTTGGCTCGGTTACTGCCATTGATGAATAGAAGTAGGGTTTGCCCTTTGACGGACCGTCCGCGCTCGTCCATTTCATCGGAGGCTTCCCCGTGAATCAGCATGCCGAGGACACGGTTTTCTGAGTCCTTCCATTCGTCTATTTGCATTTCGCCACCGTCGGGGCGAATCCAAATGATGTCTTTTTGGACGCGATCGCTTACGGGGTCGGCCGCAAAGAAACTGCTGCGGCGAAACACAGGATTGTTCTTTGAGATACTAAATACCTTACATACAAAGGCAAAGAGGTCTTTCTCGAAGGTGGAAAGGTTCCAATTGATCCACGTAAGCTCCGAGTCTTGGCAATAGGCGTTGTTGTTCCCATCTTGGGAACGACCAAATTCATCCCCATGACTGATCATGGGCACCCCTTGGGAGAAGGCGAGAGTGGCAAAAAAGTTCTTCAACATGCGTTCGCGCATTCTGTTGACCCAGGCGGCTCGGGTTTCACCCTCGTGCCCCCAGTTGCGACTCATGTTGTCGCCATGGCCATCACGGTTGCCTTCTCCGTTGGCCAGATTGTGTTTCTCTTCGTAACTCACCAAATCTCGTAGGGTGTAGCCATCATGACAGGTGATGAAGTTAATGGATGCGTAAGGGCCGCGGTCACTTGCTTGAAAAATATCACTGGAGCCACTCAGCCGTGACGCTAGTTCGGGAACTTGGTGGGCATCACCTCTCCAAAAACGTCGAATACAATCTCTGTAACGAGCATTCCATTCTGCCCATCCGGGAGGAAAACCGCCCAAACGGTAGCCTCCGGGTCCAATATCCCAGGGCTCAGCGATGAGCTTCACTTGACTCAATACTGGATCTTGCTGAACAGTAGCGAAGAAACGAGCGAAACTGGAGAACTCAAAAGGTTCACGAGCCAGGGTTGGAGCTAGGTCGAAACGAAATCCATCAATGTGCATGTCCGTGACCCAATGGCGCAGGCTATCGAGCACCAATTGCAAGGCGCGCGGGTGCATTGCGTTCCAGCTATTTCCACAGCCTGTGAAGTCTTGATAGTAGCGCTCACATTGGGGAACTAATCGATAGTAGGCGGAGTTGTCGATTCCTCGAAAAGACAGGGTGGGCCCTAATTGGCTTCCTTCGCATGTATGATTGTAAACAACGTCTAAAATGACTTCGATACCTTCTCTATGAAAGGCTTTCACCATCGTCTTAAATTCGTTGACTTGTTCGCCGCGATTGCCGGTGGCGTACCTAGGGTCGGGGGCGAAAAAACCCAGAGTTTGGTAGCCCCAATAATTGGTCAGATTGAGATCGTGCAGTCTGCGATCGGTGGCGAAGTGATGCACAGGTAGCAGTTCAATTGCCGTGACTCCTAGAGACTTCAAATGGTCTAAAATTGCGTCAGAGGCTAGACCAAGGTACGTGCCGCGGAGGTTCTCGGGAACATCCGGGTGGAGCATCGTCATGCCCTTCACATGGGCTTCGTAGATGAGTGTGTTGCTCCAGGGAATTTTTGGTGGACGATCGCCTCCCCAGGTAAACGCTTCGTCCACCACGACACACTTGGGTATGAACTCGGCGCTATCGCTCGTACTAAAGGAGAGATCTTCTTCAGAGTGCCCTATCTCATAGCCAAAAAGGGCATCGTCCCACACAACATCTCCAGCGATGGCACGCGCGTAAGGGTCTATGAGTAGTTTGTTGTGATTGAAACGTCGACCTTGGGCGGGAGCGTAGTCTCCGTCCACGCGATAGGCGTAAAGCTGACCCGGTCGAACGTCCGGGGAGTAGCAATGCCAAATACGATTTGTGCGCTCCTTTAAGCGTATGCGATGGGTCTCGCGGCTGGGATCTTTTGCGTCGTAAAGGCAGAGATCAACCGCTGTGGCATCTTGCGAGAAGAGCGCAAAGTTCACTCCTTCTCCGTCCCATGTCGCGCCCATTTTCGACGCTGTACCTGGCCAAATTCTCATAATATTAATTGGTAACTAGACTACGCCAATTTACGGAAGAAATTCGATACGAAAGAGGTGGCCTACTTTATCCGTAGGATCGAGGCGTACATAGTTGCTCGAACCTCGCCAAGTGTAGCTGGTGCCGGTAAGTAAATCTTTTACTCGGTATTCGACGTCTCCACGCAAACCAAGACTTTCTAGGGGAACCTGAATGGTGGTTTCACGCACTTCGTGAGGGTTGAGATTCACAACCATGAGGAGATGTTGGTCGGCCCCCGAGTGACGATCCCATTTGATGTAGGCTATGATGTCGTCGGACTCTGTCGGGCAAAACTCAATATTTGTGAGTACTTGTAGAGCTGGTTCGCGACTACGTATGGCGTTTAAGCGCGAGATATCTCGTTTAATATTGTTGGGAGCATTCCAATCGCGGACTTGGATCTCATATTTCTCTGAATTGAGGTATTCTTCGCTCCCGGGTCGCACCGGAATATTTTCGCAAAGTTCGTAGCCTGAGTAGATTCCGTAGAGGGGAGAGGTTGTTGCCGCGAGAAGTAGGCGAATTCGAAAAGCCGGCCGACCGCCTTTTTGCAGATATTCATGCAAAATATCCGGTGTGTTGGTGAAAAAATTCGGCCGGTAATACTCGGCCATCGGTGTTTGGGTGAGTTCAGTGAGGTAGTCAGTGAACTCCTTTTTTGAATTTTTCCAGGTAAAGTAGGTGTAACTTTGTGAGAAGCCCAACTTTGCCAAACCCTTCATTCGATTAGGGCGAGTGAAAGATTCTGAGAGAAAGACAACCTCAGGGTGTTTTTCTTGAACTTCTTGAATGCACCATTGCCAAAAAGAGAGGGGCTTGGTGTGGGGGTTGTCTACGCGAAAGGTCTTAACTCCCTGTTGTACCCAGAAAAAGAGGGTATCTCGGGCCGCCTCCCATAGACCATTGGACCGTTCACCCCAAAAGTTCAGAGGGTAGATGTCCTCGTATTTCTTTGGAGGATTTTCCGCGTAGCGAATGGTCCCATCGGGACGAATGAAAAACCAATCGGGATGTTCCTTGACCCACGGATGATCGGGGGCACATTGCAGAGCAAAATCGAGCGCAATTTCTACGCCGAACTCTGAACACACTTGAATCAGGTCGCGAAAGTCCTTTAACGTTCCTAGCTCGGGATGCACCGAGGAGTGCCCTCCTAAACTCGAGCCGATAGCCCAGGGGCAACCCACATCATGGGCCTGCGCTGTGGTTGTGTTGTTTCTTCCTTTTCTGTGCACGGTTCCGATTGGATGAATCGGCGGCAAATAGAGGACTTCAAAGCCCATGGCCGCAATTTCTGTGATGCGTGAGGCTGTATCCTTGAAGGTCCCGTGTTTGTGTGGGTCGGTTCCTTGAGAACGAGGGAAGAGTTCGTACCAAGCAGCAAAGCCGGCTTCTCGCCGGTCGACGCGCACGGGATATTGGGGGGTGGAAGCGACCTCACCTTCGTCCAACGGTCCGTGCATGAGCTCTCGCAAGGTCTGAGAGAATGCAATGCGCAAACGTAGTTCGACGCGCATTCTCGTGTCTATGAGGGCGTTGGCTGCGTTCGTGAGAGGTTCCTTCTCTTCCTCGGTAGCGAGTTGGACCCGCTTTTTTACCAGTACGGCACCCTCGAGGAGTTCGGGGAGAATATCCTGACCCGCGTCGAGGCGTTTCTGTAAATCACGCCGCCAAGTTCCAAAGAGATCGGTCCATGCCTCGATCCACATCTCCCAATTGCCTACGCGATCGACGAGAAAATTTCCTTGCCAGTGGTCGCGGGCTTCGTCGTAGTAAAGCGGGGAGATTGTGGCGTCCAGTCGGGAGTCGCCGTCC
This sequence comes from uncultured Polyangiaceae bacterium, assembly GCA_964459035.1. Classification (GTDB taxonomy): domain Bacteria; phylum Myxococcota_A; class Polyangia; order Polyangiales; family Polyangiaceae; genus NIC37A-2. Next base: position 23,859 of record CAYWLO010000026.1, on the reverse strand, counting down.
GCCAACAAGCGCGAGCGAATCTGCGCCAAAATCATATCGTGCCCGTCTTTGTAGATTGCGGCTCCAACTTCTATTCGGTCTTTGACCAGCCGTTTGATGGGGAAGTGGCCATCGTCCAAAAGAGGACTGACTTGTTCAATAACTACGCGCGGGTGCTTTTGCAGGTCCAACATATCGTGAGCTAGAGTTTTCCGCTGCGCACCGGGGTCCGTCAAGACGCAAGACGCAGGATACGTTGCCTCAATAGGTTGAGCGCGCTTCCTTTACCTTTTTATGATGTAATAAGACGAATATGCCTGGGCCTCATGAAGACATTCCTGATCTACTTCTTGATGTGGAGCGCGGGAAGGAACCAGAGGATCCTCAAAAAGAGAAAGTAACCAAACAAGCTGACGAGCTTGAATTTGATGCATTCGGTACGCAAGCATCGACTTTTTCAGGGGCTGAAGCGTCTCGGGGGGTGATGAGTTCACCTGAGGAGCCTGAGGAGCTTGAAATTCCTCATTCGTCCCCATGCAAACCGATCGGGGAGATCGATTTGCATGATTGGGAGCCTCCTTGCGAGGAAAAGCCGGTGGGGGAGCTTGATTGGGGGCTGGAATCAACCGCCGCTGACCGTTTTGAGGACGTGGTAGGCGATTTTCCTGAAAATCCCCCCTTTGAAGCGGGGCGGGAGGTCGGAGAGAAATCCGAGGTCAAAATCGAATCGGGTGCTGAGGACGAAGATGAATCGACTATCGAGGACGAGGTCGAATCGAATACCGAAGACGAAGACGAAGACGTGCCGTGGCCCAGGGGTCTGACTCCTCAAAGACAGGATGTCGAAGTGCAAGAGGAGACAATCGCTGAGCTTGCGAACTTTGGCTTCATTCCTCGAGTATTTTGGCAGACCCCAGCATACGCATTGCGGGTTTATCTTTCTCAGCGCGTTTTAAGAGAAAAGAAGCGTTTAGCTCAAGTACATTTTTCCCAACTCGAGTTGAGGCGGGATAAATCATTCGCTTCATTGGCAGAGGGGTTGCGCAAGGACTTGGAGCACCACGAGCGTTTCTCTCATGTGTATGATGGGGTGGACGCTCAAGATAAGGAAATTTCTGCGCGACGTTTACTCGTCGAAAAAACAGATGCCCAGGGGGCAGAGGTGCTCGTCCAAGTGCAGTCGAGGCTTGACGTCATGAATGCAGAGCGGGTGATTCTTGAAAAGGAGAGGGAGTCCTCATCACTGAAGTTCGAGCAAAGCGCGCAAGAGTTTTCGCGGGGGCAGGCGCGCGTTCAACGGAGTAAAATTGAACTGAGAAATATCGAAAGTCGCCTCAAACAAGAGCCTGAGGGCGAGGGTGAGGAGGGCCTTGGGGAATTGAGCCACGAAGGCGACCGATTATATCAGGCTCTTTCCAAGGCTACAGAGGTTGCACAAGTGGCCCTTGACTTGAAGAAGCGCGCCGCTGCGGACCTGGAGGCTGCGGAGGATAAATTACGCTTACTTGTCGCTAACTTCCAGGCCGTCGAGGGGGAAAAAGAAGGACTTCTTTTCAGTTCGGAGGGAGAGATGAGCTCTTTGGTCTCGTCCCTCGAAGAGGTAGAGAGTCTGCGGGAGTTGGCCTTGGCGGACGCGGGCCGCATGATTGTTGACTTGCGAGGTGAGATCCCTGTCCGAGGTGCGGTGCGTCGCCGTCTGTTAGATGAAGATGAGCGCGTCACGACTGCATTTGAGAAAATGGTCGCCCTTGAATTGGCCGGCGAGTCGATGGATGCGTCGGCATATAATTGGGGGCGATTTCTGAGCGCGGGAATCATCTGCCTTCTTCTTGGAGTGCTCATTCTTTTGTAGACATGAACAGAGGGGCTCCAAAAGATCTTCTTGAGGACCCTAGCCCCCTAAGCGATAGGTGTCCTCGCTCTCATCAATTGTTCATTAGTTGAGGGGCTCACTCGCTCGTACCTCTAGCTCATCTATCATTATATGGCCCCACGAAAGTTGCCCGCGGTCGAAAACCTCCAAGAAGAGCGATTGTCCGGCGTAAGGGCTGAGATCTAACCAATGCTCTATAAGACGCGGTTTTGACTCACCTGTAAGTACTTGAAGCACACCTTGCTGGTTATGAAGAGCGACGCCGACCTGACTTGGGTACTCATGAGCCCGACCTCCGCCTAAACGGAGACGTAAGAAGCTAAATTCCGTGGGAACAAAGCTTGGGCTTTGGGCGGTGCCGGTTGCCCCATCCAGTTCGGTTGCGTGAAAACTATTGAGGAATTTTCCCTTTGTACCTTGGACTGTTCCCTGGGTGGGAGGGCTTTGTTTCACCACGCTCATCGCGTCTCCCTTCAAGAGCCATCCTTGTAAACTGGTCTCAAAATTTTGTGAGAGCAGGACCTTGCCATCAAGAGACATCTTTTTTGCACGGCGCAGCAATTCGACTCTTTTTGAGGAAACCGTAAATGGCTTCACAGCTTGTTTTGCATCCAAGCGCGTGAGTTCTAGAGCGAATAATGTGGTGTCGAATTGTTGAGAGCGAAGTCGAAGGCGCACCTTGGCCTTGCCGTTTACTACGGACAACTGTGGACTATCTCCCGAGTGTACCTGTACGTCTCCATCAAGAGTCATGAGCTGGATCTCAAGTAAGGGGTTGGGCGGGGTGAGCGCAATTTGATAACGCCCAGGGGGTAAGGTGAGCGGGGGAGTGATTGAGAACACCCTTCTTTTTAGTAGTGCGCCCACCCGAGAGCTGGCGACGCTTTGTCCAATAACCCCCGAGAGGAGGTACGCGGGAACAGTAATTTTTTCATCGCTCTGCTGAATTCCTATTTTGCCATAGACTCGAACGTAGGATTTATTTTCGACAAAGTGAGGAGCAAACGCGTGAAAAGTCACTCGTTGATAATCTTGACGAAAACGAGGATCAGTTTTCATCTGCTTCCCTGAGAGAAAATGAGGCGGACCTCCTGTGGGTAAGCCAAAGGTAATCAAATCGGGTTTGCGGTCGAGTACGTAGATACCGTCCCCGTGGTCGTGGGCTAGAGGTTGACTGAGGTCGGCCGGTTGACGTGCGATGTGGCGATCGTTGAGACCTAACATATCCAGAGAGGGAAGGTTGGAGAAGTAGGGCATGCAACCGGCGGCTGTTACTGCCCAAAGAGGTTGCTCCTTTGAAAACCCCCTAGCAAACAATTTACCGAGAGGTTCGGCGTCCCATTGCCAGCGTGCCAGGGTGCCCATTTGGTAGTCAGGGTCCCGTTCTTGGAGCTCCATGAATGAAGGAACTCCCAGTAAAAGGGCACAAGAGGCAGCCCCTAGGGGCAGCCTGTAGATGCGCGTCAGCCCTTGAGCTGCAGACCAGGCTCTCACCAATGCAATGGTGATTAAATTGGAGCAAATTGCTACCACTAACAGAATGTGGCGGTGGCCGGGGAAGTGATCTCCTCCGATAGCCACGACGTAGGCTAGCCAGAATCCTATGCAAGAGAGGTGAAGAAAAATCCAACCTCGTAGTCGCGGGTGATAGAGCCCGTAAGCTGCGCTGAGCGCTGCGCCCCAGGCCATCGGCCAGAGAAACTCGTAACCCTTTTTCAGGTAATCCCAACCACCCGCAACTCTTTCCCACTGGAAAGAGGCTTTGAGATATGCGGTATTGGGAACGACGTCGTTGTAGTAGGCCAAACGAAAGCCCAATTGTCCCAGCCAGGCCAACAGCGGCAAACTAATTACACGCAGGGCGACGAGTAAACGAACTCGAATTGGCGAGCGATTGTACAGGGTGATGTAGACTGCGAAGAGAACAACAAAGAGAGGGCTGTCTGGGCGAGTGAGAACCAGGCCGGCTAGGGGAATCGCTACTTGAAGCTCAGCCTTTCTTGATTTGGAGCTATTTTGATTGCTCGTTAGAAGAGTGGGCGCGCAGCTCAAAGCCCACAAGAGTAGAAACGCCACGAGAGGCTGCTCGAGACCTGCAATCGACCAAAGGGCGGTCGAGCCCGAGGCGCAAAGGTAAACCCCTGCGGCCCCAGCGCACCATAGGGTCAGGGTGAGTGATAAGTTTGATCGTGAACCTTTGATTCTTCTCGTTTGCAGGGCGGTATTGATGAGAGCCCCTAAACACCCCACGATGGAGGCAATCCCCAAAATTCTGACGACTAAAATAAGATCCAAACTGAGCGCCCCACCCAAGGCAGAGAGCAACACCCAAAGTAAGTTGGAGTATCCCTCGACAGGAGTTCCTGCCGTCCACGTTAGACCCTGGCCATCAAGCAAGCGGCGGGCGTAGCGCAACGAGATCAGCGCATCGTCCTCAATGAAAGGATAGATTGGCTCAGCCATCTTCCATAGAATCAAAAGGGGCAGAGCAAATACCAAAGAGACAAGCACCGCCGAGAGGGGGAATGTACGAGTGAGGTGCATCTTGGCTAGTCGAAGCGAGGGCATGGTCGCAGCGCTCCTAGCACGATGGTGTGTGCTCTCCTTACCAGAGAACGAACCCCGGCCGTTCACTTACCTGACGTTCACTTATCCTGACGAGACTGTGGAAGTGCACAGGGCTTGGAGTCCACGGAGCATACTTTCAATACTGCAATACGATGTCCACGAGGGACGCAAAAGTGAAAACTTAGAGCCCAGATATCATAGTGCTGTAATATTATGATATGACTATAATTTGTAGCGCTTGTTCATCAATCGAGATGCCCGATTTGTCGGGCTATTCGTTGAGATGTTGCGAAAGTGAGAGGGAAGACTGCGGTGATCTTCTCAGAACGCGAGGGCGAGAGCGCTGCCAGCTTTCGATAGCGAAAATTGCCAGGTGTCTAAGTTATTGAATTTACTGACCTGTAAGATGGCACGTCCTTTGCTTAATGCATTGTAGGTGCGAAGTCGCTCACCCTTAGCTGGTGGAGATTAGTGCCGTGATCTTCACAACGACTCAGGGATACCCCCCTCCCCCCTCTTCTCCCCCCTCTTCTCCCCCTTCTTTCTCATTCTTGAGTCGTTGTCCTTTTTTCCGGTCTGGGTCCTCTGTGGACTCAGGCCGGTTTTTTTTGAAGGGCAGTCCTGTTCATCGCCTGAGAGGGTGAAAGTTGCCACCAGCTTCAACAAAGACCCTGAACCCTTCAAATCGGGGTAGGTAGTTTGCTGGAGGTGGTTTTGAGCGGCTGCCGCGTACGATGGAGAGAAGTGCATGCTTCTTACTGAGATCGTAGGTGACCTTGTAGAGGCAGTCCCCCAAGTCGACCTGCAAAGGGTATCGGTCGAGCAGGGTCGGGGCGAGTTCTGGGGGAACATCCTCGGGGAGGAAATCTTCGGGCGAAAGAAGCGCGAGATCTTCCCCTTGTTCGACTCCCCATTGAAGGAGTTGGGAGGAGAGCCATTCTTCGAGGTTTGGCGGTTCGTTGCACTCTTCGAAGAATGGCGTGGAAATTTGCCCCAGGCGGGCGGCAAGTCGCCTACGTTCTAATCGTTGTTCCGCGAGTTGGAGCGACGGTTTATGAAGGCGTCCGCTTAGAAAAAGTTTGACGATAGCCGCACGGGCAAGATCTCCAGTCGGCTCTTTTTCTGATGTGGAGAGAACTCGACCCGCGTAGATTCTTTCAGACTGAACGATGAGTCGTCGATTATTTCGGCTACTTTTGGAGAAGGCCACGCTTTTTACGCACTCGTCGCCCACGCCCGAATCAGCGAGCCATTTCAAAGGTACGCTACTTGCGAGAGTTGCAATGAGTTTTCGCTCACGACCTTGAACCACGGCCCGTGAACTGAGAACGAGGAGCCCCTCTACTTGGCTTTTTTTATCACCAGAAAAAAAGCGTTCCTCAAGGCGTTGTACCCGCGAGTCCCGGCCTAATTCTAGCTCTTTGCCACTACCCGCAAAACGGACCTTTCCTTTTCTTCTTCGAGCGACATAGGCGGTCTCACCGTCTGCCTTGAGGAGCGTTTTGAGTAGGCGAGCCCGATCAAATAGCTGGTTTACACCGCTTTCTTTACGGTCACCTTTTGTAGAAGAGAGGGCCTTGCGGAGGCGTTGGGCGAGGTTACGTGCCTCGCGAAGGGCAAAACCCAGGGTGCCTGGGGGACGCAGGGGACTTCGCATAACCCAGAGCAACGCAGAAGCGTCGCAATCTGGAAAGTCGAGTTCCTCATCGGGGGCCAATTGAGCGAGGGCATGAGCACGGGGTTGCTCAAGCATTGCGATAAGATCAATCGCATCACTAAGTGCTCCAGTTTCTTTGGCTTCGATGAGCACGCGACTCAACCATGGGTCGAGCGGCAGCCCTTGGAGGGCCCTTCCTTTTTTTGTGAGTTCTTCGTTGCCGTTGGTATCTGTATGGAGCGCTCCGAGGGCCGTGAGACGCGAGCGTGCATCTTTGAGTGCGTAGTCGCGAGGCGGATCTAAAAAGGCGAGGCTTTCGGGGCGTAGCCCTAGATTCGCTGTGGTCATAATGAGAGGAATCAGTGACTCTCGAAGAATTTCAGGTTGGCTAATGGGGGCAAGTTGAGCACGTTGACCCCACATGCGCACGCAAAGACCGGGGGCCGTACGCCCCGCTCGCCCTGCGCGTTGTTGGGCGCTGTCAGCTGCAACACTTGAGAGGGTGAGGTAGCTTCGACCATGATGATATTCTGTGCGACGTACCAATCCTGAATCTATCACCATGTGTACTCCCGGAATGGTAAGAGATGTTTCTGCTACATTGGTGCTCAAGATGATGCGCCCCGAGGAGCTGGGATTGAGGACTCGTGCCTGCTGGTCGAGACTGAGACCGCCATGAAGAGTGAAGGTGGCTCGGTCCTGTGTTTTGAGCGCTGACTCTACTTGGGAAATTTCGGCCTTTCCTGGTAAAAATACGAGAATATCTCCGGAGGAGGGCGCATGCATTTCAATAATTTGTGCAATGCGTCTATCTAGATTTCTTACCGAGGGTAGTTCGTCTGCGTGACTCTCGTACTTTTCCTCTACGGGAAATATGCGGGTCGATACGGAGAGGAATGTTCCGCCCACGTGCTCCGCAATTGCTCGGGCATCAAAAGTTGCCGACATGAGTACAAAGGCAATGTCCTGCTTTTGTAGGAGAGCCAATATGAGATCAGTATCTAAACGACGCTCATGAAATTCATCAAGGATGACTCTATCAAACTGCTTGAGTAGCGCTGGACGAGAGAGAATGATGCCTGGCGTGACTACAAGGAGTTCAGTTTCAGGCGTCGAGCAATCATCGTCTCGCACCCGGTATCCAATGCGTGTGCCCAGCTCGATGTTTTCTAAAGAAGCGATTCGACTTGCCACTGCTCGGCAAGCGACTCGGCGGGGTTGAATCACCAAAGTTCGTCCAGAAAACCACCGGGGAACTTGCGTGGACTTTCCAGTGCCGGTGGGGGCAGTGAGAACGACAGGCCCTTGGCGGAGAGCCTGTTCTAATTCGGCGCGGATCTCGTTTACAGGTAAGGGCATTTTCCTTTCCTATAGCCTTTTCATAGGAATTTCGGAGAGCAACTCAGCACCAGTGACCAAAGAGAAATGGGAACGGTGCGCCTCCAGGCATGCTCATGAGTTTTCGCACCAGACGGCGAGTTCGTTTTTGCTTGGATCGGTAAAATGGAAGCGTCGCCCTCCTGGAAATTCGAATATGTCTCGACAAATACTCCCACCAGCTTCTCTTACCTTCAGGAGACTCTTTTCGAGATCGTTGGAGTAGAGAACGACAAGGGGACCTCCCTGCTTGACTTCGGTATCTGTAGTCAGTCCTCCCACTTCACGGCCATCGACCAAAATACCCGCATAACTTGGACCGTAGTCTTGAAAGCTCCAGTTGAAGGCGTCCACGTAGAATGCCTGAGTGGCTTTCATGTCTGCAGCGGCAAATTCAATGTAGTCGATGGAGTGATGTCTGAGCTGGGACTTGGAGGAGGGAGGCATTTTTTCAATTTTTTCCGTTTTTTCCGTTTTTACCGAGAGGCGAAGCTACAAAAAATCCCCCTAGCGATTTCATTGCTGCTGTCCTTAGGCGCAGCGGGCTGTGGCTCAGCCGAAACAGATTTGCAGGCCAGCTCGGTTCAGCTGGAGCAAAATTCGAGCGAAGACCCCCTTGCTGTGGCCTTTACCCTCTTTGTGGAGCGCTTCGAGAATCGAATTCAACATGAGAGGTTTCTCTTTGGTTTTGCTCCCTCGAGCACCCTGACCTCTGGTCCTGATGAAGTGCGGGGAGTCGCTGAATTGAACTTCGGAACCTCAGTTCTGAGTGCTTCGGTCTCGGGGCTCGATGCTGCAGAGAATGTTTCGATTTGGCTCTACCGCAATGTAGCCGCTCCCGGTAAGAGTGCTGGCCCTGATGCTGGTGATGAGTTTCTCTTCGTAGGGGACTTGAGCAAGAGTGAGCTGGCCAATGGTTCAGACGGCGCCAAGACGCTGGACGCTGAGCTCGGTGATGATATTCGCTTCAATTTTGACGCATTGATTCTCACCCGTACCGGTACCGCTCCAGAAGAGGCCCCTCTGGCGATTGGCTTTCGTACGCTTTTTGAAAAGCGGTACTTCCGCGAAAAGTTTGGTCAGGCCGGTCCGAGTATTCCCCAGGCGCCCGAGGCGAATACGCCCACGAGCGATCCTTTAGTGGGTATTGGTGCAGACGTATTTTTCAACGAAGCGTTTGGCGGCAATGGGCGAACCTGTGGCACCTGTCATCGAGCCGAAAACAATATGACGATCGACCCCGCGTTCATCGCCACTCTTCCCGCAGACGATTCTCTCTTTGTGTTTGAGACCAATCCAGAACTTGCCGATCTCGAAGACGGCGCTCTATTGCGCGGCAAGGGGCTCATCAAGGAGAATATCGACGGTTTCGATGATCCAGAAAATAAGTTCGTTTTTCGCGGTGTGCAGCATACTTTTGGGCTAGCAGATAGTGTTCCTCGTGATTTCTCTATTGAGCCGGGGCATCCACCTGACGAACTCACTGGCTGGAGTGGAGATGGAGCGCCTGGTCGAGGTACATTGCTTGAATTCACATTCGGCGCTGTAAATCAGCATATGCCCCAGACTCTCAATCGAGTAACAGGGCAAGACTTTCGTCTACCAACTCAATTAGAGTTAGACGCAGTTGAGGCATTTCAGCTCTTTTCGGGTCGTCAGGATCAACCTGATGTATCAGCCTTCACTTTGAAAGATACCCTTGCCCAGGAGGGCAAAAGTCTCTTCGAAGGACCGGCACTCTGTGGTGTTTGTCACAATGACGCTGGCTCAAATGTCGGAAACTTTGATAACTTCAGCCAGGATACCGGTGTTGAGCTTCGACCTGAAGTGGGTCGATTGGGATTGCCAGCCGATGGCGGTGCGGGCGCGGTGCCGGATGAGAATGGTCGTCTAGGAAACGGCCGATTCAATACTCAGCCTTTGATTGAAGCAGCTGAGACAGCCCCCTTCTTTCACAACAACACGGCCGCAACTCTTGAGGACGCAATTCGTCACTACCGCACGGAGGCTTTCTTGAATTCTGGCGTCGTTCAGGAAAATCCAGCTTTTGGAGATCTGATACTTGGGGCCGAAGATGTACCCAAGATTGCAGCGTTTCTAAGAGTACTGAATGTGGCCGAGAATATTCGTCAAACGCGAGAGCGCGTAGAATACTTGCGAAGTCACGTAGGACCGGGTTCAGACGAGATCTTAGCCACAGCGATTGCAGATCTTCGTGACGGGATGGAGATCTTGAAGGAGCAATCCTTGCACCCAGACTGCCAAGAAGCACTCCGCGCGATCATTCAAACTCTTGAGATGTCCATTCCCAATGGGAACGCTGCACGTCCCGCATTCATGAGCAATGCTCTTGTCTGGCTAGACATCGCCAAGGAGACGCTTTTTGCGAGCAATCCCAACAACGACTTTTAAGTAAGCGTTGAATTGACCCCCCGAATGCCCTGAGGATGATGATAATATTCCCATCATTCTTAGGGCATTCTTTTTCAACCCTTACGTCGAGCGCGTACGGCCTGAGCTAGCTCTTCGAGAACAGGTACGGTCTCGTCGAACCCGAGGCAGGCGTCGGTAATGCTCACACCATATTTTAATTCTTCACCCTGCTTTGCGTTTTGGCGACCAGGGTTGAGGTGACTTTCGATCATGACACCCATCAAGCCTTTGGAGCCGCCTGCAATTTGCTGAGCCAAATCAGCCGCGACTTTGGGCTGATTGCGGTGATCTTTCTGACTATTGGCATGACTTGTATCCACCATCACACCACATTTGAGATCTGCCTTACGAGTGAGCACCAATGAGGCTTCTACGTGTTCTGCGGAGAAATTGGGCCCATTTGAGCCCCCACGAAGAATCATGTGACAGGATTTGTTGCCCTTTGTGCTTACGATGGCGGCAAGGCCCTGTTTGGTGACTGAGAGAAAGTGATGAGGGTGCGATGCTGAACTCACCGCGTCGGCGGCGATTTGCATATTGCCTCCAGTGCCGTTTTTGAAGCCGACAGGCATACTCAAACCGCTACCTAGCTCACGATGAACTTGGCTTTCTGTCGTGCGAGCGCCGATGGCACCCCAAGAAACAAGATCGGCCACAAATTGTGGAGAGATAGGATCCAAAAATTCCATACCCGTGGGCATGCCTAGGTCGACGACATCGCGTAAAAATGTACGCGCGACACGAAGACCCTGATTGATGACAAAACTCCCATCAAGATTGGGGTCGTTGATGAGGCCCTTCCAGCCGACCGTCGTGCGAGGTTTCTCGAAGTAGGTTCGCATGATGATCAAGAGATCGGAAGAGAGCTTGTCGGCTACAGTCTTGAGCTTTTTAGCGTACTCCAAGCCAGCTTTTGGATCATGGACCGAGCACGGGCCGACGATGACGAGGAGTCGATCGTCGTCACCACTGACAATTTTGCTTGCCGCCTCACGGGCTCGAACGACTGTTGCCGTCTGCTCGGGGGTTACGGGGATCTCCTCCATGACAATGGCGGGAGGAATCAGGGGTCGAACTTGGTCGATACGAAGGTCGTCGGTGCGCGAAAGCATGGTGGCCCTTTCATTGGATCCAGAAGGGCAGTCGTCAACCCAATTGGGTGCTTGAACGGCAAATGTGCCGATAAATTTCGGAGAGAATGCTCTTGGAGACTATTTGAGGGCGAGAAGCTCCCCCTAGGAGGGCCCGAAGCTTGCGCAAGGCGGTATCACAGGGAGCTTGGTTGGGTAAGATCGACCCTTGGACCAAAGTGTTTGAGTGTGGTTTCTAGTCGCTGGGAGTCGCCCCCAAAGGTTTCAACCACCATTCTGGTTAAGCCAACGTCGGGACAAAACGTACTTTCGAGACGTTTGGGAGGCATTTTCGATTCTTCAACCGTAACGATACAACCAAAGAAGGTTCCTGCGGGAACTTTGATCGTTTGATCGACCTTTTGAATGGTGACTTTACCAAACGAGCCCTGAAACGAGCGGTTTTTTTCAATGGGTTCTTCGAGAAGAACGCCTCCGGTTGCGTGCGCAATGCGGTTCTCTTCTATTCGCAGGCGTTGCACGTTGCCGGCGATTCTTATTTCGGCCAATGCAGCTCGGGGTCGAAAGAACTCCAGGTTGAGCATGCCTTCTTCTCCTAAGTCAGAGAGAGTCGCAAAGGTGGAAACTGTTCGATCTTTTAGGGGAAGAAAGCGATGTACCCCCTCGGGGGGAGGTGCCTCCGTTTTCGTAGGAGCTGATTCGGCCGTGCTTTGACCGGTGCAGCCCCCCAGGGTGAGAGTCCCTGCGAGAGAGAATGCGAGGAGAAACCCGAGGGCCGAGTAAGAACGGGCCGAGGAGAAACGTGAAGTTTCAGCGAACGAGAGGTGAGATTTTTCCATGATTTGCCGGGGGTATCGGGGGAGCGTCTCCCTCTGTAAGCAATGGAGAAAGTCTATCAGAAAGGCACGGTTTCGCAGAGTTCACCGATTCTGGGCCAATATTGGTGGAGTTGATACAGTAGGTGGACAATGGCTAAGTTATTTGGAGCTGCATTTGTCGCTGGGTTCTTGATTTGGTGTACCTCGATTGCCTTGAAGGGAATGGGGCCATCTCCAGCACGAGTATTTGAGATGTTATTGCAGGACGCGGAGTCGGTGAGCGACTTGGATGGCTTTGTGAGCAAGCGAAACGGCTACGACGTACAAATTCGTTTTATTGCAGAAGAAGACTGGGTCTTTTCTATTCCAAGCATGGGATTTCGCGAGGCTGATTGTTCAGGCGTGCGATCGGTGATTCGCTTTTCGATTTTACGGGTGGCAGCTTGGCCGATTTGGCGCCCCGAAGACATCAAAGAGGCCGTTTGCTTTCGTCGCATGGGGCCCAACGGTTGGTCCCCCAATGGCCGTGATGTTTTACTCGTCACTCCCGAAGGAGGCTGGGTTTACTTTGCAGGCGAAGGGCCTCCACACGATAGAGCGCTGCCGGATTATGGCTTAGTTGAATCGGACGATTTTTGAGCGCTGGAGGCGGAGGGCGTAGAACGTGTCTTTTTGTGTTTTCTGCGTCTCGCCACAAATACTCCACCACCAACCAGTAGACCACCAACCAGTAGACCTCCTACGAGGCTGCCGCCAAGAACTTGCGCCCAGGCCGATGTACGCACAACTTTTGTAAGCAGACTTTGATGAGCGCGATTGCTCTTAGGGATCTGATTGGTCATGAGGGCCGCATGGTGCAAAGCATCCATCGCGAGATCACCATCGGGTAGTTCTTTATGACAGGCAACGCAGGTATTTCTGCGGTCCATGTTTTCTCTTTGATCGGGGCTGAGAGGGCCCGAATTCATAAAATGGTGCCCCACAGTTTGCAGCTGTTTCCCCTCGGGGGTTACGACCGCTGACCAATCTGTCGAAAGTCCTTCTACGGCTTCAATCTGCGTTCGTGCTTTCTTTGGTAGGACCCGGCCGTCAGCTGTTGTGAGGTCCACAACTTTTTTCTTGTCCCAGGGGCTGGTCATGGCCCCGGCACCAATACCGTATCCCAATGCCTTGGAGCTTGCGTGACAGGACTCACAACTACGAGACTTACCCGTGGTATGGGGTTGAACCGGGCTCATATCGCTGCCTAATTGGCCCTCTTTACCAGAGCCTTCACTGCCCGGTTGCGTCCTAAAGATCTTGTTTTGAGTGATATTTTCTCCGTCTTTTCCTATAATCGTCACGCTGGTCTGACAACCTGGCATCAAGGGGGTCACTCGCCCCTCACCGTTCACCCCTAAGACAGGATCTTCCCAACGAAGGTAGCTCCGTGTTTCTTTTACCTCTCCGGGAATTTCTAGGTCCTTGTACGTGCTTTCGCCTCGGTCGGCAGCATGCTGAGGGTCCATGTGTTTGTGTCCACCCATCACCCAATCGAAAGACATCTTGCTCTCGCTGTAGTCAATTTTAATATGACAGCCGTAACATTGGGGGGCCCAGCTAGAGTGGCACGTATAGCACTCCATTGTGTCCATGTGTTTTGTGATATTGACCATCGCGGTCATTGCCTCATCACTCAGCTCTTTGCGATTTAGCTTTCTTTTGAGAGGATCAAGGAGAAGATCTTTGCCGGAAGCCAAATGCACCATCACCTGATCTCCCAGGCGTTCGATATCGGGCATGGGGTTGCCCCGCGCGGAGAGAATATATCCTTCCCTGGGTACCGGGCGATCGTCGTTTTGGAGGTGTTGGGGCAGTGTTTTACCTATTCCTCGCGGCGCACCCTCTTTTTTTCCGGGCTGATTCTCGTCCCCATAGCCTATGGGCAACTCCCAGGGGAATGCTCGGGGGGTTCCATGGCAATCAGTGCATTCAATTTCAACCGCAGCGAGATTGGCCGCTGCAATGAACCTATCTCCATGAACATCTCCAGAGGTATGGCAGTCCTGACAGAGCATACCCTTTTGGTAGTGCACGTCTTTTTGCATGCTAATATAATGCTTAGAGTGTAGACCCAGCTGCCCCCCCCCGCCTTCGGTATAGGGTGAGCCGTAGGCGCTCTCCATTAAACCTTGGTAAGAGACACCAATGCGCTTGCCGCGATTGTGGCAAGTCGAGCAGGTTTCGACCGGTATACCGCTATACTCTTGATCATGAACTTTTACTTTAGCTCTGCGGGTACCTTGAAGAGAGTGCACGAGGGCATGCCCGGGTTCGTCCGCGGGGATTGTAACATCTCCCCCTTCGTAAAGACCTTCATTACTGTAAGGAATATGGCACGCTCCACACCCCATGCCGCGAAAATCGCCCCTGCGCGACCGACCTTTAACACCTAGGTGACATCGTTGGCATTCGGCCCGTAGGTAGGTAAATGCGGCCTGAGACGGATCTTCTTGGAGAGAGTCCAAGTCACTCATACTGGGGGCGGCTGGTACAGTTTTGTGTTCGTTTACGTAAACTTGAGGATGGGCCCGTGTTTTTTCTGTCATGTAGGCCCGGTAGACATCGCTACCAAGGCGCACATGGGGGTCCTCAGGGTTTTTGTAGTCGTAATTAGCCCACGTGTGGTCGTAGCCTTGCAGAGCGCCGAAACCCCACGAAGTTCCCTGAATTTTACCCGCCTCGGTCATCATCAGATTGCTCCATTGAGCTTGCACCAATTGTTGGTGACAGGGGCCGCAGCTAAATTCGTTGACCCAGGGTGAAGATGGATCGGGATAGAAGTTCTGAGGCCCGAGAGTTTCTAGATTTTCCTTCGCAAAGAGCTCCGGCGCGCCCCGATGAGCATCCTCTACCGTCGCAGCCTGGGGATTTCCTCCGTGGCAGACCACACAACCATCGGGATCTCCGGCGGGAGTGCCCTTGTCAAAGATCTCCTGCATCATCTTTGATTGAGGGTCGCGAATGGCCTCAATGCCCCCATGACAAGGAGAGCTTGTACACCCTTGACCCGACCAACTAGGCGACGTGGGCTCTTTCTTAGTAACGACGGCGTTTGTCTGCTGCGCCCGGGCTGTTTCTTTCGAAAGGGAGTCCTTCAATGTCTGCTTCTCAATCGCCGGGGGCTGCGCGGCCTTTGAGGGCTGAAGAGGGGGCTTTGAGGACTCGTTGCAGCCAAGTAAACTCGTAAATACTAGGAAAAATAGGGGAAATTTCACAAAAAAGCCGACAGAAACACAAATGGTATAGAAAAGTTAGAGTTCATCAGTTGCTTGCGATTTTCAAAACTGAAAATAGACGAAGGGGACTGATTCACTGGAGGCAAGTCTTCTCAAAACAATCGCCACGACAATGAGGAGAAAGCCTTGTACGAACCAAGGCGCTTGCGTGAAGGCATTGCGCATTTTGCAGAAGAGTTGGTCCGGGACATAGTGACTGAAAATGCCCAGGGCCAAAATACCGAGGACGGAAGGTGGCAAGTTTGGGTGGTGGGTGGTGAAGGTGGTCAGTTGAGAATAGATGAGGCGAGCCTTCTCAAAACTTTCTGCCCGAAAGAAGATCCAGCCGGCGCACACTAGATGTACCGTGAAAATCACCGAACAAATATGCCGAATCGAATAGAACGCGGGCGCAGCCGTTGCCTCGGGTGCCTTGATTGAACGGGCATCTTGCAGCCATTTATTGACGGCCAGGGCCCCTCCATGCAGGGTTCCCCACGCTACGAATGTCCAGGCGGCACCATGCCAAAGTCCCCCTAAGATCATGGTCGCCAAGAGATTGAAGTAAGTGCGGGCCTTGGTTCCTCGATTGCCCCCGAGGGGGATGTAGAGGTAGTCGCGCAACCAAGTGCTGAGTGAGATATGCCAACGGCGCCAAAAATCGACGATATTGTGTGCTTTGTACGGCGAATTGAAATTGAGCGGAAAACGAATACCAAGCAAAAGCGCAGAGCCAATTGCAATGTCCGTATAGCCAGAAAAATCGCAATAGATCTGCAGTGCATACCCTATAGTGGCCGCGTAAACCTCCACCGCCGAGTACATGAGGGGCGCGTCGTACACTCGGTCTATCAGGTTGAGTGCTAAATAGTCCCCAATCACAATCTTCTTACTTAGACCGATGGCAATCAAGAATAAGCCCTCGCTCCATTCGATTGCATTGAAGCGTGCCGGACCCGCCAACTGGGGTAAAAGATCTCGTGGACGAACGATGGGCCCCGCCACTAAGTGGGGAAAAAATGCCACGAACGAGAGATACTCGGCGTAGCTTTTTTGAGGCTTCAGCTCACCGCGATAGACATCAATGACATAGCTCATTGACTCAAACGTGAAGAAACTAATCCCCACCGGGAGGGCCACGCGTAGGCTGGTCTCTAAGGGGGAAAGTCCTAGGGTTTCGAGAGCCTGAGATGCCGATTCGACGCCAAAGTTGAAGTACTTGAAGAAACCCAGCACTCCTAAGTTGAGCACCACTGTGCCCGAGAGCCAGCGTTTCTTTATGAGGGGATCATTGCAAGCGCCGATCTTGTTGCCCAGCCACCAATCGGCCGTAGACGATGCCCAAATGAGGGGTAAGAATCGGTAGTCCCAATGGGCATAAAATAGATAGCTTGCGATGAGAATAAAGAAGAGACGGATTTTTCTGGCGACCAACAGGTGATAGGTAGAAAAGACGCCCAGGGTGAAGACTAGCCAGGTTCCTGAAGCCAGACTTCGCACAGGTACATTCAGCTGAGACAAAGCATAGCTAAAAGGATCGAGCCCCCATTGTTTCTGAGTCAGAAATGTGAGGGCAAGGACCTGAAGACCCAATTGCAGAAGAGCAAGTCGTGGAGGAGGCGGAGCGTTCTCGGAGACAGAGCCTGTTTTTTGCGCCAGGCGCAGCAGGGAGACACTGAGGATTGCTCCCAGCCCCGTCAAACCCCAAGCTAGAACACTGGGGTGCCGGAACGCGTAAAGAAAAAGAGCCGCCCAAGGTAAAAGAAGGGAAAGGCGTCTTTGCACCAGCAGCCACGCGCCGACGAAGACGATGGCCAAAAATTGTGCGTATGTCAGGGTGTTGAAAAGCACGTTGGCTGCTTAGCAGGAGCGCCCCCTGGGAAAAAACGCTCCAAGGCGAATTCCTCGTCCGTGACTTGTCTCAGTGGGGGAGATCTGAGAGATACAGGGGGTGTCTCTAGGGCGAGTCTTGCTTTTTTCACTTACGATTGCAGTGTTTTTACTTGCAGGATTCGCGTTATGGGGGACTCCCCCACCCTTGTGGGTGCCCCTGAGCCTTGGGGGCATCTACCTCGGAGTCGTGGTGGCGGGCACATTGAACCTGCGTTGGGAGATGTATGGCGACGCCATTTGCTCTGTGAGCGGAGCCGGGCAAAGAATTGCTTTAACTTTTGATGATGGTCCCGATCCCGAATCGACTCCCTTGGTCTTGGAAAAATTGAGGGCGGTGGGGGCTCACGCCACGTTCTTTGTCGTGGGGAAAAAGGTGGAGCGTCATCCCGCAATTGTGAAAGCAATTGTGGAGGGGGGTCATAGTTTAGGCGTCCATAGTTATTTTCATCACCGCTTCTATGCCTTTCTTTCTCCTGAACTTGTTCGTCAAGACATTGAGAGAACTCGTGACGTGGTCGAAAAAGCAACGGGCATTCGCCCTCTGTGGTTTCGTCCGCCAATTGGTCAAATGAGCCCCCGTACTGTGGCCGGAGCAAAGGGAGCTCACGCTCTTGTGGTTGGCTGGAGCGTGCGGGCGCGAGACGGTTATCGCCGTGCGCTTCATGATAGATGTTGGGCACGTGTTGAGAAGGGGCTCAAACCAGGGGCTATTGTATTATTACACGATGCTTGGGAGAACTCCGATTCAAAATTGATACAGGAGATCCCTCAAGATCCATCCCAGAAAGCGCCCATGGGCGTGCAGATATTGGATAAGATATTAGAAGGATGTAAGAAGAGAAAGTTGCAAGTTGTTGTCTTGGAAGAACTCGTGAGCGGGTCTCGCTCTTAGACGACGAGACATGCTCCAAGTGGGCGAAAACTATTGATCTTGCTGGAGTTGCAGGGGTAGCTCAATTTCAAATTTTGCTCCTCCGAGAGCGCTTGATTCGACCCGGATAAAACCGCCGGCGCCCTCAACGAGACCTTTGGTGACGGCAAGTCCAAGCCCTGTCCCTTTGCCCACCTCTTTGGTTGAAACAAAGGGTTCAAAAAGGCTTTCTTTTACCAGGTCCAAGATGCCAGGACCGTCATCTTCTACAATCAGCTGGATGCATTCGTTTGGTAGCGCTTTGGCGCGCACAAGCACCCGCCCTTTATGTTCACAGGCATCAGCCGCATTCATCATCAAGTTGAGTAGAATTTGAGTGAGTTCTTCGTGACTGAGGGGGAGTTCTCCGAGATCTGGAGCTATTTGGCTCTCAAAGTGCATTCCCTTGAGGTCACTTTGGGGTCCAAGAAGCGCCAATGTATCGACCACTGCACTTTGAAGGAGACCTGGCTCGCTCAAGACTGACTGTTGCATGCTTTTTCCACTGGGGCGTGCGTAGGCAAGTAAATCAGAGAGAACTCTATGTATACGTGAGGTCTCTTGACGCATGCGTCGAAGAAAATCTTGCTCTTCTTCTTGGCTTAGACCACCATCTATCATCAAGTCTTGGAGCCCCATAAGAGACGAGATAGGGTTGCCCACTTCGTGAGCCAGCCCTGCGGCTAACCTACCCACCGTCGCCAAACGCTCAGAACGCACCAAGGACGCCTGGGCCTCTTTGAGTTCGAGAGTCATGCGCTCAAGTTCACTAATTTTTGCCCGCAATGAGTCCTCTTCTTCTCGTAACAATGCGGTCATTTGTCCTAGGCGTTCTGAGAGGGTGGTGAGCTCTTTTGGCGCACCCTTTAAGCTCTCCAAACGGTGCCCTCCGGCGGCCACGCGATTGGCACCTCGCTCGAGTTCTAAGATGGGTCGAACAATCCACCGCGTGAGGGCAAAGTAAGCCATTACTAACATGCCCAAGGCTCCGACAACCATGTAAAGGGCCATCATACGCGCCAAGGAGGCCGCTTGAGGTGGTTCTTTGCCCCCCTCGACAATGAGTGCGATGCCCCCTTGGTCAAAAGGCTCGTACAAGAAGGTTTTAGTACCGGAAGCAGCTCCTAGGGGGATGTACACTTCCTGCTCGCTGAGATTCTTTTCTCGGATCAAGCGTCGCAATCTCGAATCATCTCCGAAAGACTCTGTAACTTCTCCCTGTGAATTAAGCAGCGCCGCGCACACGATAGGCGGGGGGGGGGGCGATTTTTCATCTTTGCCGTCCATTTCCTCTAGAGAGGTCTTTTCACGAATGGACCTGTGCATGACGCTCGTAAAATGTGGCGCATCGAGGGCCTCCCGGAGGTGAAGGAGTTGTTGGGCGTAGGAGCGCCCCAAGTGAAGCGCGCTTCGCTGCTCCAATTGTTCTAAACCCAAGCGTGTGTAGGTGGAGGTCGCAAAAAAGAGCGGCACATAAGAGAGCAGCAAGAGCGCTCCGAGCAGCACGAGCAGCTGCAATCTCAATCCCCATTTCATCTAGCCTCTTTTCCTGTTTTTCGGGTGAGTCTGCTTGTGCCATGTTTCATCCCGCAAAGGGCAAGTCTCCGGAAGAAGTTTTCTTTCAAGAAACTGGGCCCGTGGGGGGCAGTTCTGCTACCGCCGAAGGGCTCCATGGCTTCCATCGTCCGCCTCACAGTTCATCTCCAGCAAGTTGCATTGCGCCTTTCTGGCCTCCTGCTCTCTTTCTTGATGGGTCTGTATCTCGTTGCTTGGGCGACAGATCCTCCAGCTCAGGTCTACACGTACCTATTGCTCTCGCTTTTGCTTGCCTCGATCGGTTGGCACGGCGTTGCCCACCTGCGCAAGCGTCAGGAGTTTCATGGGACTCAGGTGGACCTGGGTCTTTTCTCGGGGCTAACGGTGCTCGTTTATGCCTGCATACTTTTGGCTCCCCGTGGGTTGGAGGGTGCGTTCTATCCATTGATCTACGTGTTGATGATGGCAGGCGCAGCTTATTGTCGGCCGGCAACTTCTATTGCAATTGTGCTCTTTGCTGGGGGCCTAGAAGTCGCATTGCGCACCATCGCTCTAGGCCAAACAGAGCTTGAATCGCTCGTGCCTCGCTTTGTTTTCTTGGCACTTTTCACCGGGCTCAATGTCGTTCTTTTTCGCGCAGAAATTACCCGTGTGCGGCGTATTAGTCGGGCACACATTCATGGGGAGCTGGGGCGCATGCGCGAAGCGGCCCGATCGTACCGTCTCGCAGGTGCTTCCCTGGGCGGAGGCAGCGAACACGCCCTTCAGTCTGCCGCTGGCGAGGTACAGCACGCGGTGCAATACGCCCTCGCCTTATTGCGCGAATCTCTCAAGTTGCAGAGTGCCGTACTTTTGACAGTTGGTGCTCGGGGAAAGCTAAGTGTTTTTGAGGCCGCATGTGAGTTTGAACTCACTCAACGTCAGCTGACGACTTCGGACGGTATCTTTTCTGCCACAATGGCTCGCAGAGAGTCGATAGCAGTTGTAGGCGCTCGTGCTCATTCGGTGGCCATGATCTACGCTCAACCTCAGATCGTGGGGGCTCTGGCGGTGATCCCTATCTTAGAGGGCCAGGAGGTTCGGGCAATGTTGGTGGTTGATCGCGTAGCCGAGCAAGCATTTGGTTCAAGTGAGTTGGTGTTGCTGGCTCATTCGGGTGAATTTATCTTGCGGGCTATGCAAAACGAACGTGTTTACTCTGAGCTAGAGCGCGCTAGTCGGGAACAAACTCAACTTTATCGGGCGACCGAGGCTTTGTCTGCGGCTCATACCGAAGCTGAGGTCATTGAAGCAGGAGTCGAGAGTGCCCGCGAAGTGGCTGCTTTCGATTTTGCCGCAGTCACGCTCTTTCATAAACGGGGGGGAACTCACGAAATTTGTGCTGTGAGCGGTGAAGGGGCAGATAATTTGGTAGGGCGTAAGTACCGGCACAATGCTGGGCTGGTTTCTATGGCTGTCGCCAATCGCCAGGCGTTGCCCTACCGTGGTGAATACGAACCTAGTCGCCAGACTGTCTTTGCCCGAGGACATGAACCTCCGAACATGCCTTCGCTTTTAGTTTTACCCTTAGTGGCTCATGAGCGTGTTCTCGGTACCCTTGTCCTGGGCTCAAAGGTAAAACATGCGTTTTCCGAAGCCGTGCGTCCTGCCTTAGAAGCTCTCTCCAGCCATATGGCCGTTTCCCTTTCGGGCGCGCGTATGTTGAAGCGTTTGGAAGAGCAGGCGACAACGGATGGCATGACAGGCTTGCTCAACAAGCGCACGCTGATTTCCGAGGCTGAGAGACGCATCAAGGTTGCCCTGCGTTTTAAGAAACCATTGGGAATGTTGGTGGTCGACATCGACCACTTTAAGAAAGTCAATGACACCTATGGTCATGACGTGGGTGATGTTGTGATCAAGGGCCTTGGAGAAGTGCTCAGGCGCATCAAACGCGACACCGATATTGTCGGACGATTTGGTGGTGAGGAATTTGTCATTGTTTGCGAGCAGACGGACGAAGAGGGGTCGAAAAATCTAGCGGAGCGTTTACGTCGCGAACTAGAAAATACCACCTTTCAGACAGAGATGGGGCCACTTAGCGTGACTTGTTCCGTCGGAGTGGCACCCTTTCCTACGGCTGGACAAGATTGGGCTGCTCTATTTAAGGCAACAGATGAGGCTCTTTATGCGTCCAAGAATAATGGACGCAATCAAGTGACTGTTTGGCGCCCCAATTTGCGCACCTCGGCAGCTTGATTTTCTTATAAAATCTCGCCATTGAGTAGGGCCCGAACGCTCCGTAGTATTCGCCTAGAGCCCTTTGCGATGATATATAGCGGCCTGCGAAAAGACGAGCCGTGCTCTTCTTTTTACCTTTATCTCTCTAAGATCTAAGCCATGAAAATTCTCGATTTATGTGAGTTCTACTCTGAGCGTGGCGGGGGAGTTCGCTCTTACCTGACCAAGCTAGGATCCTATGCATCGAAGGCTGGGCATGAACTTGTTATTGTCGCGCCGGGGCCAAAAGACGAGACAAAGGAGGAGGGTGGGGCTTTGATTGAGCGCTACTCCGCTCCTCAGATGCCTTATGACAACACATATCATATGCCTATTAAGCTTGGGCGTATGCGGGCGCTGATTCGCCAGCATCGACCTGACGTGCTCCAGGTATCGAGTCCATTTATTCCGGCTATGGTGTCGGGAAATCTCAAGGGGGACATTGCTCCTCCCAGCATGTTGCGCTCGTACGTCTATCACTCCGATCCTATTGGCTGTTACTTAAAACCCTGGGCGAATCGAAATTTGCCCGAATATCTGAAGGAACTCAGCCTGAAGCCCGCGTGGGCATGGATGCGTAAGGTTTGCAATTCTCACGATCTAACCATTGTTGCTGGCAATTGGCTTCGGGACGAGTTACTGGAGAAGGGGTGCAATAACGTCGAAAGTGTTCCCTTTGGCATCAATCACGAGGACTTTGGTCCAGAAAAAAGAGACACGGAGCTGCGTCGTCGCTTTCTAGGGGAGCTCGCTACCGATCCTAAAGCTCGGCTTTTAGTAATTTGCGGGCGCCTCGCGGGAGACAAGCGTCAGGGGCGTTTGGTTCAAGCAATTAGCCAATTGAGTCGGGAGCGACCCTTGGGACTGATTGTCATGGGAGAAGGTCCTGAGCGTGAGCGCTTGATGGCTTTGGCCGGTGATATCCCCCAGGCTCACTTTTTAAAGTTTACGAAAGATCGGGCGGAGTATGCTGCTATATTGGCCTCTGCAGATGCCTTGGTACATGGCTCTCTCTGTGAGACCTATGGCTTTGTGCTCGTTGAAACCCTTGCCTCAGGTACGCCTTTTTTGGTCCCCGATTGGGGAGGGGCACGAGCTCTCGCTGGAGCAGATCACGCGGAGATGTATTCCGCATTGGCGGGTCCAGATGAGATCGCCATCGCATTGAATAAGCTACTCGACCGCGACCAAGAGACTTTGTCGCGTGGGGCCAGAAGAGCTGGGTTAAACGAGCCTCATACCCGCGACCACTTTCAGGGACTATTTGATCTCTATGAGTCTAGATTGTCTTCGTGAGAAGAGGCTCCAGGGACTTTTTTCTTGGTTTTTTCGGAGAGCCCTTCTTCCTCAGCCTGTCCCTCGCGCAGACCCATAAACCCTATGCCTAAAACGCCTAAAAGAATGAAAGGCGCGAACACGATAATTGTTTTCCGGCTGCCTTGTCTGGCAAGTTCAGAGGCATGCTCGATAGGGTAACTCACTTCGAGAATTCCTCTGAGATCTCCAGTTTTCCAACCAGTCTTTGGAGTGTCCGGATGGGTATTGTGGCATTCAACACAGGCGCTTCTCATTCGATCTGCGGTGGCGTATCGAAGGACCTTTTTTCCGTCCAGGTCTCTAAGCGATAGAAGGCCTCCTCCGGTTTTTTTTGGAGGGCTGCCCAGGCGTCTTTTGCAAAATCGTCTCGAAGTCCCCCGGTGCCCCTTCTCCAAGGAAAAGGGTAGGGACTGTAGAGATGCACCTGACTCCCAGAGTCTTGTTCTCCTAGGCGGCCGCCCCAGCTCCATGCTGAGAGTAGCGGGCAAGGGAATGGCCCCTGCGCGTTTCTTGTAATCTGGGGCGACCAGTAGTCCTTGTTTTCGCGCAGCACCAACAACTTCGGAAGTGTAAAGAGTTCTAAATGTAGAGATTGCCTCGGCATAGACACGGGCATGTTGCAGTGCGGTGCTCTACTAGTGCTTGCTGCGCCTCGGCGAGTTGCCAGTAGAGCAAGGAGGTCTGAGGGCCGAGAGCAATAGGAGCAAGCCGAAGAATTTGTTGTGCAGGGTTGTTTCAGCACTGCGCCTAGGTGGACTCAAAGTAGTACCCTCCTCTTGATTTCGTCCGTCGTCGTCAAATCTTTAGGGTCAGCAAGAATTGATACCGGGTGCCCGGCTGACCTGACCTGACCTGACCTGACCTGACCTGACCTGACCTGACCTGACCTGA
>CAYWLO010000025.1:15679-56349 GCA_964459035.1 uncultured Polyangiaceae bacterium | reverse complement strand
ATTTGTCTCATGAGTATAGAACCAAAAAGCTCTGCAAATAGTTGCTTCTAGCTTGGTCGCCGCCCTCGGTATTTGGTTTTTTTGGCCCGCTTGGCTTTAGGTTTGCGTTTGGTAGCCAAGTAGACCGCATGTTTTAGTCCGCTACCTCCTGTGCGAATCAGCTCAGGAGCGAAGGCAAACTTTTTCAGACGTTCCTCAAAGCTGGTACTGGGAGTTTCACCCCAGACCCCAAACACTCCCCCCTCTCGCAGGGCGGCCCAAGTGTTCATCACGCTTTCATCGCCGTAAAGTGGATCTTCTTTGCCACCTTTACGCTGCGGGCCAATATAGAGATCCCATAAAATGGCATCGTAACGCGGAATGGTTTCGTCGTCAGCCACGCGCGAGATCTCTTCGGTCACGTCTCCAACAATGAAGTGTACTCGCGGATCGTTCGCCGCATTCTTTGTAATTGCGGCAGCGGGTCCCTGGCACCACGCAATCACCTTTTCGTTGAGTTCGGCAACGTGAACACATGCTCCTCGGGGGAGGGCATCAAGAGCGGCACGGAGAGTGAAGCCAAGCCCAAGACCACCGATAAGAACACGAGGGCGTGAACTATCCGCGGCAATGGCTCCACACCCATTTTCGGCAAGGGCTAATTCCGAGGTCGTAATCGTACTGGTCATCAAGACCCGACCGCCTACGAGAATCATAAAGTCCTTGTCGCCGCGGCGACGGAGTTCGAGTAGACCTTCAGGGGTCTCAACACTATCTAACAATTCAAAAGGGCGAGGCATAATCGTTTGGAGAGGCGGGGGAAAGGATTCAGGTCTAAAGGGGGCCCCGAGGGGAGGTTACCTTAATGTTGCCGAGATACCCCCTCAAGACCAGTTGTACAATTAGGATTCACTTGAAGTTCTATGCCAGAAAACTACGGCATTTCCCGAGAGAATCATGAGGGCTCCTAGCCATTGGTTGAGGCTCGGGGCTTGGGCAAGAATCCATGTTTCTAGAACCATAGTAATGGGTAATGCCAGGTAATAAAGGAGTCCACTTGTTGCCGGGCGGACCTCAGTGGTGACGGCTATCCACAAATTATGAGCGATAAATGTGCAAAAAACACCCAATATTCCAAGAAAGAACCAACTTTTTTCGTCAAGAGACCAGTCTAGAGAAGGTGCAAAAGGGAGAAAAAGCAATGAAGCGAAGAAAAATTGCGCGCTCCCCCGTGTCGAGGTCTTGAGGTGGGCGACACGTTGATGCAAAAGGGGAAGCGCAGCGTAGCAAAGCGCGCTGACCAGACCGTAGAGAAAGCCGCTCAGTGCTAAGTTTTCCCCCTGGAGGGCTGGAAGACAAACCCAGGCGCCGATTGCGGCCAAGACGACGCCCAACCAATCCATTCGAGTGGGTGTATTTTTTGAAAATAGAGCGCCCATCCACGTGACGTGTATTCCGTAGGTGCTGAGAGCCAAGATGGCTAAGCTTGCACTGCTCCTCTGAATTGATTCGAAATAGGTGTACCAATGGGCAGCAAAAAGGAATCCTATCGCCGGTAGAATCAAGCGAGTGTTCGGCTTATCGGCTTTTTGCTTCAGCCCAAGAATGTCACCCCACTTGAGATCTCGTCTGAAGTAAATGCCAGTCAGGCTCAGGCCCATCATTAAACGCACGAGGCCAATGAGAAGACTTGAGGCGTCGACCATGCGGATCCAGATGGGCGTGGAGGCCATTAAAACAAGAGCGATGATGACCTTGAGGCTCAACACCCGGTGGACACTGCCCGCACTTTCTCTGGAGCTCAAGAGTTGGCGGCCCGATGGGACGCCTCGCCTCTAAAAAGGTCTCAACAGCGGCCACTCATCGATTGGCGCGTACCAGACGTGAACCATCTTCCACGCAAAAAAGTGTTCCGTCCTCGTAGCTTTTGCCGCAAAGAGGACAGAGGCGAATCGTTTGGACGCATTCTTGGGCTCGAATATTTATCTCGTCCTCTACTGGGACGACGTTTTTACTTTCATTTTGCGCAGAAGTCGCCTTGTGAGGTGTGCGTCTTTTCAAGAGGACTATGGAAAAAGCCCCCAAGAGCAAGACGAATGAGCCAACAATAGTGAGAGTCCACTGATTCTTTTTTGCGGGTTCGCTCTCAAACTGCGCCCCCAACTCAACGCTATCCATCGCGAGCGCAATGGTGGAAGTCTCAAAACTCTCACCGAGAACGCCGTATTTCTGTCCCGCAAGAAGTTGCTCGTATTCTTCGGCGCTCACAACGCGGGCTTGAACCTCAATTTTATGTGATGCGACTTGCGCCTGCAACTTGATAAGTCCCCGCGGGGACTCGGTGGGCACATGAAGCGCTCCTCGTCTGGATATGGTCGCCGCTCCTTCTGTTATTGTCCAAGTAGTGGAAATAGGAACTCGGCACCCCTCGCCGTCGCGGGCAATCGCTTGGAAAGAAAAAACCTCCCCAGCCTTCATTAGTTTTGACTGAGGGGTTACCTCCAAAGAGAGGGGAGGTCCGGGGTGGTCACAGCGCGATGCCCGAGCGGGTAGGGGCGGTGGGGTGGGAGTAATAATAAGTGGACTCTCGGCCTGCTCAGCTTTTTGGGGAGAGA
Source organism: uncultured Polyangiaceae bacterium (assembly GCA_964459035.1). Taxonomy (GTDB): domain Bacteria; phylum Myxococcota_A; class Polyangia; order Polyangiales; family Polyangiaceae; genus NIC37A-2. Next base: position 53,755 of record CAYWLO010000025.1, on the reverse strand, counting down.
AGGCCGCCACCTTTTTTTTGTTTATCGGTTCAGTTTTAAGAGTGGGCTTGGGTTCGGGAGACTGAGTGATGACCCGCGTCAGGACTCGAGTGCGCCGTACGCTCGCTGTGCAATTGCTACCCAAGACGACAAACTGATATTGTCCGCTTTCATCAAAGTAAATTTTATCACCTCTGGGGTACCAAGCCGTGGTCACTCTAGCTTGGCGAGGGTCCCCGACCGGCATGCGGCAAGTCGTGGTGATTGCGGAGGAACCTGCTTTTTGTCCTAGCGCTTTGAGACCGGGCATTTGTTCCCAACATTGAAGGCTCGAGTAAGAACGCCCCAGTCCTTGGAGGCGAAAGCCCGCGCCCGATTCGGTCAGGGTGACCAGTCCGCCTTTTTCTCCTCCTCCGTGAGGGCGGGGGCCGCATGCTTTTCCCCAATCTCCTATTGCCCAAGAGACGCGAAGAGAACCTGCTTGCCACTTTCCACTTAGATTGTTGGCATATGACGACAGTGTAAATGTCATCAGAAAGAGTGTGATTAGATGTATAAGGAGCGTCGTTCTCATCCAACTTTGGACTCGTGGGGGCATCATTCGAGAGGGGGGTATCGTGGGGGGCTTGCTCAGACAAGAGCAAGAAGGCCAGGAAACGCATTTTAACATTTACTTATGGCCGCAGCGGCGTTGACAGTTAATTTTGGCGGGTGATAGCTTCTCTTCCAGAAAAAAGGGAAGCATCTTTCATTCCCTAGCCTGCTGAGCAGGCGGAATTTGGTGGAGAATTATTGAGTATGGGCTCTCAAAGATGGTCTCGAATTGCAGCGACTCTCGTTTCGTTGGCGGCGATGAGTGGGGTGAATTCCGCGCACGCACAGTCAGAAACCCGCATCGCAGATGACGGCAGTAACGCTGATGGCATGGATACTCACTTGTTTCGACCGGCGGTCGATTCAAAAGGTTTTTTCTCGGTCAATGGCACTGACATCATTGGAAAAAATGACATCAGTTTCGGAATGATCTTGGACTGGGGGCATACCCTCATGCGCACGAACAATTCCGACAATCCCATGGGTTCACCCGGGGATGCCGTCGACGCCGACGGAAGGTGTGTGTCCGTTGATAGTTGTACTCCTAGTTCGGGTGGCTCGGGCACAAGCGCCCTGATTTCCGATTCGTTCACGGGGACTCTGAGTGCGAGCTACGGGATTGCCAACATCGCGGTGGTTGGCTTGAGCGTACCTATTGTGATGATCATTGGTGATGAAGGTTATGGGCTTGGCCCGACGGGCGATACGAGACAATCATCGCAGGTCACTCCTCAAAAACCATCAACCGTGATTCCTCACGTAAAGTTTCGTTTGCTCAAAGTGCAGGATGGTTTCGGCCTCTCGGTAATTGCCCAAGCAGGCATTCCTCTATTTAGTGCCGAGCGCGATATGGCGGCAGACCCAGGTTTTTGGTATTGGCCTCGCTTAGTCGCAGAGAAACGATTTCTCAGTGGGGGCGATCTAAAGCTTGGTATTGATGTGGGCTATCGTGGACACACGGGATCCAATCCCTCTTTTGGTCTCGACCTAGACGGGCAATCACAGCTAGCAGAGGGAGAATTGACTGCTGGAGATCTCATGACTTACGGGGCAGGTATCTCCTACAGAGCCATGAAAAAGCTAGATTTGGTAGCTGAACACTATGGCACCTACCTTCTCTCCTCCAATACCGCGAGCGAACAGAAACTCAGCGGAGAGTTCTTGGGTGGAATTAAGCTTTTCATCGAAGAAAATAGCTACTTGATGGCAGCGGGTGGTTCACGCACCTTCTTTACAGGTTTTGAAGGTGCAGACGCTCGTGTTGTCTTAGGATTTGTCTATGAGCCTTCTATTGGGGACAGAGATGGTGATGGTCTGCGTGACGATGACGACTCTTGTCCTGATGATCCTGAAGACTTCGACAATTTCGAGGACAGCGATGGTTGTCCCGATCCGGACAACGACAATGACGGTATTTTGGACAACGATGACAGGTGCCCAAATATTGCAGAAGATATGGACGGGGACGAAGACAGCGACGGTTGTCCCGAGGGCGATAGAGCCAGCGATCGCGATGGCGATGGTATCCCAGACGATAAGGACAAATGCCCTGATCAACCCGAGGACATGGACGGTTTCGAAGACAGCGATGGTTGTCCCGATCCTGACAATGACAACGACGGCATTTTAGATGATGACGATAGTTGCCCGGACGACGCCGAAGACTTTGACAAATTTGAGGACGAAGACGGTTGTCCTGAGCTAGACAACGACTTGGATAGAATCTTGGATGTGGACGATAAGTGTCCTCAAGAACCTGAGGTCTACAATGGTTTTGAGGATGATGATGGCTGTCCCGACAAGGGAAAAGTCATTGTCGATGGCAGCAATATTATGATTCTTGATAAGATTCAGTTCGCTACGGGTAGCGATAAAATATTGCCTCAATCGATGCCCATCGTAGAAGCTGTTGCTGCGACATTGCAGGGGCATCCTGAGTTCCTATCGATCGAGGTCGCTGGACATGCCGATGAGCGTGGGGCGGACAAATCGAACCTCACCTTAACTAAGAAACGCGCCGCCTCCGTGCGAGCCGCCTTAGTAGAAAGAGGAGTGAGAGATGGGCGTATCGTTTCTCAGGGCTACGGCGAATACTGTCCCATCGAAAAGGCTAGTACGACTGCCGCTTGGGAGAAGAATCGGCGTGTGGAGTTTAAAGTCGTGAAGACCAAGGATGGTCTGACTCAGGGACGGCGTGGTTGTGCCGCTGCACGCAGCGCGGGAATTTTCCCCCCACAAGTGAAGTAATTTACATCAATTACTCCCTGTAAGCCGTTCTACCCGTGGGTAGGGCGGCTTTTTTCTTGCTCATTTACAATATGATCTTCTCTTAAGCCCCTAGTTTTGTCTACTCTGCAAGACGTGCGTATTTTTCGCCTCAATAGTAGGGTAGTGAATTATGATTGGGGCTCGACCTCAGCTATCGCAAATTGCCTAGGGAGGCCTCCGAGCGGTGTCCCCGAAGCTGAGCTGTGGATGGGGGCTCATGCAAAGTGTCCCTCTCCTCTACAAGATGGGGTAGGGCCCCGATTGGGAAAAGTAAAACCAGCGGACTTAGGCGCTCTCATCGCCGCAGATCCCTCCACCTATTTGGGGCGCTCCGTCGCGGCGCAATTTGGTCATCTGCCCTTTCTATTCAAGGTGCTAGCTGTCGAACGGCCTTTAAGTTTGCAGGCTCACCCTGGCTCCACTCAGGCAAAGATCGGTTTTGCGCGAGAAGAGTCAAAGGGTATCGCTCTGGATGCGTTCAACAGAAATTACAAAGACCAAAGTCATAAACCGGAGCTCGTCTATGGGCTCACTAGGTTTCACACTCTTTCGGGCTTTCGCACGGTCGAAGAGTGTTTAGAAGTGAGTCAGGCATTTGGTTGCGCAAAAGGGCAAGGCGGGTTGGCCAAACTCTGGTCGGCCTTCTCTTCCGATGTGAGTGAAAAGGGTATGGAAACGTACTTTCGAGGGGTATTTTCCCTCTCGACCCCAGAGCTAGCTTCCGCAATTGAGCGCGCTTTGCTGCTCGCCCAAGACCAGGGTGCTTTGCGAGGCGAAGCGGCGACTTTTGCCCCTTGGCTCATTCGTTTGGCGAACTTACATCCTACCGATCCTGGCGTTTTAGCCAGCATGCTACTCAATGTCGTGAGCCTTGCTCCTGGAGAGGCGATGTTTCTGCCTGCGGGTAATCTTCATGCCTATTTGGACGGCGTTGCCCTTGAGGTGATGGCAAGCAGTGACAACGTTCTACGGGGAGGCTTGACAAGCAAACACGTGGACGTTGATGAGCTTTGTGATGTGCTGGTATTTAACTCCCATCTTCCCGAGGTACAGAAAGGAATTTCGGAGACCTTAGGGCAAGCGGGTAAGAGAACTCGCTATGTAAGCCCAGCTCCAGAGTTTGAACTTTCACTTTTGGATCTCAAGACCTCACCAGAGCTAGAACTTCACGGTCCTTCGATTTGGTTGAATTTGCATGGCGAGGTTGAGTTGCAGGGGCCAGACTTCAAGTTACGACTAAAGAAAGGCGAGCAAATATTTATATCAGGATCTGAAGATTCTCGGGGGCTCCAGGTTGCTGTCTCAGGCGAAGCACGTGTTGCGTGCGCGTCCTTAGGCTCATAATTTGTCTTTGAGTCCTAATAAAAGTGACTAATTTGGAGCATTAGGGGTCGTTTTCGTCCATATAGTATCAAATTAGCCACGGATTCATGGTTTTTGAACATGAACTCTGCTCTGGAGGCACTAAAATACACCATGGTTTTCTTATCGGGTGGTCAGATAGTGTCTCCTTTTCCTCTAGCGAGCGCAGCCCGTGGGGCGCGGTCGATTCTTTTTTGCGCCCTCGCCACGGCTTGTTCCAATGGCACGGGTGAAGGTTTTGCACCTCGTGACGATGTTGCCCCTGTAGCGTCGGGTGTTTCTACTCAGGATCAATTGGACGCGTGCGGCGTTCTCCCCATCAATGAAAAAGTTGTGCTTGGTTATGTTCCTAGCTGGGCCAGCTGGACGACGATGGATCTCGACTTTGACACGTTGACTCATATCGCCCTCGCTTTTACTAATCCTACGGGACCTGGTGGCTCCACCGAACTTCGAGACAAAACCGATAGTGAGATTCGCGCTCTGGTGGCTCGTGCTCATGCCGGTGGCGTGAAGGTGCTTGCCTCAATCGGAGGCTACGCAGAGTCCGAAGCCGTGAAGAACGCTATTTCTTCCGAACGCGTGGATTCGTACATTGAGGAGTTAGCCCAATATTTGGAAAAATATGATCTCGATGGTGTGGACGTTGATATCGAAGGAAATAGCGTCGACTCTACCTACGCGCCTCTGGTCAAGAAATTGGCCGCCAAAATTCGTCCTCAAGGAAAAATCGTCTCTGCCGCCGTTGCTGGTTGGTTTCAGGAAGGCGTCGTAGACGATGCTCTTTTCTGCTTCGATTTTATCAATCTAATGGCTTACGATGATGTCGGAGCCGAGCCCCAAGACCACTCATCTCTTGCGTTCAGTCGTAGGCGCTTACGCTATTGGTCGACAGATAGAAGTTATCCCAAAGAGCGCATTGTTCTTGGTCTGCCTTTTTACGGATATTGTTGGAAGGGATCTTGTGGAAACGGTGGGCAGATACCTTTTAAACGCATTAAGGAATCCCATCCCGCGAGCGGTGAGTTGGACAGAATTGAGGAGGGGGATAAAATCATTTGGTTTAACGGTACGACTACCCTCAAAACAAAGGTTGAGTATTCCAAAGAGTATGGCGGCATCATGATCTGGGACATGAGTCAGGACGATGAGGCAGCAACGCTCTTTAGCGCAATTAGAAGCGCCCTTTGAGCTAGATTTCACTTACCATTGCCCCCTTTTGCCTCATCTACTCTGCAATGAGGGGGCCTCGCCCATAGGGTGTCCATACTACGGCCCCTTGCTTAAAAAGTGCGGGGTTGAGACAGGTGTCTGCTCGTTGTTGACTCAGCATCGTCACGGACTTCTCAAACGTTCTTTGATTGCTCGACCGCACTTGCTCGGGGGAAAGGCATCTATCGGTCGGTGATGCCTTTCGGACTTCATCGACGATCGCTTGCCAGTGGGTGAGCCAGTCATAAATTCTTTCGCCTGGTTTTACATTGCGTCTCAAAGAACGGGGAAGGACGTCACCAAACATACGTGGAGCAAAGCCCCTGCTCATGTCGCTGACACAGAGGAGTCCCTCATAAAAAAGTAAGTTGTCGATATCTTTTCTCCATAAGTGTGCGCTCACTAAGTGCCCCTCGGTATCACTGGTACCCTCAAGCAAGAGGCCCCCAGGTCCCAGAGAATGGGTCATTTGACGAGTGGCCAGTGCTCCTTGTTCCGGTGAATAACCACGCAAGACGTTGAAGCAACGAATCAAGCTGAGGCTACTTAATCCTAAGGCGTTCAAGTCAAAGGAGCCCTGCACAAATTCGAGTGACGAGGTTGAGCTCTTTTGGGCGCGTTGTACTCGGGCTGCCTCGGACTCTACGCCGATGACACGGAGTGAACCTTGCTGTGAAGGAAACGCCTGCGCGAGCACGGCGTGCAGCTCCAATGTTGTGACGGGCTCATCTCCAAAACCAATGTCGACCGCAACGAAAGGCTCCTTGGTCGGAAGGGCTATGAATTGACCTTTCAATAACTGGTCAAGTAGGATCAGACGCCCCTGGCGCGTGCGTCCTCTGCGGTGGGTATGTCGCTTTCTATGCAAAAGTTGCCCTTTATTGGGGGCTCAGGGGGGACGCGGATGTCTTTGTCGAAGCGGGGGGAGGGACGAGACGTAAGGGGCCGTGGACCCAACGATTTAGGTTTCCCCACTTCTCGGGCACAAGGGCATAACCTGCTTGCGATAGTGCTAGGGGCGGTCGCTCTAAACGCCAAGAAGTGAGATCGTCGCCCAATAGAAAAACTTGTGAATCTAAGGCAATGGCACGGCCCGCGCTCAAAACTTTTGCGAGAGGATCGAGCTGAACATGCACCCTTTGCTCGCCTGTTCGACTCCAGAGAAACAGATTTTCTCCCCTTCGCACGAGTGCGTGACTTCGTCCAGTGCTGAGCACATAGGTCGAAGGGGAAAGAGTGATGAGGGTACGTCGAGAGAAATCTACCAATGCTGCGTTGGCTCCCGGTCGTAAAGGAAGAAGCACATCAGCTGAGTTTCCCAAAATATCCACACCAGTTCGCGCCACATCGCCATGTAAGTTACGCACAAAGCCTGGGCGAACAAGGTAGAGATCAAAGCGGTACTTTGCTTTCTTTCGGCTTCGGCTTTTACGTTTGGACTTCTTGCGCTTCTTTATGATGGGTTTGTATTCTTCACAGGAGACAAGAAAGAGACCGTTCTTTCGATTCATGTGATGAATACGGGCTCCACAGCGCGCACTGGTAATTTGCTTTTGGGTGTGATTTTTTACCAAAAGGAGCCTCCCAGAGTCTTCGCGACGCACCCAGCCATCGTTCGTTCCCATGACATAACCAGGAGCCAATTGTGGCCGAAGCTTTCTTGTCAGTGGTGAATCGGCGGGGGGTAGCTTGAGCCACGTAGTCTCTAAGTGGCGATCTCTACGGTATGCACTGAGTCGATGGTAGGCTGGGTAGGCAGTGCCCTGAGCCATGCAACGATGAATCGCCGTCTTTACCAGGGGGATAGGCCAGGACTTTGATGTGCTTTTAGGTGCAAGAGTTGTCGCTGACAAAAAACCAACCCCGCCGTGCACACGCCAGGGGGGGCGAGGTCCCCAGTCAACCTTGCGCGCGAGGGGCAAGAGGGAAGTTGACTCACGCTCAGGAAGCGGAAACGGAATAAAGTACCCACGAGAGTCCGGAGAGTCTGGAGAGTCCGGAGAGTCGCTGAGAAGAATGAGACCCTGGTCGGCGAAAGCAAAGGAACGATGATCGGGCAGGGCATCTGCCCGTAAATCTGGAGAAAACTCGGATAGACTCCAGCGCTTTCCGGCGAAAGCGTCCACTAACCAAGTGTTTTCTTTCTGTTGAACAACGACGTATTGCCCACTTTTATCGTGTCTTAAAAGTGCGTCGATGGGGGTAATTTCTTTCCCCCAATGCATAAAAAGCTGATGTGAGGCTGCCTCAAATTTCAGTTTGTTTGTCTGTGATTGTCCAAGAGTGGTTTTTTGACAGTAAGCGACCCAGGCTCCGGTCTTTCCCCAGGCTTCTAGGGAGAGCAGTCCTTCTTTACCAATGACTTGCGGTGGAGCTTGCCGGGAAGAAGCAATCCCCTCTTGAGGACCACTATTTTTAAGTGTCGGTGAATTCGTCGAGGAACTTTTGAGGACGGGCTCTCCGTTTTCTTCGCTCGCCTGAGGAGGGGGGAGATTCTTCTTGAGGTGTCCTTCTACGCGGGGCTCGGCGGCACTAGCGTTTGCTCTGGGCGTAGGTTCGCTTGTTGCTTGTTTGCTGTGCCCAGCGGCCTGTGTTGCGGGGGCACATCCCGCAACGAATGAGCAGCTAAAAACTAGGAGAGCGCTGAAGAAGACCGAAGAATGGGGCATGCGAGAAGCGCGCTCACGCTAGCCCGTTTTCGTAGCGAGGGGTACCAAATTTCCCCTGGGGAAGGCTCGCTTGCAGGCACAATGAGCTTTTCTTTTCCGAATTTCTCCTCATGGCTTGTCCTCCTCAACAGGCGGGCTAAGCCGGTGCACTATGGTGCAGCTTGGTTCCCCTTTGGAAGAATTTATCCCCCCGGCCGGCGCATCATCGGAAGAGTTGAATGTTTCTGGCGTGAGTCTACGTGTAGAACGAATGATGGAACTTTTGGACTCTTCAGCAGATCTGTCCATCGTACGAGAGGCTCAGTCCGAACTCAGTCGTCTGCGCGGGCTTTTTCGCCGCCGACGAGAGCTATTTGATGAACCCACCTTACTTCGATTGAAGGAGCTTGGAAAAAAAGCTCAAGCGCGTGCTTCTGGGGACGTCGAACAATGGCGTGAGCGTGCCTTAAAAACGCTCAGTGATACGTTTGGTTACCCATCGTTTCGTCCCGGCCAGGAACAACTGATAGAAAGTGCCTTAGCGGGGCGAGATACCTTAGGAATAATGCCCACTGGGGCAGGAAAGTCGCTTACCTTTCAAATTCCGGCTCGACTCTTGGGGGGCACTACTTTAGTCATCTCGCCACTTATAGCTCTCATGAGAGATCAGGTGGACGCTTTGCTAGAGGTGGGCATTCGCGCGACCTATCTGAACTCTTCATTAGAACCGGCGGAGCGTAACGAGCGATTGCGAAAGCTTGCCGCCGGGGAGTACGAGTTACTTTATGCCGCGCCCGAGGGAATTGAAGCCAGTGTGGGGCAAATTTTAAATTCAATAGACCTACGCATGATTGCAGTCGACGAAGCTCATTGCATCAGCCAATGGGGCCACGACTTTCGCCCCGCTTACCGCAAGCTGCGGGGATTGAAGCAGCGATTTAATGTACCAATACTTGCGCTCACTGCCACCGCGACAGATCAGGTGACCACGGATATTCAGGCTCAGCTTGCCATGCATGAGCCACAGGTATTTCGAGGGAGCTTTTTTCGTAAAAACTTGCGTCTTTTTGCCTACCAAAAGGGTGATGCTTTGGGCATGTCTGTGCGCAAGGCAATTCTTCATCTCGTCAAAGAGCGCGTAGGGCAATCGGGTATTATTTATTGCTTAAGTCGAAAAAAGACCGAAGAATTGGCGAATCATTTAAAAGAAAATGGTTTGCAGGCCGAAGCGTATCATGCGGGTTTGGCGGCTGACGAAAGAAGTCGAGTGCAAGATGCCTTTCGCGACGATAATATTGACGTAGTGTGCGCAACCATTGCCTTTGGAATGGGCATTGACAAAAGCAATGTGCGATTTGTTATTCATGCTGATATGCCACGGTCAATAGAAGGCTATTATCAAGAAATAGGCAGGGCTGGGCGCGATGGGCTAGAGAGCGATTGCATTCTCTTTTACTCGTGGAGTGAAGTGCGTACTTACGACAGATTTGCTGACGATATGCAGGACGACGAGGCCGCTTTACGCAATCGAGATCAGGTTCGTGAGATGTTTTCCCTCGCTCAAGGGGAGGCATGTCGCCATCAAAATGTGGTCGGCTACTTCGGTGAAAAATTGCCCTCCTGTGTGACTTCTTGTGATATTTGTCTTGGGATCGATCCCGTGGCTGATGCAAAGTCTGTGGGTCGAAGCCGTAAACAAAAAAGTTCATCTGCCTCGGGTCGGGGTGGGGTCTCGAATGAATGGCAGAGTTCTGCTGGCGGGGGCGAACTCTTTGAGAAGCTACGGGTTTTGCGAAAGAAATTGGCTGATGAGCGTGGCGTGCCCGCTTATGTGGTCTTTAGCGACGCCACTTTGAAGGAGATGGCAGCCGTAAAACCCTGCTCAACAGGGCAACTCGCAGAAATTTCTGGAGTGGGCCCGACAAAATTGAGTCGCTATGGCGATGAGTTTGTAGCGTTGATATCCCAAGCGTAGGAGGCCAGGGCGAACGCCTCAATCGGCTCGGGTTCTTACATGAAGAATCTCGGCAGTCACTCTATCAATGCCATTGCAATATGCCTCCAGATCGAGACCATCCGTGTGAATATTAAATGGCGTGTCCAGATGGTTTGCAATGGACTCTCCGCCGCAGGTTAGAAAAGTCGCCAGGGCCGTTATCGGCAGGGTGTACCAACCCAATTGTGGTGCGAGTTCCCAAGGTAAATCAAGAATCATCAGGGTCATACTAAAGCGTACAAATGCCACAAAAGAAGGGGGTGGTGGCGTGCCTTGAATTCTCTCGCAAGCGCCGGCGACCTCCAAAAGCTCTCGGGCTTCAGAGTCGATGATGAGGGCATTGATATCAGAAAGTCGATTTTCTTTCTTGAGACTTTCGATTGAGTCGTAGATCAGCCCAGCCAAATATGCCGGAACATGCAAGGGGTTGGCCGCGTGGGCAGGAAAACCACGAATTTCTTCTAGAGTGCTTTTGCCACGTAGATGATTTTTAAGAGAACGGGCAAACCCCTGAATGAGGCGATGCACTTCAACTCGCTCTTGCTCGCTCAATGGGGTCAAACTTCGCAACTTAATTGCGAGGTTTCGGCTTATGTTGACGAGTTTTCCCCATTGCTTACGTCCTTCCCACCAGCGGTCATAAGCCTTGGAGACGCGAATGCTCAGCATCAAGCTGACTCCAATTGTGAGGAGGGCTTCAAACGAGAAACTAATGCCGAAACGAATGGGTGCGAGCTCCAGAACTGCTGCCGTGGAGTAAATCGTCGCAAGGAGACCCAGTAACCAAACTCGGCCGAGTGCTTTGGTAAAAATGAAGTGAGAAACTACAGGAACTCGTTTGATACTACGCTTGATGTCCGTACGTGTCGGGCGAAAGTCAAAGCTATCGTCCGAAGAATGAGTTTCAATATGGGGAGCGGGTTCGTTCACGTTGAGTCAAGTGTTCGTTACTTAGAGAGGGAATTTCACCCCGGTGCCACCTAGGCCGCAGTAGCCCTGCGGATTTTTTTGGAGATACTTTTGATGGTATTCTTCTCCCGACCAAAATTCTTCGGCGAGGTGAATTTCGGTTGTTATGGGAGGATACCCATGGTTTTGCAGAGCAGCGCCATAAAGTGACATCGAGGAGAGGGCTTCTTGAAGAGCGTCTTTATTTGAGGTGTAAATACCGGAACGGTACTGAGTTCCTCGGTCATTGCCTTGACGATTGCCCTGGGTAGGATCATGGGACTCCCAAAATACTTGAAGGAGCTGTCCCAAGGATATCTCTTTGTTGAGGTAGACGACCCTGACCGCCTCGGTATGGCCAGTGGTCCCCGAGCAGACCTCCTGGTAGGTGGGACTTGTGCTCTGGCCAGCGATATAACCAACCTCTGTAGAGACGACGCCAGGTAGTTGCCAGAAAATTCGTTCCGCACCCCAGAAACAACCAAGGGCAAAGACAATGAAGTCTTCGCCCACTGAGTTGCTAGGCTGAGAGTCGACTTTCATGAGCCGCGAATTGTTCCTACCGCTTTGGCAACATCGGAAGACTCCGCCTCTGCGTTGGCTTGCTTGAGAGTCTTCATTGCCACTCCCATGGCGGGGCCTTGGTTGGGAGCACTTTTTATTTGTGCAGCAACAGGGGCCAGTAGCTGCACAATTTGTTCCACACTGAGGCTTGCCGGAAGAAACTTTTGAACGATCTCAATTTCTTGAGCCAGTTTTTGCTTATCGTCGGTGTTGTCAGAGAGGTTCATGGCCTCCCTGTTAGACTTTACCAACTTTTTGAGGATAGCTTGAACGTTGCCATCGCTGCACTCTTCTCCGGTTTTAGTAATTTCTCCAAGAGCAACCCGGAGAATTTCTTTCTCGATGGTGTTCTTGGCTTTCATGGCGGCAAACATGCCTTTTTTGATTTCTGCAGCTAGACTCATATTGAGAATCCTATCATTAGAAGGGGCCGTAACAAATGCCATCTGCTCACCCAATTACGAGGTTATACGTGCTCCAACGCTTGGCGAAGGTCGGCCAAAATATCTGTGGTGTCTTCGACCCCCAAGGAGAGGCGAATGAGGGAAGGGGAGATGTCAATTTCTTTGAGCTGTTCTTCAGACATCTCAAAATAGCTCATCAGTGCGGGCTGTTCTATTAAGCTTTCGACCCCGCCCAGTGAAGGGGCGATTCGGGGTATTTGGGCGTTGTCGCAAACCCGAGAAGCGGCGGCCTTGTCTCCTTTGACAACAAAACTTACCACGCCACCAAAGCCGCTCATCTGTTCTTTGGCGATGGCATGGGAGGGGTGACTGGGAAGCCCCGCATAGAACACCCTTTCGATTTTATCGTGTTCTTCGAGCATCTCGGCTACGGCTTGAGCATTTTGATTGGCCTGGCGTACTCGTAGTCCCAAAGTTTTGAGACCGCGGGCGATGAGAAAGGCGGCATGGGGGTCCAGTACTGCACCCAGAACATCCCGTGCCTCCTTGGCGAGGGAAATAAGGTGACTGGGCCCACAGACCACTCCCCCCAAAACGTCATTGTGGCCGCTGAAGTACTTAGTTGCGCTATGCACTACTAAATCAATACCGAAACTATGAGGACGACAGTTGATAGGTGTTGCAAAGGTAGAGTCGACCATGGTTTTGGTTCGACGGTTCTTTGCTTTCACCCGTTGAGCAAGCGCCGCTAAATCTACACAATAATTGAATGGATTTGTTGGGGATTCAGTGATGACCAATTTGGTATTGTCCCGAATGGCCTCTTCCATTGCGTCTAAATCGCCGGGAGGGACAATTGTATGATCAATCCCGTAGCGTTTGAGCCAATGAGTTACAAATTGGCGCGATCGTCGATAACAATCGCGAAAAAGAACGACATGATCACCCGCTTTAAGGAGGGCAAAAAGTGTAGAGGTAATGGCGGCCATTCCAGTCGAAAAGGCAGCGGCATTGTCGGTGGCCTCAAGGGCAGCCACGCGTAATTCTAATTGACGAACAGTCGGATTTCCGTAGCGGCCATATTCTTCGCGCTCGGGATCGGAGTCCTCGCCGCGCATATATTGTTCTAAGTCCGCAGTACTTTGAAATGTATAGGTCGCAGTTTGGGCAACCCCAGGGGCGAGAGCATTGTGGGGGTGCCGGCTCTGAGTTCCCGCGTGCACCGCGTCGGTGGAGCGCGCAAAGCGATTTTCGTTGTCGTTCGTCATGATGCTTTGATTCCCGTTCGTACTAGCTCGATCACGTGGCGAGCGACGGATGTTAGATCGATACTCTGCGCGGCCTTGGGATCTTGTTCGCTACGAGCTTTTAACTCGACCTTGCCTTCTTTTAAGCTGCGCTCGCCCACGGTGATGCGAAAGGGGATGCCGATGAGGTCGGCATCCTTGAATTTTACTCCAGGGCGTTCGTCACGATCGTCAATGAGGCATTCGATTCCCGCGTCTAAGAGTTCCTTTTCTATGCTCTCGACGGCATTTTTAACAGATTCGCTCTCGCCGAGGGCGCAGAGATGTACGGGAAAAGGTGCGACAGCCAAGGGCCAAATAATGCCATTTTTGTCATGATGCTGCTCAACCATAGCGGCAACTAATCGCGTGATGCCCACGCCGTAACACCCCATGACCAGGGGCTGCTCGTTTCCCTCTTTGTCAATGAAGTTGGCTCCCATCTTTTTTGAATAATGGGTGCCTAATACGAAAATATGTCCAGCTTCGATACCACGAAAAATCTTGACCGGTTTTTGACATGCCGGACAGGAATCGCCTTCGCTCATAGAGCGTAGGCTGAGTGATTCTGCCTGGAAGTCTCGGGCAAATTGAACGTGCAAAAAGTGGTGCTCGCTTTCGAGAGCTCCACAGACCGCGTCTTCTACTTGAGCGGCATCGTGATCGATATAGACTTTTCCCTGAAAACCCACGGGGCCAACGGAACCGACACTGGAGCCCGTGAATTTCTTCACCTCAATGGCGGGTGCAAGCTTTACCTCGGAAACACCGAGAACTGCGGCGAGCTTCACTTCGTTTACCTCGTGGTCTCCTCGCACAATGGCTAAGGCAAGGGAGTCGCCCACCCTGTAGACCAGGCTCTTGAGTATTTGTTGGGGAGGGACCTTGAGGAAATCAGCGACCGCAGCAATAGAGCCTTTACCTCGGGTGGAAACTTTTTCTCGGGGGGAGATTGCACCTAGGGAGCACGGCTGAGGGGCTAGGGGCGCTGCCACCTCTAAATTTGCGGCGAAGTCGCAGGAAGGACAGGCCGCGATGAGATCTTCACCGCTCTGCACCAGTACTTGAAATTCGGTACTGAGGGTGCCCCCCATGGAGCCTGAGTCTGCGGCCACTAGTCGATAATCAAAGCCTAACATATCGAAGATACGAATATATGCGCGCCGCATGGTCTCGTAACTTTGCAGGGCCGCCTCTTCACTCTCGTCGAAAGAATATGCATCTTTCATTAAGAATTCGCGCACTCGTAGAAGGCCCCCTCGTGGGCGGGGCTCGTCGCGATACTTAGTTTGTATTTGGTAGATGTTTTGAGGAAGGTTGCGATAGCTTTTGATCTCGCGACGGGCGAGATCTGTCATGACTTCTTCGCAGGTGGGAGCCAGATGACAATCGGCGTTTCTACGATCATTCAAACGAAAGAGCGCATCTCCAAAACTATCCCAGCGACCGCTCTCTTTAAAATACTCGGCAGGAAGAAGCGTGGGAAGGGATACCTCCTGGGCGCCTGTACGATCCATTTCTTGGCGTACGATATTTTCTATTTTTCGTAGTACGCGCAAACCGAGGGGTAAGAAACTATAACTCCCTGCTCCAATTTGCCGTACGCAGCCCGCGCGCGTCAGCAAAATATGGCTCGTCGCCGTTGCATCGGCGGGAGCTTCTTTCAGGGTGGGCAGAAGGGCGTTTTTGTAGCGCATCGTCGCCGCTGAGTACCATGCAGAAGATTCGGCGAACAAGAGCAGCGCGGTGGGGGCGTAATTCGGCCCGACGCGTGCCTTG
Organism: uncultured Polyangiaceae bacterium; assembly: GCA_964459035.1. Lineage (GTDB taxonomy): Bacteria > Myxococcota_A > Polyangia > Polyangiales > Polyangiaceae > NIC37A-2. The sequence goes on along the minus strand of CAYWLO010000025.1, from coordinate 38,715 downwards.
GGGATGAACCGCCGTTTTGAGCTGACCCAATTATTGACCCGGTTGTCAGAGGCCCTCAAGCCTGGGCATGATGCCTAGGCAGATGACGAACGATGGTGACAAGTCACAGGCGGGCCTCTTGGAGGCCATGCATCAAGCTCAAATGATAGCGTGGGGGCCTCTTCTTTTTCAGGCCGCTCAGGTTTTAAAGAAGAGGGGAATTTTGGAGGCCCTCCGCAAGGCAAACCCCGAGGGCGCCACAATTTCAGAGTTGTCCCAATTGACGAAGACCTCCGTTTACGGGGTGACTGTTTTATTAGAGGCGGGTTTGGCGGCAAAACTTGTCGTTCAGGAGGGGGCAAGTTTTCGTATTACTAAAGTGGGATATCTCATTGATCGAGACCCGATGACTCGCGCCAATATGAATTTTGTTGGCGACGTCTGCTACCGGCCAGGGGAGCATTTGAACCAAGCTATTGAGGACGGCGCACCTGCAGGGCTCAAAGAGTTGGGCCCTTGGCCTACGGTTTACGATGGGCTGGGCGAATTGGGAGAGCCTGCGCGTACCAGTTGGCTAGAATTCGATCACTTTTATTCTGACGATAGCTTTCCCCAAGTATTGCCTCATGTCTTTTCTTCGCAGCCCAAAAAGATATTAGACGTTGGAGGAAATACAGGAAAATTTACCCTGGCCGCCTTGAGATATGATGCCAACGTTTTTGTGACCGTTGCCGATTTACCAGGACAAATTGCCTCTTGTCGTAAAAATATAGAGGAGGCTGGCCTGGCTTCTCGCTGGTCGCCCCATGAGTTTTCAATTCTAAAAGAGGAAGCGCATTTGCCCTTAGGCTATGATGTAATTTGGATGAGCCAATTTCTCTCTTGTTTCAGTGAGAGCGAGGTAGTGCACAATCTTTCTGTTGCACGTCGCGCGATGGGTTCAAAGACTCGTTTGATCATCATGGATAACCTATGGGATCGTCAAAAGAACTCGATTGCCGAGATGTGTCTTCAGGCTACCAGCTTGTACTTTACGGTAGTGGCCAATGGTACAAGCCGAATGTACGATGGCGTGACATTGTTGAGATGTATTGAAGAAGCCGGCCTAGTCGTTACAAGTGAGCGTGACGGTATAGGTTGGGGGCATTCGATGATCGAATGTGCTCTTCCTGGGTAAGGAGATGTGGGGTTTCTTCTTCAAGAGGGCTCGGACGTTTTGCTCCGTGTGTTTGCCAAACCGCGGGCCAGTAAGAGTCGCGTCTTGGCATTGCGTGAGGGTAAGGAATTAGAAATCGCCTTGCAGGCTCCCCCCGTGGACGGAGCGGCCAATAGCGAATTGTGTAAGTTTTTGAGTAAGGCCCTAGGGCTTTCTAAGAGCCGTATTGTGGTGGAGAAGGGCAAGGCAAGTCGTCATAAGGTTGTGCGTTTGAGCGGAAGCAAAGTCGAAGCGGTCAAGGCGCGGCTCGGGCCGTTTGGAGAAACGTGAGGTCACGAGCTTCTCAATATGCAAAATTGTATGGTTAAATGCCAAATGTCTGTCTTAATATACGAATTCGTATGGATAAGAGTCGAGCTTTGAGCTTTTTTGTTGCTGGTCCGATAAATTTTCCTGCTCCGCGCTCGAACTCGCTCGTGCTCTTGCGCAGCGCCAATGAGCAGCGTATATGCTCCTCATGATGTTTCTCCCCGGTATGAAAACAGGCCCCCGTAAGACCAACCGCAGCCGCTGCCTTCGCAATAAATCTAAAATTGCGTCTAAGAATCGTCGTCGTCGCAATCATCTAAAAAAGTAAGTCCTTCGGGCTTTCTTTTAGAGAGTTCCCCACTTGGGGGACTGACTTGTATAGCTTTCTGTGTGCCCTGCTCCTGTCGGAGTGTAATTTCTAGGTCGAGAGACTTTTGGGAATCAAGGTAAACTCAGAAGGCTGTTGTTGTTTTGTGCCGTCGTGAATCTCTGTCTAGCGCTCGTCCTGTCTAGCGCTCGTCCTGTCTAGCGCTCGTCCTGTCTAGCGCGTGGGGCTGCTGGCGGACCGGAGCGCAACGTCGCATCTTTTCGCTCGTCCTTCTTGTGAGGAGGGAGCCAAAAGTGCTCTGGGCATGTTCGTAGTAGAGTTCGAGAGCCCGAACGGGGCACTCACTCGGACTCAATAGGCAGACCCAAAAAAGCGTGCCTCACACAATTGGTGAAGGACGCTTTTGAAGGGTTGTGTCTCTAGCTAGAGTGCTAGACGGTTTGTCTAGTTAGAGGGTTTGTCCAGTTAGACAGTTGAACCGCCAGGCATTTGAGTCTTAGGCGTCGAGACGAAAGACCTGTTGACCCATGAGCAATATATCACCGGAACGCAGGCTGTGATTTTCGCGTACACGGACGAAGGTGCCGTTGGAGCTGCCCACGTCTGTCAAATAGACGCGACCGTCTTCGCCGGGAGCGATTTGACAATGAAGCCCTGAGACGTAGCCATCCTCCGAGAAAAGAACATCGCCGCGCTCGCGGCCGAGGTGCAGCCCGCGTTTGGGAATGGGAAAAGCATTGCCCGTTGTGTCGCGTCCTACGACGAGAGCTAGACGCCCTACGATGCCTTGTGCAGGGCTACCAAAACGCTCCACTCCGTCGACAGGTGCCTGGCTCTCTAATGCCTCATAGCGCACAATTTCTTGCCCAATGCGGAAGACTGCGTTGGGTTCGAGATAGAATGGATCGTTGGGTTTAAGCTTGACGTAAACGCCGTTGAGGCTTCCCTCGTCGCGGACGGTGATGGAGTCGCTTTTGACGGTGAACGTGGCATGGCGCGGAGAAAGATAGCTATCGCCCGCAAAAATGGTTCCTGTGTCGCGCCCTATGGTGACGGTGGGTTGAGCTGGTAAATCGTATTGGCCAGCTTCGGTGCCATCGGCACGCAACGCAGTGAGTGAGATGCCACTACTTGCTGCAGGGGCGACTTCGGGTGGAGGGGCGGAAACAGCTGGAGCTGCTCCTGCTAATTTATAACCGCAGGCAGCGCAAAAACGATTTCCGGAAGGATTTTCGTGACCACATTGAGGACAGGCTGCGTCGGCCACAGCTGCGTCGGCCACAGCTGCGTCGGCCACAGCTGCAGCATGATTAGCAGCGGCGGCTTCAGCGGCAGCCTCCGCAGGAGCCGCCGCTGGTGCTGGAGTGGGATCTGCGATGACAGGTGCCGGAGCAGCGTCACTTAGATTGGTAGCTGCGGCCGGCGGTACCTCTGACGTGGCTACTGGGGCCGCAACGGCGGGAGCTGTTGCAGGGCCTGGTGCTGGAGCAGCAGCTGCAATTGGAGCCGCCGCGACCTCTGCCGGTGCAGGGGCAGGGGGTGAGATTGCTGGCTCAGCCTGAAACTGTTTGGGAGCATCCTTAGGAAGCTCGGAGCCACATCCTAAGCAGAACTTATAATGGTCCTGGTTTTCTTTGCTGCACTTCGTACACTTGATCACGGAACGAACCTCTCGAAGAGAGCGGACCAGAATCGGGCAAGCTCTCGGACCTGAGGAGTATCGCTTCCTCACCAATGGGGTCAACCTTTGAACTGATTTAGCAGCAGGATACTGTTCTTCTCGCTTCTATAACTAAGAGCTGTTCTGCATTGAGTGCTCTGCGACGTTCAAGCGGAGAGCTCTCTTTGGGGACGTTTCTTTAGGACGAGAGAAAGTCGAGGGCTTCGCGCAAAAGAGAGGAGAGATCTTTTCCTGGTGAAAAGATTTTTTTTGCGGCTTTTTCGGCCTCTGTGCCGCGGTAGCCGAGACCCGTGAGGGCCGCGACCAGCTTGTCGGCGGAAGCTCCACTTGCCTTGGATGGGTTCTTGGCTTGTTCGCCTTGTTTATTGGTCAAGGTGACCAGTTTTCCACGAAGTTCCAGAACTAAGCGTTCAGCTGTCTTTTTACCTACGCCCGGCACCTTACCTAGACGTACTTTGTCCTCGGCATCGATCACCTGCGCCAACTCGTCTGCAGGCAGCACGTTGAGCACAGCGATTGCCAACCGTGGGCCGACATTGGGTACATTGACCAGCTGACGAAATGCAGTGCGCTCATCGGGACTTGAAAACCCGAAAAGTTCCAGATTGTCCTGACGCAGGTTGGTGTGCACGTGCAGTACCAGCTCTTCGCCCTCCTCTTGATTCAGTTTTTTGGCTCGTCCGACTGTCCCAATGGGACAGGCTAGTTCGTAACCAACCCCACGGACGTCCAAGAGAAGACCTCCAGTGGGCTCTTCGCCTACGATTTTACCTACAAGTCGACCGATCATAATTTTTAGGCGCTGAGCGATGGGGGGGGGCGGACGAGCCGCGAGCAGTGCCTGTGCGTCTTAGCAGCAAAGGCCCCCTCCTGTCCTTTGAACCGGGTGGAGAATTACCAGGTTTGAACGCGCTATTTTTTTAATTGGGTTGGCGTGGGTGGCAAGAGTTGCCACGGTGAACTGATGGAAAAGGTATCTGCGCGCACCAGTACATTGATAATTTTCAAGCTGGCGCTCTCGTTTCTTCTCACTCTTGCTTTTTTTCCTGCGTGTGGGGGCTCTTCTAGTGAGACTGCCATGCCTTTGGAGCCCTTGCCCGAAGAGGCAAAACAAGAAGCAAAGCTCCAGAAGTTACCAGGAGAAAAGTCCCAGAATGGTGAAGCTCAAAAGGCACCACTCAAGGCGAATCCTTGAAACTGAGAGCTGACTACCGGCACGAATACAGGAGCGTGCGAGGTTTTTGAGGAAGGGCTCCCTGAGGTCCACGTGCGGTACCAAAAGTAGCCGCCAATGGCTCCCGCCAGATTGCCGACTACAAAAAGCGGTATGCCCACGAAATTGGCAACCTGGGCAGCTGAACTTGCTTTGTCGGACGCTTCGTCGGTGGGGCAAAACTGATCACCTGTGATTGGGTTGCTGGAGCATCCGGCGTCTTTCGCGACTTTGTCCGCACGCAGAAGAAGCAAAAGACCAGTGCTTGCGAAGACAACGCCCCCGCCCGTGACAAGCACTGGCCAAAGAGGGCGTCGGGGGGCCGGAGAGAACTGTAGATTTGGCTCGGGCTCGGGAGACGAGGACTGGTCTTGAGACTGTTGACTGGCTGCTAGAGCGAGCTGCTCTTGTTTTTCTTGGTCTTCTTCTTCGACCTTTTCCTGCATTTTAGCCAAGCGTTTTCGAACGGAGCTTTCGGGCTCTGTCTCGGGATTGCGCTCGACGTAGGTTTGCAGCGCGTTGAGAGCAGCACGATTGTCTCCCGAGAGCTCGTAGGCCCGAGCAATGTTGAGGAGGAGTTTGTCGGCAGTGCAATCGCGCCGATACGCGTCTTCCCAATAGAGTAGTGCGCGTTGGTAGTCCGCTTCTTCAAACGAGACCTGTCCGGCTCGGTAAGCACCTTGGGCCGCGCTGACGTCATCATCGGTCGGGTTGTGTTCGCACTTGGCGTATTCTTTTGCTGTAGGAGTAGTATTTTTCGCCTCTACTGTATTTTCTTCATTGGCTTGAGCGTTGGCGCCAAATAAAGCCACGAGAGATATGCCAGAGAAGATACAAAGTCGTCGAAAGGGGGCGAGCATGGAGGGTGCTTCCTAGAAGTGCGTTCTGAGACTCAAGTTCAATAAGGAGACGAGAGGAACTCCCCTCCATCATAGGAGCGGCTGACTCGATGCAAAGGGGCGCGAGAAAAATCCCATTTTTGCCTTGTACGAGCCACACTCTGAGCAGACGCTCTTCATTAAGAATGATGTTGCAGAAATATGAGCGGGTCGTAAACCGCGGAAGAGCCCCCCACTACTGGTTTCAATTCTTTGTTTTGGGAATTGTAGTTTGCCTATTTGCGACTCCTCTTTTTGCCCAAGCACGCGCAGATAGCGTCGAACAGGGCATGGGAGCGATTCGTGTGCAGATGGACAAAGGGCAGGGGCTTTTCTTAGCGAAAAAGTATAAGGAAGCCGCTTTGGTCTTTGAGGCCGGTTATGCCCAACATCCTTACTCTGCTTTTTTGTTCAATGCCGGCGTTTGCTATCAAAAAGTAGGAGAAGCAGAGCCCGCCTTGAGCGCATTTCGTCGCTACCTAAAAAACGACCCACAGGCACCGGACGCGGAGGCGGTACGTACCCGCATTCAGGAGATAGAAAAGGCGTTGCAGGACGCTGAGTTGGCAAAGAAAGAGAATGCAGAGGAGGTGGTTGCCGCTCCCTTAATTTTACCAGGGGATCCTCACGAAGGTATGAAATCGTTGCTCGTGATTGAGACCGATCCTCCTGGAGCGCTCGTGCGTGTGTACCGTCGTCAAAATTCTCAAGCGCCCCCCTATCAAGAAGGGAGCCAGAATACCGAATGGTCGCCCATTGCAGCAGGAACGAGTCCCCTCAACTTGACCCTAGCGGTGGGTAACTATCATATCGTGATCAAAAAATACCGCGATTACAATAGGACTCAAACCGATATTGAGGTAGCGGCGGGCCATGTTCACCATTTTCAGGCGAGCCTATCTCAAGGAGAATTTACTGGTTTTTTGGAGGTCACTTCAAACGTCGCGGGGGCCAAATTGTATTTGGACGATGAGGGGGAGAAAACGTTTATTTGGGGAGAGGTACCTCATAGTGGACTAATACCACCAGGAAAACATGCGCTTCTTGTAGAAGCACCAGGATATCAAAGTAAAAGTCTTGTAGTTGAAGTCGAACAAGGGGAGAAAAAATCCCTTGAAATCACTCTAAAAAGGCTCGCTTTTGGGGTGATTCGCCTGGACGCAAATGTCGGGGAGATCATGCTTTCGGTAGACCAAAAACCTGTGGGCCATTGGGTTCAAGGACAATCGGCATTGGAGGCCAAGTTAAGTGCCGGTAGGCACCAGCTTTTGATTAGTTCTCAGGGCTACAAGGACTTGCATAAAACGGTCGTCGTACCTCCCGGACAAATATTGCCCATGCGGGCGCGTATGGTGAAGAAATTTCCCCGAGGGGCAGCTTGGACCCAAGCTGTGCTTTCGGCAGGTTTTTTTGGCGCAGGAATTTACTTGGGCGTTGAGTCCAATCGACTCGACTCCGAGCTGTCAGCGGACAGAGCCGCCGGATATCTGCATGAAGGAGATAGTCGTTTGAATCAGGGGCTCTGGTATTCAGTGGGAGCTAATGCCTCATTTACTCTTGGAGGAATTTTGGCTCTTGTATCGACCTACAATTTTCTGCGCGATCCTTATCCCGATCCTCAATTGCAGAGGGGTAAGAAGCGTGAATTCAAGACCGTGCGTGATGTTGAACCTGCAGTGAAAGAGGTCGGGCAATGAGGACTTTGAGTAAAAATAGTAGGACGAGATTCTCTTTGTTGGGCGCGTGCTTATTTGTATTGGGCGGGAGCGCTTGTTCTTGGGACAGGTTTTCACAACTAGGTGAAAACGCACCGGTGGTGGAGCTGGGGGTTCCTGACGAGTACGCAGGGAGCACTGGGCGTGCGCTCACTTACTTGCAAAGTGGTGAAAACACGGAGCTTTACGTGGCTGGCACACCCGGAGAGGGCGGAGGGCTTGTTTATTCACTAGGAACGAGTCAAAAGCCCGATTCGAATTCGACTGATAGGGGCCATTGTCCCTTGAGAGACGGAAGCGATGTTTGCAATGCAGTGGCTCAGCCGACGGGGGTGATTCATCAGAGCGGCTCGAAAAATGAGTCAGAGCTTTGTTTTATCTCCGGCCTTGCTCCTTCGGAGGGAATTTTCCCCAGTGTTTCTACTCTTTGGTCCCGTTGTCAAAGCGGCTTACAGGTAGAAATCCCGATCCCGGTAGATTTACAATCGGTGCTGGAAGGGGCCGCTGGCTCGGCCAAAATTCGCCTGGACAGTGCTCGTGGTGATAGCTCGTTTATTTTGGCGGCAGCCGAAAAAGAGGGGCGCGCTTGGTATTATTCATCGCTGGGAGGAACTCCTACGGATATTCTCAAGCCCGACCTAGCAGGAGAAGACTTTGGGTCTCAAGTGAGCGTTGGGAAAGGCAGTGCCGGGCATCTTTTTGCAGTGAGTGCCCTCAGCAAAAACCAGGTATGGGTCTTTCGGTCCGAGACAGAAAATGTCCAACTATTGGCCTGTTTGCAAGGGGGAAATCAATGGGGGCGCACTCTGACCTGGGGAGATGTGGACGGAGACGCATGGGATGACTTAGTGATTGCAGACGAGAAAACAGTGCGCGCTTTTTCGGGGGCGGTGCTGGAGGGGCAGTCATTCAATGGCAAGTGCGAAATTCCACCGGGGGCCCTTCTCTCGGAGCTTCAATGTACTGCGCATGAAGACATTGAAGGTTGCTCCGTTTCTAAATTTGGTGACTCGGTGACCATTGGGGATATCAACGGAAACGGAAAAAGAGAGATCATTGTGGGGGCACCTCTCTTGAAGGTGCGCGGGGAGTCCAAGGCGGGCGCTCTGCAAATTTTTGACGCCTTGAGCGGTAATTTTATCGATTCGGCCTTCGTTTCTGACTTAACGGCTGGGGCACACTTCGGCGCGAGTGTGCAAGCTGTGCCTCAAGCCGGGCAGGACCTTCTTGCCGTGGGAGCCCCAGGCCAGCGGAAAACCTATCTTCTTTATTGTTCAGGCGGGGCAAAAGATGGTTTGCGCTGCGATTTCTAGTTTGAGCACTCATTGCGCCTTTCCGGGAGGTACTGGAGAGCGGGGGCGAGGCACTCTTTTCTAGAGTATTTCTCCCGGTACAACTTTTTACCATCGAATGAAGTGTGCCCTGCGCGAAATTCGGTGGTTTTGTACTAGAAGCAGAGAGTCATGATAGGAGACAAAAAGCAGATTCTGATCGCGGACGACGAGCCGAATTTGAGGAGAATTTTGGGTGCACAATTGGCGCGCGACGGCCACGAGGTGCATCTTGTGGCCAATGGCGGCGAGGCCCTAGCGTATTTGAAGGAGAGTCATATTGATCTGCTCATCGCCGACTTACGCATGCCGGTTTTGGACGGAATGGAGCTTTTGCGTGAAGCCCTTTCGATTCACCCGAGTTTACCTGTGATTCTCATCACGGCTCACGGCACAGTAGATAACGCTGTCGAAGCACTGAAAACAGGAGCATTTGACTACATTACCAAGCCTTTTGATCAGGAAGAACTTCGTTCAATCGTTCGCAAGGCATTGGTGACCCAGGAGTTCTCCGCGCGAGACGCAACGTCAGCCACGACCTCCGAGAATTCTCGCCATGGAATTATTGGCAGCAGCGAGGCCATCTCCGAGGTCTACACTTTGATAGATCGCGTAGCTGATTCTCCGACCACGGTATTGGTGACAGGCGAGAGCGGGACAGGCAAAGAACTCATTGCTCGAGCGCTACACGTTTCTTCTTCGAGAAAAGAAGGCCCGTTTATTAAGGTAAACTGCGCCGCGATTCCAAGAGATTTGATTGAAAGTGAGTTTTTTGGTCACGAGCGTGGAGCTTTTACCGGGGCGATTGCGTCCAAACCCGGTCGTTTCGAACTAGCCAGCGGGGGGACACTTTTTCTTGATGAGATTGGCTCTATTCCTCTCGAAACCCAAGTGAAACTCTTGCGAGCTCTGCAAGAAGGGGAGTTTGAGCGCGTGGGAGGGATCCGCACCGTGAAAGTGGAAGTACGCTTAGTGGCCGCAACAAATACAGATCTCAAGAGAAAAATAGAAGAGGGGCTGTTTCGCGAAGATCTCTATTATCGCCTGAATGTTGTCGGTCTACGGCTCCCCGCCCTAAGAAAACGTGTCGGCGACATTCCTCTCCTCGTCGATCATTTTGTTGAGAAATACAATAATCGACTAGGAAAATCGATAGTGGGTCTTAGTTATGAAGCCCAAGCAGTCTTGGCTGCCTATCGCTGGCCAGGTAATGTGCGAGAGCTAGAAAATGTACTAGAGCGAGCCGTGCTCTTTGCCGATGGTGAGCGTATTTTGGTGGAGCATTTATCTCCAGAAGTTCGCGAGAATTTTACGAGTGTCCCTTTACCGCTGAATGCACAGGAACGGGAGGGAGAGAACTCGTCCGAAAAAATTGGCTTAAAAGAACAAGTGCGCGCGGCCGTAAATCACCTGGAAAGGGAGTTAATCTATAGAGCTCTCAATCAGATGAATGGAAACGTCACTCATACAGCTAGGGTGCTTAAACTCTCGCGCAAGGGGTTGCAATTAAAGATGAAAGAATTGGGTCTACGGGACTTACCCTTGCGTTCGGGTCGAGAGAATGAGCCCAAGGTATGAGCGAAAGATCGTGCATGCTGGGGCGTTTTGCTTTGGTGTTGCTCTGCGTTTCGGGGGCGGCTTGCGAAAAAAAAGAAAAAGAGGGAGCGACCGACATCACGGAGGCCCATGAAAAAATCGAAGCGCAATCGACCCGTGACTACCGGCCTCCCTTGGGGCCCCCCATCGAGAAACCCGAACCACGCGCCGGCATGGTTTATATTCCCCCCGGAGCGTTGGTGGTAGGAACCCCACCCGACCAGCGACCTCGGAGAGCAGATCGCGAGTCTCCAGGCGAGCAAATTATGCTCGATGGGTTTTACATCGACAGTTTTCCCTATCCCAATGAGGAAGCGGCAATTCCTCAAACAGGAGTGAGCCATGCTGAGGCTGGAGCCCTGTGTCGTGAACGAGGAAAAAGACTGTGCGCAGAGCTAGAATGGGAGCGCGCATGCAAGGGACCCGACAATAGGACCTATGAGTACGGTGACTTGTATCGCGAAGAGAAATGTAAGACGGGACGCAGTGCTCGCCTACGACCCAGCGGATACCAGGTGGGCTGCCAAAGCGACTTTGGGGTGCGAGATATGCACGGTGGCGCATTTGAATGGACGGCTGATGAATTTGGGAGAGGGCGCACACGGGGGGAGATTTCGCTTCGAGGGGGAAACTCAAAGAATGGAGAGGTAGTAGGACGTTGCGCCAATGCAGAGTTTTCTGCGCCAGAAAAACGCGCTGGCACCACAGGGTTTCGCTGTTGCGCAGGACCTCGCAACACTGCCCGTGTGGAGCTAACAATGCTTCATGGTCCGGGCTTGATTCCGCGTATGGCGTTTGACGACGAAGTAGAGAAGAGCCTACTTGAAGCGTTGCCCCGCGAGGCCCGAAAGAACCTCCAGAGTGCGGGGAGAATTCGACGTCAAAGAGTCTGGCTTTGGCGTCCCGTCGGCAACGAGGAGATTCATTTATTTGCCCTATGTGGTCGTGGTAAGCCCGCGCCGTTGGGGCCGCGTTGTGGGCTTCTTTTTGCCCGCATGGTACCTGGCAATGTGCAGGCTCTTGCTTGGGTATCTAGCAACGAGTGGGTACCCAACCTTCACCGCCCAGGCCCTCATGAGATGCTATATATCATTGGAGGAGACAAGAGGGGCAGCTTCAAACGCCTAATAGTCTATCGCCACGGAGACATCGAAGTAGGAGAGATGACCCGTGGCATTCCCAAAAAATCTCGTAGGAAGCGCTAGAGCGACAACCGGCAAACCGTTCGCCGCTCTAGTTACAAGTGTTGTTTAGATTGGCGAGAGTGGTCTTGAGCTTGTTCTGAATGCTCAGGATAGATTTTTTGGAGCGGGCGTATCGACGGACCTGAGCAGGCTTTGCTCGTGAGCCTTGTTCGCTCACCGCAGTGGCAGCGTTCTTCAATTCTCTTTCAAGTTGTAAGAGACCTTGCACCAATAATTTTCGATCACGCTGTAGCTCCGCCATCGAGGGGTTTATTTTCTCAAGTCGCTGGGCGAGCGTTGCGTAGACTCTTGCCTGGTTTCGCAAAGTATCGGGGGAAGGGGACGCCTTGATTGGAAGATTTTTTAGCTCAGGAATTGATTCTTGGAGGAGCAGAGCGAGCTCTTCGCATTGCTCGACTTTCTGCAAGACATTGCAGTTGGTCAGAAGCAAGAAAGAAAAAATTGAAGCCAATTGTAAAAATCGCGCCATAGAACCCCCTCATCGCACTTTCTCTACGGGGAGCAAAACCACCAAGAATTTGCATAGGAACCGGATTGTGCAGCAAACTTGGCCCGACTCTCGGATTTCGGGCACGCGAAAGCATGGTTTCCTCTCTTGAACCGTCCTTTGCTTACCTACTCTCACAAGCGGAGACTTTAGCGGCGCGCCGACAGGAGCCCCTGAGAGGAGTTCATCTATTGGCTGCGGTTGGTGCCGTTCCGGGGAGTGTACGTGATGTCCTGGAAGAACATCGGGCAGGATTTCGCCGGGTCTTGAATGGATGGGAGGGTCAGTCAAAGGTCGGCTTGCCCGAGAACTTTCACCTTTTTCGAGCGCGGGTTCGTGAGGTCGCACGTACCTTCGGCTCTCGATCCCCCGATGCCATTCATCTGCTCTTGGCGCTACTGGATGATACTCGCGGCTCAGCGCGTCAGGTTCTCGATTTTTTGGGCGTCGATTTGGGGGCGTTGCGCTTACGGGCGACTCAATTAGGTCAGGGATTGCCCTCGGCCGATAGGGCGAGACGGCCCTCGCCTACGCCTTCGCGCGATATGATTCCTCCGCGGGGTTCATCGCCCCGAGGTGAAGTTGTTCCTGTCATGCCTCCCTTGCCGGTTGTTGCACCTCGTGTCGCGAGAAATGTGGGGCCTATTGCTGCCGCTGTTGGCCCGGCGGCTCAAGCGCTTTCGATGATTCCTCAGGTTGGACCGACCCCCCTGCCTCAGCAAAGACTGAGGGGTCGACCTTACGAATCGCTCACGCCGCTCCCCGGTGAGGGAAGGGAAGATCCGAAACCTACTTTTGCAGCGGAGAGGGCCGGCGAGAGAGTTCTGGAGGGGCCTGACGCTCTGTTGGAGACAGAAGAGAGCCCTTCTGAGCTGTCCCGTGCATTGTCGCCCAGTGCATCGTCGGCCAGTGCATCGTCGGCCCGTGCATTGAGCGAGGAGGAGAAACGTTTACTTCACGAACAATACGGCCTACCAAAAAAACTATTTCCTATTCTCTCTCAACTGGGGCGTAACTTATCACTCGCGGCTGCTCTGGGAGAGGCCGATGACGTGGTTGGCCGAGATGATGAGATTGAAGCTGCTCTTGATATATTGGCCAAACGTCAGGGAAATAACCCCTGTTTGATTGGTGCCGCGGGAGTTGGAAAAACCAGTATAGCTCGCGGTGTCGCCACAGCGATTCTCGAAAACCCAGAGGATGACCGATTGGTGATCGAGATACCAATTTCCGAGTTGGTTGCGGGGACCGGAATGCGTGGGGCACTGGCTGGACGTTTGGGCGCCATCAAGAAAGAGGTCCAATTGGCCTCTGGCCGAGTAATTCTATTCTTTGATGATGTGCATCAACTCTTTACCGGCGACGCTGCAGAAGAAATTGCCAGCGATCTTAAACTGAGTTTGGCCCGTGGTGAGCTGCCATGTATTGGAGCCACCAGCACCGAAGAGTATCGAAGGGTCATTGAAAGTGACGCCACATTGTCTCGCAGGTTCTCTGCCATTGAGATAGAGGAACCTCAGTACGAAGACGCGTTTCTCATTCTTTCAAGTCTGGCCCCCCGTCTATCGAGTCATCATGGGGTGCAATACAATGAAGATGCGATAGCTCGGGCAATCTCTTGGTCGCTTCGCTATTTGCCTGGTCGTTGTTTGCCTGACAAAGCTGTCGGAATATTGGATCTCGCCGGCGCGCGTGCCCGTCGCAGAGGGGGGCCGGTTGTGGACGCCGAGGCAGTGGCTCAAGTGGTTGCGAGCCAGTCGAATATGCCGGTGGAGCGTTTGCTGGAGTCTGATGGCGAACGCATGCTTCAACTGCGAGAAATTCTTTGTGAGCGTGTCATTGGGCACGAGATCCACCTAGAAAAAATCGCACGAATTTTGCGAAGGAATGCCGCCGGTTTGGGAACTCGTCGACCGATTGGAACTTTCTTACTTCTAGGACCAACAGGAGTCGGAAAAACAGAGACAGCGAAAGCCGTTGCCGAAGCTCTCTTTCATACAGAAAGCGCGATGACGCGTATCGATATGGCGGAGATGAGCGAGGCCCATGCTGTGGCCAAATTAGTAGGTGCCCCTCCTGGATATATTGGACATGACGCGGGGGGCATGCTGACCGAAGCGGTACGTAGGCGACCCTACCAGGTGGTACTGCTGGACGAAATTGAGAAAGCCCATCCGGAAGTATTGACCGCGTTTTTGGCCGTCTTTGATGAAGGACGCATGACAGACAGTCGAGGGCGATTGGTAGACTTTACCAATACAGTGCTGATATTGACTTCGAATATAGGCAGCGAGATTACGAGCGGATCCATGCGAAAGCGCGTCGGTTTTGGAAACGAAAATGCTTGCGCCGAGGATAGGGCTTCATTGGTGATTGATGCGGCCAAGCGGGCGCTCGCCCCGGAACTTTATAATCGAATTGATGAAGTGCTCGCATTTTCTCCCCTGACTCGCCCTGACGTAAAACGCATTGGAAAGAAATTGTGTGCAGGGCTCACCGACGAATTGGAATTGAGCAGGGGGATCTCGTTGGATATCCATGAGAGCGCCATTGATTATTTGTTGGACGAAGGGGGGCATGAGCCGGAGCTGGGCGCTCGTCCTCTACGGCGTATGATCTCTCGATTGATAGAGGCCCCACTTGCTGAGGCCATATTGGGGGGACAATTGCGAGCGGGAGATACGTGGAAGGTGGAAGCCGTTGAGGGGGAGCTTCAGTTCAGCGTATTTAATTCGCGAGCGACAGCAGCTGCCGAATAGAAGGTCTTTCCTTCAAGAGAGAGGTGAGGCTTCAATCGCCTTACGATAGCGCCAACGTCGCACATCGTCTTTGAGCACTAGGTGGGCCTCTTCTATCACTTCTCGCAAAAGTTGAATCTCGTCCCGAAGATGCAGGGTTCGCGACGTGAGTCGTTTCTCAGAATAGCGCACTAGCAATTCTTCTCGGGCCCTCTCTACCTCGTAGGTAGTCGCCGAGTGAGCAATGCCCAAGATGTCGAAGTAGTCTCCGTCTTCGACAAGGAAGCAACGAGACTTCACTTGAGCTGCGAAGGCATCTTCGTCAACCTGCTGGCTTTGATAGTCGAGGGAGGCCTCTGGAGCTGCGCGGAGATCACCTCCAGTTGAATACACGCCCAGCTGTGTCAGAGCGACCAAGATTGGCAACATTGATGGATTGTGTTCGAGTATTGGGCCGATTTTCTTCCCGATACGACCTGCTAACCATTGTTGGCAACTGGGGCTGAGAGCAGATTCACCCAGGAGAGTTTCATGGGAGCCATGACTAAGAAAAGTCTCAGGAGAGCCTAGGAGGCTCAGGGCTTCTTCGGCTGTTAATATACGCCGAATGGTTTCAACGAAGATCTCGCTACCAGCCGAGCCCCCAAAAACAGCAGGTTCTTCCAAAATGCGCGCCGGTAACGTGGTTTCCCATTGGGTGATTTCGGTTGAGAGAAGCGCCTTTCCCAAGATCCATTCTGCGTGAGAACGCAGGACTGGCCATAAATCATCTTGAGGCAGTAGTCCGCGTGCAATGAGTGCCGCGCCCGCGTGCCGTCCAAACCCTGGAAGGGGCGAAAGGCTGGCTAGGACCTCTTCGCTAATATCGCCCCGTGAGTGAAGAAAATGTCCGAGACTCTCGCCTGTGATGCTGGAGGCTACAGTCGAGAGATCGCCGCCAGTAAGTACAATTCGTCGGATACCTCCCTTTTCTTGCTGTGCTACAGCGCCAGAACGTCTCTCACGAATAGCTAATGCAAGACCCGCTAGAGCCTGGAGATCTGTTTTGTCGTCGTCCCCGCTGACTCCTTCAAAATTTGTACGACGTTGGGGGTCATGGAGGGGCGAATTCGTGAGAGGAGCCTGATCAGAGAGACGACCGGTAGGTCCGGCTCTGCTGTCGGAATGGGTCGCTGGTATATTGGTTGTTGGTGGCCCGTCTATCGGTACCGAGGGCGGAGTTGGCTCTTGTGAAGACAGAGCGTGAGAGGCGCGGCGCGGGGGGGGGATTGTGGCGCTCAGTACAGGCGAGGACTCATTGAATGTGCTTGCGGAGCCCCGGGGAACTTCGAGTTCGTGGGCTGCTCTCTTGAGGAGTGCCTCGTCGCCGACCGTGGGTAGTGAAAAACCTAAATCGTCGAGGACAGAAGGGGGGGCGATGCTCGGCTCCAGGGCGAGAGCACTGGGAGGACCCAGCTCGTCGTCGTTTGGTGGAGGGTGGCTTGGCAGTTTTCCGCCAGGGTTTGTGGGCTCGTCCTGTATTGAAAGAGGGGAGTCGGAGATGAGTTGACCAGAAGGAAGAGGCACGGAGGACCCGGAGGTCGAGGGAACGGCGCCTACGATATTGGAAAAACTAGGGTCCAGAGGCTCCCGGAGAGCCCTAGCGAATTCATCGCGCACTTCTTCTGTCTGTGCACGACGAACCAAGGGGAGGCGCACTGGTCGCGGAGCCTGGGCGGGATAGGCACTTACCCGGTGCCGACCTTTTTCGAGAAGGGCCTCGGTTTCAATGCTCAACTCGGGCTGGGAAGAACTTGGGGGAGCAACACTGGGAATCGAGGAGTTGGATGCAGAGGCGCCGGGAACAAGAGCGGGGAGTCCAGGAGGGCTCACCGACTTGACAATGAGGGGTGTGCCTCCAAGGGCCGAACTGGGCTCCGAGGCCGAGCCAGGCCAACTTGATTCCAAAAATTGTAGAGAACTAGGTGGTAGACTTGGAGTGGGAGCTCTCCTGGGAGAGGCGCGGTGGGGTCTGCGTCCCGAGGGCACAACCTCGGCCTTTCGTGGCTCTCCTTGATTATGTCGAGATGAGGGGGGCGTGGCCACTCCCAACAATTCAGCCACTGCCGTGAGGGCTTCTTCTAAGTCAAATGGCCGTAGAAGAGTGTGAATTTGAAGCGCAAGGCTCGAGGTCTTCTCCGGCGTGGCAGATATCTCTTTCGTTAGAAGCAAGAGAATAAAAGGCGAGGAAGCTGCGCTCTCCGCCTTCGCTATAAACGAGAGAAAATCGTGGGAGTTTGCGTCGCAGATTACTAGCCTGGGCGCCACGTATTCTAGACGGTTTTCTAAAAGACCAAGGGGAAGGTCGAGAGTCGTATAGCCAGCGTCTCGAAGAGCCGTCATCAGGCGTCCAGCGTCTGCTCCGGGATCGCAGACGATAATGTCCACGTTCTCTTGGTGCTCCGCTGTGCTCAAATGCTCGGTCCTGTCTTGGCTGACATTGTGGTTATTAAATACCCTGGCTTCATCGAGCCGGGGCGCTGCGCAACCAAGTTATTGCAACCACAATGGCAGTAACCAAGCTCACCAAAATGATTTCGCCTTCTGTCATCGAAAGCATATCTGTCGCTATCATAGAGAGTATGAGCGATTCTAGGGAAAAATTTCACGAAGTCGTGGATCAGAGTTCTTTAAATTTAGATTTTCCTGTCGTCGTAGGTCTTGGAGGAAATATTGGCGCCACTCTGGAGATATTCTCGCAAGTTCTTGGGGATTTTAGGCAGAAATTCACCGTCGCGGCGATTTCCGAGCTTTATAGGAGCGCCCCCATCGGTCCTGACCAGGCAGATTTTCTCAATGGGGCACTTTTGCTCAATTTTGAGGGAGATTTGGAAGCACTCTTAGTGCAACTACACGAGCTCGAGGCGAAATATCGTAGAGTGCGTGAGTTCAGGTGGGGACCCCGCACTCTTGATTTGGATATTCTTTGGGCGGGCGAGCGAATGCACCAGAGTTGCACGTTGGTCGTTCCCCATCGCGAACTCCTCCAGCGCAGCTTTGCCCTTCTCCCCCTTTTGGACTTGGTTCCGGCCGCCATCGATCCCCAATTGGGCATCCCGTATCGGGCCATTGCAGAGGAATTGAAGTGCCAGCGGATTGAGCGAATCAGCGCTATTGCGTGGAGCAAAGCGATGCAATGAAGCCTTGGGTGCAATCACTGTGGACAGGTGCCTATTGAGGTGGTAACTGCCGGCGGCCCCATCATCCCCTACACCGAAAGTCGGAATTTCCCGGCGACCAATTGCGTGTGTGGCACGGGGGGAAAGAGCGTGACATGAGCTTGTCTATGGACTTGAGCCCAGTCGCAGAGACTGCGGTAGACACCACTCATCATATCCTTTCGCCCGTAGTGGCAAGCGTCGTCGTGGACTTCGACAAAACCGTTCTCTTGCAGATGGTTTTGTTTTCGTTGTTGATCCTCGTACTAAAGCCCTTGCTTCTCGATCCAATGTTGCGTGTTTTCTCCCTTCGAGAAGAGCGTACGGACGGTGCGAAAGCCGAGGCGCGAGCGATGCAGGAGCGTGCGGCGGAGATCCTTTGTAACTACGAAAAAGAGGTAGCCAAAGTGCGCTCTCAGGCGACCGAGCAGCGTGATGAACTCCGCCGCGAAACGGCTGCCCTAGAGGCGAGTATCATTGAGGACGCCAGTGCGGCGGCCGCGAAGATTGCAGCTGAAGGACGATCGAAAATTCAGGGCGAGCTGGCATCCCTTGAGTCTGATCTGCAAAAATTAGGTGGTACTTTGGCAAACAATATTGGTAGTCGCATTTTAGGAAGGAACCTGGTTTGAAAACTTTACGTAAGTTAATACCCTCGATAGCCTGCGGCCTCGCTCTCGCCATGGTTTCACCCGCTTTTGCTAGCGGGGCTCCAGAGAAAGCTCATCACGGTGCAACTGCCGATTCTCACGAGAGTGAATCGGCAGTTGGTGACGCACATGAGGGCGCACACCATGTCCCCACCTGGGGTGATATTAACTGGATCACTGGTTTTCTTGGCGAGAAGGACGGAGTTGAGCCAGGTCTTCTCTGGCGCGCTCCAGGCACTCCCATTCCCCTGGGGGCCTTAATTCTAAACACCGCTATCCTATTCTTCCTCATCGGAAGATTGGGCGGTCCAGGCATCAAGCAAGGCTTGGTCGACCGCAAGGCTCGCATTGCTGGCGAGATAGAAAAAGCAAGTGAGATGAAGAGTGAGGCCGAAAAGCAGCTCGCTCACTACGAAGAGAAGCTCTCTTTGATGGAATCGGAGATGCAGCGCATCAAGGACGACATGAAGACGCAGGCAAAGGTCGATAGAGAACGCATCCTTGCTGAGGCAACAGCCCGTCGAGTGCATATCGAGTCCGAGGCCCGTCAATTGATTGAGCAAGAGCTTGCTACGGCTCGTCATGACGCAACGGTCAAGGCTGTTCATCTCGCGGTGGAGGCTGCGCGTGCCGAAATCATAAAGAGTCTCGATTCAAAGGATCATGAGAGACTAGCTAAGTCCTTTTTGGGTAGCCTAGATTCTCACATCCAAAAATCCCCTAAGGAGCTGTCATGAGTGCAGGAGCCATCGCCGAGCGCTATGCGCAGGCTCTTTTTGAATTGGGAGATGAGGCCGGCAACTTGGCCGTCCTCTCCGAGAAGTTGGGGTATTTCGTAAATACCTACGAGACAAGTCGCCAACTGCGTAGCACCTTGCGTAATCCGACTCTTTCGGACGCACAGCAAGTAGCCATCTTGTCCGCCGTTGCAAAGAAAATTGGCGTACCTGAATTAGGCGTCAAGGGTTTGCTGGTGATGGCAAGACGCGGGCGCCTGGACGCTTTGGGTGCTACCGTCGCTCGCCTGAGCGAGCTCGCCGATATCAAAAATGGTGTGGTCCGCGCAAGTGTGATCACGGCCGCCAAGATGCCCGAGAGTTATTATCAATCCCTTACGACTCAATTGCAGAACGCCCTCAAGAAAAAAGTGATCTTGGAGCGCTCAGTAGACACTGAGCTCGTGGGAGGAGCCATTGCCCAAGTGGGCGATATGGTAATCGACGGCAGCATTCGCGGACAACTTGCAAAAGTTGAACGTGAAATCATTGATGCCGTGGCCGTGAAGGCCTCCTAAAACTTTTCGTTTTCTGTAAATTATAGATTCTCCGGCAATTCGCCGAACCTACTTTTGAACCCACGTGAGCCGCATAATTATTAGATGCGACTTGCCTAGAACCTACGAGTGAACAGTCATGCAGCTCAGCGCCGACGAGATCGCCTCCATCATCAAGCAGCAAATCAAGAACTTTGACGGCCAAGCGGTCGTTGCCGAGACCGGTACAGTCCTCACTTCGGGTGACGGTATCGCTCGCGTGCACGGACTCGAAAGTGTCATGGCCGGTGAGCTCGTGGAGTTTCCCGGTGAAGTCTACGGTCTCGTTCTCAACTTGGAGCAAGACAACGTAGGTGTGGCCCTTCTCGGTGACCCTAGCTCCGTAAAAGAAGGTGACACCGTCAAGCGAACGGGGCGTATTGCCGATGTTCCCACAGGTGAAGCTCTGAAGGGACGAGTGGTCAACGCTTTAGGACAACCTATTGACGGCAAAGGCCCCCTTGATACCAAGCACTCTCGCCGTATCGAGTTGAAAGCGCCCGGAATTATTGCGCGCCAGCCCGTCAACGAGCCCATGCAGACGGGCATCAAAGCAATCGATTCGATGATTCCGATTGGTCGTGGTCAGCGTGAGCTCATCATTGGCGATCGTCAGACGGGAAAAACGGCAGTTGCCCTGGACACTATCATCAACCAAAAGGGCCAGAACGTACATTGCGTTTACGTAGCCATTGGTCAAAAGTCATCCACGGTAGCTCAGGTAGTAGACAAGCTTCGTGAGCATGATGCTCTCGCGTACACAACGATTGTTGTTGCAACCGCAAACGATTCGGCTCCCCTACAGTTTTTGGCTCCCTACACAGGTGTCACCATTGCCGAGCACACTCTCAATACGGGGGGAGCTGCTCTCTGCATCTACGACGACCTTTCTAAGCAGGCAGTTGCCTATCGTCAGATGTCACTCCTCCTTCGTCGTCCTCCCGGCCGCGAGGCTTACCCAGGCGATGTATTCTACATTCATTCTCGTCTTCTTGAGCGAGCTGCCAAATTGGCTCAGCGCTGGTTCGTCGTAAAGACTGGATCTGAGGTGCCCGAGGGTGACCATTCATTCCGTGGCGTGGACGGCAAGGTTCATCTTCGTGAAGATGGTCGTGACGAAGCAAAGAAAGCCGCAGAAAAGCTGGGTGCTGGTCACGAAGCAAAGATGGATCCTTACTCCGGAGGTTCATTGACTGCTCTGCCCATCATTGAGACTCAGGCTGGCGATGTGTCCGCGTACATTCCAACCAATGTGATTTCTATCACAGATGGCCAGATTTTCTTGGAGTCGGACTTGTTCAACTCTGGACAGCGTCCTGCCATCAACGTGGGCATCTCCGTTTCCCGCGTGGGCGGAAGCGCGCAGATCAAAGCGATGAAGAAGCTCTCCGGGACCCTGCGCCTCGATTTGGCTCAGTACCGCGAAATGGCGGCGTTTGCTCAGTTTGCGAGCGATTTGGACGCAACGACTCGCGCCCAGTTAGCGCGTGGCGCGCGTTTGGTCGAGCTTCTCAAGCAGGGGCAATACGTGCCTCAGTCAGTTGAAAAACAGGTCATCACTGTTTTCGCTGGTACACAGGGTTATTGCGATTCTCTGCCAGTCGATTGTTTGGGTGCGTTCGAGGCTGAGCTACATCAGCATCTCGATGCCAAGCACAAAGACATCCTGGATGAAATTGTCACCAAAAAGCAGATCAGCAAAGATCTGAATAAGAAACTCGGTGAGGTCATCACCGCATTTGCGAAAGATTTCTTGGCAGCTCAAGCTGCTGAGTAATCCTCTTCCTAAGCACCTGCTTATCTCTTTGGGCGCGGAAAAATGGCGAATCAAAAAGAAATCCGAACTCGGATCGTTAGCGTAAAAAATACGCAAAAGATCACCCGCGCCATGAAAATGGTAGCTGGTGCTCGACTGACTCGTGCGCAATCACGCATTCAGGAGTTGCGCCCCTATGCTCAGGAGACTGCTCGAGTATTGCGCTCGGTAGCAGGCCAAACTGCAGCTGCCGAGGCCGAGGGGCTGGTACAAGGCTCGGACGATCACCACTTGCTCGCCGTTCGCGAGGAATCGAGTGTGCTCCTTCTCGTTTTAACCAGTGATCGTGGCCTGTGTGGGGCTTTTAACTCGGGGCTTTTGCGTCGAGCTGAACGTCAGTGGCACGCTCTAGAAGACGCCGGAAAGACCGTGAAGATTTTCGTCGTAGGTCGCAAGGGGCGTGATTACCTCGCGCGTCGCAATGCTCCTGTGGTCGAGTACTTCGACGGTGTCTGGGACGATCTGGGTTTGCCTCAAGCTCATCGAATTGCGCGGGCAATTCTCAAGCCCTATATGACTGAGGAAGTGGACGCGATTCATATCCTCTTCAATGAGTTCAAGAGCGCCATGACTCAGCTGGCAGTCGAAGAAACCTTATTTCCTCTCTCGCCTGAGGCTGTCAGCGAAGAGGTGGGCGAAAACTCTCAGCCCGCTTCGGGTGGAGACTCCGGTGGGTTTATTTTTGAGCCCAATAAAAAGGCTCTTCTTGATGTGCTTGTACCGATGTACGTCGAGGTCACGTTATTGCGTGCCCTTTATGAGAGTCAGGCATCTGAGTTGGGCGCTCGAATGACCGCGATGGATTCGGCAACAAACAACGCAAACGACATGATTGACTCACTGACCCTCAGCTACAATCGCGCGCGTCAGGCTGCAATTACCACCGAGTTGATGGAAATTATTGGTGGTTCTGAAGCGCTGAACGGGTAATCTCAGGGCATGGCTAAGCAGAAGAGTCGCGCTGGACGCAAGAAGCAAAAACAGAAGGCGAAACTAGCCGAGGTGCATGGGTTGCCCCAGGCCAAGGCTGCCGCTTTACCCGCTCGCTTGCTTTCCCAAGAGCGGGACAGTTCAGGTATGCCGCGCCCTCATCGGGCCAGTTCTGCTGGAGACGGCTCGTTCACGAGCGCCGCAAGCCTTCCTCGTGCTCAGCAAGGAGGACTCTCCAACTTGTCCAAAGTAGGGCTAGGTGTTGGGGCTGTTTTGGCGGTGGTCTTCGGTCTTTCTCAACTACGCAAGGGCGAAGAGACTCCCCATGTTGAGAGTTCCACGCGAGAGGCATCTTCGGGGGAGCTCCCCTCAAGCGACGAGCGTTCTGCTTTAAGCGGAGCTGAAACTCAAGCTGCTCTTCGAGCTCAGGCCGACAAGAAGTTCCCTGAAGTCCCCGAGCAAAAATCAGTGAATGAGGGCTCTGTGACTCCTCCAGCGGGAGATGCGATTTCTCC
>CAYWLO010000025.1:3430-15579 GCA_964459035.1 uncultured Polyangiaceae bacterium | reverse complement strand
GAGGGAGAGGCGAAGGTAGTCGAGGCCCCTGCTTCAACTCCTCCCGCGGCGACGCCCTCAAAAATACGTCTGACTGGTACCACCCAAGGTGTTTCCGTAAATACTCGCCCAAGGGCGAAGGCCGCGGCCTCACGCTTGCCCTCCATGCCAGCGAAGACAACAATCGTTTCGCCACAGGTGCCTAACAAACCGGTGGCCGCTGCAACAGTCTCTCCCGTTGCTCCAACGAAGCCCATCGCCGTAGCTCCTGCTCAAGCCCCAGTGCCTGTTTCAAAGCCCGCTACAAAAGCTGTCCCCGCAGCGAAGCCCGTACCGGCTCCCACTACAAAAGCGCCAGTTGCGCCCGTACCTGCCCCAGGGGCGCCCTAAGTTTGCCACCAAGAGGCATCGCTTTTGTGGTGCCATATGGCTACTTTTTTGAGGGCTCAACGCGCTAAGGTAATCCCCGAGTGATTGAAGGGAGCTGTGCGTATTTTCCTACATGACTACCGGGGGACTCGACTCGCTCGAAGCCCTCTTTGACGTAAATCCTGCGTCACTTACCTTGTAGGAGCGTGGAGTTCATGGGGTTGAGTGCTCATTTTGGCTCTGGCGGCGATTGCGCTTGCTCACCTAGGGTGGCTCTTGCAACCATGAGCAGGCATGGCGAGACAACCGAGAATTTTAGGAGTGGTGTTGGCGGGCGGCGAAGGCAAGAGGCTTTGGCCCTTGACCCGCGATAGGGCAAAACCAGCCGTTCCTTTTGGAGGAAATTATCGACTGGTAGATTTTGCTTTGAGCAATCTCGTCAACGGAGGCATTCGGCGCATCGCTGTTTTGACTCAATACAAAAGTCATAGTTTGGATCGCCACATAGCGATGACGTGGCGCATGTCTCCACTCTTTAACAATTATGTCATGAGTGTGCCGGCCCAAATGCGTCATGGTAAACGCTGGTTCGAGGGCTCGGCCGACGCTATTTTTCAGAACCTCAATCTCATTCACGATGAGAAACCTGACTATATCTGCGTGTTCGGATCGGACCATATTTACCGCATGGATCCCATGCAGATGATTGACGAGCATATTGCCTCGGGCGCAGGGGTTACGGTTGCCGGCATTCGTGTTCCTCGAGAAGAGGCATCACGCTTTGGTGTGATTGAACCTGACGCCAATGGTCGTATCAAAGCGTTTCATGAGAAGCCAAAAGAGGCGGTTGGTCTTGAAGACAACCCCGAAGAGGTTCTCGCCTCGATGGGAAATTACGTATTTAGCGCCAAGACCCTTGTGGAGGCTGTGCAGGAGGACGCGCTGGACGAGCAAAGCGAGCACGATATGGGAGGAAATATCGTGACCAATTTGGTCGCTACTGGCCAAGCCGCCGTGTACGACTTTTCTAGAAATAATGTACCAGGTACCACCGATCGCGATCGTGGTTATTGGCGAGATGTGGGTACATTAGATAGTTATTATGAATCGCAAATGGATCTCATTAGCGTGCATCCTATCTTTAATCTCTACAATTCCGAGTGGGTAATTCATACCCATGGGGGATCTTTGCCCCCCGCAAAATTCGTTTTTGATGAAGAGGGACGCAGGGGAACGGCCGTAGACTCTATGGTATGCAGCGGAGCTATTATTGCTGGGGGGCAGGTGCGTGGTTCAATGATCTCATCAGGTGTTCTTGTGCACCACGGCGCTCAAGTTGAAAACTCTGTATTGATGCAGGGCGTTGAGGTGGGCAAAGGGGCAATTGTTAAGAAGGCCATTGTCGACAAGAACGTAATTATTCCCCCTGGGGCTACAATTGGTGTTCATTTAGAGCGTGATCGCGAGCGCGGGTTTACCATTTCTGAAGGTGGAGTGGTTGTTTTGGGCAAGGACGACAAGATCTCTCTGGATTGATAGAGTTCTGAACGCGCAGAGGGAGCATCCTCATTGGTCTCGGACGTTGGTTTCTAGGAGAAGTGAACGTCTGGCGCCTTTGAGTTGAAACCCCTACAGTAGCGTGCATGCGCGTTGCCCTTTTGACCCGAGAATATCCCCCAGAAATTTATGGAGGTGCTGGTGTGCACGTCGAGTACCTGGGGCGTGAGCTGTCGCGACTCCTTGAGCTACGTGTGCATTGTTTTGGCCAGGAGCGTAGCGCCCCGGAGGTAGAGGCCAACTACGATTGGTGGCACGCCCTCTCGGGAGATGAGCCCCATCGAGCGGCCTTGCGTACAATGGCCGTGAATTTACAAATGGCGAGTGGTATTGACGATGCTGAGCTTGTGCATACTCACACTTGGTACGCGAATTTTGCCGGTCATTTAGCCAAATTGATGTACGGCATTCCTCATGTGATGACCTGCCATAGCTTGGAGCCCTTGCGCCCTTGGAAAGAAGAGCAGCTCGGGGGCGGATATCGCGTCTCTCGTTATATCGAAGAGACTTCCGCTCTTACTTGTGATCGAATCATTGCCGTTAGTGCTGGCATGAAGACGGATATCTTGCGCGCGTACCCTCAGGTTGATCCTGAAAAAGTGCAGGTTATCTACAACGGAATCGATACGACTGAATATGCGCCCAAAAAGGGAACTGCAGCCCTGGAGAGACATGGGGTTGATCCCAATCAACCTTCAGCAATGTTCGTCGGCCGCATTACCCGTCAAAAAGGCGTTGTGCATTTGCTGGAAGCAGCCGAATATTTTGATCCAAGTATTCAATTGGTATTGTGCGCAGGTGCTCCCGACACCCCCGAGTTGGAGCAAGAAGTGGCTCGCCTCGTGGAGGAGTTGGACAAAAAGCGAGGCGGCGTCTTTTGGATTCGCAATATGTTGCCGCGCCCGGAGGTTATCGAAATGCTTTCGGCCGCGACTCTATTCGTCTGTCCAAGTATTTATGAGCCATTTGGTATTGTCAATATTGAGGCCATGGGTACAGGTACAGCTGTCGTTGCCTCGGCAGTAGGGGGCATAAAAGAGGTGGTTGTGCCTGGGGAAACAGGGGAGCTGGTTCCTTACGAGGGAGACGAGCATGGCAATCCTCTCAATCGTTTAAAGTTTGCAAAAGACTTTGCCGACAAGGTAAATTTGGTGGCATTGGATGCCTCATTGGCAAAGCGCTACGGCCAGGCCGGGCGTGAACGAGTGGTCGAAAAGTTTAGCTGGCGGCATATTGCCCAAGACACCGTGAAACTCTACGAGGAGTTGAGAGGACAATAACCTATGTGCGGCATCGTTGGATACATCGGCCATCGAAATGCCGCCCCCGTTCTGCTCAATGGTTTACGTCGCTTAGAGTACCGCGGCTATGACTCCGCGGGAGTAGCGGTACTGGACAAGGGAGCGATTCGTATTGCAAGAGCCGTTGGCAAACTGGACAACCTGGAGCAGGCAATTGGCTCCGAGGTGTTTCCAGGTAAATTAGGTATTGGTCATACACGTTGGGCTACCCATGGGCGCCCCAGTGAAGAAAACGCCCACCCACATAGGGCAGGCTCAATCGTAGTTGTTCACAACGGTATCATAGAGAATCATCTTGAAATAAAAAAAGATCTACTAGAGCGAGGCGTCATTCTTAGTAGCGATACTGACACCGAACTCATTGCCCATTTGATATCGATTGAATTTGATAGGTGCGCCCCCAAGGACGAAGGCGCCCTTAAAAAATGTACGGCCGAAGTGCTCAAGAAATTACGGGGAGCCTACGCCTTGGCTGTTCTTAGTAAGGAGACACCGGGAAGCTTTATCGTTGCCAAAAACGCATCCCCTTTGGTGATTGGAGTGGGCGAAGGCGAGTGCCTCTGCGCTTCGGATGTACCCGCTCTTCTTAGTTCAACTCGTCGAGTTATCTATTTGCAAGATGGTGAATTGGCCACGCTTACCCTCGAAGGAGCACAAATTGAGACCCTATCGGGAGAAAGAGTAGAGCGAGAGCCACGGACGATTGATTGGAGCCCCGTTCAGGCAGAAAAAGGCGGCTATCGCCATTTTATGCTCAAGGAAATCTTTGAGCAGCCCCGAGCTATCGAAGATACGTTGCGGGGCAGAATCGATCTTTCAGAGGGTACGTTGATTGCCGAAGAACTAGGAATTTCACCCGAAGAAATTCAAGGCATTGAGCGGGTCTATTTTGTGGCTTGTGGCACCAGCTATCATGCAAGTTTGGCCGGGCGTCATTGGATGGAGCAATTGGCGCGAGTGCCTGCTCAATGTGAGTTGGCCAGCGAGGTGCGTTATCGCTCGCCGGTTTTTTCTAAGACTGATTTAGTTGTAGCTGTGAGTCAATCAGGAGAAACTGCCGATACACTGGCCGCGCTCAAAGCAGCTCAAGAGCAGGGGGCTCGTGTGTTGGCTCTGTCCAACGTATTAGAAAGCGCCATTCCCCGCGCTGCTAACGGCACTTTGTACACCCACGCGGGGCCGGAGATTGGGGTTGCCTCCACCAAGGCATTTACGACTCAACTGGCCGCAATGTTGATGCTTGCTACATTTTTTGGCCGCTGCCGGGGCGCATTGGACGCGGAAGAGGGACGGGAAATCCTGCAGGCTTTGGTGCAATTACCTCATGAAATGCGTCGGGTGCTCACTCGCTCTGCCCTTGTACAAAAAGTAGCACGCCGTTGGTACAAGGTTTCCCATATGCTCTATTTGGGGCGTGGTTTGGGATACCCTATTGCGTTGGAAGGCGCCCTGAAACTCAAAGAAATAAGCTATATTCATGCTGAGGGTTACGCTGCGGGCGAGATGAAGCACGGGCCTATTGCTCTCATTGACGAAAATATGCCCACGGTAGTTGTCGCGCCCCAGGACTCTACCTACGAAAAAACTCTCTCCAATTTGCAGGCCGTACGAGCTCGTGAGGGTAAAGTGATTGCAATAGTTTCTGACGGCGAAGAAGGGATTCAGGAATTTTCCGAAGATGTGCTCTTTGTGCCCCAGGTGCCCGAAGTTGTGATGCCCCTTTTGACCACCGTACCTTTACAATTATTCGCCTACTATGTGGCCGATCTAAAAGGAACAGACGTGGACCAGCCGCGCAACTTGGCAAAAACAGTCACGGTCGAATAGGGGGAGGCGCGTCGAAGACGTTCATTCGCTCGGCTCCTCTACAACATGCGCCGGGGCTGATTCTGTCTTGGGTCGCTCCTGCTTCTTTATTGAATTGCGTGCGACCATGCCGCCCAGCACGATGATGAGTAAAATTGCGAGAGGGATAGGGAGAAAGATGATGTATTTGCGTGCGCTAACGCTACTTTGCGAGGTAACTTGCTCGTCGAGCATGCTTGCCAGAAGTGCCGTGCGTTGTGCAAGATCTGTGTTCGAATCGAATGCGCGATGAGCTTTGAGCAGGCTGGCATGAGCGAGCTTGTCTCCTAAGACTGTGGCAGTGAGTCTGGTTAAAAGCTCGTCTGAAGAATCCGCCTCGTCGCAAGCCTCTCGCACTTGGGCAATGCGTTGCTTACGATCCGCTAGATTCTTTTCTGCAGTTGAGTCAACGAGCGAATTAGACGACGCCTTGGGGCCCATATTGAGCCTACGGCGTGATTGCGATTTTTCTTAAGCTGATTGGCCTTGAGCCGTAGGCGGACTTTTCTACCTTGTGCAGAACCGGACAATTCCGCTTTAGAGTGACAATTACGTTCAAAACCAGTGGTAAAGTGCACGTAATTGAAGAAAATATATGATTTTGGTGCAATTTACCCTGTATTTTTTGGCGAGAGAGAAATCCCGATTGAGTTCAAGCGCCGAAGGGCACTGACTCGATTTTATTTGGCAAGCCCACAAAATTATAAGGTGATTGTTTCGCCTTGGCTCGTTCTTGACAAGGACCCTTTGATAATGGTCCGAAGGATTCATGTTGTACCGCTCCTCTTTTGTTGCCCTCAGTTATTCTCTCTTTCTCATGGCTTGTGGTGGAAGTAATTCTACGGCCGAGACTCCGGATTCTTCCAGTGAGGAGTCCGTGGCGGCAGCTTCCTCGACAGAGGGAGAGCAGGATGAGTCTGAGAGCGAGGAGAGTTCGGGGCCCACTACAATACCGACTACCTGTTATGAAAGCGGGAGCTTGTGTACACCTGACCCTCAATGGGTCAAGAAACTTTGCGCCGATGTGTACCCGGCGGTAGCTCTTCATCTATTTCAAAAGAGCTCTCCTTTTACGCATGGTTATATTTCGGCACGTAAGGTCAAAGCGGTCAATGCCTCGGGTGGTCCCACAAGCGGAGAAGAGTGGCTGCAATTTGATGAAGAAGTTGTACTGCTTTACCATCGCACGACTGCAGCTGGCGGTATGCAAGTAAGTGGCGCTGGAGAAGGTTACGAGGCGATGCGTTTGGACGGCTCGTGCGTCACCCTAGGCGGCGACGAGGTACGTACCCATGAGCCACCTAGCCCCAAGTACGTAAAAGTACCTTGGCGTTTTATTGGCAAGGACATGCAAAACCACCTGCGATCTCTGCCTTCTATCAAAGAGCACTACATTGCTCGACGTACCGAGTGTCAGGGCGCATTTAGCGGGACCGTGACCGACAAGTGTTTGAAAAAAGACAAGGTGCTCAATCGAGCCATTATCGATACCTTGAAAAGTGGAGAGGCCAACCTGCCCCAACCCAACGAGCGTCCCTGAGCTGATTGTTCTCAAGACGTGGGGTCGGGGCGAAGTCCTCGACCTATTGGGGGATAACTTCCCCGTCTTTGTCCAAAAAGACAACTTCGATATTGAGCTTTTTGAGCTGCGGTACCACGGACTCTTTGTCGCCGGCTATCACGATATTGTAGCGGGCTTTGTCGCAATAGGGTTGAGCCGCCGCGTTGGCTCGGTCTTTTGTGATGGCGTTGATTTTGCTGGGCCAGGTGCTCCAAAAGTCGAGAGGGCGATTGTGAACAGGCAGTTGCACCAAACGTATGCCCATGGAGCTGATTTGATCAAAGCGCATGGGGTAGCCAAGCAGCAGCCCCTCGACTGATTCGTTGACTTCCTTTTGTGTAAGCGGTCGCTCAGTGCAAACGTCCGAGAGCTCTTTGAAAATTTCTTTGATACTTGCCCCTGTGGTCTCACTTTTTACGTTGGTACTAATAGAATAGTAGCCCGCGTGTTGGTAGCGCCGAAAATCGCCCCGTGCTCCGTAGGTATAACCCTTGTCCTCACGTAAGTTCATGTTGATGCGCCCCGTAAAGCTCCCACCAATCTTTTGGTTCATTACCTTTTCCGCGAAAAAATTTGCATCGTCATCGGAGCCAGCTCGTGTGGCAATTGCCAAAGAAGATTGGGCGGCCTTGGGGTAGTCGATGAGATAGGCGCGCCCTCCTGTAGGGGCTTTTCGCACATCGTTTTCTATTTTTTGCGCTCTACCACGCCATTTACCAAAAACTTGATTGAGCAATGCGCGCAACTCTTCTTCGTTGGCACGTCCCGCAATGACCAAGTGGGCTCCGTGGGGAGAGGTGAGCTTTTTTGCGTGACGTTTTACGTCGTGCCAGGTGATGTCTTGGAGACTTGTGAGGGTACCTGACACAGGGAGCCCCCCGTAGCCGTCTCCAAAAAGCACACGGGCGAGGGCTCGTCGACGACTTGTTCCTGGATCATCGTGCGCCGCCAATGCGGTGGCTAAATGATGCTTTTTTCGCCTATCGAACTCGGATTTTTTGAGAGCAGGTCGCAGGACGATGTCGCCGAGTAGCTCCAGGCTGGGGGAGAGATTCTCGGAAAGAGCGTCCATGGAGAGTAAGGTGTAGTCCACACCTGTATTGGAGCTATAATCGGTGGCTAACTCGCCTAACTTATCGCTTAGCTCCAGGGCCGAGAGCTTGCCAGC
The DNA here is from genome assembly GCA_964459035.1 of uncultured Polyangiaceae bacterium. Classification (GTDB taxonomy): domain Bacteria; phylum Myxococcota_A; class Polyangia; order Polyangiales; family Polyangiaceae; genus NIC37A-2. The sequence continues at coordinate 7,799 of CAYWLO010000025.1, read as the reverse complement.
TCCTTCATCAAGGAGGTCGGCAGTCATTAAAGTAAGGCCCGCTTTGCCTTTTGGGTCCGCAGCCGCTCCCCTGGGCAACATGAGGTGGATCGATACCAAAGGCGTATTGCCTTGGGTCATGCGCCAAACCGTGAGCCCGTTCTTCAGGGTAAACTGAGTTACCGGGGGCGCTTGCCACGGCTGGGCCTTCGTCGGAGTGGGCAGCGCTAAATAGCGAGGATCGGGCTGGGGCGCCGCTGGAGCCTTTTGTGCCTGCGGGGTTGGCGCTGGGGTAGCGGTGCTGCTTGCACAACTGATGAGCTGAAGGAGGGCTGCCGTTGTACAGAGAGCTCTGAGGGCAGTTTTTGGAGAGGACATTATTTCGTTACCTCTGTTTCAAGTTTACGGAGGGGGGTTGTTTTTTTGCCTGGGATGAAGTCGAGGCGGACGGAGTGATCGAAGTTGAGATAATTTTGCCCGGCCTTTTGCACGTCGCGCGCGGTAGGAGAAACGTAGCGAGCATAATCCTGAGCTACGTAGTCGCCCTTTTCTGTGTGTAAAAAGTAGGCGCCGATTAAGCTGGCTCGGGATGAGAAGGTCTCGAGTTGATGAAAGAAGGCCTTTTTGTAATCGTTGCGCGCTCGGGCGAGTTCTTTGTCACTGGGGGTCTGTGCGAGGGCTTTTTTTAATTCTTCTTGCAGGGCGTTTGCGAGCTCGTTCAACTTGGTCCCCGGGGCGGCTGTAGCTTGAATGATGTAGGCACCGTTGAGCTTTCGTGAGAGCTGAAAAGCGGCCACGTCTTTTGCCAGTTTACGCTCGTAGACCAAGCTTTGAAAAAGTCGGCTAGTTTTGCCACTGGTCAGGATATTAGAAAGTAGATCGAGTTCCGCGTCACCGGGAGCAAAAATGGCCGGCGTGATCCACGCAAAATAGACTCGAGAAAGTTGCACGTCATCCTCAGCTATCCAATGTTTGGGGCTGTTGATGGAGGGAGTTTTCGCGATGGGAACTGGGGCGCGTGATCCGGGGGCAATGTCTCCAAAGTACTTTTCTATCTGCTCGCGTAGGGTGGACTCATCAAAGTCACCCACAATGGTGAGTCCCGTATTTTTTGGCACGTAGTACTTTTTGAAAAAAGTTTTTACGTCTGTGAGGGTTGCTGCAGAAAGATCAGCATGGGAGCCAATTGTTGAGTGATGGTAGGGGTGCCCCTCTGGGTAGAGAGCCTCGTCTATGTAGGTCCACGAAAGCCCGTAGGGGGTGACTTCGTAGCGCTGTCGGCGTTCGTTTTTGACGACCTCGCGCTGGTTGTCCAGTTTTTCTTGGGTGAGGGCAGGCAAGAGTGAGCGCATGCGATCGGACTCCATCCACAAGGGGAGCTCCGCATATTGGCTAGGAATTTGCTCGTAGTAGACGGTGCGATCGCTGCTGGTTGTGCCGTTGGTGCGTGCGCCAATGGGGTCAAAGGGAGCAAAGTATTCGTTGTCGAAGTTTTTTGAACCTTGAAACATCAAATGCTCAAAAAGATGAGCGAAACCTGTGCGCCCCTTTTCTTCGTGTCCCGACCCCACGAGGTAAACCAAATGGGCCGCTACGGAAGGCAGCGAATGATCTTCGCTCAACATCACCGTGAGTCCATTTTTGAGAACGTACTGTTTTACCGGTAAGGAGGGCGCAAGGCTCTCGGTGGGATGCGTTTCGTTGTGAGCGCGAGACGGGGGATCGCCAGCTGAGCTCACCGCCGCGAATGTGCTGGCCAGAATGAGGGCAGCTCCCCCAAGGGCATGACTTCGTTTCATAGGTGCGAACGCTCGGCCAGCCTCTTAAAAATGTCAAAGGCAGCCCCCCAAATGCGGACTTTTTCTGTGGGGGGACGAACCCCCCAGCGCAAGCTCTTACTCGGCGGCGAGCGGCAAGTCGCGTGCCCCGGCGGGGCCGAGGTTGCGAGCCTCTTCGACTAATTGCACCACCGCGGGGACGCAACCACCACATTGGGTACCGGCCCCACAGAGCCTACCAACCTGGCCTACTGTACGTGCTCCATCAACAAGGGCCTGACGGATACGGCGATCGTTGACACGTTGGCAATGGCAGATGAGCATAAATATTGACTGTAGTACGGTGAAATTGCGATTTGCAGAAGCTTGGGCTTGGGCCGCTTGGCTTCTGCATGGTGTAGCATATTGATAACGACATTCAATTGCATTTCTTGAGACAGTTTTTAACTTTCTTGAATTTTGAACCACCACTTCAATTTTTCGAAGGGGATGCGCGCCGAGATGCTGGGCTGTAGGGTGGGGGCATGAAGGGCGACGCCAACGTAATTGAGCTGCTGAATGAGGTCTTGACCGCCGAACTCACAGCCATCAACCAATATTTTATTCACTACAAAATGCTCGAAAATTGGGGCTACGGAAAACTTGCGGTGGTGAAGCGCAAAGAATCTATCGAGGAGATGACCCATGCGGACAAGATCATCGAGCGTATTCTTTATCTGGACGGCATACCAAATATGCAGCGTCTGAGTCCCGTCAAAGTGGGGGAGAACCCCGTAGAGATGCACGAGGTAGATCTTCTTGTAGAGCTTGACGCTGTCGAGCGCCTCAATCGAGGTATTGCAGTGGCCACTCAGGCCGCCGACAATGGCACGCGCGCTTTGCTAGAGAGTATTTTGGTCGAAGAGGAGGAAGCTATTGATTGGTTAGAGGCCCAATTAGGCATGATCAAAGACATGGGCCGAGAGAATTATTTGGCTCAGATGTTGACTGTCGATCATTGAATGGGCGGGTGAGATTTTTACCTAAAAAAAGCCTCTAGACACATTGTTTGGAGGCTTTTTTTGTACTGCAGGCGCAGCCGCCCGAGTCTGACGTGCCCTCGTAGTTACCCCTGAGGCTACCGAGATCGGGCACCGAGCCACCGTTGCCAATGGAGTCTCCCAAGAGCTTTCCAGGAGGAGTGAGGCCGTTGATATTGCCCTGACCATGCCCCTTGTCTGTTTCCTGATACTCACTAAACGTGACCCCCTTGAGACCCATCAGCTCGTTGCCTCCAAGCTCTGTAATATTCGCAGCTGTCTTTTCTGACAGCCTAGCGCGTCTAAACTAATTCTTGCTTCTTTTAGCGGAAAAGCTCCAATGACTCAGGTATCGCTGTTCTTTCGTTTGACTTCTCGTCGGATGCCACCAGGGCTAGTGCCAGCTAATTTTCCACTACCCTTGCATTCACAATATGCACAGGTTTCAGTTACTGTTCCTTGCTAAATGAACGACGAACTGTCTTCCCGTCAATCGCGATAAGTTTTCCTCGTGTGCCTTGCGCTAAAGCATGCATCCAAGCGGAGAAGCACTCCTGAAACTTATCAGGACTGAGAGCGTTGAAGACACGCCAGAAGGCATCGCCTGAGGGAATTGACTCTCTACGGTAGCGCAAAAAGTTGGTCCCAGACTATTTTGCCGAAGCCTCCACAAGCTCAGCGGTACTGTGCACTGCGGCTTGCACTAAATCGTGCATGTATTCAAAATTCAATAAGCCGACTTGGTCGCAGCTTTGATGATAGCAGGGGTTACTATCGGGAGTGCTTCCAAAGAATAACTCCGAGACGGTGATAGCAGGGATACCAACGTCCCAGAAGCTGCTGTGGTCACTTGCCCGGGTGCAGGCGAAGTCTGCTTGAAGATTGAGCCCTTGCTGAGTGATTGCATTGTTATATGAAGTAGCCAAAAAAGCGCTCTCTGGTCGTGAACAGTCCACAAGTGTGAAGAGCCCATCGTCGTTCGAGTCATAGCCAAGCATTTCGAGCTGTAATAGGCCTAGGATGGACTCTTTCTCTGGGAGGGCGTTCGCGTAGGCCTTCGAGCCTAAAAGACCCTGTTCTTCCAGGTCAAATCCTACAATGCGCAGATTGTGAGTGAGAACGCAATCCTTGAGCGCCGAAGCGACGGCCCAGCCGCCGATGATCCCCGTGGCGTCGTCGTCAGCTCCAGCTACGTCTCTTACACTGTCGAAGTGAGCCGAGACAATGAATGTTTTTTTTGCCTCAGGGTTGAGATCTACAGAGAAATTCGTTCCACCGGAAAATGAATGCTCGTTCACGGTAAGACCAAGGCTTTCATAGAGGTTTTTTATGTAAGTCACGGCATTTTTTCTGGCCTGCTGAGTTGAGCGATCTGTGAGATTGAGCGTTGTGCCGTCTATTGTTACCGGAGAGTCGCCGCTTAGTTCTCCCACTCGTAGCCGAAGATCTTCTTTTGTTGGAGGGGTCAAGACGCATTTTTGGGAACCTCCAGTGCCTCCGGAGTTGGGCATGTCGCCGGAACCTCCAGTGCCTCCGGAGCCTCCGGAGTTGGGCATGTCGCCGGAACCTCCAGTGCCTCCGGAGCCTCCGGAG
>CAYWLO010000025.1:0-3330 GCA_964459035.1 uncultured Polyangiaceae bacterium | reverse complement strand
GTGCCTCCGGAGCCTCCGGAGTTGGGCATGTCGCCGGAACCTCCAGTGCCTCCGGTGTTGGGCATACCAACGGTTTCTCCGTTGAGAGCGTCTTTCCGTGAATTGTCCGTGGCACCTGAGTTGCTCACCCCGCCCTGGGCCGCGTAACCATCGTCTTGATTGGCGGTGTTGTCGACGCCGCTGCAAGCTGTTGAGAGGCTAAGTCCGAAAACAATGAGCGCGCTACGCAAAACAAACTTTTCTGGTGGCAGAGCCCTTTGCATGCTCCAGGTGAAAGTTTCCTCCCAATTGAGTCCTTGTACGAGTCTGCTCATTGAACAGGCATGGAGGTAAGTGCTGCGCGAATCAATCGGAACTACCCGAAATCGTTCAGGGGTACGCGGAGCTTACAATAGAAGCACAGTCCTGCACTCACCATGGATTCTTTGCGAGCGCACGAGGTACTTGTGGTGCTCATGGCAAGTGCCCCTGTTGGACTTGCCACGAGCTGAGTCCGACGGGATTCGAACTCACTTGGGGGGCCAAAAATACAGGGCAAAGTGCACCAAATTGAGTAACCCAGCGAGAAAATGTGCAGTTTGCACATAGTTTGCGTAGCTAGGCGGGGGAGGAATCTGAGCGAAAATTACTTGCAGGGTCCAGGGTGAGCAATGCTTGCAGTACATCCCTTCTGCACAAAAGAGCCCCGCGATGCCGCCGCATGCCTTGGATTGGTCTCCGGATTCACCCTCTGTACCGGTGGCCGCCGCAGCTCCGCTTTCTGCCCAGGGGGGGATTTGCTGCGGGAGTCGGCGCAATGGTTCAACACACAATCTGTCCGTCGCCTGCTTTTGGTACCGATTTCATCAGAAGATGCCTGTTTTTAGGAGAGGCGCGTTACTATTGGGCAATCAGATGAAAAAATTCAATGTAGGAGCTCCCTTTTACCTTCTTCTTGCTCTGCTTTTTGTCAGCGGCTGCGGTAGTTCCGTCGGCAATGAAGGTACATTGGTTGGCGGCCCATGTGAAAACTCCGTCGACTGTGAAGGAAAATGCGAAAAGGGCGGGGACTTTCCTGGTGGGCTTTGCACTCAAGAATGTTCGAGCAACGTCGATTGTCCCAGTGACACTGCGTGTATCAAAGCAGAGGGAGGCATATGTTCTCTTGCCTGCTCAGAAAACGTAGACTGTCGACCTGGATGGAAGTGTGAGCCGGTTGATCTCAAGGGTGATGCCGGAGAAGCCAAAGTTTGCACAGACGATTGAGGGTAACAAAACCATTTCGAGGCGCGGTTTGACTAGTGTTTTATGCGATGTCTGGAGGCTTGGGGGAATCTTTTAGTTCAAAAATGAGTTCTGCACGAGTTTGCAATCGCCGAAGTAGAGCGCCCGCCATTGCTGAGGAGGGCGTATGCACTCCCCCGCCGCACGTGAGTTGGTCTTGGGCTAAGCAGACTCCAGCCTCGGCGAGCATTTTACTTGTTGAACCATAACCTGGATCGCTATTTGCCGCTACGTGGGCCCTGACTACAATGGGGACCTGTTGCTGAGTGTTTTGGGGGCTCTGGCTGGAACGATTGGGTACCGACGCAAAGAAACCGAGGCGAAAGAAGCCCGCTTCACGTGCCTTGCGCGTTGGGCCTTGCCCAGGTGCCGGCAGAAAGAACCGTAAAAGTAGCCACCGCGTGAACGAAGTGCACGCCGCTAGGACAAATGCTCCTAAACCGAGAGTGACCAGGAACCCTTTAATTGCCCCGCTTATACCACTCCCTGTCATGAGAGCTTCATGATACTCAAAGCTTAGGCCATAGGGGTGACCCGCTAGGGCGTGGCTGCGTCTCACGTTGCGGGTATTGATGCCAGCCATGACAAAGGGGGCTGTCCATTGTTTTGCTATTTCGTTGTACTTTACCCCTCGTTGATCTGGTGATGGGGGCAAGGCGCGCGCTTGATTGTGCTCTTCGACGTTCTTTTGAACAGGGTTGAGGCTATAGGGGTTGGCCAAAATATCTGAACTTTTTTTATTGTTGAGAGCGTCCACCAGAGCGTTGAAAGCGCTTGAAATAGTTCCACCACTGGCCCCCCCTTTGGTGGCTTCAACCAACATGGTGATAGAAGAAGCGTAGATGCCGTGCTTTTCTTTGATCGCATTTTGTAGCCACCAAACCCCCAAATCCATAGGCATTGAGTCAAAACCACAAGAGTGCACGATGCAGGCCCCGGTAGCGCGCGCGCGCTCATGGTATTGGTCGATGATATACTTCATCCAAGAGACTTCACCGGAAAGATCGCAATAATGGGTTCCTTCTTCGACGCAGGCGCCGACCAGCTTTGAGCCGTAGAGGGCGTAGGGACCGACTGTGGTAATGATGACCCGTGTGCTTGACGCTAGTTTTCTGAGAGTCTTTTCCTTATCACATTCTCCCATAAAGATAGGTAACGCAGATGCTTTTATGCCAAGTTGGTCTCTGAGTGCCTCAAGTTTGGCGCGGTTGCGACCTGCAATAGCCCACCTTAAATCTCCCTGTACTCCGTATTGATTGAGTAGGTATTCACAAACTAACTTTCCGGTGAAGCCGCTGGCTCCCCAAACGAGCACGTCCAATGAACGACGCTTTGTTGATGCGTTTTCTTGTTTAAATGAATTGTTCCTACTCTTCGATGTGTCTCCCTGTTGTGAGACCGTCATGGTAAAGTACGCGCCTTTCTTGCCTCTAAGAGAGAGGGCTTTGCTATGAAACGCTCATAAAGGCGAGGGGCCACTCTTCGAAATAGCCAGAGAGCACTTACGTACTGCGGGAACATGAAAAGACCCTTTTTATATCCAACACCTTGGAGTATTTTATTGACAGCAATGGAGACAGAAAGAAACTTTACGGAAATGGCAGCCCTGGCCTTTTCTCCGTCGAGGGCGCCCACGTCTGCATTTTGAAAGATGTTTGACTCGATAAAACCCGGGCATACTACCGTGACATCGACGCCAAAAGTTGCCGCTTCTACGCGAAAGTCATTCGAAAAGGCGATCATCGCCGCTTTTGTGGTGGCGTAGGGTATTGAAGCCGGAAGCCCCAGGAGCCCGGCCGCAGAAGCGATGTTGACGATATGCCCACTCTTTTGTTTGCGCATCTGCTCGTAGGCAAAGCTAGTACCAAAGGTCGGAACTTCGTGCCGGGTTTTGGTACCCATGAGACAAAAAGTAGTACCGAGGGCAAATAGGGAGGCTATTGCGGGTTTCATCAGGCCCCCACTTCAGTTGGGTCTGGTGAAACCCGGCACGGACTTCCGGCACGAGGTACTAGTACCATGAATTGTTGCCATTAGGTTGATGCCCATGATCTTGTCCCAGTCCTC
>CAYWLO010000024.1:0-59247 GCA_964459035.1 uncultured Polyangiaceae bacterium | reverse complement strand
TCTCATGGGTACCAAAACCCGGCACGAAGTTCCGACCTTTGGTACTAGAGCGGCGTGCCGGAAATTCGTGCCGGGTTTCACCTGACCTAACTGAAGTGGTGGCCTGATGAACCCCGCAACTACCTCCTTTTTTACCATCGGAGCTGCTTTTTGTCTCATTGGTACAAAACCTGGAACGTTCTGAGGGGGGTTGGTACTAGGGCGATAGAGGCGCGTTTTTTCCAGAAAGCACCATGACGGCTACTTTGAGTGAGTCTTCAAATGCCATAAGGAGATCGCTTGTTATATTGAGGGGAGGCGTGAGTACAAGTACATCGCGCTGGCCGCCTCCGGTGGTGGTGATGAAGCCACGTTCCAAGAGCGCTCTCTGGAGCGCCGAGGCCCCACCTGGAAGTTGACTCGCATCGAGGCCAATCATGAAGCCACGTCCACGAATTTCACCAATTTTTGAGCCTGCCATCAAAGTACGTAGTTCTTCAATCCATGCATTGCCGACTTCAGCGGCTCTTTCTATCCACTTTTTTCTTCCTAAAATATCCAATGTTGTCAGGGCGGCGGTGCAGGCCAGGGGAGCCCCGGCAAAGGTCGATGTATGCACGACTTCGTCTTCTTGTCGCCAGGCGCTCATGGCCCATTTGCTACCAATACATGCGCTAATCGGTAGTCCACCGCCGAGCCCTTTACCGACACAAATAAGGTCGGGAACAAACTCTGTATCGGCTGAGCCTGCTAGCCAAGAGCCGGTGCGCCCCAAGCCCGTCCAAATTTCGTCGCTTACCAGGAGGGCACCAAATTCGCGTGCCAAGGTGCTGAGTTGTCCTAGAAATCCGTTGGGTGGAACAATAATGCCGCCACGCCCAAGAATTGGCTCGATAAGTATGGCTGCAATCGCGCCCAAGCTGAGAGCCGAGCGCACGGCTTGTAGGCTTGTCTCTGCCTCTTGAGGCGTTGCCGGGTAGGGGGCAAAGGTGACGTCTCGCGCCAAATGCTCTGCAAATGGCTCCCGATAGCTCGGACGCAAATCGCTCACCCCCAAGGCTCCATAAGAAAGGCCGTGGTAGGAGCTATTGAATGCTACTAAACCACTGCGCTTTGTAGAGAGTACCGCGGTCTTTATCGCGGCGCTGATTGCGTCCGCACCACTTTGTCCCAAAATAACCTGAGCATCAGGGTCGTGGTGCAAGCGGGCCAATCGTTCCATCAGGCCGATCTTGGCATCACTAGGGTACACGTCTCCCAGCCCTTGAAGTAGTTTGGGCGCCTGCATATCGATGGCGCGTAGAACGGCTTCGTGTTGATGTCCTAAGAGGAGTGAGCCAAAGCCGGCCGCGAAATCGACATATCGGTTGCCGTCAACATCTATAATATTGCAGCCCTTTGCCTGGGAGAGCACGATAGCCCCCGGTGGAACATCGGCTCGTACTACCTTTTTATCTTCGCCTCGAGACGGCCCCATAGGGGCGGCACGGCGACTAAACCGCGTGAGCCAGGTGCGTGACTGGGGGCCCGGTGGTCGGGTCCGCAAATCAGGTAGATCGAAACCGGGAGTGATCTCGGCTGGGGGGGGGATTTCGCTCAAGCCCATGGTTTGATTTTCTGGTTACTAGTTGGGGGAAGTACTAGTAAATATTTAATGGCAGACGCGGTTGCGTCCGCCGTTTTTTGCTTCGTAAAGCTTGGAGTCCGCCTTGGTAATCAGGTCGGTGCCGGACATATTTTCTTGCAGTGAGGCTGCCCCCATCGAGATGGTTACGCTCATCTGTTCTCCTTGAAAAACAAATTGGTGTCCAGCAACGCGCTGCCTGAGGATTTCTGAGAGTTGAACTGCGCCATCGAGACTAGTTTCTGGCAAAATGATGACAAATTCTTCGCCACCATAACGGGCAAAAACTTCGTCTTTGCGAGTACGCTCCTGAATTACCCGTGCGAGCTCTCGCAACACGTGGTCTCCGGCTAGGTGACCGTATTGATCGTTGATGCTCTTGAAGTGATCGATGTCGAACATCACGGCACAGAGGTCGCGACTATGGCGTCGCGCGCGCATGACATCTCGCTCTAACGCTTCTATCAGATAGCGCTTGTTGTGAATTTGCGTCAGACCATCAATGATAGTCATTCTATAAATTTCTTCGTGGTACTTGGCCTCTGCGTCGGCCCCCGATAGAAATTTTAGAATGGTGGGACCAACCTTGATGCGATCGCCGTTTGTGAGACGTACTTCGCCCGGTATTTGATCTTCGTTGACGTAGGTGCCGTTTGTGCTGCGGTCGTCGACGGCATACCAATTTTGTCCGCCACGTTTTTCAAGGTGAGTGTGGCGGCGGCTCACGCTGTCCCCCTCGAGAACAATCTGATTGTCAGGGCCGCGGCCAATGCGCAGAGTGCTGCCTTCGAGTACGAACCGCTTACCAAGCAGCGCCTTCTCGGTGGTGTAAATGACAACGAGACAATCTGTACCTGTACCCTGATCGGGCAGGCCTGCCTGCACTACGTCGGTGACGCGTGTTTTTTCGTCGCTATCGTTCAAGAATCTGCCTAGGAGGCGCCGGCGGCGGCACTGTGCCACCATGGGAAGTTTGCCAAAAGAGCGTACCCGTAAAAATCCTGCTCTTTTTGACTGCATTCGTCAAGCTCTAGAGCTCTCTAAAGATCTAGACATCTCATGGAGTTAAGGAAGTCCGTTCCGCTGAGGTCTCGGGGAGCGATTGTTTGGGCTTTCTGCTCGCTCTCCGGGGTCATCGGTGGGGTTACAAAAAGAAGAACGCCCAGTCAGCTCGAAGGGCGTACTGGGCGTCAGCTACATTGTAGGTCTTAGACTTCTGATTCAAGTACCAGCGAAGCCTCGACTCTACTTGCTCAATTACCACCACATAGAAGCGTGCAGGGAGACTGTGTGCTGATCGGGCTTGGTGTAGATGTTTGAGGTGGGGTCTTCCGAAGGGTTGCGTACCGCAACCTGATTTCCGTACATGTAGTTTGAGTACTGGAGAGTTATTTGATCCTGAGAGTTCCAGTCGCTTGAGAAGAGCAAACGGGGGGACAGAATCGTGAAGGACTCGTTCGTATTGTCAAGATCTTGCATGACTTGGTCGCCACGAAAGGATACCGCCAAGAATGAAAGGGGCTTGTAGGTGAGTTCACCGCCCATTTTCATGCAGGTGTCACTGCAGATCCCTAATCGATTGATGGGGGGGCTACGGTCGATGTCTACATCGGGTTTGGTCATGCTCATCATGCCAAAGACACTGAGTCGAAGGTCAGGAGCATTTCCGCTGAAAGGCTCGGGAGCAAGCATCGCTGAGGCAAGGCTGAAGTCGTATTGCAGACCCATGGTCGTAATCGTCCCGGTTCCGTTGGACTCGGCACCAAGATAGTTACGGATGAGGTCAATGCCATTGGGGTTGTCTAGGTAGTAGACAACACTGCCCAAAGAGGCGATGTCTTTGGCGTTTGCATTGGAGACGCCAAAGTAAAGATGGCCGTAGGGGCCCATCGTTAGGCGCGCGTCAGCACCCAAGATGGTCATACTGGCGTCAGGTTGAGCCTGAACGCTGGCTTGATCGTCACTAGAAAAAGAATGCAATGCATGCAGACCAAAATTGAATAGTTTGTCGTAAACGAAGCCCAGGTGACCGTGGCCAGCGAAAGTAGAGCCGATATTCGCGTCGACATAGCCATTCCAACCCTCTGGATTGGTGCCAAGAACGGGTTTATCGATATTTCCGACGACGCCGCCCTCTGCCTGGACATTGAATTTGTTGCCGAGCTGCCAACGGGCCGAACCCAATACGCCAGCGCCCTGCACGCGAGCAATAACGGGCGTGGCGTACTGACCTTCGTCGTACTCGCCCATTGTGCCGTAACGACTAGAGAACGCACCCGCATGAACTTGGTACTTGCTCTCGCCGGTTGAGCCCAAATCCAAAGAGATGAAGGCGTCCTGGATGCCCACATGATCGGGCGGATTGAAGTAACCTTGGGCACTTGATGCGGTTTTTGCCGCCAAGATCACAGTAGCTGTGACTTGGCTGGTACCGTAAGAAAAGTTAAGCTGAGTCCAAGGGGGCGCCATCACGTTGGTGTAAGCCGAAGAGCCGCGCTCTCCAGGCACCACGGGAGGGGCATGAAGAGTCAGGTCGCCCTCTTTAAAAGCTTCACCATCGTCAGGACTATCAGCTGCACGCTCCCCAAAACCCATCCAGACGGGCATCGACATGAAGCCGTTGAAGTTGAAGCGCCAGTCGTCCTTACTTTCGGACTTGAGGCCAGGGCTTACTCCGCCAGGCATGGTGCTGGCGCGAGGTGCACCGGGCTCCAAACCCATCTCTGCCGCCGCTGGCGACGCAAGAAGGAAGGTTGCGGCTGTTGCAGAAACGAGTGCGGCTAGGGATGTAAGGCGGGGCTTCATTGGGAACCTACTATTGGATGCTGTCATGTGTGATGCCTTCATGTCACCAGTACATATTTGCCTGCAGGGCGACCATGTGTTCGTCGAGTCCCTGAGGGTCGTTGGGAGCTACGGACTGGACGATGACATTGTCACCGTAGATCCAGCGGGTGTAGCGCAGGTTGATCTGTTCGTGGGCGAGGAAGTCCGTGCGAAAAATCAAGCGCGGAGAGATGATATGATAGGAACGCTCACTGTCAGCGAGATCACTACCCACAAAGTCATATCGGGTTGAAAAGCCAAGCCATGGGGTGATATTGGCGAGAATCTCGGTGCCAGCCTTGAACTTGTTGACGCCGTCAAAACGAATCTCTTGTTCGGGCGATTGGCTCGTCTTTTGATCCGAATTGACGTGTACGAAAGTAGCAAAAAAGCTACCGCGAATATCCCAGCTATCGCTACGAAAGTATGCTGGCGAATGCAGGAATTTTTGCAGACTGGCGTCGTATTGAAAGCCCATATGAGAAAGGCTGCCGTTGCCTTGGCTGCGCATTCCGAAATATTCTTCCATCAGACCGCGACCGCCGTCTGCGTTCAGAATATTGATGACTCGGGGTACATTTCGAGCGTTCTTAGCGATCGTATGAGCGCCACCGATGAAAAAGTGACCGTAAGGCTCCCCCATTAGACGCATTGTGAGACCCATTGTGGCGATGGAACCGGGGGGTTGGTGGGCCGCTACAGGCTCGCCGGGACGAACGGGAACATCGGGCAGACGATCGTCTTTGGTGAAGGCATGCAGGTAGTGACCTGAAAGATCCATGTCTTTCCAGGCAATTCCCACGTGGGCGTGACCGACATAACCCGAGCCATTCTGTGAATCGCCGTAACCCGTGGCGTCGTTTGGCTCAATTCCAAGGGGAGCCTTATCTAGCGTTCCTTTGAAACCAACTTCGAAAAGACCGATGACTTCGCCGGCGACGTCAAAGTCTCCGATGACGGTGGCGCCGGTACCGCGGGTGGAGGCGATGATGGAGTGACCGTAGTTGCCGTCCGAGTACTGGGCCATTGCCCCGTAGCGATCTTGGTAGGCACCGGCTAATACTTTCATTCTCAAACCAGGCAGATCACCGGGTGTGAGAGTCAAAAAGGCGTCGTTGATGCCTAGCTGGGAGGACGGATAGTTGTAAGAGGCTCCCGATTGCTGATTGAAGCCCGCGACAATCGTCGTGGCTTTTACGAAGGGGTTGCCAAAAGTAAAGTTGAGCTGAGTCCAAGGACCAGGAACCGACTGGGTTGCCTCGAAATCGCCGAACTTACCCGGAACAATGGGAGTTGCGTGCAAAACCGTATCGGACTGCCCAGGTACTGAACTTTCGCGCTTACCGATGGCAGCTTTGAGGCCAGACTCTAGGTAGCCGTGAAAACTAAAGACCCATTCTTCGTCCCAAGTGTCGGAGTTAGGTGGAGCCGTTGTTCCACCAGGCGAGGCACCTGTGCGCGGAGCATTGGGGCTCATGCTGATATTGCGATGGCTCCCGTAACCAGGAACATACCCCGGATTATGGGGATCAGCATCTCCTTCCCAGTAAACCTCGGGATCGAGAGCAGGATCGAACTCTTTCTCGGGAGGCCCCTCAATGAGCTCGCCACTTGGTCCGACTGATGCGTTTTTTACCAGACCAGAAGGACCTCGACCGCCGTCGTCCGAAGGACTTGCGTCTTCAGGGGCAGCGTCGGCCTCTCCCGCTGCTGTTTCTTCTCCAGAATCAGTAGCAGTGGAATCCTCTGTCGAGGCAGCATCGTCCGCGGGAGCGGCATCGTCTGTCGCGGCGGAATCGTCTGTCGCGGCGGAATCGTCTGTGGCAGCGGAATCATCCGTTGAGGCAGTTTCGTCTCCTACGGAGTCGTTGGAGGGCTCTTCGGCAGGAGGCTCTTGTGCGAGGGCGATCTGAGTGATCGTCATACTCGCCAAGATAGCTGGGCTTGCCAGCAACGCTAGAGTGTAGAGGCCGCGCTTCATTCGCATTTTTCTTTCTTATCGCGAGCAGCTTTGGTCATGAGTGCTTTCGGGGGACACATCGCTTCTATAAATGAAAATGCTGCACCGTACGAGATTTCTCTTTTTTCAGCGCTGAGTTCCATGCCCCTTGGGCCGGGGCGTTGATTGCGAAAAGTGGCATGCATCATCGTGTCCTATGCATAGGTACCAGAGCATTTCGATTCTCACGTGTGCGTTTACGCTCACTTCCATGAACAAAATATGGGGGTGTTGCCCCGAGGACTACGTTCGGAAGTCTTCAATTGGCCAAATTGTAGGTAAAATTGGCTAATTTTCCATCGAAACTTCCGAGGGAATTGATCGATTGTGCAGGGTGCTTTTGCCGTTGCCACGCATGGACACCTCGTTCATAAAAGTAATCAGGTGTTCTCAAATGCACCTTTTGACGAGCAGTGACTCATCAAAGTATCATATTGAGTCCTTCTCCTAGGTTATATCCTCATGAAATTCGCTCTGCGCTCTCTCGGAATTCTCTCTTTGATAGGTGTCAGTCCTATGGCCTGCTCTTCGGACGTGCCTGATGTGGCTGTCATGAAGAACCTTTGTGCTCAAATGGGCTTTGAGACAAATAGCGACGGCGGAATTTTGGTGGGGGATGACGGAAAACCTCTCGGCAAATTCGAGTTTCGCGCTGTAGGGACCGTTTTTGACGAGGAGTCGGGGGAGTCTACAGGTGAGTCGATGGGGAGTTTTGAACCAAACTTCAGCGTACCTCCGGGCGCACTCATTGCTGATGACGATGACCTAAGTGACGATTATTTCCCCTACCAATCGGCTTTAAAGCAGGGGGCTGCTTTGATGGCCACTCGCTCAGATCTGGTAGCTGTCTACGAAGGACTAGACCCAGACAAGGACGCTTCTGAGTACACTGAGCAGGAGCAAGCCGCGTTTGATTTTGTGAGCGGAGAGTTGGTGATTCACGATGCTAGCGGCACGGAGATGACCGGCCGCACGTTGCTCGTGGACGACGACGGAAAAATAGTCGTTGCCGTTGTGGCCGAGGACGAAAGCATCGAGGTGAAGTACGATGAATTTGTCGTGAGCGGTTTGAATGAGTATCTCATTCCTCTATGTCGCCGCCTTGAAGAAGGTCGAATTGGCGCGCAACCGGGCGATAAATTGACCGAAGAGGTATATCCTTCTTTTACAGCCTGCAAAGATAAATTTGATGCCAATGGTGACGGAGTTATAGGCGACTTCATTCTGGCGCGTGAGGGGGCCCCACCTCAGGATCTCGAGTTAGCGGCATGTCCAACCGTAGAAGGACGCGCAAATACTCAAGCTTTGAATTTTTGGGGACCTCTTTCTACCCAACCTTCTGAAATTGAGAATTTACCCGCTAATCCTCGTGATGGGTTTACTTACTCGGGGCTCACCGTTCCTCTCAATATTGCTCCCTATAGGGGCACAATAGATCGCTCAGACTGGCAAGGTATCGCTTTTTGGGCTCGTTTGGCCGGGGCGTCTGAGGCAATTGAAATCAAGGATTCACCCGGGGGCAAGACCCCCTACAGTGGTCGTCGATTGCCTCAAGGCGCAGCTCCTCAAGAGGGGGTAGGGCAATTGGGTGTGATGATTCAAACCATCGATACCTCAGCTATTTATGATACGCGAGGCAATGTCGACGGCCTGGGGCAGGCCGGCGTATGTGAAGAGGGCGAAGACGCCGCAACAGACTTTTGCTTTGCCACTCAAGAGGAGTTCGATGCATTTCCTGGAGAGCTAGTTCCCTTGCCTCCTGCGCCAGAAGAGCCCGTCGATCCTGCTCCTGAAACGCCAGCTAGAAAAAAGTATGCCTATCAAGACGAGCACAATCAGCCTCAGTCTCCTGGCACTCCCTATTGCATCGACTACAGCCCTGTGGACACCAAACCCGGCGATGAAACCAGCTTTCGCAATCAGTGCTGGGACGGATTTCGCTCCATGCTGGAGATCAGCCATTCTTGGCGCTTTTACTTCATGCCCTTTAAGAATATGCGACAGGCAGGCTGGGGCCGTTACGCTCCTGAATTTCGCTTGGACCAAATTCGTAGCGTCAACTTCTTAACTTCGGCATTTCAGCCCATCAATGTCATGGTGGACGAAGTGACATTCTATCGGAAAAAGAAGACAGAGCAGCCCACCGGCTTAGAGATCAATCCCTGAGCGGGCTTTCTTTTCACTCCTTCAAGGCGTCCGAGAAATTTCTCGTGACGCCTTTTTTCGGGCCTGTAAGCTCAGGGCGAATCTTTTTCTGCCTCTGCCTCTGCCTCTGCCTCTGCCTCGTTCTCGTCAAGAGGCACCATCAATCCCACTCGTTGCATCAAACGTAAGGCATTGCCCGAGGTCACGGGACCTTCGCGTAGGGTATAGTCAAAGGTCATCTCGCCGTTGCGTACGCTTTCACGAAAATGGTGTTGGCGTACATTACTCATGAGGTGCTCGGGGAGCTGGCAGAGACCCATGTCGTGGGTGGTGATGACGCCGAATGCCCCTTTCTTGAGTAACTCACCCAATACCCAACGCGCCCCAATTTGTCGTTCGCGGGAGTTGGTGCCGTGGAGGACTTCGTCCAGGAGGAAAAGAGTGGGGAGCTCACTTGTCTCGGTGAGTTTCACCACGTGAGCCAGTTTTTGCACCTCGGCATAGAAATGACTCACTCCGCTCTTGAGAGAGTCGGAAACGCGAATGCTTGTTCCTAAATTGCAGAGAGGTATCTTCATGTACTCGGAGACGGTGGGGCCGCCGGCAAACGCAAGCACGCAATTGACCCCCAAAGCCCGTAGAAAAGTGCTTTTTCCGGACATATTGGAGCCCGTTATCAACAGAGCTTGTCCCAGGGAGAACGCCTGCACTTGATTGACCACTCGCGACTTTCCGCCCAAGAGTGGATGGCCTAGAGAGCGCGCCTCGATGCTCGAAGCAGGATCTCTTTTTGGATCGAGAACTTCCGGAAAATTCGAAGAGGGCTCGTCTGCGTGGAGTCCTGCGAGGGAAGAGATTGCCTCGTATTCGCCAATGATTTCAAAAAAATGAGGGAGGTCGTTGCCCGCTTCTTTTTTCCATTTTTCCAGAGCACGAGTGCAATGAATATCCCAAAGCAGAATTGCGTTGACGAAGGGATAGACCATACCGTTGTGACGCAGATCGTACCAACTGACTAAGGTGCGGAAGCGGCGCATGACCTCGCTTGGTCGAGCTTTGCTCTTTCCTAAAAGCGATTCGAGCCTTTTTTTGAGCCAGGGCGACTCTACTTTTTGATTCTCTAAGAGCTCAAGAAGGGCCCCGTAGCGTAAAAAAGCTCCCTCGGTTGTAGAGACCGCGGCAAAGGTGTTTGAGGTGGGCTCTTTGGTTAGATTGAGCAAGACCATGCCCAAGACAATGGGAACGATCCACAAGAGCGGAGAGGCGTTGAGAGCCGAGTGGGCGTAAATTCCTCCCATAGAGAGTAGGGGAATCAAGTAGGAAAAAACCTGGATGAAGACGTTCTTGTCTATTTTACCGGGGGACGCAGCCCATTGGAGTAGGCGCTCGGGGTTGGGACCGTCCGATATTGTGGTGGTGCCTCCTCGACGCTTTTCGACGAGGGCCATGCCCTCCGCTTCCAAATTTTGGCGAAAGCTCACCTGGGGTGAAAGCTCGCTCACGGCTTTTTGGCGCTCTTGGATTTCGTTGTGACTAGCGGGGGCCCCCAACCACGAGGCCAATGTTTTTTGCCCATAGCGGGTGTGAGCTACGCTGATGCGCTGATAGAGGGAGCCTACTCCGAAGAGATCTAGATCTTCGGCGTAGCCATGGTCCTGGGGGGCAAAATTGCTGCCTGTGCGTGGCAGGCTATGCCAATCGCCTTCGACGCGCTGCAAACCGTGCTCGTTTACTAGAGAGAAACGACGTTGGTGTGCTTCTTGAGCAAGTACCTTGCCATGGTGCTGTACAAGCCAAAGAAAGGCGGCCCCACAAACGAGAGCAACCAGCAACCCTATTTGACTGCTCTGTCCGTCTTTTGCAAAGTAGTAGCCCGCACCAATTACTAGCCCGGCAAACGTGAGCCCTCGCAGGTTTTCGACTTTGCGCCCCTTTGCTTGAAGCTTTTCGCTCGCGCGTGAAAACTCTGCATGGCGATCTTTATAAGTCGCAGAAATTTCTTTGATTGGGCCGCGGGGCGATCGCGAAGAGTTCAAAGATAGGTCTGAGCCGAGTAGGGAGGCGTTCCTCTGAGAGGACTGGTCCGTCATGCCCCGTGTATACGCGCCCATTCGGTGAAGGGCGAGGCTCTGCGCAGGAGGGGGATCACTTCTTTTCGGTGAATTGAAAAGTGAGGCGAGCCGCCGTCATTGGTTCACTTGGGGGTCCCACCTTTCGGCGATCGACGACCTCGGCGAGGCAATTCGCTGCCTTTTTGCTGATACCTCGCCGCGATTGCACACTGACGCCTTCTGCCCGGCCTTTTTCACCCCGTACAAGGAACTTTACGACGACCTGAGCGTTCGTTTCTGTGAGTCCGCCATTTTTGTCCACGCAGTCGCGGTAGCGATCGGTGGGTAAACTAAGACGTCCTACGGTAATGGTCCCGTTCTCGGCGCTGATGGGGCCTACGCTCAAGCTGTAGTTTCGGGGAAGTGCCTCTGGCAGGGCGTGAGAATGAGGGGGACTCTTCTTCTTTGTGCTCTCAGGGGAAGAAATTCCGTTCTTCTTAGCGAGTCCCTCGGCTTCTTTGCGCGAAATACAGCGATGCAACATACCTCGTCCGTTGGCGATGCGCCCCCACGCGCAAGCGGGATCGTAGGGATAGCGTGATTGCATCGCCGATTTTGCGCTGACAGCGGCGGGAGCAACGAGCATCAGAGCTGCCCCGAGAAATAGCCAGCGCCGGCTCGTTTTCGTATCGCTGACAAAATGGCTACTTTTCCCATCAAGCTTCATCAGGAGCTTGTGCCATAGTCCGCTGAAGAGACCCAAGAAATTGGTGGGCTTGCAACGCGCCCGTGGGGATTTAGGCTTGCACTCATTGTGACGTGGTCGCCGTCTTCTACCGTTTTGTCCAACTTGTCTCCCCTGAGCCAAGGGGTTTTGCATTTTTTGGGAAGCCTCGGGCAGCGCTCCGAGGGAGAGCTCTATCTTCGTATTTTTCAGAGCTTGCCCCGGGGCCAATTTGCCCTCTTGGTTCTGAGCCGTGAGGTGGTGCAGGGTCGCGCTGGGACTCTCGCCGAACAGTTGGCATTTTTGAGTCAATTGGGTCTGATGCCCAGTTTGCTCTTGGGTGCGGTGGAATCCATCTCACCTGGGGAAGTGGACCAATTTGTAGGTGCGCTCAAGGAGGTAGGTCTTGTCGCTCGTATCTCACATTGCTCTAGCAGTACGAGCCCTGCCGAATTGAGCAAGCTGCGAGATCAAGGTCGAAAACTTGCCGAGCTTGAGGTTCATCTATTAGTTATGAGTGAGCCTTCGGAGCCTCTCTTGGTAGAAGTTGTACGTAGCATTGCTCCACGGCGGGTCGTTTTTTTACGCCGAGCTGGAGGCATAGGGCCTCATCGAGACAGTCGCGTCGAGTTTGCTCCAGGGCATGTCATTTCTAATAGCTCAAGCGGTATTGGGGTCGTGAGCCTGCGCAGCGATGGAGACGATCTGCTTTCGTCTGAACTTCTCAATGAGGAGGATAAAAGTGCCTTGCGGCGGGCCGCGTCTGTCTTGAACGGTTTTGCGAGCGTCGACAAACGCGCCACTCTCTCAATTGCATCACCTTTATCTCTGTTGCGCGAGCTTTTTACGGTTTCTGGAGACGGGACTTTAGTAAAATTAGGGGCAATTGTTCAATCGTTTTCCCAATATGATCTTCTAAATCAAAAACGCTTGGAACTCCTTCTTGAGAAAAGTTTCGCTCGTCATCTCAAGAGCACATTTTGGAAAAGGCCCCCGCTTCAGCTTTTTGTCGAAGCGGACTATAGGGGGGTTGCTCTTTTGGAGCCCGGCCGTGATGCTGCATTTTTGAGCAAGTTTGGGGTATTGCCCGACGCGCGCGGTGAGGGACTGGGCCAAGAACTTTGGTGGGCTCTCTCCAAGAGTTACCCCGCAGTCTATTGGCGTGCTCGAGCTAATAATCCTATCAACACTTGGTACGCGAGTGTTTGTGACGGCATGCATCGCTCCGGGGAGTGGAACGTTTATTGGCGAGGCGTAGTCGCATCGGATCTACCAGGGCTCATTGCGGACGCCCTAGGGCGTCCCATAGATTTTGGCGAGGCAGCACTTCAGGGTTGAGGGCCAGCAGGTAGCTCGCTTTTCTCCCAGCCTAACTTCTGAAGCATCTCTTCGGAGAAAGAGAGGTGCCCAGCAATTTCTCCACGAATTGTGTCGCATACATGAGGGGCAAATTCATCAAATTCTACCAAATCGCCAAATTCGGCATCCAAATTGGCTGCGTAGAGCACCAAATAGCCTTTGGGAGCGTCGCCGGTTACCCAAATGGAGAGAGCCCGTGGGTCCACGCCATTTTCCACGTCTTTTTCGGTGGGAAAGAGTTCAATTCTTGCGGGGGATTGATACTCGGCCGGCAGCTCCGCGCAGGTACTCTTTAATATTTGAAGCAGAGCCTTTTTGAGCTCGGCTTCAGGAAGAGAGGCCCCCTCTTCGTAGGATTTTTTGTCGAGACGTAGGGTCCTAATAAAATGGCTGTTGGCCTCTTGGGTGTTCTCTTGGTCTTCTAAAATATCCGCCAATAAATGATGGGCATCGGCATTTTCCTCGTCTGCGCTGACAATCTGCTCTGCGATCGTTTTTGCTTTGTCGAGTTGTTTGAGCGCTTGCTGGGTTCGAGCCAATACCAGCTGAAAGGCAGCAAGACCCTGAACGGGCTCGGGAAGGGTCGCAAACATGGCGAGCCCTTCCTCTGCATTTTCTTGGGCAAGTTGGTCCAGGCCTAAGAGGGCCTCGTCTAGCTCTGGTCGCATTTCCGAAATTTGGTCGGCATCTTCAGTCACCGACGGAGAGTAACCGTGCGTCCTGAAAGTTACCAGTGCAGAGGAGGAACGCTTGATTACCCCTTGGAGGGCATATCTCCTCAATGGCGATTAGTGCGCACTTTCAGCCGGCAGTAGGGGGTACTATGGTTCGTTTTTGAGTGACCGCGTTTGGTTTTCACGATTGAGTAGGTTGGTAGAGAAATGAATCGGTTCGCTAGAGTCCTTTTGATTGGTTTCGTTCTCCCCGCGTGTGGAGGGCGAGCATCTGATTCTTCTGGTGGTATGCCTGTAGGGAGCAACGCTCCCGCGGGTGATTCGGTTGAGCTGAATGAGCCGGGTGGTCCTTTTTTGGGGCGACCGACTATTTCTTGATTGTGGGGCAGGCTGGGACCACACTTTGCCGGTGGTTACCTTTTATCTATTTCTCTTGGGTGTGGGGGCTGTGGGAGCCCTTGCGTACATGGGGCTTTTTCTTTCTCATGTGCCCGGAGCAAAAGACGAGCGATTGGGGGCATTGCCCGATTTGCCAGACAAATTGGGCAAGTGGGTGGAGCAAGAAAAGCCGAGTGAGGACGGACTTCTTTGCGAAAAACGCCATCTATTGATTGATGAAGGTGGGTTTGGAGGAGGTAAATTGCTTTTGCAAGTGCGCTACCGCAATCCGCAAACTCGCGAAATTATGCGCATTGAAAAAGAGCAGACTATCAAACGTCGTAGAGTGCGATCGTGAATTTGCTCCAGAGTGTCCAGCCTATATAGGCTCAATAGACTGTGGACTTGAGTTATTTTGAGTGGGCTTGCTGCACTTGCCACGACCTCTATTTGACCGGCAAATGCGCATCACAGAGTGCTTCAAAAAAGAGTGCTTTAAAAAGTACTAGAAACTATAGGTGAGTGGTTTCATTGTTGTGTCATGACCCCAGAGCATTGTTTGGTCGGGTTGAATGGGACTAGGCTGCCCTTCAACGCTTAAACTGACGCCTTTGCGTTGCACTAGAGGAGGCGGGTGAGAGCCTCTATCCATACTCACAACTAGACTACATCCTAAATGGAGCAAAGCCTGAGCCAGGGGCGCGGGGGTATCGTGCACCATGCGAGCTATATAAATATTGTTGTGTGCATCCATACACAAAGCGGCCCGTTCTTTTTTGCCCCCAAGCTCTCGAGCCTTTTCATTGAGAGTTCCTTGTTGGGCGAGGACGGGCAATTGTACGAGTTGAATTGTTTTTTCTGGAGTAGGGCTGCCCGCGTCTAAAACACTCAAAGTGCCGTGGGGTCCAATGGCCAAGGTGGCAAATTTTCTGTCTGGAGGTACGAGGGGCTCTCCGTCGAGGACGAGCCCGGGGCGACTACCGCGGGTTCGATGGCCCAGACCCCAGGCGATAAGAGCTGATGCGGGAATCGAAGGGGATGCCTCGGGTGCTGGGAGGGAGGTGGTGGCGCGACCGCGTTTTTCTCCGCGTCCTGGAGTTAAACTAAAAGAAACTCGCCCGGCGTCGATTCGATCGAATTCGATGTGGAGAGAACCAATTGCCTGGTTGCCTAGAAAAATTCCAGGTATATCTTGAGGCGAAGGCCCCTGGCCCGGTGCTTTTCTCCATTGCACTCCCTTGTGAACGGGAAGAGGAGGACGCAGGGAGAGATAGAAAAAATCTTTTGGAGACCAGCGAATGAAGCGCGTGGGGTTGACCTGCATACGGCTATCAAGTGTCTCACCTTGTGCTTTTAATGGATCAATTGACTCGACGCGATTGAACAGAAATGCACAATGACCAGGGTTCATGTCTAGGTGAACGGCGTAGACGCAGCCGGCGAGTTTTAGGCCATGAGCCAGGCTTTTGCCGGTTGCCCGTGTGGCCCATGCGTAAATTATTTGACCTGAATTGTGCAAACAAAGAGCGGTGCGTTCGACTGCTACGCTTCCATAAAGGTGCTCTCCCCACACTTTGCGTTGAGCTGGGTTGACTATTCCATCACTCACGAGAGGGTCAAGGTTTTGCCGAAAAGAGCGGAGATTCTTTGAACTCATCTCCTTGTGCCACGAACCGAAACCCGCGCTCCCCTGGGCGTCAACGGCTATCGTGGCGGCGTTTTCAACAGGGCGAACCAGCAGTCGTCCTTCTGCTTTCATTCCATAGCGACCATGGGTCGCCTTAAAAGCGCCGTTAAAAGTGGCGACGACCCGCTGAGGTAGAGAGTCTTCTCGAGGTAATTGTCCACTGCCGGGGGGGCCTGTATCGGGGCGGGGGTCTTCGTAACCTGCGCCAATACCTAGTTGTAGACGGCGCATATCCATTGCAACTAAATGCAATTCGGCGTCAGGACGCTGGCTGTCGGGATGCAAAAGTGAGCGATAAAAGAGCGGCTCTTTTGTTGGGGGTAAAACGTGGCGGCGAACCTCTTTCCATATGCCGTCTTCGTGGTGGGATGAGTCTTTGAGTTGAATTGTTGCAGGGGGCCACACTGGGGGGGCACCCTCTTTTGAATTGGAGAACTTGAGGGTAGAGGGGAGAGGAGCTGTCTCTTGAAATGAACTTTTGGCGTCGACGCTGAGGGGAGGACCAGAATGAGTGATTGAATAACTGAGACGTTGCAGAGAATCTTTGAGAGAAAAAACGCGACCCTCTAACCATGCGATCGATTCTTTTCCCCACAGGGAACGCCCGGAGTTTGCTGCAAAATGCAGCCACGTAGCTGGCTCTCTTTGACGATATATATGTTGAAATATCCCGTTGCCTGGGCCGCTCCAGGGGGCTGTTGCAGGGCTAAATAGAGCGCTTGTGGCCAGGGTTGTGTGGGAATGTCCAGAAGAAATTGTGAGGGTTTCTTGGTTCACTTCGACGGTGAGTTGCGGTGAACTTGAGCCGGGTTTAAGCAAAATATCGCTTCTGTCTAGACCCCTCCAAGAGCCCGTTTCGAGAGAGCGAGTGAGTCCTAGCTGCAAGGAGTGCAGGGGGCCGTGTTGGTGCCTTTGCTTTTCTCCATTTAAATGAAGAAGTGTGATGCTGGGGGGCGACTCTTTTGAACTTGTGCCAAATACAGCGATGTCTCCATGGGCCTTGAGTCCCTGTTCGTCACCACTTTTTGTCTGTGTGAGGTTGAGGGGAGAGCCGAAGTCGAGAACTTTTCCTTCGGGAGAAAGGCGGGCAAAGGCACGATAGATATCTCGTTTCGCGCCGGAATCTACTAAATTTTGTGCTTCAAAAAGCAGAGGACGCCCCACAAAATAGTTAAAAAACACACCAGCGCTCGGCTCCCAAACGAAATGCCGGACCTTGAGGGAGTTCGATGAGGAGAGAGCCCCTTTGATCCCCTCGATGTCGTGGCTTGGAGCCGCCTGGCTCCCCGCAGTTGAAAGCGCGCCAAGCAGACCAGCCCCAGCGACCAGGGGCGTGCGGTTTTTGAAATAGGTGCGCAAGTTCTTCACAGGGGGCAACGGGGAACTAGGCTCGACCTGCCTTTGTTGCAAGGGCACTCTTGGCCTGTTAACGCTGGCTAGGTGAGCAAGTTAGCCCCAGCCCAACCAGAAACATCCGACGTGGCTGAGAAAACGTCCAAACCAAAGAGCAACCTGACTGTGCGGCTCCTGACGACGATTGTCTTGGGTCCGCTGTTGCTCTCTGTGCTCTTTTTTGGCCCTCCCTGGGCTTGGGCCGCACTGATTTCTTTGGCCGCTTTTCAGGTGGGGCGCGAACTTCTCTTCATGAGTCATCCTGGCGATAGGGTTTCGCAATGGCTCGGGGCAAGTATGGCGGGGGGGATGTGTGCGATTACCTATCTTTCTGCAGGAAAAGGCGGAGATCCTCGCGTATTTTTTACCGCCGTCGTTGTGGCTCTGATCAGCGGGGCAATGATCCCTCTGACGCGTCTGGGGCAAATCCCTTCGGCTGCACTTCGTCTCATGAGCGGCATGGCGACTCCTCTTTACGTGGGGGTTCTTCTCTCGTGCTTAGCCCTGGTTCGCAGAGACGGCTGGGGAGACACTGGCGACTTTGGGCCGCAGTACGTGTTTTTGACTCTGCAAATTGCCTGGATGGGGGACACCGGAGGCTACGTTTTTGGCAGAATTTGGGGTCGAACTAAGCTTTACAAGGCGATTAGCCCCAAAAAAACTCGTGAGGGCCTGCTGGGCTCTGTTATTTTTTCGACTGGTTCCGCGCTTCTTGCCAGCTTTACCTATCTCCCACAAATTCCCCCAAGCCATACATTGGTTCTCGGAGTGTTGGGGGGCGTGCTTGGCTTGATGGGAGATCTCGTTGAGTCCTTATTGAAGCGATCCACCGGCGTGAAAGACTCTGGAAATATCCTGCCAGGACATGGCGGACTCTTTGATCGGGTGGATGCGCTTCTGATTGTGGGGCCCCTCGTCTACCTCTACCAGCTTTGGCTGGCCTGAAGTTGCGGGGCTCAAGCTCTTTTCTCAAGTGCCAATCGGAAGGTATTTTCGAAAATTGGAAGTTTTCTGTGTTTCGACAGCTATTTTTGCCGTGCCGGCGGTCGTTCTTGTATGATGCCCCCCTCAACTGGGTAGCTCAATATTGAGCAATTTGAACGAAAGATGGGAAGTGTGACCGATTCAAAAAACGCGATTGCTCCAGGACCAGACTCGGGTGCTGCAAAGCCAGGCTCCGAGCGAGTGCGCGAGCGAATGCACGATAGTTTGGCAGCGCGCGAGGATTATCCGGGTAAGTTTCAGTTTTTTGAGGTGGTCCAAGGCTATGTGGATCGCGCTTCGGAAATTGTTGAGTTGCCGGAGTACTTGCGCACGATTTTGCCCGAACCAAAAAATGAGATCATCGTGCACTTTCCCGTTCGAATGGATTCGGGAGATATTCGGATTTTTAAGGGCTACCGAATTCAGCACAACGATATTTTGGGGCCTTTTAAGGGCGGTCTACGCTGTCACCCCAATGCTGGCTTGGACGACTTTAAAGCTCTTGCCTCTCTAATGACCTGGAAGTGTTCCTTGATAGGTGTACCGTTTGGCGGTGCCAAAGGTGGAATCAAGTACGATCCTAAACAATGTTCGGTAGGTGAAAACGAGCGCATTATGCGCCGTTTCATTCACTCATTGGGTGCTAATATTGGGCCAGATACCGATATTCCAGCTCCTGATGTGGGCACTGGTGCTCAAACCATGGCCTGGGCAATGGACACCTACGTAAACACCCAGGGGCGCGCCGGAAATCAAGCGAATAGAGGAGTGGTCACCGGTAAGCCTGTTGCCGTGGGGGGCTCTCATGGTCGTACCAAAGCCACTGGCCAAGGTGTGGTTCATTGCATTTTAGATTGGGCCGAACGCAACGCCTTTGAGCTGGAGGGAAAGAAACTCACGGTGCAGGGTTTTGGCAACGTGGGCAGCCACACTGCGGTGATTCTGAGTCAATTGGGAGTTTCCTTGATAGCTGTGGGTGATCACACTGGGTACCTTTACAATGCCGAAGGTTTCAATGCGTATCGTCTGCAAGACTACGTGCAAAAGAACGGCTCAATTCAGGGGTATCCCAACGGAGAGGTGATCTCTCGGGAGGACTTCTTTGGTGTTTCGGCCGATATATTTGTTCCTGCTGCCCTCGAGAATCAGGTGGGAGTCGAAGAGGCTCGTGCCTTGCAAGTTCGGTTGGTGGCCGAGGGAGCCAATGGCCCCTGTAACCCCGCGGGTGAATCGGTTTTGGCCGATCGAGGGATTGAGGTATTGCCCGATGTTCTCGCCAATGCGGGCGGCGTGCAGGTAAGTTACTACGAATGGGTGCAGAACCGTCGAAGTGAAACCTGGTCAAGTTCGGACGTCGAGAAGCGCCTCGAAAAAGCCATGCGGGCCGGCTGTCGCCATATGCACGATTTGGCTCATCGATACAATTGTAGTTATCGATTGGCTTGTTACGCGGCAGCTCTCGATCGGCTCAAAACGGTCTACGAGCAGCGAGGTATCTTTCCTTAAGTTCTCTCTTTTGCGTCTTAGTGTTTTTTCTTCACTGAGGCGCCTCGGGGCTCTTCTGCTTGTGTGAGAGTCACTACCCATTGGTGAGAACTAGAGGGGGCCGTTAAAACATGGGGTCTCGGAGCCCAAGGGTTGGGAACCAAAGTCAGGGAAACGCACGGGCTTTCTTTGAGGCTCAACGGGGGAGAGGTCCACGGTATTCTCTGATCTCTCTCGGACTCCTCGAACTTGCCGCCGGGGCCATGAAGACGAATCGGGATTTTGTGGTTGGGCCCTCCAAGAGGTGTTATTTGTAAAAGCGCGTCTCGAGGTCGGCGGCCCCCCTCCGCATCGTTGATTGAAAACTTCCCCCAATCGCTGCCTTGCGCGCAGACGATATCTTTGTCGTGCATGAAGTTGAGCTCGCCGCGCAACTGGGATGCTTGGTTGGAACTGAGGTGGAGAACTCCAGCATTGCCGCGCCCATTGTTGGGTTCGATCTCCAAACTATCGTCTGATTTTGCGAGTGAGAAGGTGAACTGGTAGTCGTCCGAGATATTTTCGTGCACGTAGGTCTGCTGGGACTCACGATATTTATCTTGATCTTGGCGGATGGCAATTAGGTATTCAACGGGTTGAAGGGCTAGCTGACGAAGACGAACTTCTTGGCCCGGGGCCCCACTGCAAAACTTAAACAATGGGTTTTCTTGGCCTTTTTTGAAAAGCCACGCGCAAAGTGCCAAATTGGGTAGGGCAGAGAGCTGAAAATTTACTTGCGTGCGCATTGCAGTGCTACTGGGGGGGACTGTGACTAAGTAGTTATCTTGATCGCCTCGGTCTTTGGTAAGACGTTGACCAATTCGCCCGCGAACGGTTTTGCCAAAGGGGACTTTGAGGGCGTCCTCGACGGTGTGATTGGGTTCGACTTCGCGCCCGTTGAATACCTGGGGCCGCTGGGACTTTTGGTAGGTGTGAAAGCCGCCGTAGCTAAGAGCAAGTAGTAGGCCCAGTCCGACGACTTGGGCAAGGCGCTCGCGGCGTTTTAGACTGCGTTCGTAGAGTTCGACCTCGCCTCGGGTGGCGGCTTCGTCGTCGTTTTGAGGACGAGGGGCGGGTGCGGTGAGCCGTAAATTCTCTCGACTTTCGCCACTTAACTCTCCCAAGAGGGCTTCGCCTAGCTCAGTGATGGATTGAAATCTATCCCGCGGGTCTTTGGCTAGCCCCTTCATGATTAAAGCGCTTACGCTTAGCGAAATGTCGAGTTGGGGAGCACGTAGATGGGGAGGCTCCGGTGCCTGACTCACCTGTGCCGTGAGTACCGCGATGGGACTCGGCGCTTCAAAAACATGGGTGGCTGTCAGGCACGTATAAAGCAATGCGCTCATTGCGTAAACATCGCCACGGGCGTCCACTTCTTCGCCGCGGACCTGCTCTGGTGGCATGTAATAAGGGGTGCCAACGATATTACCGGTGCTGGTGATGTCGTTGAGTTCCCGAGATTCTCTGAGTTTTGCGAGACCAAAGTCCAAAACCTTGACGAGCTCTTCTCCGGTGGGAGTACGGGTTACAAAGAGATTTTCTGGCTTAATATCTCGATGCACCATACCCACGTCATGGGCTTCCTGGAGGGCGCCGCAGGCAGGTATTATAATTTTTGCCAATTGAGAGAAGGGAATGGCACCTTGGCGTTCAATCAGCTCACCTAAGTCAAAGCCCGCCAAAAACTCCATGGCGAGATAGGTGAGGCCCCCCGCGCTGCCAAAGTCGAAAACTTGGACAGTATTTGGATGTGATAACTTACTCACCATGAGGGCTTCACGCTTGAAGCGCCTGACTGTATCTTTATTTCTCGCGAGTTCGCCGGTGAGGAGCTTGAGAGCCATCACTTTGCCAATTTTGGAGTGTTCAACCCGGTAGACCACTCCCATGCCCCCGCGACCTATCATGCTGTCTATGCGGTATCTATCGGCGACGACTGCTCCTATTAAAGGATCAGCGGGCGCTTTCTCGAGAGCTGGAACTGAGCGGGGACTGAAAGAGGCCGGTGGGGGCATTGTGGTGGCGCTGACTCCTAATTGACCTCCGCACTGGGGACAAAAGGTGGCGCTTGGCTCAACTTGAAGCTGACATTGCTGGCACGTGTGCAGACCGCTCACGACTTGCTGCGTCAATTGTAGTTCTCCTGGTCCCATCATGCCCCCAAGTACGTCCTACATGACTATCTCCCTAGAGCGCCAATCAGTTTGAATAGAATACGCGGCAATTCGCCCACCAATAGCTCTCTTGATGTCCCTCTGGTCGTGACGATAGGCAAATCGGTCGCTATTCTAGGTGTCAGGTACCAAATAAATGTGCGCCCGGCTCATTCTCCCCCCAGAGATTCGAACCGGGCGCGTGCCCCCCCTTTTCGGTCCCATCGCTCTTCTTTACGATGGGGCCCTTCTCGTTCAGTGACGTTTAGGCCGCTGCCTCCATGATGGTGCGCAAGCGTTGCATGGCCCTCGAATGAAGTTGGGAAATGCGCGGTTCGCTCACTCCCAATTCTGTTCCGAGGTCTTTAAACTTTACACCGCGAAAGTAGTGCGCGGAAACGATATGTCGTTCACGGGTGGGTAGCTGGTCCACCGCAGCGACCAGAGATTCTTTGACAAACTTTGCGTCCACCGCGGCCTCGCTATCGAAGCTTTCGTCCGTGGCCAAGCAGCGTCCCTGCTCCCATTCACTCACGTCGTCAAATCGAACGACCGCAGGGGCCACCGAGCGAGCATGATTTCCCTTTTCTTGCGCTTCTGCCGCCGCTGCGCGGGCTCGGCGGGGTAGCCAATCTTGGGCCCTCAATTCATCTAAGATAGCTCCCCGAATGCGGACTCTTACATAGTAGTCGAATCGGTCGCTGGGTGCTGCCACCTGCTTACGTACAGCGTCCCAAAGGCCGCTCATTCCCGATGCTAGTAAGTCGTCACGTAGTACGTTGCGGGGTAGCTTACGCTGAAATCCCCCAGCAATCTGCCGTACCAACGGAGTGAAGTGTGCGATGAGGCCAGCCTCGGTCGTAGGCAGGGGCTTTCCACTAGCGCGCACCCTGGACTCTGGCGGTTTGGTGGGTTGGCTATAGTTTTTTTCAACCCAAGGACCTCCAACTTTTTTGGCTCGTGATGTTTGGTCTAGTTGGCGTGCAGTCTGATTCATCTACTCAT
This sequence comes from uncultured Polyangiaceae bacterium, assembly GCA_964459035.1. Classification (GTDB taxonomy): domain Bacteria; phylum Myxococcota_A; class Polyangia; order Polyangiales; family Polyangiaceae; genus NIC37A-2. The sequence goes on along the minus strand of CAYWLO010000024.1, from coordinate 36,743 downwards.
TCCCCTCTTCCAAGCATTCATGAGCAGGAGTCGTGCCAGTGTGTGAATCAAGCTGAGAAAGGCGGGATTTTCAGTATCGACTTGGGATCTGGGGTGGTTCCAGACCCAGCCTGATGAGGGCAGAGCCCCGCTCAAATCGATACAAAATCTCAAAATAGCGCACTAACTAGCCCCAAGTGCTTTCGGGCTACCCCCCGTTCGTTTAGTGGGTCACTATTGCCCCAGTGGGCGTTGAGGACCCACAATGATTGAACAAAAACGCTACAGTTTTCCCTCTATCCGCCGGTGGGTCCTATTTTACCCAGTGTAGGATTTCGATCTGAGAATCTTCGCGAGAGGACAGACATGTTGATCAGATGACCTGAGCGCCGCACTATAAAATGGCATTTTCTTGTCTGCATGGGCATGACAATGCGAAGATCCAACGGAAGCTCTCGGAAGGTCCTCTTGAACAGTCAAGAAATACGGACCTTTTCCCCCGGGAGGCTAAAAAATCGATGCGCGAAGGAAAAAATCTCGTTGGTGTGGACATTGGAACGACGTCCATCAAGGTCTGCCAGGTCAAACACGGTAGAAAGGGCCTTGAGTTGCAGCGATTTGGCTATGAGCCTCTCTCCTCCCAGGTCGTGGTGGACGGTCAGGTGATGGACGCCAACGTGGTGACCGAGCTTCTGCAGAAAATTTTTAAAGATTCGAAGATTCGACAGAAGAACGTGTCTGTCAGTGTTTCGGGTCAAGCGGCGATTATTCGAAAGATTTCCGTTCCATTGATGACTGACGCTGAATTGGATGAGCAAATCCAATGGGAGGCTGAACAGCATATTCCTTTTGATATCAAGGACGTGCAGGTGGACCACCAAGTGCTCACTCGCAACGCGGATGATGGGCAGATGGAGGTTCTTTTGGTGGCTGCGAAGCGGGATCAAATTGAGGATTATACTCAGTTGATTCGGGCCGCTAAACTCAAGCCTGTGATTTGCGATATCGATGCCTTCGCAATTCAGAACTTCTTTGAAACTACGCGTGGTCTAGACCCTTCTCAAACATTCGCTTTGGTCAATGTGGGGGCAACACTGACTAGTTTGAACGTCGTGTCCAACGGAGTGAGCTCCTTCAGCCGGGAAATCGCCAACGGCGGCAACGCCGTTTCTGAGGAGATTCAACGAACGCTCAGCATTCCCTTTGAACAGGCAGAAGCTTATAAGTGTGGCGGGGAGCAGGATGGCATTGTTCCCGATCAGGTGGTGCAAATCATCGAAGGCAGCTGTGATTCAATTGCAGCCGAGGTGCAGCGAAGCCTAGACTTTTTCATGGCCACGAGTGGAGAAACGGCAATCGGTAGACTTTATCTTACCGGAGGATGTGCCAATCTCCCGGCACTGGCTCAAATGGTGGAACAGCGTTCGCGTGTTCCGGTAGAAACGTGGGTTCCTACCGAAGCCATTGCCTCGGTGGGCAAGGATGTCAGCCAAGAACTACTTGTTCGTCATGGCCTGCAGCTCTCTGTCCCCTTAGGACTTGCACTTCGTAAGGATCGAGAGGCGCGCGCATGATTAAAATCAACCTGATACCGCAAAAGAAGCGTCGCGTTGAATCGGGAGGCGGCGAAGGCTGGGTACTCATCGCCGTCGGTCTCTTAGTTGTGGAAATCATTGGGCTCTATATTTTCAATAGTTCACTGCAAAGCGAGCTGGCAGAAGAGATGGAGACCAACAACGAGATCACGGTAAAAATATCAGCGTCGAAGAAATCGGTCGAGAACCATAAGAATGTAATGGACGAGCTGGCGCGCATGCGGGCCCGTGAGGATGCCATCTCCGAATTGCAGAGCGCTCGGACCGGCCCCACAGCGGTTTTGCTGGAAACCGCTCGAATTTTAACGCCGGGGCGTGGTCCTAGCCTCGACCCGGAAAAGCTCGCCCAAGTTCGCAGGGACAATCCGTTGGCGGCATTTAACCCCTCTTGGGATACACGCCGCCTGTGGATTGAGAGCTTTCAAGAAGAGAGGCGCGTTGTAAAGATTGACGGCGTGGCCCGTGATGCCGAAGACGTGAGCGAGTTCGCCAAACGCATGAACCTCTCGGATTACTTTGATGCGGTCCGACTTTTGCCGGCCAACCGCGTGACTGATTCTGAGACCGGGCTTGAGTTGGTTCGTTTTGCGCTTGAAGCAGGGGTAAAGTACTAATGGCTCAAAGTTCACTTTCTCGCATGCCGATGCCGGCGCGTATCGGCATCTCGATCAGTTTTCTAGTGCTGGGCGCGTTAGCCTATTACGTCGTATTTTATAGCGATGTCTCTGGAAAGATTGAGAGCACGATTGCGGCGCGAAGCAAATTGAAGCGCGAGCTGGATGGCGCAAAACAGGCGGAGCAGCTCTACCAAAAAGACCTGGAAGAATTGGCGAAGCGTCGAGAGAGGCAAAGAGAGCTCAACAAAGTTCTGCCCTCGGACACCGCTTACCCTGCCTTTCTTTCGGCGGTGCAGTCCGTGGCGAATATGTCAGGGGTCGACTTGATTGCTTGGACCCCTCAATCAGAAATTCGCGAGAAATATTATGCTCGCGTGCCTATGAAGTTGGAACTTCAGGGACGCTTTCATCAGATTGCCAAGTTCTTTTATGGCATTGGTCAAAATGATCGCATCATGAATATGGAAAATATCTCCTTGGGTGGCGCAAAACTCGTCGACCAAGACATCTTCTTGTCGGTGCAAGGTCTAGTGACAGCTTTTCGAGCAATTGATTCTTCGGATAAAGACGCCGCTAAGAAGGAGAGACCCTAAATGCTAAGGTTTGTAAGTCTCGCTCTTCTGCTTTGTTTCGTCAGCGCTTGCGAAGACGAAGCCGAGGTTCAATTCGGAACCTCCAAGCCGAAGGTACAGCGTGGGGCCAAGACCCAAGAAAAGAAAGCGGAGGCTCGCGATGTTCCTCCGCCCGTCGACTTTCAGGAAACTGCGTTTGTTGAATCAGAACGCAGCCGCGACCCTTTTCGAAACTTCGCACGCGCTTTCGTCGATGAGGCTCGCGGGCAGGTCGCTTCCCAGCGTGAAGTTGTTTTGGAGCAATACTCAATCGACGAGCTTCGCCTTGTTGCATTGATTCAACGGATTCGCCCGGCTCGCGCCATGCTCGTTGATCCCTCTGGAGTAGGGCACGTTGTCAAACGCGGTCAATTTGTTGGCCGTGCCTCGGTGGTTCAGCCGAGTGGAGGGGTGGGGGCAGCTTACGAGGTCAATTGGCGTGTCGATCGCATTCGCGATGGTGATCTTGTTCTCGTTCGTGATGATCCGTCCAACCCGGATGTTCCTAGTGCAACTCGAGTTGTTCCACTACGCACAGACGACGTCTCGGCCTCAACTGGCAATGAGCAGTCCAAGGGAGAGCCCGGACTGGAGAGCGAGTTGAGAAAGATGCAAGAGAGGCTGGCTGCAATGGCCGCCGCTGAATCGGCTCGAAAGCGTACCGAGAAATAGTAGATACGCGAAGAATTTGTTCCTTTATGCGCCTCTGACGTAGGGTCGCCCTATCTTGCCTGCCTCGAAGCAGACAACCCGACGGAGAGGCTGGACGAGCCTGACATTCATGAGATTACACCGACCACTATCTAGCCTTCTGTTGGCTTCCGCGTTGTTACTAGCCCCCGCTGCCTGGGCCGAAACATCTTCTGGAGTGACTGATGTTCGTCTTCTCGACGGTGGCAATGAAATGGGGGAACTCCTCATTGAATTGTCGGGAGTGCCAGCTTACAGTGCTCGACTCGACGAGAAGAAGAAGCGTCTAACAATCGACCTAAAAGGTGCCGAGTTGCGCGGGGCACCCGATGCTCTCTTAGAAGGGCGAGGGGTCATCTCTGGGGTGGTTACCCAAACCTTCAAGGGAAAACAGGGCAAAACGACCCGCATCGCGATTTCGATGCTGCATGCTGCACGCTATGGGGTCTCAGTCGAAGGAAATACCCTTCGCGTACGTTTTGAGAAAGGGCCATTTGGCGCTCTTACGGGCCTCAATCGAGCGCTGAGCAAGGTCAAAAAAGAGGCACCTCGTATTCAGGCGGCAGTCCGTGACGTAAAATTTGAGCACTTGGCTCATCGAGACGTCGTGGAGATTGAATTGGACGCACGCGTTCGATTTCGTTTGGACAATTCGAGCAATGGTCGCAGTTCGCTGATCTTGCGCGGCTCCAGTCTGCCTAAAGAACTTGCACGCACCTTGGACGTCGGAGCGTACGGAGGAGACGTTCATTCTGTATCCTCATTCGCTCGTAACGGCGACGTGATTTTGGAGGCGCGCCGGGACACCCACGTTACCAGCTCTGTTGAGCGTCATGGTAACTCCTTGCGTTGGACTTTTTACGAGCCAGGGTCTCTGCATTCTAGTTTGACGGGGCGAGGGCGAGATGGGCTGGCGGCGCGTAAAGCTCGCACGATTTCAAAGGAGACTTCCTTTGCTTCCTTGCCAGAGATCCAATCTGGCCTAGGCGGCACGATTGTTGCGGGTGAGGACGAACTCAACGCTCGCATGGAAGAATCGGACGAGGCAGGAGCTTTTGGTCCGAGTGTACTCGGGCAGAATCGGGGCTACTCAGGTCGTCGTATCGACCTGGACTTAAAAGACGCCGACATACACAACGTGCTTCGCTTGATAGGGGATGTTTCTCGTAGAAATATCGTCGTTGGCGACAATGTTTCCGGTAGTATTACGATTCGTCTACGCAACGTGCCTTGGGATCAAGCTCTTGCTGTTGTTCTACAGTCGAAAAAACTTGGAATGGTGGAGCAAGGAAATATTCTTCGAATTGCTCCCCTCGATACTTTGCAAGCAGAGCGTGAGCAGGAAATAGAACGCAGAAAAATGGAGGTCGAATTGGCCCCCATTGAGACGCGCCTCATTCCAGTAAGCTACGCCAACGCGGGGGATCTGCAATCGCGCGTGGAGCCGCTACTTTCCGATCGAGGTACCATTACAGTTGATGAGCGTACCAATACGTTGATCGCTCGAGATGTCAGCGCTGCTCTGAATCAGGTTGAAGAACTATCACGTGCTCTGGACACTCAAACTCCTCAGGTTCTGATAGAAGCTCGTATTATCGAAGCTACTAGTAGCTACATTCGTGATGTCGGTATTCAGTGGGGTGGCTCGGGTACCATGTCCTCAACTACTGGAAACCCCACGGGTTTGGCGTTTCCAAGTGCGCTTGGCTTGGCTGGTGGCGCCTCCGATGGGCAGACTCCGACTCAAGGTTTGAGCCCTTTCTCTTCATCAGTCGCTAACCCAAACTTTGCGGTCAATATGCCTGCCGCTGTCGGCACTGGAAAAGGTGGTGCCTTGGGACTCACCTTTGGTTCGATTGACAACAACGTCAATCTAGCCTTGCGACTGTCTGCGGCTGAGTCGAGCGGTATGTTAAGGATTTTATCGAGTCCTCGCATTCTGACAATGGACAATGAGAGTGCCAAAATCAGTCAGGGTACGATGATTCCATTCTCCCAGGTCTCCGCCCAGGGCGTGCAGACTGTCTTTCAGAACGCAACTCTCTCCCTTGATGTGACCCCTCATGTAACGGCCGACGGATCGGTCCAGATGGAAGTTACCATTAAGCGAGACGAACCAGACTTCAACCAAACGTCTGCCCGTGGTGATCCGACCATCCTCAAGCGCGAAGCTCAAACTCAGCTTCTTGTGATGGATGGGCATACTGCGGTGATTGGCGGAATCTTCGTAAGAAATACGGGCCGCAATGTGGACCAAGTCCCATTCTTTGGCGACATTCCTATTCTCGGTCTCTTGTTTCAACGGCGTCGGGCCAGCGATACCCGTGGTGAGCTGGTTATCTTCATCACCCCACGTATTGTGAATCGAGCAGAGGCCCTGGGTCGGTAGATTTACGATCGAATAACCTTGAGTTATTCACGTTTTTAGAGCTCTCCTACCTAAGTAGGAGGGCTTTTTTGCAAAAGGCCTCCTCAACGAAGAGAGGGGGGGCCCGTTGAAGGGGAAATGGGGCCGTAGAGCTGAGGTTGTCAACCTGATTGACACAGGGCAGTAGTGGTACAACGCTCTGTGGTGCGAGAAGTTCAACTGCCGTCAACATTGTTGTCTACGAAGAGCCCTGCCGCGGAACTTCTCTCTGCGCGGCAAGTTGCTCATCTCGAAGTCGGAAAAGAACTTGGGCGGGGGGAGGGCGGTCGGGTCGTCGAGGCAAAAACCGCGGACCAACGAGCAATTGTCCTCAAGATAGCCCATCGAAAGTTCGAGTCCGCTCTGCTCAACGAAGCGCGAGCGTTGGCCGTCATGGCGGGGCATTTTTCTCCAAAAATGCTTGGAATAGCTCGTAACGAAAAGGATGAACTCTGCCTAGCCACAGACATTGCGCCGGGGTGTTGCCTGAGCAAGCTTTTGGATCAAGGAGAGTGGGGGGCTACGAGGCGCGAGGAAGTGGCGGGCTGGGTACTTTGGCAGGTTGGTACCGCTTTAAGACATCTTCATGCCTTGGGTTTTGCTCACGGAGACGTCAAGCCAGAAAACATCATGGTCGAGCCTTATGAGGGTATTGTGACCCTCGTCGACTTTGGTCTCGCCTCCGAAAATTCGTCCATTGAGGGGGGGACTCCCCGCTATCTTCCTCCGGAGGTTTTGGAAGGAGTGGCGGTGCGTCCTGAAAGTGCGGACGCCTACGCTCTCGCTCTTACAGTTTCTGAAATACTGGAGAATAAATTTCGACTAGAGCTCCCCGAGCCCGAGGCGATCTCCAAGTTACCAGCACCATTTTGCTCAATACTATCTCCCTTCTTTTCTCAGCGGGGGGGGGGGCGACCATCGATGCGCATTTTGTTGGAGGAGGCACAACTGGCAAATGATACCTTCTTTCAAGCGAATCCGCCGAGCGTCTTGACCGAAATTCGCCGAGAGTATCTTGCTACTCGATTGGACGAACTCGAGTTTTTTCATAGTGAGGAAACTGTTTTGGAGGGCTACCCTAAAGAATGGGTGGAGACTCTGCTCTTTCTTCTTCGAGCTATTCGGGCTTGCCATCCTCATGAAGAAGGAACTGAGAGCATTATAAGAGCGGACTCGCAGAAGAATGTGCATGAGGTGAGGGCAATGAAAGATATGCTCGCACATGATAGACGGCGATTCATGGGGCGCCTCATTGGTCCCGTTGCCTCCTCGTGGCGTCTTACGAAAATGAGCGACGGCATGTTGGTCGCTAAATTATTAGAGAAAGGCGAGTTAAAAGGAGTCAGAAGCTTGCTTTTGAGCGACTTACGCCCGGGATCGGAGGGCGAAAACCTTGGAAGTGGCGACGAAAGTGCTAGAGCGCCGCAGAATTCTTTTGTCGAGTTGGCCTTGCGTCTAGGTCAGAAACCGGTGCCTCATCGGCTGCTCTTACAAATTGACGGGAGTGAGAATATCCCAGAGACTCTTTGTTTGGAGGCGGCTAGAGTTGCTCGCCTCGCGGGAGATATACCCCTCGCCCTACGTCTGAGCATCAAGGTTAGCGATGAAAGAGGGCTCCTTGAACGGGCTCAAATTCTTATTAGGAGTGGGTTGAGAGTCGAGGGGCAGAAGTTGGTTCTCAAGGTTCTCTCGCGCACGCAGGACGCGCGCCTCAAGGCTCAAGGTTCGGCAATTCGCGCTCGGGCTTTGGTCGATGCTGGGAAATTGAGCGAGGCTCATGAGCTGCTGAAAGATCAAGACGCTTGCTCTGAGGTTGCAGAAGTGAGCGCTCTCGCATTTACCATGCAAGGAGAGTACGAAAGGGCACTCGATGCTCTCGACATCGGAGAGTCCTTTCAAAACTCCGAAGAGAGCGCCGCAAGACTTTACGGAGTGCGAGGCATGGTCCAGCACGGACTGGGTCATGCCACTGAATCGCTGGGGCTGTTTAGTCAGGCGGTGTCCCTTGCCGCACGTGCCGGAGCCGCTCTTGAAGAGGCTACTTATTGCACCGGAATAGCAGCTGCCGCCAGTGATGCGGGACGACTTTCTACAGCGCTTTCGGCAAGTGAACGGGCAGGCGAACTATTTGAATCCCTCGATAAATCCGATCTCAACGGGCGTGCTCTTCTTGCAAGGGCAAGTGTTTTGTCCTTGGTGGGAGCCGTAGATGAGATGCGTTCGGTTGTTCGGCGGGGTGTTGTCTTGGCACGCCGGGGGCGCGACTCTCTTTGCGAAGCGTACCTTCTATTCTGTCTCTGTGATGGGAGTCCGGACATGGAGGAGCGTCGCGTCGCGGCTCGGCGCGCGCAGGAACTCTTAGCCTCTTCGGGACTGGATGATAGATTACGGGCAGCGGCCCGCATGCTTTCTGCCTTGGGGCGTGTGGACCCCGCGGGGGATGAATGGGCCCACGCTTCAGAACAGCCCGGACCGCAACTTGATTGGTGGAGGGCTCGTGCAAATGCTTTAGAAAATATTAGCTCATATTCATCCAATAATGTGGCATGGGTCGCCGCGCAGGTGGTTGTTTCCTCTATTGCGGAACTCTCCCAAACAAGTGTGTCTTGCAGCTCTTTAGGTCCCTCCTTGGTGGCGGGGGCGCATCTCGCTTTGCGCGTCGGAATGGCCGCGGAGGCTCAAAGTTTACTGGCTCGCGCCGGCGAATGTGCCGACCATTTTCTCCGATATATCCCCGCCGAATATCGAATGGGCGCTGGGAATTTGCTTTGGGTGGAGCAAGCTCAAGGCAGCCGCATGGGAGCGGGCACTGGTGCGGCTCAGCTTTCGGATGTTGAGGGACTATTGCGGTCTTTGGGCCAGCGTCAGGGATTTCGGCCTCTCTTGAACCAGATACTGGATACACTCTTACTTTGGACTGGTGTTGAAAGAGGACTTCTCTTGTTGCGGGCTCCTCAGGGTAAGTTGGTTGTCAGGGCCGCTCGCAATTTAGACAAGAGTGAAATATCTCCAGCCCAACGTCAGTTAAGTCTCACTATGGCAAAGCGTGCTCTCTCCGAGGGGCGACCGGTTGTAGCTGTTGATGCGATGCAAGACCTTTCCGAGTTGCATAAGAGCGTGCATTCTCTCAACTTACGCAGCGTTCTTGCTGTGCCGCTCATCGCTCGGGGGGATGTGATGGGAGTCGCCTATTTGGACGATCGGGTGCGCCGCGGTGCATTTGGTGAGCGGGAACTGGCGTGGGTGGGTTTGATTGGTACGGTGGCCGCGTTAGCCATTGCCGACGAAAGAGATAGGTTGAATTTGGAGCGTGCCCTTCGCAAAGCACGACGGGCGGAGTCTCGCTTAGAAAACCGTCTCACTCATCGAGAAGCGGAACTCAATCTAGCGGCGCGCGAGCTGGAAAGGTTGAAAGAGCCTCTGGCCCTGGAGGGCGATTATTCACATATTGTCGGGCGCAGTCAGCCGATGCTCCAGTTGTTTGCGATGGTAGACAAGGTCGCTAAAAGTGATGTGCCTGTGATGATAGAAGGGGAGTCGGGCACGGGCAAAGAACTGATTGCTCGGGCCGTCGCCGCAGGAGGTGATAGAAAAAATAGCCCATTTATTGCCGAGAACTGCGCAGCCATTCCCGAAGCTCTTTTGGAGTCGACCTTTTTTGGTCATAAGAAAGGTGCTTTCACCGGAGCCAATCGCGATCAATTGGGTCTTTTTGAGCTTGCCCATCAAGGAACGCTCTTTCTTGATGAAATTGGCGAGATGAGTGCCTCGATGCAAACCAAATTGTTGCGCGTCCTTCAGGAGGGGGAGGTGCGTCCCTTGGGAAGCGAACGAATCAGAAAAGTCGATGTTCGAGTCTTGGTGGCTACCCATCGAGACCTAAAAAAGCTCGTCGAAGAAGGACAGTTTCGCGAAGATCTCTATTACCGCCTCAATGTTGTAAAGTTGCAGCTGCCGGCTCTGCGCGAGCGGGTCGAAGACATACCTGATCTCGTTCTTCACTTTATTGAGCGATTTGCCTCCGGCGAAAAGCGAGGTATCTCCGAGTCAGCTCTGTATCGTCTGTCGAATTTTTCTTGGCCCGGTAATGTGCGCCAATTAGAAAATGAAGTACGTCGAATGCTCGTTTTTGGCGGAGAAGAGCTAACCGCCGCGGATTTGAGCTCTGATTTGCTCAATTCGACCAACGCTTCTGGCTTAAACGCGAGCACCTTGAAAGAAAAAGTGGGTGTTTTGGAGCGTCAATTGGTACTAGAGGCGCTCGAGGAGGCGCGGGGAAATCGTACGAAAGCAGCGGCTGCCCTTGGTCTGAGTCGTTTCGGTCTCCAGAAAATGACCCAACGCCTCCAAATAGTAGTACCAAAGGGCACCTCCGGTGCTTTACGGAGTCCATCGCGCAAGGTAGATGATTGAAGATGAGTGAAAGCTCTAGAGCGAAAAAAGCGCTGGAAAATCCTAAAAATCTGGCGCGCCCACTCTTGAAATGGGCGGGAGGCAAACGGCAATTATTAGAGCAAATTCGTCGCCGTCTACCCGAAGAGATCAACACTTACTACGAACCGTTTGTGGGTGGTGGTGCCGTTTTTTTTGCACTTTGCGCCGAGGGACGCTTTAAAAAAGCAGTTCTCTCTGATCAAAATAGCGAACTCATCGACACTTATTGCACCGTGCGAGACAATGTCGAAGGTGTGATTCGCGAGCTTCGAAAGTTTCGAAACGAAGAAGAAGCCTACTACGAGGTACGCGCGCAAAAACCACGGAGCCTGGTCCGTCGCGCTGCTCGTATGATTTACCTCAACCGCACCGGGTACAACGGGCTGTATCGGGTAAATCGTTCGGGACAGTTCAATGTGCCTTTTGGTCGCTACGTGCGGCCCAATATTTGTGACGAAGAGCGCCTTCATGGTGTTTCGATATCGTTGCGCGGCATCACCCTAGAAGTCTCAGACTTTGAGGACATAGCAAAGAAGTGCAAACGCGGAGATGCGGTCTACTTCGACCCTCCTTATATACCGGTCACGGCTACCGCAAAATTCGCTGAATATCATTTGAAAGCGTTTGATGATGCCGAGCATCAGCGCCTTGCGCACTTTTATCGTGAGTTGAGCGCTCGGGGTGTTTCTGTCGTGCTCTCTAACTCTGATACTCCGCGTAGTCGGGAACTATTTGGTGATTGTTTGCATGAATTTGTATCCGCTAGGCGCAGTATCAACTCGGCGCCCCACAAACGCGGGGCAATTAGCGAAATTTTGGTCTACGGCGGTACAACGACCACTAAAAGAGGAAAATCTCTCTGATGGCTAGGCCAGAAAACACCAGCGGACCTCAGGTGAACTCTCATGATGGTGGCTCTCTTGCGAGAGTGGGCATTATAGCCGCAGTTGGCTTTGCTATTGGAATAGTTTGGCCGAGGCTGGCGGGGGTTAGTTTGGTACCGGAGGCCCCGGTTGATCGGACTGAACATGCCGTTGCAGAGGCCGCAAATTCTGCTGCTGCCATTATTGTCGAGCCTGAAATAATTGAGCTCACTCCGGAAGATCGCCTCGCAATAGGCCCTCCAAAGATCACAAGTTGCGTTAACTCAAAAGGAAAAAAATCGAGCAAGTGTGATGCTATCGATGTGGATCAATTGGTGCATTCTCAGCTAATTGCCTTGCTGGGTTGTTCCGGGGCCTCGGGGGTTTTCGGAAATTTATCGCTTGGATTTCGCATCGACTTTGAAGCGAAGAAAATAGAAAGCCCCAAGAGTGGGCGCAGTACCAATTTACCAAAGGATACAACGCGAGAGTTACTTGCATGCGCGAAAACTGAGCTCAGTACCGTAAAATGGGGCAATGTAGCTCACGAGTTCTCACAATATCAGGTGTACTATTCTCTCTCCTTCAAAACGCCGGAGGCCGCTGCCGAGGAGAAAACCTCGGTTGTGCCCGCAAGTGGCATGGCCACGGTACAATGGGGAACTGCCCTGGTGAGAAAAGAGGGGAACGATGATGCCAAGATTCAAACTAGGTTGATGAGTGGGGCTCGGGTCGTTGTCACTGGACGCTTAGGGGCTTGGTATCGAGTCAAATACGATGCCAAGGGACGAGAGGGTTGGGTAATAGGAAAAGCCCTCGGTTTAAAGTAACTGCAGTAGCTTTTCTACTCCGCTTCTTGCGATAAAATAGGTCGTATTATCCTGTTCTCTCCAAGCCACAAATGCGCCCTGACCCTCCCAACTTTCACTCTTACCAATAGAGAATGCAAAGCTCTTTGAGTCTCCGTTTGCAAGTTTACGCTGTCCGCGCACTCTAAGGAGGAGCTTTTTCTTAGAGGAGGGCTCCGTAAGTGATCGATGAGCTGTGCCAAGAACTTGCAAGGAGCCCAGGGCCTCCTCGAGTGCTCCTGCCATATCGTCTCGCGCCTCGCCGCCATTGGCTATTAGTAGACCGGCTTGACGGGTGAAAGCATAGCTTCGGCTTTTACCTGTGATATCTAGCTGCACCATATATTTTGGATCGAGGTCGAGCTGGGCCCTGTCCAAGAGTGAGGCCGATAAAACAAAAAGACTCTCCGAGGGAAGCACGAAGGTTCCCGGAGTGAATGTGCTCCAGGCTAGATTTCCCCCACGAGTCGGACGCCCAATCCAGAGAATCTCCGTCCTGACTTTTTTGTGATCAAGGGGTCGTACTTTGAATTCGACTCTCAATAGGTCCTGTTGGGGGTCGCGTTTGATTGAGGTGATAAAACGTAGAGCTTGTAGCCCGGACAGCTCGCTCAGAACTCGTCGAACGAGGGGAAAGTCTGGTAGCTCGTCTCGAGACGGGGAAAAGGAGAACCCTGTGGGCGTACGCCCGACCCTTTGGATATGTCCTTGACGATCTTTTAGCTCAAAGCTCACAATCTCATCTTCTTTTACTTTGAGTAGCTGCCGTGAGCGAGCCCAGGAATCATCGGCGGTGAACGCCCACTTGAGGGGACGAGGAACCCGGAGCCATGCGCCATCATCAAGGCGGTGTACTAGGAGGGTCTGGTCTTCTGCCCGAAAAATTTCTGCCTTGAGCTCGTGCAGGGCTTCTTTTTGCTCCGAGATCTCCTTTCTTTTTGATGAGAAAGTAGACGGACTTTGTCCTCGTACCTCAATGTTAGCAATGGGCCCCTGCCTGGGATTGGTCGGGTTATTGAGGTACTCAAGAGGACGATCGCTCAAAATATCCAGGAAGTCCCTCACAATATCGGGGGTCAAGGAAGCCGAGTCACGACTCAGAAGTTGAAAGTTCTCACCCTTTCGAATGAGATCGAGTTTTTCTGAGTCCTCTATGATGACAATATGATCAATCTCATCGCTATTGAGTGGAAATACGTGACGATCGATGAGTTGAGAGTGAGTGTAGTGCAATGCTCCCAAAATGGACACAGGAACACAACCCGCGATTTTGTCGGGATGCAGCCTGAGAGCAAGAATTGAGGTGTTATCGTGAGGGCATTTTCCTCCAAATTGAACCTCAACCAAAGGAAAACCAGGGCTGCTCATTTTTACCACGACGGCTTGTGCATCCTCTTCGATGGCAGATTTTGCAAAATCGAGGTCTACAAATTGTCCAATGGACGCGCGGGCGAGTTGATAGAAAATAAGATCGGAGCGTGTTCGATCGGCGCGAAGGGCGCTTGTCGTTTCTTGGGGCGGCTGTAGGAGAAAACCGAGGCCGTCTGCTTTTAAACTGATTCGCCTCTTTGCCTTTTCTATGGTGAGACTTTGAGTGTTTCGACGTGAAGTGAGGAATAGTCGACTACCCCGGAATACCTGTTCGCCCCGGGCGAGCTTTATGAGGAGGCTTTCTTGAATAACGCCCGTTTTTGTATCAATGCTTTTTCCTTCGACGCGGGCATAAACCGAGTGGGGAGGAGTGGGGGCCTGAGCCCCTATGAGGAGCCTATAGCTTCGAGGGCCCGCCAAAATTCGAGCCTCAAGTTGTGGGGACTCAAAGCCCAAAACTTGGTTGGAGAGAGCGGAGTCCTCACTTACAATGCGCTCCCATGTTGCATACTCCAAAGTGCGTAGCAGGGTGGAGACGGCTTCAGCATTGGCTTTGTTTTTGCCATTTTCTCCCAAAAAATAGGTGTCTGGCAGATTACTCGCCAAGTCCTTTTTTAGAATTATGGGTCGTTGAGATGCTGTCTTGAGGCGAATTTCTCTGATTTTATCTGGTAGAAATGCTGAAAATAGATTGTCTATTCTCTCTTGGAACTCTCCTTGGGTGGGAGCGCCGCCGGAAAAGAAGAGATAGGCGCCCAAAGAAATGGAGCCAACCACGAGGGCAATATCGACGAAAGAAGAGGCGCGCATCAGTGTGAACCCTTGTAGTTTTTTCTAGCGATTTCTTCGGATCGTTTACGGCGAAATAGAACTAGGGCACCCGCGCTTGCGGCTGCCAGGGGCATGTAGACAAGCACGTAGAGTAGGAGCTCTTGAAGTGAAGTTTCTGTTAGAGTGAGACCCGCCGGGAGGGGAGTGCTGGGGGGGATGGATACAAGGGGCTGATTATCGAGTACCCAAGAAAACGCGTTTTCAACGAAGACGCGATTGCCATAAAGGGTGGATTCTTTGAAAGAACGATTCCAAGCTAGGTTGGAAGTACCTACAACAACTGTTCGCGTTGGGTGGGTGCCTTTTTTACCCGGCAGTTCTTGCGCCATGGCGAGAGAAAAAGGAGCCTTCAGGGAGCTGTTTTTGGTGAGTTCTCTTTCGTTGCTGAGGTTCTGCAGGGAGGCAGCCTGCTTGCTGGTCTGCAGTAACGTGACTGACGGGGCTCCTGGGGCTTGAGTAAGAGGCTGAGCGGCAACTACCAGGACTCGAGCATCGAGACGCGCACTTTCCGAGGAGAGCCCTTGAGTCAGGGGATGCGTTTTCGGCTGGGCAAAGAATGCCTCGCCGATGCCCGCGGGTAAGCGCTGCTCAGGTGCTTTCTCTAGGACAAAACTACTCGATGAGATGACTCCGGCTGCTTTGAATACCTCATGCAAACCCGAAGGCATAATATCTCCAGATTCACCCACAATTGGATCGATGAAGAGTAAAAGCCCAGCCCCCTTTTTGAAAGCCTCGACAAGCAGTCTGCCTTCGTCTTGAGACCAAGGGCGTCCCGGACCAACTACAGCGATAGCGTCGCATGAGTCGAGGGCACGCGCTGGGTCAGGAATATCCAAGGGCACTCGTTTGACCTCGATATTGCTGTGGCTTAGCCGCCTTTGTAGCTCAATGAGCCCTTCAGGAGCACTGTCGTCGACGCTGAGCTCTCCGTGTCCAGTGGTAAAGCACAATTGAACGGGCTCTCGTTTTTGAGTGCGCGCAATACCTTCGGTGATCTCTGATTCGATCCTTGAAATGGTATTTCCTTCGGAATCGGTCCCGGTAAGCTGTCCGGAGCGAAGGAACCAGTTGTGTCCTTGGCTGGTGATGAGCAGGCTTGCTCCGTCTTTTACTCCCGCAGATGAGATACTCTCCGAGCCGATATCGTATTGATTAGCAAGGGCAAGAAACTCGACCACGTCTCTGTCGGGATCGATATGGTGGACACGAATTAGTTTACTAAGCGCTTGATAGCTTTCTAACGATTGACGCACTTCGCTCAACAAGGGGTCGCCTGAACCCATGAGTATAAATATATCTACGGGGTGGCGCAATTGGCTTACGATTCTTCTGCTTGAATCGTGCAGGGAAAAACGGTGATTTGCCGAAACATCCCAACGCTCGAATTGGCGGGCTGCCGTAATATTTACTTCTGAAAGAAGTAGCCCCGCCGAGAGTACTCCTAAAGCCCCCAACGCCTTTGGGGTAAAAATTGAGGTAATTTTACCAGGTTTTGGTAACTTTATCATGGGCTTCTCCATGATTCTACCAGGCGCGTACTTACAAATAAGCACCAGAGGGTGATGCTGCCATGCAATACCAAGCGACGAGAGTCGACGATGCCTTTGGCAGTTTCTTCGAGCAGGTGAGTGATTGAAAGATAGGCACTTAAGTCGCGCAGGATACCTGCGTCGAATATATACTCTCCTATTGCTAATACAAAAAGACCAAAAAGGCTCGATGTGGTCAGCAAGAGAGCAATGAGCTGACTCTTGGCGAGGGCGCTCATTAACACACCAATGGATAGATAGCTGGCGCCCAACAACGCAACGCCTAAGTAGCTCACTATTAGAGTTGGAGTATGCACGCTACCGGTGTCTCGTAAGAGCAATGCATAGAGGACAGTTGGTGACCAAATGAGGCAATAAGTCACGAAAATAGCCAAGAATTTGCCGACAACTATGGCTCCCGAGGTAATAGGAGCAGAAAGCAGTAGATCGATTGACCCAGAACGTCGCTCTTCAGCGAGTGACCGCATTGTGAGACTAGGGCAAAGCAAGAGCAGGGTAAAAGACATCAGTAGCGACTGCTGGCCGAAATAGGCATTGAGAGGCCCTGATTGAGCTGAGGCTTGCTCCATACGGGAGAAGTGCAGAGTAATGCTGTAAAAAATTCCTCCTTGAAGGAGGAGAAAGCTACAGAGGAGAACCCATGCTAGAGGGCTCACCCACAAACTGCGCAATTCGCGCTTCAAGATGGCGAGGACGCCTGTCATTTCGTCTCCTGATTGCCTGGAAGGCGGACGCCTGTGACGCCTCGTCCCGATTCTGACCGTGCTTTACCCGTCAAATCTGCAAAAACTTCGTCCAAGGGAGCAAGAGTGGGCGTGGCTTCGAGAACTGCAATATTTGCCAGAGCGCAAAGGGCCACCGCTTCGCTTAAAGTACGTGGGTTCTTGAGATGCAGTTCCATCGAGGTGCACTCACCGTATTCGGCAGTTGCAGGGGCGTCAGGGAGCCCTGAACTCGTGTTGGGCCCGCCGACCCGCTCTTTGCCAATGAGGGATAGCATCAGTGCGAGAGGTTTAAGGCAGGAGCGCACTTGCGCCTCGGTGGCACGCACCTTCAGTAAAGCAAGGGTAGGGCGAGACCGTTTTTTGAGGTCTTCGAGACTACCCGACGCGACGACCGAGCCCTCGTGTATCACAATGGCACGGGAGCAAGTTGCCTCAACTTCTGACAGAATATGAGTCGAGAGTAAGATGGTGTGAGTGCCCGCGAGGTCACGAACAAGGGCGCGAATGTCCAGAACTTGATTAGGATCGAGCCCCGCTGTGGGTTCATCAAGCAAAAGTATTGGAGGATCACCCAAGAGGGCGTCGGCCAAGGCCATGCGTTGCCGGTAGCCTTTGGATAAATTACCTATCTTGGCGTCCAGCATGGGCGAAGCTCCGGCCTTTTCACTAGCCTCTTTGATGGCTTGAGGGCGGTGTCTACGCGGTATTTTTTTTAGCTCAGAACGAAATTGAAGATACTCGCGCCCAGTGAGTTCTGGATAGAGCGGAGCGTTCTCCGGCATGTAACCGAGCACTCTTTTGGCCGCGATGGGGTTTTCGTCAAGACGAACGCCCCCGAGCAATACATGACCGGAGCTCGCTCCAAGCGTGCCAGCTAGCATGCGAAAGGTTGTACTTTTACCAGCCCCGTTGGGACCCAAGAAACCCACGACTTCACCAGGCTCTATTCGAAAGCTAATGTTGTGTACGGCACGTACTGCCCCGAACGATTTGGAGAGATCAACTGCTTCAATCATCAATTGATCAAAGTATATCGCTATCTACTCTCCTAGGGAACGCCCGCGCGAGAACTAAAGAGTCTCTTTAGGCCCCTCGTAACCTCGGCGTGCCCGGTCTTTACCTAGCCTACCGAGGTGCGTGCTCAGTCCTCGGACTATGCGGCTGCTCCATGACATTGTTTGAATTTTTTACCGGAACCGCAGGGACAGAGGTCATTGCGAGCCACTTTGGGCTCTGGGGGCGAGTGTACTTTTTGCTCCGCCGCGGCTCGTGCCGCTTTGAGTTGCTCCGTAGGATCGGTGGGTATGAGGGAGTCTCCTACGTGCCGCGCCACAGCTTGATCGAGTTCGGCGTGGTGACGCTCTTCTGCTTGACGCTCCATCTCTGCAATCTGCTCGGGTCGTTGAATTTCTGTACTAAACAGCCGCTCCAATACCTTATTGGAGACGTTGGCCATCATGTTAAGAAAGAGAGTGTAACCTTCTTTCTTGTATTCATTCTTTGGGTCTCTTTGGCCGTAGCCTCGTAGACCAATACCATCACGCAGATGCTCCATATTCTGGAGATGATCGACCCACGCTTGGTCGATTGCTTCAGTGTATAGATGACGGAAAACGCGTAGTACAAGATCTACTCCCGTATCCTTGCGACGCTCCGTGTAAATCTCCTCTGCGTGAGAAAAGAGTTCACGAACGACTAATTCGATTTCACCTAGGTGGTCGATATCGCGGTTGAGGGGCTCGCCAAATATTTCTTTGAAACCTTCGCGCAGACCATCCCAGTTCCAGTCTTCTGGTGGACGACTGCTAGGACACGATTCTTCGGTAATTGCAGAAACAACGCGATCGATAAGGTCGAGTAATCTCTCTTGTTGCTCACTTAAGCCGCGGGCTACCTGATCGGAGAGTTCAACGTAAACGCTCGCTGGAGTGCGCTCTTTGCGAGATTCCAAATCAAGTTTCACGCCCCACAGATGGTAGGTTTCATGCTGAAGCTGTTCGATGTCTTGCAAAGTGCCAGAAGCTTCAAGTTCTTCTTTGGTGGGCGCACGCGGGCTGCCGTCGTCGTCGGTTTTATTGGGGGGATTTTCGGCGAAGAGCCCAATCAATTGCGCGACAAGGGGGCTTACTTGTTCTTCGATAGCTTCATCAATCGGTAGGGTTCGTGTACTGCCGGTGGGTTTTCCCAATTCGTCCAACTCGTCAGGTTCGTAGCGACCTATGCCCAATTGCTGACGCAAGCCGTAGAGGGTTTTGCGCTGAGCATTCATGACATCATCATACTCAAGCGTATTTTTGCGAATGTCGAAGTTTCGCTCTTCTACTTTACGCTGAGCGTTGGCAACGCTTTTGGTAACCCAGGGGTGCTCGATTGGCTCATCGTCAGGCATACCCATGCGATCCATCAAGTTCTTGACTCGGTCACCAGCAAAGATACGCATGAGATCGTCTTCCAGAGAAAGGAAGAACCGACTGGAGCCCGCATCCCCCTGGCGACCGGCTCGTCCGCGTAACTGATTGTCGATACGGCGAGACTCGTGGCGCTCGGTCCCGAGAATATGTAGTCCGCCGGCGTCAAGAACCTTTGCTTGATCGGCCTTGCAATCCTCTTCGGACTTTTTCACTGCTAGGGCGAAGTCTTCCGGTTCAAGGTCGGGGTCGCGCCCGCCTTCGACGAAGTCACGGCGAGCTAACATCTCGGCATTGCCGCCCAACTGAATGTCGGTGCCGCGACCAGCCATATTTGTGGAGACCGTGATAGCTCCCGAGCGTCCAGCCTGAGCCACTACATAGGCTTCGTTTTCGTGGTGCTTTGCATTGAGAACGTGGTGTTCAATTCCTTTGCGATCCAAAATACGGCTCACAGCTGTGCTTTTTTCTACACTTGTGGTGCCGACCAAGACCGGGCGACCAAGCTCGTTCATTTCGAGTATCTCTTGGACTACGGCGGTGAATTTTTCACGCTCCGTCTTGTAGACAATATCCTGAAAGTCTTCGCGCTGAATGACGCGATTCGTGGGAACAGTTACCGCGTCCAAAGAATAGGTCGACATGAACTCGGCCGCTTCGGTCTGGGCGGTGCCGGTCATGCCTGATAGTTTGGAATAGAGGCGAAATAAATTCTGGAAAGTAATGGTCGCCATGGTGCGACTTTCTTCCTGAATTTTTACGTTTTCCTTTGCCTCGACTGCTTGGTGAAGCCCATCGCTCCAGCGTCGACCCGAGAGAACACGGCCTGTAAATTCATCAATGATATTTACCTTGCCGTCCGGGCTGACCATATAGTGTTGGTCGCGCTTGTAGAGAGCATGGGCTTTCAAGAGCTGATTGAGGATATGTAGGCTCTGGACATTGATGGGGTCGTAGAGGTTACGAATGCCGTTGAGATTCTGAACAAGCTCAATACCATCGTCTGTAAATGTGGCCGAAAAGCCCTTCTCATCAACGTTGTAGTGCTCGTCTTTTACTAGGCGCGTAATGATCTCATTCAGAACGCGGTACTTGTCACTTGCTGCCTCAGCTGGACCACTAATAATAAGAGGAGTGCGAGCTTCGTCGATTAGAATCGAGTCCACTTCGTCCACGATAGCATAATGAAGTTTGCGCTGAACGTGCTCTAGGGCGCTGTCCTTCATGTTGTCGCGTAAGTAATCAAAGCCAAACTCGTTGTTTTGACCGTAGGTAATGTCCGCCTTGTACGCCTTAATCTTCTCGGCAGTGGGCTGCTGACTAACAATTACACCAGTGGTGAGCCCCAGCCAATTGTAGAGTTTTCCCATCCACTCGGCATCACGAGTTGCCAAGTAGTCATTGACTGTGATGAGGTGGGCTCCACGACCCTCCAAGGCGTTGAGATACATGGCTAGGGTGGCAACGAGTGTCTTACCTTCACCGGTGCGCATCTCGGCGATTTTTCCCTGATGAAGTACCATGCCACCCATGAGCTGTACGTCATAGTGACGCATGCCCAAAACACGTGTCGACGCTTCGCGACAGACAGCAAATGCTTCGGGAAGCAGGGCGTCCAAGGATTCACCAGCGTCGATGCGCTCTTTGAAGAGCGGAGTCTTCCCTTGGAGATCGGCGTCAGAGAGATCTTTCAATCCCTTTTCCATTTGATTGATTCGCTCAATCAAAGGCTGCATCTTTTTAATGGCTCGTTCGTCGGAAGTTCCGAAAAGCTTTTTAGCTACCCAGGTCAACATTGCCGGGGGAACCTAGTACATTGCCTAACTCGAATCGACGGCGAATTTCGAAAAGAGAAATAACTTTAAATCGTTGATATTATTGAGCTTATTCGAAAAATCCCCTCAACCGTAGTCCCGGGGCCCTCATCACCCCGTGCCGCTGGGGTCAATTCGACAACTTTTGACCGATAAGATGGTCCCCCGGGCCCCCTCAATTCACTTGCTCTCGAGCGGCTTGGGAGCAGGCTGGAGAACTTTCCCGAGAGGAGTGGAGCGGAGGGCTTGGTGCTTGCTGGCGTGCAACTTGAGAGATTATTCTTCTCAATCAACTTTTGGCGGCTGCGCTTGACTGACGAGAGCGTTCTTCGAGACGGCGTCTCTGGCGACGCTGAGCCGCGTCAAATAGCTCTTGGTCTCTTTTCGTTTCGATGAGTATTCCTGGAACTTCGTCTGGAGTGCCGTCGTCATTGAGGGCCACAAATACGAAGTGGGCCTGATTAGTGAGCGTGGTTTTACCGCTAATTGGCTCCTCTGCGGTTACGATGACTTCGATCTCCATCGAGCTTTTATGTGTGTAAGAGATGAGAGCCCTGCAACGAACAATCTCCCCGATATGTACGGGGCGTTGAAAGGTCATTGAGTCGACCGCGACTGTAACAGCCGGTTTTTGGGCATGGCGCATTGCGGTAATTGCGGCCGCTTCATCTGCCAATTTCATCACGATACCACCGTGCACATTTCCAAAGAGATTAGCGTGCTCGGGCATCATCAAGGTGTTCAGCTCTATCGTGCTCTCGCGTGGACTTTTTGGGGCAGCAGTGGTCATTTTAGTCAGAGGATACTTTTTTATGGGAAAAAGGACCAGAATTGTGAATTTAAAGCCTTCATTCTTCGAAAGAGCCCCGAGGGCGTGATAGCTTCCGCGCCCGCTCGAAGCGTTCGTGTGCATTTTACCCGCCCGGCTATTTCGTTTGCGCCTGATCAATTCATCATTTCGCGCTTTTCAGCACTCCTACTTCTAAACGACCATGGACCTCCTCTATTTCATTGTGCTGATCAGCTCGCTGATTTTTGTACACGAGATGGGGCACTTTCTTTTGGCCAAGGCGTTTGGGGTCAAGGTTCTCACGTTTAGCCTAGGTTTTGGACCAAAAATTCTGCGTATTAGCGGAAGAGAAACTGAGTACTGCATCTCTCTTTTGCCCTTAGGGGGATATGTGAAGATGCTCGAAGAGTCGAAGAGCGATCTGGTCATGCCAGAAGACAGCCAGCGAACCTTCGAAAGTTTGGCTCTATATAAACGTGTCTTAGTGGTCCTAGCTGGACCTTTGATGAATCTACTTTTTCCCGTTTTACTCTATTTCTCCGTATATTTGACAGAAGGTCCCTTCGCTCCTCCCACCGTGGGTGTAGTCTTGCCTGAGCATCCAGCTAGCGGTCTCCTCCTACCCGGGGATAGAATCATGAGTGTGAGCGGCGAAGATGTTGGCACTTTTGATGAGGTGAAGCGCATTGTCGAGCGTAGCCCCGGTGAGCTATTGCAATTTAAGGTATTTCGCGACAACCAGCACGTGCAGGTTGAAGTGGTGGCCCAGGAGCGTAAGCGCAATCTTGAACTCGAATTGACCCAGAAATATGGCAGCATCGGCATTCAGCCGAACGCTCCGGCAGCAGTTGTGGGCATTAGCTCAGGAGAGTCTCCCGCCTATCGCGCTGGCTTGCGTTCTTTTGATGTGGTCACATTTGTAGCCGGACGCCCCATTCGTCGATTCATGGATTTGGAGCGTGAGCTATCCAATAATCGCGGGGTGACCGTACCCGTGACCTACTTGCGCCCCCATCGTGTGGCGGGCGCCCTCGGTGGGTTGTCGGATATGGCTGTTTATGAAGCGGGAGTCGTTTCTCTGACACCTCACGTAAAAGGAGAGAGCTTTCGAGCTCGAACTGGAATTGAGCTCGCCGATCGCTACGCCGCCACGGTGCCCAAAGGGAGCTACCTCTATCAAGCGGGACTGAGGCCCGGAGATCGTCTTGTTGCCTTGGATGGGCAAAAAATTCCTGCATGGTCAACCTTTGTCGACCGCCTTGCTCTGGCCCCAAATGTTGAACATAGCTTGGACTTTATAGCGGCTCGCGACAACAGTCCCCGTTCGGGAAAGTTTCGTGTTAGACGTGAGGACTTTGTGAATGAGGCGGGAGGCGTCTTTTCGCGCTACGTCCTACCTTGCGGTAGTTGGGCCAATTTGGTTCAGCAGGGCGAGTCTGCTTGTGGCGCCGACTCTGTTCGTCAATGGCTTCCTCTCTCCCTTGAAGCGCGAGTGGAGCACCCCAGTCCAATTCGTTACGCTTTTGACAAGGCAATTGAGCGTACTCTATCGGTGACTCGCTCCATTTCGGTTGCGTTCATTCGCTTGGCTCAGGGGCGATTGAGCCTAGAGGAAATAAGCGGCCCGATTGCGATATACGAAATAGCAGGGCAAGAGAGACGAAAGGGGACCGAGTACTTTATATGGGTCATGGCCATGATCAGTATAAATCTTGGGCTACTGAATTTACTGCCTATTCCAGTTCTCGATGGTGGGCACTTTCTCTTTTTCTTGATTGAAGGGGTAATGCGTAGACCGATACCAATGCGACTCAGAGAAGTCGCTCACATTCTTGGTTTAGGGGCATTGCTTTTCTTGATGGGGGTAGCTTTTAAGAATGATATTGGACAGCGCTGGGGTTGGTTCACCAACTCCGCAAGTCAAAAAACTGAATCGGGTGATCAGTCACCCCAGACGAAAGAAATGAAATAGTGAGTGCACGTGCGATAGCGGCTGAAGTTCTTATTAGGGTGTGGGGAGACGATGCATATGCCGCAGCGGCTCTCTCATCGGCTCTCGATAGGAGTGGTCTCGAGGCGAGAGAGAGGGGCCTTGCCACAGAAATTACCTATGGGGTTCTCAGAACTCAGAGCTACTTAGAGCGCCGGGTTGCTGCATTTGGTCAACCTCGCCCCGGAGATCTTGTTCTTCTCGCTCATTTACTAGTGGGGGCGTATCAATTGGACTTTTTGGACCGCATTCCTGCTCGTGCGGCAGTAAATGAAGCTGTGAAGTTGGTTCAGGACCAGAGAGATCGACGGGTTGGTGGTTTTGTAAACGCGGTGCTGCGTCGTGTTTCCGAGCTTCCAAGCGAAGAGAGAACTCCCTTTGACGTCGCAGTATTTCAGTCTTCCCCTAGTTGGCTAAGAAGACGTCTATTGAGAGATGTGGGAGAAGAGGGCGCACGCGCCGTTCTTGTTCCCTCTCGCTCGGTTTCCTCGACCTTGCGTGTTTCTCCGGCAGCAGAGTTGGAGAATCGTGATTGGCTGGCAGAAAACTGTTCTTCGTGCCCTGGGGTGCCCGGAGCCTATCGCTATACCGGGGGCGGTGATCCACGAAAAAAACCAGAATTTGAACAGGGTAAGTTCATCGTTCAAGAGTTGGGGGCTCAACTTGTAGCTCGCGCTTTGGGGGTTCAGCCCGGAGAACGAATTTTGGACGTATGTGCGGGGCGCGGACAGAAAACTTCGTTGATAGCTGCCCAAGTCACCAGCGAGGGAAGCGTCGTCGCGACTGATCTCTACGAGAAAAAGGTGTCCATCCTCAAGCAGGAGATGAAACGTCTTGATCTCGTTGCCGAGACCGAAACTTGGGATTGGACCGAGGAGCCTCCCGAGAAATTTTTCGAAGCATTCGATCGCGTGATCGTGGACGCGCCTTGCAGTGGGGTTGGTACCATCGGTCGGCGACCCGAACTAGCTCGGCGATTGAGCCCAGAAGACCCTGCCCGGTTGGCAGAGCTTCAACTGAAAATCGTGAAGAACGCTGCACTTGCCCTCAGGCCTGGTGGGGTTCTGCTCTTTGCAACCTGTAGCGTGCTAAGTGAGGAGGGCGAAGACTTGGCCCAAAGCATAGAAAAAGAGACAAAACTCGTTCCTTTTTGCCCCACGACGGATGTTGATTCCGTTCTCTTTGGGCAAGGAGAAGAGAGAACTCCCAGCTTTAGACTCTTGCCTCATCGTCACAACACGGATGGCTATTTCGTGGCCCGTTTTCGTCGAGACTAAGCTGAACGTAGAATTTCACCGGTTTTTTTCCTCCCAAGCACGAGGGCTTCGCATAATTGCTTGCCAAGGAGCCACCCTCTTGGCACACCCCGGTGATATGGCTGATATTCAGATGAAAAATCGCATCCGCGGCGTTTTTACCGCATTGGTAACTCCAATGAGTGCCGATGCGCGGTCAATCGACAAAGAGGCATTTGAAGCTCTTGTCGAGCGCCAGATGGACGCGGGAATTTCTGGTCTGATTCCTTGTGGCACTACGGGGGAAACTCCCACCCTGCTGGCAAGCGAAATGCGTGAGCTCATCACAATTGCCAAACAGACTTCGGCTGGGCGCGTACCAATTGTGGCGGGGACAGCAAACAACGACACTTGGGACACCATAGAATTGTGTAAGGGGGCTGTGGCAGCCGGAGCTGATATGCTCATGATTGTTACTCCCTATTACACAAAACCATCTCAGCAAGGTATTTTTCAGCACATCAAGCTGATTCATGATGCGGTTGACGTGCCTATCATGCTTTACAACATTCCTGGTCGCACGGGGGTTTTGCTAACCGTTGAAACAACTTTACGCATTCTTGAAGAATGTCCTCGTGTGATTGCCGTTAAAGATGCTACGGGGGGCCTCTCCTATTGTCAGGAATTGATTCGCCGTGCAGGAGATCGCGTTGCGGTCATGAGTGGTGACGATGGTTTAGTTCTACCCATGATGAGCGTAGGAGTGCGAGGGATTGTGAGCGTTACGAGTAACGTCTATCCGCGCGAAGTCTTGAGTGTTGTTGAGGCGATGGAAAAGGGTGACTTGCCCATTGCTCAAAGGGAGCATCGGCGTCTGTTGCCTGTTCATGCCGCTCTGTTTTCTGAGCCCAATCCGCAGCCCGTAAAGGCTGCCGCTGAGCTAAGAGGCTGGATGCGGGCTGCAGTTCGTCCACCCATGGTCGAAGCTTCGCCCGAGACCAAAGAACTCTTGGTGAAGGTATTTGCGGAGTACCTTGAACGATGAAACTGGCGATAGTGGGCGCAACCGGGCGCATGGGGCAGGCCGTGACTCGAGTTGCTCATGGTGCAGGCGATGTGCAAATTGTTGGAGCGATTGCATCGAACTCGAGCGCTAAGTTGGGCTGTGACGTGGGCGAGGTGGCCGGCATCGGCCCCGTCGGAGTCATTGTCTCTGCCGATTTGGCTTCGGGAATTTTGGGGGCCGATGTGGTCATCGACTTTTCTACAGCGACGGCCGTATCTAGCCTTTATACCCTTTGTGAGAAGAAGAAGATCGCACTTGTTTCTGGCACCACAAATATGGACGAAGGGGCACTTGCCGCGTTGGACAAATTAGCTCTTGCGGTTCCAGTTGTCTGGGCCGCCAATATGAGCCGTGGTGTGCAGGTGTTGGCTGAAGTCGTCCAGCATGCCATGCGTCGTTTGGGCGCCGAATTTGATGTTGAATTGGTGGAAGTGCATCATCGACGCAAATTGGACTCTCCCAGCGGAACCGCTGTTCGCTTAGCAGATGCCGCGCGCGAGGTACGTGAAGAATTAGTAGATGTACGTGGGCGAGACGGGCAAATTGGTGCCAGAAAGTCCAACGAAATTGGCAATTTCGGTGTCCGCGGTGGTGACGTGATTGGCGATCACACGGTGCACTTATTGGGGGAGAGCGAACGCCTCGAATTGACCCATCGTGCGACCAATCGCGATCTTTTTGCTCGCGGTGCTCTCAGTGCGGCTCGCTTTACTCAAGGCAAAGCTCCAGGGCGTTATACAATAGCGGACGTATTAGATGGCTGAGTTGCCCTCACCCGGTCTTGCAGCGTCAACATTGCAACTTGCAATGATATGACGCTGCAAATTGCTCACTTACATTCAAAAGTGGTCAGCGAGAGGGCACCCGCATCGCTATCGTAGCTCATGAGCTGGGGAGAATTGGAAGAAAAGTCTTGCATCGGGGTCAAGTGGGCACCTCCCAATGGAATGACTTCTCCTGGGGCGACTAGCTGCCCATCAAAGGCGGTAATGCGCCGCGCTTGCATTTCTTTACCGTGAGTGATGGCGTAAAATCCGCCAGTATTTTCTTTGGTGACCTTCTTGCCGTGGGGGAGCCCAGGAGCGACAAATCCTGATTCTTGGGCGATGAGTACGGGCGTGCTCTTGGAGGTATCCAAACTTACTTGAGGATGCTTTTTAAGCACACTGGGTACACCGTCTTCAG
This sequence comes from uncultured Polyangiaceae bacterium, assembly GCA_964459035.1. GTDB lineage: Bacteria > Myxococcota_A > Polyangia > Polyangiales > Polyangiaceae > NIC37A-2. The sequence goes on along the minus strand of CAYWLO010000024.1, from coordinate 9,731 downwards.
AAATATCAAGCTGAAGAACTTGAACGAAAGAATTGTGAAGGCTCGTATCTGAGCAACCTTCGCTCCAGCTGACAGCAAGAGCACCGCGTCGTATTTTGGAGTCCCCTGCGTCATCATTCTTCTCATCGAGCCAGCTCAAATGCACTCCCGAGGCTCCTTTGCTTGGCAAAGTAAGTACATCCTCCCAGGAGGTGAGGGGGGCTGTTTCTATGCCGGTGCGATCCAAACATTCTTCTCCCGTGCAGGAGAGGTTTCGACTGGAGCCGCCCGATGGAGGTTGTTTTTCGAGCCAACGAATAGTGATCATTCCTTGTTCATCGCTGAAAGCGACGAGAAAACCTCTCTCTTCGATGGGCAAAATGGCCGGAGCTTCTCCCCCTAAAGTTGTACCGAGGTGTTCCGGAATTCCCTCGTTGGTCGCCGCGACCCAGTAGTAGGGCGCCCCCAGGCCAATACGCTCTTGCAATACCATGGCCTTGATGTCGGTGGCTTTATCGCAAGTATTACTGCCTGAAGGGGCGGCCAAAAAAGTAATCAATGCCTGGTCGGTCAGGGAGGCAATGGCCGGCGAAGTCGCGCCGCATCTATCCAGAAGTTCTAGACGCAATGCCGTGAGATCAGCTCCTTCTTTTCCCTGAGCGGCATCCCATGCCTCAATAGCTGCTTCACAAGCACCTGAACCATTGTTAGTGCAACGTGTCTCCGAATGAACCGCGACACCTAACCACGTGGGGGCACGAATTGCGGGCCCTCTGTCGATGAATTCCTGGGGAATCGTGGGGTCGATAGCTCCAACCCTTAAGGTTCCAGAGGAACAACCCTGCCGTACAATTGAGGCAAAAAATCCCTGTTGGGCTCCTGCTGCTACGGCACTTTCTGCCGCCGAGCATTCAAGAACAGCCGAAACATTTCCGATGGGCTTGCCCCGACAACCCTCGACTAAGTTCCTGTCCAAGCCTTTTATATCGGTGGCGTTGGTCATGTTCTGCACTGGCATTGGGTTACCGCCTTTTTTGGCAGTGTAACTCGCGCCATCTGCTGTCTGTATATATGCTCCCTCAATTGCCGCAGAGGAAAGTACGGAAACTTGCCTTGGTTTTTTAGCGACTTTTGCAAATACTTGAGGGGGCTTTGGGGTGACCACTACCTCTGTTTCGTTGGGTTCGTCGATGAGATAATTGCAATTATTGTCGAGGTTATCACAGATCTCTTCGGTGATTTCTTTGCATTGTTTGTACTCACCATTGTCAACACATTCCCATCGGGCGCACTCGATGTAGTCAGGATCGTTGAGTGCCTCTCGACATTCCTGATCACTTTCGCACTCCCCAACCCGAACATCTGTTACTCCGGTGAGCGAACAGGCTGATAAGAAAGTCGACAGAAGGATGAATGCAGTCATACCTCCTCGTTGCTGAATCGTTTTCATTTTGTTCACGGGGGAAAATCTAAGTTGTTTTGAGTAAGGAGAGGGGAGACCAGGCATTAGAAACTACCTTGAAGGTTAAAGAAGGCCCCCTCAGGGCTTGTGGCAAAGCCAATCTTCTTCACGCTGACAGGGGAGCTTTCATCGCTCAGGGGCTCATCCGACCAATCGGTAAGAAATCCTAAGATCACTGCGCTTGTGGCAAAGACTCCTGCGCTCACGAAGAAAATATCCGCTATCATCGCCGTTTTCTTTAGAGAATCGACTTCATCTTGTGTGATGGATGCAGGGTCTTTTCCGTCTAATTCACTGCGTTTGCTGAGGGTCATCATGCCAAAAACTCCCCCTGTAATTCCGGTGGCCGCCGCTAATCCTCCGGCTGTCCAAAAATAGGACGACGAGATGCCCTTGTACTCTTTTGCCAATGGCGTGAGAGAAAAGTGAAGAGATTTCTCTGAGCGCGCGGGGAGCTGTACCTCCTGATTTTCCACCTCAAATCCCTCGGCCCGCACCTCGACCTGATGATTGCCGCCAGGTATAAGAAGCTCACTACTCTTGCCTTCAATCAAGCGTCCATCCACCCACACTTCGTAATGGGCAGGTAATTCGCCTTTGGAGGCGATGACGCTGAGCTTGAGTGTACCTAGAAGTCCCTCAAGTAGATCAATTTTAGCGCTGACCGTGGGTCGGTCTTCTGCTTTTTTACCCGAGAGCTCCAGGTAAAGTTTATAAGAGGCGATTGCCTGGGCATATCGATAGAGTTTTTCCTGACACTTGCCGATATTGAAGAGAACATAGCTGCGGGCAGGATGTCCCAGCATCGTCTCATAGGCTCTTTCGAACTCAGTGAGTGCAGCATCATAATTGCCGTCCTCGTAAAGTCGTTCGGCGCGCGCCACGCGTTCTTTTGCTTCGGCGTATGGATCAACTTTTGATACCCTCGGTGCGCTCGCTTCAGGCTCAGTGGAGGACGCTGGGGGAGAAGCCTGCTCTTTTTCTTGACCCTCGGCCTGAGGCGACTCGTTGGTCGTGTCGGCTGACTTCCTGTCCGTGGCTGTATCCGATGCTGAAGTGGATTCTTGACCTGACTGTGCAGGCTTCTCACTTTCGGCCCACGCCACAGGCGCTAGGGAAAAAAGCGCTAAGAAGAAAGGGACGTTTCGGAGTCGTGTGCGTAAACGCATAATGTAAGTTCTTAATTTTGAGCGGTGAATGGAAGTAGAAGGCTGAGCTTTATATGAGGAACTTGGAGGTGCTAAAATTTGATCTTTTTTAGTTCCTGTGCTGCAGGGACCGGCATTGGTACAGGGGGAGCTGCGACGGGAGCGGGAGCTGCGGCGGGAGCGGGAGCGGGCTGGGCCTTTGGTGCGGTGGCGGGGGGCGAGCGCCTATATTGTCTGGCTAGTGGACGAACCACTGACTTCTCTTCTTTTGAAGGCGCCGAGATCAAGGGCGCTTGTATCGCCTTGAGGGGTAGATAGAAGGTCTGAGAGGAGGTTAGGACAATCTTTCTCGCTAGGTCTTCGAATCCTTCCCGTTTTGCGACAAGTCGATGACTCTCTCGGTCCTTCTCTAGCTCGCCATCAAAGGGGTTCGAAATCGGTTCGCCATCCAAATAGAGCTCGGCGTCGGGGGGCATGGTGGAGATTTGTACCCGTGCCATCTTGTCATTCGAAGGTTGAGCGATGGCTTGTTCCGCGGGCGCGCGTTGTTGGCTTGCCCAATAGCCGCCCCCTATTAGAGCCAGCGCGGCGAGGGCGAAGGGAACAGCCTTTGATGAAGAGGAGCGTGGTGCAACCGGCGAAGCGACCGACTCGGTACTCGCATTGGTGATCGTGGTGGATTGATGAGCTTGCGGAGCATCAGCCTCAGGGAGCTCCGTTTTCCCAAAAAGACCAGGCGTGCCTCCTGCAGAGGTGTCTGGACCGCGAGAAGCCACTGGCGTGGCTTGCCTGCCACGTTCGGGTACAGCTTCGCCCTTTGATGGTTCGTCCGCTGTGCCTCCGATAGCGGTGGCCATCATTGCCTCTCGTTTCGAGAAAGTCTCTCGCGAGACACGTGAGCCTACTGCCAGAAATTGGGCGAGAGTGGCTCCTACTTCATGAAATGTTTGGGGACGGTCGGCGGCATTTTTTGCCAACATTTGCGCCACGAGCTCCTGCATTTCTTCAGGAATATTGGCAATGCGCTCATTGATACGCGGGGCTTCCTCGACGGCAATCTTGAGAATGAGTTCCGGTAGAGTGTTGCCATCAAAAGGCACACTTCCTGTGAGTGCTTGAAAAAATATTACCCCTAGGGCGTAGATGTCGGCAAGATGATTGATGTCTTTTTCGCCTCGCACCTGTTCGGGAGCCATATAATAGGGCGTGCCCATCAATTCCCCCGTCTTGGTGCTGCCTCCAATACCATCGTGAAACTTTGAAATGCCAAAGTCGAGAACCTTCACAAAATAGGGATCACCATGCCGCTCAATCAGAAAAATATTTTCCGGTTTGAGGTCACGGTGAACAATGCCCTTTGCCGCGGCGGCCTCCAGTGCATCACAAATTTGAACTCCGATATGTGCGACTTTTTCTAGGGGTTGAGCTCCTGATGCATCGAGATCATCTTGCCAATCTTGTCCAGGCAAAAACTCGAGTGCCATGAAGAAGGTGCCATCATCAAATCGTCCCATATCGGTGACATCGACGATATTGGGATGACCAATGGCTGTGGCGGCTACGGCCTCATTGTGAAAACGCCTCACAACGTCGGCATTGGAAGCTAAACCTGCGTGGAGGCACTTGATAGCTACCTTTTTCTGAATCAGGATGTGTTCGGCAAGGTAAACTGCCCCCATACCCCCCTGACCTAATTTCTTTTCAACGCGGTAGCGTTCTTGAATTACGGTACCAATGAGTGGATCGCGCGTGGTTTCTAGTGGGTCGGTGAAAGTATCGTCACTCATAGAGGGGCCCTGGCAATGCAATTGCCCGAATCCTTAGTTTCTACCCGAAATTGCTCCTCCTGTGGAGCGGGAAGAGAGCGGATGGCACAAAACGTGGCACACCTGAGTTACTATGATCAGAATGTCCACATCGGAGAACCTCTTCAGAGTGGGCAAGGGCGAAAATACGCCTGATTCGGGAGGGCGCAGGACAATAGGGGCATGAATTTCACCAATTTATGAAAAGTTGATATTTTCCTCTGACTGGCTCGTAAATTGCTTGATACTGGTTGTACGAGCGAACCGTGCCCCCAATTCATCCATCTTTTCCCTCTGCCAACGAATCCATCGAGCGAGTTTATCATGAGAAATCGTCCACTAGCACTCCGCTATACTAGCCCTTTTTTACTCAGCGCCTTTCTCTTGAGCGGCTGTGGCATGGAAGACCAGCGTCTTTCCTCTTCAGTGCAAGCCAAGGGTGCTGCTCTTCACCAAGCCGATGATTGCGGCGACTTGCTTTGGCAGATTCAAGAAGACGCTATCAGCAAGTTGGATCACCAAGTTGAAGCTTACAAAAAGGCCGGTGTAGATCTCCTTTCTGGTCGCGCTAACAGTGATGGAGGTATCTCGATAGGTGGATCAGTATCTGCCACTGATTCTGCCTCAGCAGACGAGCAGGCTTCCGCCGCCCCGGGGGCGGGCGCGGCGAGCGGGGTGAACGCCGCGGGGGGAACATCTGACGCGAAGGACAGTGCCTCGTCAAACGATTCAAGGGGTGAATCGGGCACGACGGCAGGAGACGACGCTAGAAACACCTTTAGCAAGACAAACACGCAAGTAGAAGATGTGGATGAGGCCGATATCGTAAAAATTGGCGACAACGGAAATCGAATCTATGTGTTGCATGGTAGTCTGTTCAAAGTCGTCGCAGCCTTGCCCGCTGATAAGATGAAAGAATTGGGGGAAACTCAAGTTGAGGGTGTTCCCTATGAATTATTCGTCAATGAAGGCAAAGCCACTGTGTTTTCTCGGGTGGTTCCCAATGGCATCACTGCTAAACGAAATAGCAATTCTGATGATGGTGGGTGCTACAATAGCTGTTGCTCGGCAGGCGCCCCCTTCACGCAGATCAGTGTTTTCGACGTAGAAGGTGACACTCCAAAATTAGAGAGGGAGATGATTTTCGAGGGTTCCTACAGTTCTTCGCGGCGACACGGTGATGTTGTGAGAGCGATTTTACAGGGTGGATTCAACGCTCACGACCTCTACTCGCCGGATATCGAGACCAATGATTCCTTCGGTAGGCAAAAGTCCGTTGCGCGCTTGGAAAATGATCTGCAAACATGGAGGAATGAAGTTGCAGCTGACATTCGAGCTTCCACCTTGGATGATTGGGTACCACGCAGTTTTGAAAAAGAGGGTAAAGACTGGGTAAAGGTTACTCCTGACTGTGGTAGCTACTATATTCCTCAGCCCGGTCTGGTTGCCGGCGGGGTCACCCAGGTTGTCTCATTTGCAGCTCACGACGACGAGATTCCCCAAATTACCTCTGTGTTGGGCGGCTCTGAGCATGTCTACGCCAACAACGGGGTGATGGTGCTCGCTCAAACCGATTGGAGTTGGGACAGGTTCAACGAAGGCAATAGCTCCAAATCGTCAGTGCACGAGTTTAAGTTGGACGGTCTAGATACAAGGTACTCAGCCTCGGGTTTCGTACCCGGATATCTGAAAAATCAGTTTTCTATGGACGAACAGGCCGGAGTGATTCGCCTTTCGACAACGGAGCAAATTCGAAAAGATCCCAAGAATAATCCTTGGGATCTGGAGCCAGTCAATACGATCCTTACTCTTGAGGCAAAAGCTGGAGAGCTAGTGCAAATTGATCGAACTGAAGCCATGGGAGAGCCGGGGGAGTTAATCTTTTCCACTCGATTTTTGGGGGATAAAGCTTACGTCGTCACGTTTAGGAACACAGACCCTCTCTTTGTCGTCGACATGAGTGAGCCCAAAGATCTCAAGATCTTGGGTTCGCTGCATATTCCAGGATTTAGCGATTACATTCATCCCCTGGGCACGGACCATTTGCTCACCATTGGTAAAGATGTGGGTGAGATTGGCATTGCCGTTGATGGGGGCGGGGTGGACATTGGGGCGCCCACCGACGGTGGCTCCGGAGGCGCTACGAGCACTGGTGGTACTTCCAGTACAGGAGGCGCCGCGACCGTCGGTACTGAACCTATGCCTGTCGAGGTGCCTGAAACACCCCAGCCAGGAGTTTCCTTGCAGATCTTTGACGTGAGCGATCCTACAAACCCTCGGTTGGCGCACAAGGAATCCTTTGGAGGCTTTAGTGACTCAGCTGCCAATCGCAATCATAAGGCATTCACCTATGTGAAGGATTACTTTGGCGAAGGAAGGGATCTCCTGCTCTTTCCCATTGTTACCTATGAGCCACAGTACAAAACCGGGCTGGAGGTGTTGGAGGTGAGTGTTCAAGACGGATTCAAGAAAATGGGTACCATTGATCACGCGGCCATGATCAATCCAGACTGTCCAGCATTTGTTGAAGACGGAGCTCCTTGTTATTATTACAATGGTGATGAGATGCGACGAGGCATGCAGGTCAACGAATTTGTCTACGCGCTGAGCCAAGGTGGCCTGAGCGCCCATAAAATTGAGGACATTCCTTCTGGAGCAGTTTCTTCGCTGCAATTCTCTTTGCCAGTGACCAACTCCTGTAGCTATGGCGATGAAAAGGGAGATGCGGGGGGCAATCCGGTTTCTCCCGAGGAAGACCCGGTTTCTTTGCCCGGAGTCGAGACGCCGCCATTGGCCATGGGCGGAGCAAGTGGGACTCGTCGCTAGAATCTTTCTCTAAGACTAGATCGTCACTCGGGGCGCCTTCGACTTGTCGGAGGTGCCCTTTTTTACGTTTCATTCAAAGCACGTACTGGCGTTGGGGCAATAAGTTACGTGCAGAGGCGACTCGCCAAAATTTATATGTACCAGCACCAAGAAAAGTTCTCTGTCTGGCGGCCTTCTTATCGTTGGATGAACTAGAAAAATCTATTGGAGCAAGAACTCACCTGATTGCTCCAATGTAGTCGGGATTTCTCTGTCGCCCCAGTGAAAGTGTGGCTAGGCTTTCAATTCTTAAGGAACTCAGTGTTAGCTATGGACCCTCAAACAATTACCCAACTATTTTGCACCGAGTGCCAAAAGAGCATGGCGGTTACGGGGCCCATACCGGACTATTGTTTATGTCCTCATTGTGAGGTAAAATTCCCATCGGCAGGTATTGAATCGAAAGAGACCTCGCCCCCTTCAAGTTCTGAGCGAGAGATCAAACGAAGTTCTCCTCTTGAGAATACCTCGAACCCGGTACCGACGGCATCAAGAAAAGCTCCTGCCTATTTTCCTCCAATCGAGGAGTTGCCCTCTGGCGAAAGTGACGAGGGAAGCGCCGTTTCGAACACTGCACCTCTGTCCAAGCACAAGGTGAAGGCCTCCCCTCGGGCGTTGCTCGTGGGAGCCAGCGCATTGCTTCTTCTATTTGGGGGGTGGTTTGCCGCGAGCTTTGAAACTGCAGAATCTGTAACTGAGTCCGACGCCCTTTCGGGTGCGGCAGCTCAATCAGCCAAAGTAGATTCTCAAGGAACGCAGGCGGACTCAAAAAACGTCCAATGTACCGAGCGTAGAGCTTTTATTGCCCGGACCGGAAAGTATCCAGGTGCCAAGTTGCGCGCAGATCCTGGTTTTGATTACCCTCAAACTGCTATTGTCACTCGGGGTGCATACGTGAGTGTATGCAAGACTGCGGAAACACCCGGCAAAAAAATTCCGAATGTTTGGTATCAAATTAGCGAAGGAAAACATCAGGGGCTCTGGATTCACGGCAGTATTGTTGATCTCATGTAGAGCGCGGCATCACTCCTTCCTGAGAGCATTGGTTTCAATTGCTGTCTCGATTCTGGGAACCTGGGGGGGGATCTCCAATGCATCAGCGACCCCTGAGAGCCCGGACCCTTCACCTCAAGTTTTGAGTGGGGAAAGCAATAGTACAAGTATCTCCGTGCTGACCTTTGGTCGAGGCAGCCACGCATTCGAAAAGTTTGGTCACAACGCTCTGCTTGTGTCCCATGGCGGTAAACACCTCGTTTATAACTTTGGCACCTTCGACGACCGTTCTCCTTCGCTACTAGGTGATTTTCTTCGGGGGCGCGTTCAATATTGGGTGTCCGTCTCCACATTAGAACTCACACTTGCCGGCTATGGCTCTCTTGGGCGTAGTGTTCTCTCTCAAACGCTGCGCCTCTCTCAGGTTGAGGCCGAGGGACTGGACTACGAACTAAGCACCCTTGTGAAACCAGGAAAGAGCAATTACCGCTATCATTTCTACAAAAACAATTGCTCGACACGGGTGAGAGATATTTTGGATTTTCATTTGCATGGCGCGCTGAAAAACGAATTGCAAAAGAGAAAAGCACCGTTTACCTATCGTGATCATGCTCTGCGACTCACTGGAGATTCTCCCTTGATTTACACTGCACTTCTTGTCGTTCAAGGAAAAGGAGTTGACCAAGAAATTGATCAATGGGACGAGTTGTTCTTACCTGATAAATTACAATATGCCCTCAGTCAGTTGAGCCGCAAAGGTCCAGACGGAAGCCTCGCTCCATTAGTTGTCGAAGAGACTGTCCTCCTGGAGAGTGAGAGAAGGTTGCCACCATCTACCCCCTCTAGTCGTGGGGGGCTCTATCTTTCATTTGGCTTAATATTGGGAGGCGTATTCGCTGGGTTGGGGCGCCTTGGAGCGTGCGCTCATCGATGCCGTCAGTTTTTTCTGTGGGGTACATCGTCCGTTCTTTTTCTCTTGGGCTTGTTGGGAGCAGTCCTTGTGTTTTTGTCATTCGTCGCGGCGCACGATGTCGCTCGACACAATGCGAACCTGGGCTCACTTCCCTTCTTTTTACTATTCTCTCCTCTGGCTCCCGCCATGGCCCTATTGGGCAAGAATCATCAAATGGCTCTGGGAGTCCTCAAATGGCTCTTGGTTGCTGCATTGAGCACCTTGACGATTGCCTTTACTTTGGCGGAACTCTTCTCTCACCAAGTCACGCTCCCCATCAACCTTTTTTTGGTGGCACTTTACGCGGGCATGTTGGTCGGGGTGCTCTCCCTCGTGAAGAGCATGGACTCTACTTGAATTCTTTTGCCAAGTGTACTCCTAGTCCTTCGGCGAGAGCTAACGTGTAATTAATAAATGTAGATTGCTGAGACCGAGAGATTTCGAGGTACTCTATGGCATTTGCAAGCCCATCGGGCTCCTCACCAAAGTCTATGGGTGAGCTGAGGCTCAGGAAGTCTCCCCATTTG
>CAYWLO010000023.1:0-59539 GCA_964459035.1 uncultured Polyangiaceae bacterium | reverse complement strand
ACGTCTCCCGGATTTCCGGTTGTCGCACTAGACGAAATGTTGATTGATTGGGCGTCCGCCTGGCTCGGGTGCAAGAGCACAGCGAGAAGGGCAGAAACAAGAGGAAGAGTTTTACAAAGAGACGATATTTTTCTAGGCATTATGAATTCGCTTGCGAAAGAGCGTGTATTAATAAGGGGCGAGTGGCGCGCCTTTGTGGATACGAAAACCTAATCGACGGGCTCAATCAAAAAATGCGCTTTGCAGAAAAACATCGGATGCGCCTTGCCCACAGCCTGTTAAAGGCTGCGCGAGCGATGACGACAATCGGCTAGGGGCCAGGGGCCAGGGGCCAGGGGCCAGGGGCCAGGGGCCAGGGCTCTAGACTACAAAATAAGGGGAGGCTTGCCCCCCTACGCCCCCGACAACAGGTTGATACAATCCCAATCGAGGAATCGCTCTACTTACCGTGACCATGAGCCTCAAAATTGCGCCGCAGCAAATGAGTTAGCTATCGAATGCCGCCGTAACCAATTTCAAGACCGAGCATAATAGATGACACGTCGGACCCGCCGGTAAAGTCAACTCCACCACCGACAAGAAAGCCCCCGATAGATGCTCCCCCTTGAAAGCTTGCGACGAGAGCCAGAGCATCAAGAACGGGAACGTATTGGACGCCTAAACCTCCTAGAAAATAGAAAAACGAATTTTCACGACGCTTTCCAATCGTCGAACCCAAAAGAGCGGACGTAGACAAGAAACCAAAACCTTGATTGTTTACAAGATACGATCCGCCCTTTAAACGTGCGCCCATCGTAAATCCCGATTGGCTTCCTGGCATGGCAGCCGCAACAAGTGAGCCCCCAAATTGTGTCCCGTTGGTATCAATATCGAGATCGGAGGAAAAATTCCCCACCTTTGCTGTAGCTCCTCCAAGAAAAATAAAGCGCCCTTGGGGCTCACTTGGAGAGACCACTGCGTTGCGAGGAACTTCTGCAGTAGGATTCGCCGCCACGAGGGTAGGCGCCGCAGTTACTTTTTCTTCTACTTTACCAGTTTTTGCCTCGTTATAAGCGGCAGATACCGGAGCTGTTTGATACTCGGGCAATAAAGTCGCGCGCGGTGTGAACGAAAGCCCTTTTTTGAACGCTTGCACGCCTGCTTGATGATTGTCTTTTCCACCAGAAAGAACGATACCCACACACATATAGAGCACTCCCAGCTCTTCTTTCGTGCAAATTTGATCGGGCAGGTCCCCACAACGCAACACCTCGTCCCGAAGGGTTTTCAACGCGCCATCGGAGTCACCTAAGGTATAGAGGGTGAGGGACGATCTCCAGATTGCAATGGTCTGCTTAACAGTGGCAGGAGGTGAGTTTTCTTGCGTCTCCAACAAAATGGGCGCTTCTCCATCAGATGGAGGCATGTCATCTGCGTAAGCGGTGCCTGTTATTGTCTGAAAGGCCAGAAGCAAACTAAGTCCAGGGCCAGTGTTGATGAAGTATCGCGAAGTAGCAGAGGAGAAGCGCATAATCTATTTGTGAACCATAAGGGGTAAGTGTCGAGTGCAACTATAACCAATTTCGAGACCTAACATAATAGTTGTTACGTCAAATCTGGACGTAAAGTCGATTCCTCCGTCGACAAGAAAGACTCCGATAGATGCCCCTTAAGAGCTCGCGACGAGAGCCGGCGCGACGAGAGCCGGCGCGACGAGAGCCGGCGCATATTGGGCACCTAAGCCTCCAAGAAAGTAGAAAAGTACCCCCTGCGCCAACCCCGTACTTGAGCAGTTCACCCGCGCGCATACACGATCACGTGTAGGGCAAGAACGAAGTGTAATGAGTGGGTTGAGCGAGTTCAAGATTGGAAGGCGAGCGGGCTGAGCGCTAGACAGTTCAGTGAAGGAAGGGATTTTCGAGCAGGTAGGCAGGCTCCGCGAGTGGAGCTGTGAGTTGGCTCGTCGAAAACGAGAGCAGTCGACGAGTCTGACCAAGGTCCCTCGGTTGACTCGCATCGTACGCACCGAAAAAGGAACGTCTTCTGCGACACCGGCTCCTGGCATCACGGTGAAGTTCGGTGACGTGGAAGTTTTGATCACCCCAGGTACTGAGCGTGAGCTCATCGCCACTGTGATTCAGGTCCTTCAAGAAGGTGCCCGATGATCCCTTGCCGGAGTGGAGATACCGAAGAGCTTCGCATCGCTGCCGAGAAGGAGCTCGGCACTGCTCAAGCCCGTATCAAGACGCTCGAAAACTCTTACGCGCGCTTGAAAAAGCACTACGAGCTACTGAAACGACGCCTTTTCGTCGCAAAAGCAGAGCGCGTCGATTATCGATAGCTTCAGCTAGATTTCGAGGATTCCAAGAGCCTGCTGAATGAGGCTGCCGATACTCTCGAGCTAAAGTCGGAGACGAGTGACGATGAGCCACCACCTCCCAAGCCTCGGGCCAAGTCCAAAGGGCGTTTGTCACGTACCATATCCAACGTACGCATTACCCTCACAAAGCTCACCGACAAGGCTCAGCGATTTGAGATCACTCGCTTGGACGGAACAACCGAACGCGTGGAACTCTTGTCGCGCAATTTTCTCCTTCACGACTTTTCACACTTTGCAGTTGAGTCCGTCGCGTCCCTTTCCGAAGGATTTTTTGGAGTTCTCGCTTCTGGCACCACGCGGGCTACCCTCAACGACAAAGAGACAACTCTCGAAAGAGGCATGCTGCAAGCGGAGCAGCTCTCCGCGCCTATGCAATCCCGGTTCATGAAACGGTTTGCGCGCGAACTCTACCTTGAAAACTTGGGAGCAGCTTACCCGGCCGTCGTGAACGATACCTTCGTTGATTCTGTCCTGGAACAATTGCGCAAATTGATGGGCGAGTGGAAAGCGACCAAATGTGGAGAATCAATGGTGATGGAATGGGCTCCGCCCCCGCAAGCGGATAGCTGACGCTTTTCCGTCGACAACTCCCCTCGTACCGGGGTGCCCGCGATGAAGCTGCGAGCATTTTCGAAGAGTCTATAGCCGATAGGCCACTCCAAGCTGCGCACACCCCGTACCTAGCCAAAGAGCGCCAGCCTGCTCCCCGTCAATGGAAACTGCTCTGGGTACACGCTCAAGCCCGCCAGATCGCGAATGGCATGATGAATATGAGAGGATGTGATGACCGTGCCAGTGGAAGCATCTACCGTTTCTAGGGTCGACGGATCAACTTCCATCGAGAGTTGATCCGCGGTCGTGGCACCGATCACTCGGTCCCCCTCAATACCTGGACCAAGTGCAAGGAGGCTCCCAATGGGCCAGTGGGCGTTATCGTTAGGACCGTTGTAGCGGAGGTTAGGTATTACAAACGACTTTACCCGACTTCATAAAGGCTAATATCACCTCTTTTACTCTCGATGCACGCTAATTATCGGCTTTCTCGCTGGATTCACAACATTGCACTTGCCCCGAACTTCTCTTCCCAAGCAATGAGATCAGCCGGGTGCCAAAAATATTCTCCCAAAAAAGGCTCCTCCCGCAAAGAATGCGCCTCTTTGCGGAGGGAACGCAGCAACACATTCAGACAGCTGCCGCAAAAGGAATGAGGTGCTCTGCTACTTCTGCTGCCATTCGTGGAAGTACGGAGATCTCTGGAAGACCCAAGATTTTACGCTCCTCCTCCGGCAGCTGCTGCAACCCCGGAGCCTTCGCTAGTGCTTCTAGAGATGCGCAAAGCCGCGCCTCAACTAGAGCGGCTTTTTCTGCATTCAACTGAGTCATGCACCAAGCGTGCACATCCCAAGCCAATTGAGCGTGTCGCATTTCGTCTTCGGCAATGACCTTCATGCTCTGAGCGATTTTTTCGTCGGACGCATTCTTGCTCTGATAAAGAGCCACCAGAGCGGCAAACATCTCGTTGGTGCAGCCTTCTGTGGCATTCTCCAAGGCCAAAGCCAAAAGCGATCGCTTCTCCAGAGGTTTCATGGCAATGGCTCGTGGGGCCCCGCCCCATTCTTCTGCAAGCTCTTTCATCAATCGCGTGTGTCGCACCTCGTCGCGAAGAGCCGACTTGGTGCGCTCCACCAACTCAAGTGGCGCCCCATGACTTCTCAGCTCTCGCATGAACTGACGGAAACTATTCACGCTCCCTGCCTCAGCGGCTGCCATTCGACCTAGCCAAATGCCCACGCGATTTTCTCCAACCCCCTCGGGATTGCTAGTCCAACAATCGTGGCGTCGGCCTCCCTCACATTGGTAGTCCGTCGTATACGAACAACTCACCTCAAGAGTGGCTGGACTAGCTGAATTCTCCCCACCTGCTCCAATCGCCGACAGAGCGAAACTCGCGCCTCCCATGGAGGGAGCAAAGGAATCCAGCGCAGCCGCACTTACGAGTTCACAGGAGAGCTTCCTCTTCACCTCGTAGGACACTACCGTATCGCAAAGAGGAGTGCAGTCACCGGTGAGCATGCCCTCAGCGTCCACCCACTCGGCGAGATCTGCGACCTCCACAGTTCCCGCGTTGGTGCGTTCTACTTCGGCGGGCGCATCCTCACAGTCGGAGCACCCTGAGCCGACAGAGCAACAACCAGAAACGGTGGCACTCAGAATGAGAGCGATGGCGGGAGAAACGAGGGCGTGAATATTTCGGGAGGGGCGAGTCGTCACGGGAACACTAGTCATGAAAATACATTAGCAATTCCCATTCCAAACCCTAGGGGAGGGCAAATTCCTCCTAGTATGCCAACTTCATCTAAAGGAAAACATGACAATCGTTTCGTATCTAGACATCGGCCACAAGCTAGCTTCCGCTCCAAATGCCTAATTCATCGCCCGATCGTTCGCTCCTTCGCCTCAGCAGAACATACCTCCGTGACGAAGAAGCGGGAGGCTAGATATTTCAAACGACTTTACCCGACCTCACAGGGGCAAATATCACCTCTTTTACTCTCGATGCACGCTCACTCTCAGCTTTTTGACGGCTTTTTTCCCTGGCTGTTCTTGCAGTCGACAGATTGGCTAGCGCCGGTTATCAACCCCTAGGGCGGCGTCAATAGAAGCCCCCAAGCCCGCTTTATCGTTCCTCTCGTGACTCAATCTTCGGTTAGTGCAAGACTGCTCAGGGAAATGACTGGGGACGGGGATGAGAACGGGAACGATTCTTCACCGAAGCGGGGGAAGAACTCGCCTCCCGTGAGGCCGACGGAACCACAGAGATCTACCGTCGAATCCTAGATCAACAAGGCCTGGGGGTCTTGGAGGGAGATTTTTCCGCGGTCAAGGTTGCCCTGCTTGGTCTCAAAAACCAAGTTTGAAGGATTTATCCACTGTCCTTTCTGAGTGCCCTGAATTCGTTTCTGCCCTCGCGTTGATGATCAAGATCAGGGATGTGAACGGACATTTTCTGAGAATGTTTGGAGCGAAAGATCGCTCCGCGTTCTTCGGAGCGCGCCAGGATTTTTTGGCCCGAGTTCATTTACCGGTCTCAAAGACTGGTGCTTAGCCCTTGTGCAGGAAGAACTGGTGATTTCCGGAGAGGCGAGTTGGCTGGCACGCGATGGTGGTGATTCGCCGAGTACGTGCCATTGGATCCTGAACCGACTTTCCGCAAAATGTGATTCCGTCATCATTTCTTTCGAACGGGAAACAACGACCGACGCCTCAGTCGTGAAATTGTCTGCGTCGTTGCGAAACGACGACCGGGGTTCCAGCGAACTTCTTCAACTCACAATCAATAATATTCCCCTCCACATATTCTGGAAGGACAGGGATTCGAGATATCTCGGTTGTAGTCGCAGCGTGGCTGAGGTCGCCGGCTACGGCGGTCCCGACGAAATGATCGGAAAGACCGACTACGACATGCCCTGGACCGCCGAGCAGACAAATTTCTACCTTGAATGCGATGAGCGAGTCATGAGTTCTGGCACTCCCGAATACAATATCATCGAACCACAGACTCAGGTCGATGGTTCGAAGGTTTGGTTCAACACCAACAAGGTCCCGCTCCGAGATACCTCCGGAAAAGTTATCGGTATTCTCGGCACAATCGAAGACATCACCGAGCGCATACGAGTGGACGAAGAGTTGCGACGCTTGCACAAAATGGCGGACATCATCAACTCGATGCCCTCCATTTTGATTGGTGTCGATCTGAAGGGCCGCATCACCCAATGGAATGCCGAAGCGGAAAAACGCACGGGTGTGACCGCTACTGTCGCCATTGGTCAAACCCTCAACGATGCGTTTCCTTATCTTCAGGCTGACGAGGAAAATATCTCCCAAGTCATCGCCGCAGGAAAACAGTACTCGGATATTCGGCGTCTTCGTGAAGAGAACGGTGAGCTATTTTACGAGGACGTGAGCATCTATCCTCTGATAGCCCAAGAGGTGCAGGGCGTCGTGATCCGTATCGACGACGTGAGTAAGGAAAACGCATTGCAAGAGCAACTCAATCAGAGCCGTAAGATGGAAGCCATCGGGCAGCTCGCGGGTGGAGTGGCTCATGATTTTAATAACTTACTCACTGGCATCATGGGCGCCTCCGAACTCTTGCGTGATGAAGTCCTCGAAGACTATTCAGGTTCGGGACTCCTGTATGTGGACATTATTTCGCGCGCGGTAGATCGCGCGGCAGACTTGACTTCGAAGTTACTCGCCTTTGGCAGAAAAGGTCGAGTGAGTTCCGTGGGGGTCGACGTACATCTTGTCCTCGACGACAGTATTGCCATCCTGGACAAGACGATTGACAAGAAGATTCGCATTCAAGAGCGCATGCAAGCGAACAATCGCGTCGTGCTAGGTGATGCTTCCAGTTTGCAAAATGCCTTCTTGAATATGGGGATCAATGCTTCGCACGCCATGCCCGAAGGCGGGATTCTCAGCTTCGAAAGCGAAAATGTACTGCTCGACGATGCTTTTTGTACGGCCAGCCCCTTTCAGATCACCCCCGGACAGTTTCTCAAGATTGAAGTGCGCGACACTGGCGTCGGTATCCCCCACGAGAGCATCACAAAGATCTTCGAGCCCTTCTTCACCACGAAAGCACAGGGCAAGGGCACGGGCCTCGGTTTGGCGGCGGTCTATGGAACGGTTTTGGACCACCATGGCGCCATCGGCGTTCACAGCGAGGTTGGCCAAGGGACTTCGTTTCACGTGTACTTGCCCTGCTCAAAGCAGCCAGTGGAAAATGAAACCACCTCTTCATCTATTTTGAAAGGAACAGGAACGGTGCCCCTTGTCGATGATGAGGAGATTGTAAGACTCACAGCGGCCCGCAGTCTGGAGAAAATGGGCTACGAAGTGCTCAATGCCGAGAACGGTCTAGAGGGGGTCGAACTCTTCAAGAAGCATCACGCTCGAATCGACTTGGTACTTCTTGATATGGTGATGCCGGTCATGAATGGACACGAGGCTTTCATCGAGATGAGGAAAGTAGACTCGAAGTGTAAGGTCGTCTTTTCCTCAGGTTTCACGAGAGACGACAACCTAAAAGAACTGAGAAACCGTGTCTGTCAGGCTTCATCAAGAAACCCTATACGAGCGCCCAGCTCAGCCACAGAAGCCACAAGAGCCACGGGAGCCACGGGAGCCACGGAAAGCGTCAATCTTGGTCATCTCAGACGACATGGCCATGGCCAGCAACACCGTAGCTCTTGCCCGAAGTGCCCCCGCATGGGTCCGAGATCAACTTCTTGTGCCGGAGGCTCTGGAGGCTCGAAATACACCTGTTAACGCACAGCTCCTTCTCGACGTAGCGAGGAATGCCATTTTTGTAGATACTCTTGGTGTGCTGCAGGAAGGGCACAAGATTATCGCGCCTATCTCGAAGAGCTAGCCCCGCTGCCTTTCCGTATTAGGCTCCCTCAGTAATACCGAGAATTTGCCATGAAATTTAAACTTCGCCCCGCCCATTGTGCCACTTACCTCCGTCTTTTGCCTTTGCTTGTAGTGGCGAAGACGATCGCCCGAACGTAATCATGACGGGGGAAAACCCTGCTAGTCGACCAAACACAGGCACCGGGGGTGCGGGCACAGGAGGCACAGGCACCGGGGGTGCGGGCACAGGAGGCGCCGAGACGACAGGTCAACCCGCGCCAGCTCCCGTGGCCGAGCTCGAATTTACGGGGGCGGTCCCCAGTATTACGGCTCCCGCCAGCACCGAGATCAAAGCCCAATGCCAGGTGAAGGCAAAAGACTCAAGCGATGAGGCTGCTATCGATAGCTCTCAGGTGATTTTGAGTTTAATCGACTCCGAAGGAAATGAAGTAGCTTCAGAGTCAGGGGCCTTGGTGGACGGTGAGACCGATCTCTACTTTGTAGACTTTACTCTAGCCGACTTGCCCTCTGGCACTTACGCGCTCCTCTGCAGCGCCGCCACCATTGGAGGAACGCCGAGCACCACCGAAACCCAACAAGAGTTCATCGTGGACCACGGCCCACAGATCACCCTCATCAGCCCCACTGCAGAAGCTGCGCTCTCTTCCGCTACCCCCCAACGATTTGAGTTTACGGTAAACCCTGATCTGCTAGCCGAAACAGACCCTGGCGCAGCCATCGACGAAGGCACAATCGCGGTAGAAATTCGAGGAGAAGTCTTTAGTGCGCTGCCTATCCCTGGCTCTCCCGTGCGCTACTACGTTCTGGTCAATTTTGCCGACAATATACGTTTTCCAGAAGTTCCCGATGGAGAGACCATTGTACTTATCTCGGCAAGCAATTCCCGAGGAGACAACGCCATCACCAACGAGCTCTCCACTAAATTTACTCTGGATGGCGAGGGACAGGTCATTACAATTACATCACCTGGCGACGGAGACATCATTGGCGGCACAGTAGAACTCAGTTTCACCGTGAAAGACTCGGTCACCGGCGTCAACCTTGATAGTGTCGTCGTCACTTTAAACGACCAAGACTACTCCTACAATACCACTGACGGGCGCTGGGTACGCAATGGCGACAGTTTTCGGTTTGAATTTGAATCAAAATCAATTGAAGGTTCAGTAGTTCAAACCAACGTACAAATAAACAGTAAGGACAACGCTGGCAATGACTCAAACGCCGAGTCGGCACTCTACAAACGGGACGAAAAGCCACCTTATGTCTCGCTCAACCCACCCTATTTTCGCGAAGGCAAAAAGGTGGGCGATATCAATTTTTGCTCACGTGCATTTTATCCAACGGGCGGCGCAATTCGAGGCGGTCTCTCAAACAACTTAGTTGTATTTCGTGCGGCAGTTTGGGACCGCACGAACGAAGTGACCGGTCAAAGAAATCTATTTTTTGCAGGCACCAACAAAGACAGAGTCGAGGTCTGGATACAGAAAGCAGGGTCTCCTCTACTGAAAGATTCTACAGGTGATGGTGTTTGCGATGACATCATCACAGACAATGCGAAAAATCAGGCCCTCAGCGCCCTAATGCCCACGGGGCAAGCCCATTACGGCACGAGCGCCGGCGACCACAGTACCCCCTTGATGAGCGTTCCTGGCAATCCAAGCCCTGTATCCTGTGAGTACGAAAACGAAGACGTACCCGAGTCGCTTTGTAGCTCAAACAATCAAATGACTGTCGTCGCCCACCACAAAGACAACCCCACTATCCCCGTCGTATACGCACTCAACCCAGAGCCTGGCGTACTCTGTACTGGAGACGAATGGGAATTGTCCTCTGGTGTCCTCGTCAACTACCAGGGCTGGGTTTGCGCCGCAGCGCGCGCCCACGATGTGGTCAACAATCGAGGCCTCTCACCTCCCATCGCTATCTGCCTCAACAACACAGGAGTATCCGGTTCCCCCGATTGTGAAGCAGAACTAGCCGGCAGTGGTGCAGACGCAGCTCTTCAAGCCGCGGAAAACGCCTGCATGACCGGCTGCACACCTCCCGAGACCTTTCCCGCCGAGGGTATGATCTACACCAGGTAAATCTAGCTTATGTCCCCCGCAAGGGGGGGTGAGCCAGGGGTTTCGCGCTAGCGGAGCCCCTTTTTTTACCAGGTGATTCTAAAAACGAAGCGTTGATGGTCCCTTGAAGACTGATGAGAAACGATTTCAAATTGAGGGGCAATGCCCGTTACGGTGCGCACCATGCCCGTGCAAATACCAGCAAATGTCGCCGCGTAATTTGCGCAGGGCTCCACTTTGCATTTCCAAACGACCTCGTTGTCTGAACTAGCTTCTATCGAATGCTCACACCAAGGTGTGGCTATTTTGTAGGCTTCAATAAACCGACCCAAAACCACCTGAGGCGTATTTCCTATGAGCATACTCATGGTGCGCCCCACCAACGATTGCGTAAAAATAGGATAAAAGTCTTCGGCAACTAGACGCATACCATCAGCCAAGCTTTTTTCTGGGTACAACGCGGCCGCAGAAGAATAGTAGAGTCGATAAAAATCTTCATGGGGATAAAGCCCAAAAGGATTGATACGGCGAGGATACCCTGCAATTTCTCGAATACTATTTGCCTTCTCTTTGCCGTGAACGCGGCTGACAGCTTCAAGAATACCGGTTGCAAACATGCCCCGACTTTTACAAAGGGCCGGAAAGTTCGAAAGTGCCGTGCATACCTTTTTGTGGTCTGCATTTCTCAGCTTGAGAGGGGCTGCAAAACTCTCAGCGTCTATCTCCATCATTGGTACCCAGTTTAGCCAGCGACTACAGCTACCGCTACTGCGAAGAGGCCCCTTCAACACCGCTCAAGACAAATAGGTATGTTCGTGTGGGCATAGATTCCACTTCATAATTCGCTCACTACATACTATATTGCAAAAGTGAAGTTTCTATATGATCGCAAGGGTCCTTGGCCTCAACCAAACCCTCAGCGCCCGATGGGAGAAGCCCCTATTGTGCTCAATATTCCCTTTCGAGAGCGGGTAGATTTCGCTGTTCACGTGGGTTTTCGTATTGGTTGGCAAATATGGGCAGGCATCCCTCGGGCTGCTTGGAGAGCCTGGCGCAATAGTCCCCAGGCGATGATCAGTGACGAGCGCTTTGACCACGTGATGACCCACTCCGCCTATCAAAAATTCTTGACCCCCGATCTCACCGAGGAAGATAGAATCACCTTTGGGGCATATCTAGGGGACAAAAGCGCGTGTTTCTATAAGTCGGACTTCAGCGCCATTCGTGGAGTGACTCCTTACAAGAAAATGTATGTCGCCCCTACCTTGAGCCTGATCCGCGAAAAAGAAGGACGGCGTGAGGTGCTTGCCGTAAAAATTGGTGACATCGTTGTGGACAGATCACATCGAAACGCCTGGGACATCACCAAATTCTTTGTCTTGCAAGGTGCTGCCTATTCAATGCTTTTTACCGAGCACCCCAACTTGCATTTTCCATTTGACGCCATCAACGCCATCACTAAATCATCCGTTCCAACAGATCATCCTATTTTTCATTTGCTCTGGCCTCATTTGCGCTTTCAATTGCCGCTCAACAAATCAGTGCTTGAGTCAAAGCTGACGGTAATCACCAATTGGCGCCCCACCCATTACGCACCTTTTACGGCTAACTTAGACGATGGTTTGCTCGATTTTTTTGTCGCGGGATATCGCGGCGTGCAGGGTAACAACGCCTACCCCAAATACTCTTTTCGTAAAAAGCCCCGTAAGGTACATGGTAATTATGGCGTGTTTTTGGATAGCTATTACAAGCCTGTTTTAGAGTTTACTCGCAAAGTTGCTGCTAAAATACCCCCTGGGGACGAGTTTACCAAACGCTGGGCCACCTACATTGCCATGTGGATCCCCGGTTTTCCCGACGGTGAAGAGATTTTTGAAGGTGAGAATCTAGCAGAAGTATTGGCCGGCATTGTTTGGGACATGAGCGTCGGTCATGCGGTAGACCATCAAGCTTTTTCATTTGACGTTACAGTAGAAGAAAAATATTTGCGTTTGCGCGTTCCGCCCCCCAGGGAAAAGAGTGCACCCGCGGTCAACCCAAAAACAGTGAGCACATGGTGGGATCGCTTTAAAGCGCAAGTGGCTCATCGCGCCTTCTTTCAACCCAATACCGTGACGCGCTTGGTACACGTGCATTACAATTTTAAAGAGAGCGACCTCAAAAAGGCAGGTCATGATTTTGTCTCAGACCTCTATCAGACAGAAAAGGACTTAAAAGTCCCTCATTTCATCAAGTTAGAAGAGATTTGCGCGAGCATTCAATACTAAGGCATGCCGTAAAGCGCTGCAGGGCGCGCCACGCCACCCGACTCAAGGACTTACGTTGGTGGCAGCAGGAGAGGGTCTGCCAGTAGAAAGCATGTCGCTCCCCTCAGGGATCATTTGCCAAGAAGTTCCCGGAACAGGCAATGCCTCAATCACAAAACTATCTACAACCTTGCCATCCGCCAGGAGAAAAATTGAAGTGCCCACTTGCCAACTCAGCGAGCAACCGTCTACGCAATAAGGTGCCCCCTGACAGGAGCCCTCTGCTTGCTGGATAAACAAGTAGGGTTTACTCGTATTGGAAGACTGCCCAAGCAATGAGCAGCCTTTTTCGCCGTCCAAGTCAATTTGTCCGGAGCCCAACGGCGTACCCTCCCCAAGAGAAAAACGATCGAGCGAGATGGAGGCGCCAGAAAAGTAAAGCTCAACATAACGTTGAGGCATGAGTTCGTTCAAGCTAATCAGCGCGCTGAGTTCTTGAAGAGTTTTACCTGTGCCCCCCACGTCATCCGGAGAAAAGCCTCCTCCGGTACCATCACTGCCACCTGTTGCGAGCCCCCCCCCCGAGCCAGCACCACCTGTTGCGAGACCTCCCCCCGAGCCCGCGCCACCCAAGCCTGCCAAGCCTCCGCTACCTGAGGGCACGCCGCTCATCGACTCACCCCCAGTGTTGACTTCTTCAGAGGTCGCGCCTCCACGACCCAGTCCATCGGGGCAAGATACAGAGTCCAAATCGACACAAGGATCGTATTTTACACCGAAGAAAATACATCCCGAGAGACAAAGGCTCGTCGAGGCGACAAGCAAATGCACCAGCCTACTCTTCGTCCCCACTGTTCCCATTGGTCGCTCCATCCGTGCTCTTCTCGCCACATATTGTAGCTGCCCGCATGGAATCATAGGCTAGTTACTTCGAAAACGATCGATGTTTCTGTAGATCATCGATACGAAACAGTGTTCGGACATACTTCGACAAGGGCCTTTGCCCACCTCCAAGTGATTTCCATGTCCCCCATCGACGCGAGAACCACAAAGGAAAGCGCCAAAAGATTTTAAATTCCGCACGCCCGAGTGCATGAATCAGGAGGGCAAAGAAGGATCTCTTGAACGTGCCCCAGACGCGGTGCCGGGACCACCGCTGCTGCTCAAAACTCGAAGTAAGGTGCGTATCGGCTGAACAAGAGTCGAGTCACGAGGGTATGCGCCCTTCCATTTTCTTTCGATGCCTTTTTTTCCTATGCGCACGCACTTGAGCTCTCCTCGGCGCACATAAGGCTCAACGGACCAACTTGCCAAAATGCTCACCCCGCGATTTGCGCGCACCATTTCGCAGATTGCTTCGGTGAGCGGCAGACGAGTCACTTGCTCAAAACCTCCTCCTTCTGGAAAGAGAAGGCGATGAACTCGCGCGCGCTCGGTCGCAGCTAATTCGTACAAAAAAAGATGCTCTTTTGCGATGTCCTCGCCGCAGACCGAGCTTTTTTTGGCCAGAGGATGCTCGGGCGATGTAACGAGCACCAATTCGTCCGAAAATAGGTTTTTTTGGCAGAATCGCGGATCTTTCTTTGTATCCACACACAATGCAAGATCAAGTTCACCAGCTTCGAGAGCTTCACGAGGGGACGCCGTCGCACTCGGGACAATCTTTATTCTGATGGACGCATGCTCGGCCTCTAATGCACTCATTGCCTGAGGTAGCCAATGATAGGCCGTGTAACATTGAGTCGCGATGCGTAGATCTGTTTTTTTATCGACGCAGCCTTGAGTGAGATGTACCTCCAGGGATAAAACTTTGGGCAAGACTTCTTTTGAAAGAGCTACAATCTGTTCCCCCGCGTCGGTGATCTGCAGGCCTCGGCCTTTGCGAACAAATACTTCAATCTCAAGACGCTCTTCGAGACTGCGCAATTGATGGCTGACCGCGCTTTGGGTCAAACCAAGGACCCGAGCAGCCCGAATCGTTGTCTTTTCGGAAAAAATCGCACTGACTAATCGAAAGTCCTTTAGTTCCATTTGCGGGTGGGGAATCATATGTATGAGCTTTGCTCATCAATTATATGAAATCAATTCGTTTTTCTCATAAGTTAAAAGGCTCTATCTCTTCCTTGTCGCTCTTCTCAAGAAAAAAGAGGACGTAAAGGAAATGAATCATGCTGCAACTCTACTATTCGCCCCTCTCTTGCTCCCTTGCTGTGCACATTGCCCTCGAAGAGGCAAAGCTACCCCACCAGCTCCATCTCATTTCGACCCAAAGCGGCGAGCACCTCACGGACTCCTACAAAAAGGTAAATCCTTTGCAGCGAGTCCCGGCCCTGCGCCTACAAAACGGAACTATCCTGACCGAAGTCGCCGCAATTTTGAGCTTCATCGCCGACTTGGTTCCACAGCAGCAGCTTCTACCCACCTTGGGATTGGAGCGAGCACAAGCCTTAGAATGGATGAGTTTCCTCGCCTCTCAGGTCCACCCGGCTTTTATTACCTTCTTTCGCCCCTCACGTTACGCGAAGGGTGAGTTGGCTCAGGGGGCAATTCAAGAGGGCGGACGTGAACGCTTTCATGAGATGTTGAAACACATAGAGGCAAAGCTTCCGGGGGGGGACACCGTACTCAAAAGCGGACCCTCCCTTGTCGACTCCCACACTTTTGTCTTTTACCTTTGGGGAGCAAAGGTAAAGCTCCCGGTACATGAACTCAAAAAGTACACCGAGTTCGTTGCGGGTATGTTGAAACGTCAAAGCGTCATTGAAGCCCTAGCAACAGAGGGTTTAACTGACCTCATTGAAGGAATGGGTATTGGGCGACCGCTCACTCATTCGACTCAGTGAGTTAACTAGTACCTCGTGCCGGAAGTCCGTGCCGGGTTTCACCAGACCCAACTGAAGTGGGGGCCTGATGAAACCCGCAATAGCCTCCCTATTTGCCCTCGGTACTACTTTTTGTCTCATGGGTACCAAAACCCGGCACGAAGTTCCGACCTTTGGTACTAGACCCACAAAAACACCCCGCTTTTTAAGGAACAGGGTGTTTGGAAAATATCTCGTTCAACAAGAGATACTTTCTCTTTGAATTGCCCACTTTTAGGGACTGCTCACTAACTCAAGATCGCCGGGTATCCAGGTCTTGTCGTAAAATGGCTCCAATGGTCCATACAAGCGAAGGATTGTATTCCAAGACTTATTGGGCACGGTTTGCACCCAGTTATTCTCCTGACCTAGAGGGGCTTTCGGGCCAAAATAGATGTCAAATGTGCCGTCCGAGTTCTGCTTGAGCCCCTTCTTTTTATTGTCTACTCCAGGAAATCTTTGATCGGTCTGCATCATCGATCGAGTCTGGTTGTCGTAAAGAGTGAAGGACCAAAAGTCTTGGGCCGGAACATGAGCGGGCAGTTGCACCTTATAGGTCTTGCTGCCATCCAATACGTTGCCGTCCTTGTCTAGATAGGCAATTGCATACTGGGAGCCCTTGCCAATCAGCTTGAGAGCCATAGCGGGAGTGATGCCCGTGGCGTAATAATGCATATAGGTACGCGAGTCTAAGAGGCGCGCCCCGTCCAAGAGAAAGTCAAAGCGCTTCTCCACGAAGGGGTTCGTCCAGCGACGCTCACCGGGATAGATATAATGGCGTTGATCGCGGGGATAGGCCGTGAGTGCGCGCGCGGTGACGGAACCCACGTTCGCAGCCTCAACGAGAATCTTTTTCATCCGCTCGTCTGGCGCAAACTTCTTTCCTTTTTGAATTCCGATATGGGCAAGTTGCCCTCGAATTTCCTGACTCAAACCAGTGAGATGTTCATGCTGAATCACCTGGTTGATCTCCTGCCAATACCCATAATCCATCCGGTGAATTGTATTGAATTCTTTACCCGAGACGTTTACAAAATTCATCTTTGGTGGAGAATTCTTTTGGGAAAGCGGGTAGATGCGAAAACGCTCTTTAGTGTCCGCTACGGCTTGCTTTGGAGAGCCGTCTTTCTGAAAACCTCGCCAAACAACCCAATGACCTTTGGTTTTAGTCCGCGCCACATGATAGCCCCTAGGAATTTTTCCCTTGTATCCCTCGGGAACGACGAGAAACTTTCCTCCTTTACCCTTGTCGGGACCCACACGACCAAAGTCCAACACGTACTTAAACCAAGCGTCGTCCACAAATCCTAAAACATCAGGAGGCGTCTCAATGACCATGGGTTCGTCACCCACTTCCAACCAAGCCATCATATAAACCGATGTAGTATTGGGAGTCAGAAAGAAGGCATGGGAGTCCATGAGGTCCTCAAAGAGCACAGCCGTTGTATTGGCAGGGCCCAACTGAACGATGCCCGCCTTCATGGCTTGCAATGAGGCTATTTGCAAAGTGTTAAGAAATGCCTGGGTACTTCTCTGAATATCCAAGTTATCAAATACAACTTGAGCCGTTTTTTCATCGGGCACGCCATCAAAAGAAGTCAGGGTACCTAGATCTGTTTTTAGAATATCTGGAGTTACGATGCCTGCCGGAATCGCCGTGGTCATCTTCATTGTAGGAGGAGCTGCTCGCTGGGGCGGAGCTTCCAGGGCAGGAGCTACGGGCACTGGTTTTTCTATTGGGGCAGAAACCGCCGGGGCAGGAGCAGACCCCCCGCCACAGGCCAAAAATTGTGCGCCGACAACAATAGTAGTGAGAGAATTGAGAAATTTACGCATTTTTGCGCTTAACACGTAAAAAGTGAGGTCTCGAACTCTTTTTTATAACAAAGCAGGCAAGGCAACCTACTTGCAGGGGCGCAAAATTTTGATTCCGTCCACCATTACTTCACAAAGAGCAGGTGGTTTTGCGGCGGGGGCAGGGGAGGACAATCGTGAAGGCGCGCTCGCTGTTTTCTTGCGTTTGCGTTTGCGGGTGGGGCGGGGCGCAAAGAGTTGAATGGCTACGTTTTGATCTTTTTGGGCCAGAACCTTGGCCTCACCTTTCATATTTGCCTTTTGGGCGGTGAGGATCACAGCTTCATTGAATTGCACGGTGAGATCGCAGGGGGCTGCGTCACAAACCTGAAACCCATCTTTACGCACGATTCCTCCGCTCGGAGCTGTAACGATGTGCAGCACGACGTCGCCTTTGACTGGAGGAGGAGCTGGTGAGGGGACCAATTCATCCTGGACGACTGCTTGAGCAGGCCTCTCACTCTTGCCTTGTCCAAAATCGCCTTCTTGCGATACTTTTTTGGTAAAAACAGGCGAAGCGACCGTCGTTTTGCTCACTTTTTGACTCACTAGGGAGCCCCAAGAGGACCCTACGCTTTGTAAATAGAGGCTTCCGCCGACCCCTAAAACGACAAAGAGGGTTCCCACGGCACCCCAAGTCAGCGCTTTTAAAGAGCTTTGGGGCGTTTGGCCGCCCTTCGTTCCCACCGATTCAACTTTGGCAAAGGTCTGCCCACTGACGACCGGTGCCGCAGTACCCAAAAGAGGGGTTCCTCCGCCTCCCTTTCGCGTGGCCGTGACGTCGGAGATAGTAGGCGGTTCTGGTGCGGACGCCAGGGGACTTGAGCCCAAAGGGTTTGAGGGCAAAAGGTTTGAACGTTCAGACCTAAACTCTTCGACCGAGTCTTGCACCACAAGCAATGGCAAAGATTGCCTGTCGCGAGCATTGCAGCCCTCGGGGGTGCGACTCATGGCATTGGAAAACTCAATCATCGTCGCATAACGAAGGTTGGGGTCTTTTTCGAGAGCCTTGTGGACCACTTCTTCTAACGCGGGAGATAAATGCACCACGGGATTCACTTGACCCACTGGCGGCACAATACTTTGCACATGCTGATTGAGCACCTCCAAAAGATTCTCGCCTAAAAAGGGGACTCCTCCGGTCAGAAGCTCATATAAAATCACCCCTGCGGCATAAATATCCGAGCGTTGATCGATCAGCTGACCCCGGGCTTGCTCAGGTGCCATGTACTCGGGAGTGCCAAAAATCATGCCTATTTTTGTCACACGACGAGCACGCACCCCCTCTTGAACTGGCTCCGACTTATCCTCTCGCAGCTGCGCAATTCCAAAGTCTACAATCTTAACAACCTCTTCTCCCTCGGGAGTCATTTGCAAGAATATATTCTCAGGTTTAAGATCACGATGCACAACGCCACGACCGTGTCCCAAGCCGAGAGCACTACAAATCTGCAGAGTGATGCGTATCGCCGATGGAGGAGAGAAGTGACCACGATTGGCCAGTGCCTGGCCCAGGTCCATTCCCTGCAAGTACTCCATTGCTATGAAGCACGACCCATCTTCTAATTGACCATAATCAAAGACATCAATCACATTCTGATGTTTGATGCGAGAGGCACTGATTGCTTCCTGCTTGAAGCGATGCAAGACCTCTGGGCTTGCCGAGTATTGGGCGTGCAAGACCTTGAGAGCGATCCGTTTTTCGATCGCCTCGTGCATTGCCTCGTAAACAATGCCCATACCTCCTTCACCAATGGCACGAATAATTCGGTAACGATTGGAGACCAATTGTCCCAAAAGGGGATCTTTTTTAGCTGATGCTTCTGTCACTAGGCTCTGCCCGAATATAACCTCCGAACGAGGCGGGGACCATAGATCCTTGCAGTCATGGCCCTAGCCATGGCAAGCCAGACTCACCAAGCATGCCCCTTACCCAATTAACCATCGTCGGAGCCGGATTGATTGGAGGCTCCCTTGCCCTTGCCGCGCGACAGAAGGGGGCAGCCTCGCGCATTGTGGCGATTGATCGCGCGCACTCGCACCCCCGCTCTCAAGGTATTTTTGACGAATGGATTCAGGGTGATGATCACAAAAAGGCCGAAAAATGGCTAGCTTCTTCCGATCTAACCATCTTGTGTGTGCCTGTAGGTACCATCATTGATTTGCTACCGGATGTCCTGAAAGCAACTACAGGTCTTGTGACTGATTGCGGTTCAACCAAACAATCTATCGTGCACAGCGTTGCCGCGCACCCCTTACGCAACCGCTTCATTCCGGGTCATCCGATGGCCGGGCGTCCATTAGGTGGGCTAGAGAATGCCCAAGGTGATCTCTTTTGCGGACAACGTTGGATTCTTTGTCCCCAACAAAATTCGATTCAAGATTTAGTCCTGCTCAAGAACTTCATTGGCCAGGTGGGCGCCGAAGTTCTTGAACTCTCTGCGCAAGATCATGACAGGTCTGTGGCGATCACCAGTCACGTGCCTCAAATTATCGCCAGCCTACTCGCGGTCTTGGCCGAGAAAAATGATGCGCTCAAAGCAGCCGGGCCCGGTTTTGCCTCCACAACCCGGGTTGCAGGAGGAGCCGAGTCGATGTGGCATGACATTTTCGAAACCAATGGTCAGTCTATCGGCTCTACCTTGATCGAAGTCGGCGAAATTATGCGAACAATGGGGGCCCAATTGAACGCAAATCAAGTAGACGGTGCTTTAGAGCTTCTAAAACAAGCCCGCAAACTTCGCTCCCATTGAGCTAGCACTCTGATCAAACGATCCGAACCTGTGCCACCCGTGCCAGGTTAAGTTGGCACACTCGTAAAACCATCTCCTTGAAAGGCACGTGCTTTTGCCCCGCTTATTCTAGGTAGACTAATTTTTTCTAATTAAGCAGTAATATTCCTCCTTGGAACCACTGCATCTGGAAAAAATTCAGATCCATTCGCTGATGAATTGGCTCTTTTCGATTCTGCAAGGCATCTCTCTACTTGGCACACAACATGCTACGTTTGTCTTGAGACATGCGCTCCTTTCTACTCATCTGCGTCGGACTACTGACAGTTGCTTGCAACCTGTCCTTCAACCCCGATCTTCCTTCTAATTCTTCGGGAGAAAGCGGGCCCGGCCTGGATGGAAATGGAGATATCGACCTGGGTAGTGGCGCCGCATCGGGCATACCTGAGGGCAACGGGGCCGACGCCACCCCTCCGAACAATGCTTCTGGTGGCGGGACAAATTGCACAGCAACAGACGGACAGGGCGGAATGGGCAGTGATGACGGAGTCGGCGGAGTGGGCGGCGACGTCAAGTCGATTTCCAGTACCTCGCTCATCAACTCGGAGAAGTGCAAAAAATGAGAGCGTCTCTTCGCCTCTTGCCATTGCTCGCTTTTGCCTTCCTGACGGGATGCGCCCTCAGTCCAGGCATCGATCTGCCCTCTGGCGCCCCGCAAGGTGATTTCTCTGATGACAAGACCGGAGGAGGAACAAATACTGGCGATGGCAATGGTGGAAACGTTTTTATTCCCACTGGAAGTGGTGGGACTTCAAGCGGCTGCATCGCTCTGGGCGGTTCCAATCAGGGAGGGAGCCCCTCCTTTGCAGGCTCCACCTCAGTAGACGACGACAATTCAAACGAGGCCCTAGGCGGCCAAACTGCCAGTGAGGACAGCGTATCAGCAGAAGCCGAAACCTGTTTTCCGGTCTTTCGCTAACAGAAAGAGCACATCCCTTAGAAGAAAGGGAACTACCTGCCCTACCAAGGTTGCTCCCGACAGGGGCGTATTTGCAACTTAACTAGGCGCTTTGGTGGCGCGACTTTTGCCGTAGCCCTCTACCACGTTGGCAATCAAGTCAGCTAAAATCCCGTCGGCAACTCGTAGTCGTCTGCTCATTTCTCGCGCAATATTCAAAACGAAGATTGCGTAAGCCTTGACGTCATGACGGTAAAGTCTATCGAGATCGGCCGATGTAATTTTGATGAGTCGGCTAGGGGAGACCGCCATGACGGCGGCCGAACGACGTTGCACATCGATGATGGCCATCTCGCCGAACCAATCACCTGGTCCCAACACCGCCACCCTCGTCTCCACGCTCGCTTTGGATTTTTTGAGTACCTCCACGTCGCCCTGAAGCACCACATACATGGCCTCACCTTCCTCACCCTCGCGAAAGAAATACGTGCCAGGAACGACCTCGATCACCTCCAAATTCTTGGCCAAATACTCCAAAACGTCCTCTGGCATAGCGCCAAAAAGACCATAGTTTCGCAGATTTGCAGCGTCAACTACGGTGGCAAAGCTTTGAGGGGGAAGAGAAGATACTGTCATGATAGTTCACTCAATTTTTAAGCTCGTTTTATTCGCGAGCTCATTTCAATCACGAGAGACAAGGGGCGAGTCGTTAGAAGAAATCTCTCAGAGACTCTTACTGAAAACCAGTCGAGGACGCGCTGGACCAGAATAATCGTCGACCTCTTTATGGGTCCAACCCTGGGATTGATGAAACGCAACCGAGGCGTCATTGCCCACGTTAGCAATTGATTTCAAGCGACTACAACCTGCCGCTCGCGCTTCTTCCTCAAAACTCTCGTACAGAGTTTTGCCCACACCACGCCGACGGTAGTCCGGGTGAATTCCTACCAAGTGCACATAGCCCGTTTTGGGAGGTCCGGGAGAAACAAAACCAAATAGAAAGCCCACCATGATGCCGTCATGCTCTACAATACGAGCAAGGGAACCCAACTCGTAAAAGAAGATGGGGTGCGCCCAAGCGCTCGTGGGTCCACCCCACCAGCGGTCAATCACTTGGACGATATGTTGATAGTCGTTCTTTCCTAATGGTCGTGTGATCATGATTCCGCTTCCGACACTACCGCGTCACTGCAAGGGTTCAAAGTACTTGATGGTGATGTTTTTCGTGGCCCTGAGGCTCTGGGTCGTGTATTCGAGCGCTCATGGCACAAGAGCTTCTCATCGCCCCGTCCATCCTAAGCGCAGACTTGGGAAATCTTGCAGCAGAAATTCGAGACGTAGAAAAGGGAGGGGCCGATTACATTCACGTTGATGTAATGGACGGTCATTTCGTTCCAAATATTACCTGGGGAGCTCCAATTGTTGCCGCGGCAAGAAAAGTCACCCAATTACCTCTCGATGTACATTTGATGATCGAAAACCCCGAGAGATACATAGAGAGCTTCGCCGAAGCGGGCTCAGACATTATTGGGATCCATATTGAGGCAGACCACCATGCACACCGAACTCTCGGACAAATTCGAGCACTGGGTAAAAAGGCATGCATTACACTCAATCCTCAAACACACATTTCAAGCATCGAATATCTTCTCGAAATGGTCGATCAGGTATTGCTCATGAGCGTAAATCCAGGTTTTGGCGGTCAAAAATTCATTCCCTCGGTCGTGCCAAAAATTGCAGCTCTACGAAAACGCGCGGATGATCTCGGTCTACATTTCGATATTCAGGTGGACGGCGGTATCAGTGCTCAAACCATTGCATCTGTCGTGCAAGCAGGAGCAAACGTCGTCGTAGCTGGAGCTGCCGTCTTCAAACATGCCGACAGAAAAGCGCAAATCGACGCAATTCGCTCTGCCGCAAAAAAAGCATAAACAGCCCAGGATGAGAGAAAGAAAAATGCAAAAAATGCGCACTCTGTTCAATCCCTGCCGCGCCGCCCTCTCTTTCTCTCTCCTCCTCAGTTCTTGTCATCCTTCTAGCTCCGGAAATGGAGGAGCTCGTCCTCCTCTCGATGACTCCCCTCGGCCCCCAGTTCAGAGACAGGCTCCATCCAATCAAGAGGAACCGTCCACACGTCTACCGCTCCCCAAGGGCTCCCCGGTTTCATTCGCCCAAGAGTTAAAAAGAGTTTCCCGTCTCCGCAAACTCAAGAGTCTGCGCCCGGTGGTTGGCTTGCGTGTAGACAGTGATGAACTGCTTGCTCATATGGAGCGAGCTATTGATTTCAATACGCCCCCCCAAGCGCTCAAAGGAACGGAGACCATGTTGGTCGCCCTGGGGGTTGTCCCGCTCAAGTTTGAGTACCGAGTCACGATGCTTCGGTTACTCTCGGAGCAACTCGCAGGACTTTACGATCCCCACCTGCAGGCCATGCTCATTCGCAAAACTCTTCCGCCGAGCGAAGCGGAGATGACTCTTTTGCACGAACTTGTGCACTCTCTACAAGATCAAAATTTCGATCTGCATCAAGTCGTACAATGGAGTCCCGACAACACTGATCGCTCCGGTGCGCTCTCGTGTTTAGCTGAGGGAGACGCGACAAGCGCAATGTTTGACGGGCGCCTTGAGGTGGGGGGCAAGACAGCTCTTTCATTGCCTCCCGGATTTATCCAGAAGAAAATGCTGGAAGCCGCAACTCAGGGCCCCCAGCAAAAGCAAATTCCGTCGATCATTCAGCGATCGTTGCGTGCTCCCTATCTCGACGGATTGACTTTTGTGCACACATTGCGACGCCGAGGAGGCTGGCAAGAAGTGAATCGCGTGTGGAAGACACCTCCAACAAGCACCGAACAAATCTTGCATCTTGAAAAGTACGACGCTCAAGAGCCTGCCATTGAAGTACCCATTCCTTTACCCCCCACTGGGCAAAAAAACTGGAAGGTTCTTCTGCACGATATTTGGGGAGAGCAAGGTTTACGACTTCTTTTTGAAGAGTGGCAGTCACCCCGTGAGGCAAGACAAAGTGCCGCTGGATGGGGTGGTGATCGTATTGTGATCTACAAGCGAGGCGAGGAGTATCTCTTGGCTTGGAGTCTCGTCGGGGATACAGCCAAGGACGCGAAGGAAATATTCAACGCATTCAATGGCGGCCTCAGCGAGCCAAAGATCTCCGGCGAAACAGAAGAAGTCGACCCACAGTCCTCATGGAACTACACCTGTGGCCACACGGGCAAGGACGCCGCAGCTCCGCAACTGACAATTGCTCTGCAAGGAAGCCGGGTTGTCGTCGTTGGCTCCCCCTTCGTACGCAAGTTTCAGGGATCGAGTGAAATTACACGTCGAGAGTCAAATTTGACCCCTAAAAATGCGCGGCTCAGGTCATGCAAGCAAGCTATCGGGTGGATTTCGACCCAGCTATCTCAAACCTTTTGATCGGCAATTCATTGAAAAGCTGACGAGCTGGAGGAATTGAAACTCTGGGAAAAACGGCTAGATGCTAGATTTTTCTCTAGACTTTTCCGCTCCTTGTACACTCAGAAGCTCTCAGAGAATCGAATTGGCTGCGTGCAAATTGACCCACTGCGCGTCTGATCGCCCAGTAGATCATTTCGACAAATCCCTGACTTCATTCAGTTCGCGGGATGAAAACGCTAGCAGACGATAGATGGCACGCTCAATGCATTGTGTTCAAGCATGCAGGTTCACGCTTCATCATCCTCTCCTAGCTGGCTTTCTCTCGTGGCCGAGACCGCTGGTGTATCGGGAGCAATGATCTCCAGAATTCATCTACAGGGAGAGACACATCTGCAGGGGCCGGCGAGGGTGATTGTTCAAGTCCTCGATCGCGAAGGACAGGTAATTGGTGCCACACGTTGGTACGGAAAAAGTGAAGAGCTTTCCGAAGGAACCGTGGTCGATGTTGGTTGCGACTTGGGCGCCACACTCGAGGCACTAGTCGTTGGGTGGATAGAAACAAAAGTTGCGTACGCTGATCCTCGCGCAACCCTCGCTCCCATAGAAAAGTCGACTCTCTACTTCAACCCAATGCATGCAATGAAATTGATGCTCTTGAGCCCCACGCCTGTCATTGCAAACGCTGCGTGACTTAGACTTGTTCTGTCTCGGCTGAATGAGCGAGAGCTAGAGACGAGAATTCAACCCGCCGCAAAGACGCCACCCTACGGCGAAAGTCGTCCACTTGATGCTCAGTAAGTCTTTCACCCGCGTAGCGCGATCGCGCGTAGATTTCCGTAAGGGCTAATACTTCTTCGCCCAAGGGATTTCCGCTGGCGCACAATGTTTTTGCGAATGTTAGAGGCGGTACTGAAAGGGGCCGAGGCACACCTTGGTAGCGCATACATTTTTCTAGACCCTGGTACAATTGTATAGAACGGGCCACCGAAGGGGAAATATCGCGAACCTTGGCACCCGACGAACGACGACGACGACGCCAGAGAACGACCGCTCCTCCCAAGAGAATCAACACGCCGATTGAGGGAATGCCGACCCGGCGCAGGCTCCATTTCTTGGAGAGCACGCTCGTTGTCTCAGGAGATATCTGGCGAAAAAACTTCTTCACTTCATTCATGATTTCGAGCTGATTTTCCATGTCGAAATCAACAACGTTCTTTCTCCAGCCCTGAGAGGCGGCCTCAAAAAACTCGCGTACAAACGCTGCCACCCCCTCGCGCATCGCATGAGGAGCTGCGCTCGAGGGCGGAGTTGGATCGAAACGTATCCAGCCTCGCTCGGGTAAATACGCCTCCACCCAAGAATGAGCATCGCCCTGACGTACTGCATAAAAAGACCCAAAACGATTGTAGGTACCGCCCACAAATCCTGTGACATTGCGAGAAGGAACACCTCGCACTCGCAGTAGCATCGCCATGGCAGTAGAATAATATTCGCAGTGTCCTCGCTTTGATTCGAAGAGAAAATGCTCGAGGGGATCTTTTGCTGCACCTGAAGGTGAACCCAGGTCGTATTGGTAGCCAATGCGCAGAGCCTCTTCGAGCGCTTGAGCGATTTGTAAAGGAGATGAAATTCCTTTGGTGAGTTCATGCGCCAACTGTCGAACGCGCGGCGACAGTTCGGGTGGCAGGCGCAGATACCTTTGTAGCTCAAAATGACTTTCAAACTCGGGAACAACAATGCCCTTCTTGGGCAGGTACGCCCGATAGCGTAAACCTTCTTGTTCAAGAGCGGAGTATTGCAGCTGTCCCCGCGCGTCGGTGCTCACAATTGAACTGAACTGATGCAGTCGTCGGTTGCCTGATAGAATATCAAGAGCCACAGCTTCGCCGGGAATGAACACAACGGGTGGGTCAATCCTATTGAGATCAATCTCCAATATTTGATCTGTGTCTCTCGGGCGACGACGCAGAATCACTTGGTTTCCAACCTCACGTGGTCGGGAAGAGGCCACTCCATTGCGACTCCAACTTCTGCCGTTGTAGGTGTCAAAAACCGCACCGCGCAAATAGAAATTTCGACGACGACGGGGCTCTGTCGTCTCAGTGAGATCGTCAGGCCGCACTCGCAAGACGAGAGTTGGATCGGAGCGAATGGTGCCCACTCCACCTAGATCTACACGATCTGAAAAGCCCACCATGCGTGAAGGCGCAATGGGCGGAATCGAAATCCACGCAAACCCCACTCGGGGAAAAATCATGAAGAGCAACCCGCTAAAGACAAAGACGGGGAGGGATAAACTGCAGGTGAAAAGTAGGAACCCACGACCTACGACGCGACGACTGCGCAATATACGTGGAACGTCTACCGGCATGCCCGTACGGTCGCGCGCCCCCTGACGGTAATTACCCTCCACTTCTCGACGCAAATGGCTGAGCACTAAGGCGCCGGGTGTAAACACCAAAAAACCTACGAGGGCGGCGGCGTAAGTAAGTCCGCCGCCAAGAACGGTGGCGGCTATCAGGTGCAAAAGCGAGAGGAGGATAACTTGATGATCATGAGCCGCGCCCCTGCGTGTCGCCAAACGTACAACCTGAAGAAGGGCCGCAAACTCAACAACAATCGGAATAGGATCACCACCAAAGAAGAGACGCAGTAGCTGAATGCTGAGCACCACAAGAGGACCCACCACTCCTGCTAGTTGTGTCGATGCATGTTGTCTCCAACCTTCCGGAAAAAAAATACCAATCAGGAGACCAACGACGACAACACCGCTCACTATCGGATGCAACTTGCCGCTAGTGATCAATGCTAGAATACCCAGCGCGGCCAAAGAGTCTGTCATGATTCGATGAATCAAACCGAATCTCATTTGCGTCTCCTTAGAATTTTGAAGCCCTTGCCGCTTTGAGAGTCTGAGGCGAGGTGCACAGAAGGCGTGCCTTCCACTCCAGGTTTTTCCAAATCTATCAGCGCTAAGAACCTCAAAGTAGCGTCTCGACCTTCAGATGGTGAGGCTAACAAACGCCCTCCTGAACTCGTCCTGAGAACAACTTGTTCCCCGCGTTTCAAATGAGCGACAGCTTGGGATGCGGTCTTGCGCACTGCCGCTTCAAATTTTTCGCGCTCCTCACGAGAGGCAAGTGCAGATGCCTTCTGGTTATCAATGGATAGATAGGCTTTGGAGAGGGTCTGCGTGGCCCGCTCTATCACGACAGTACCTGCACCTGTCGCACTACGTTTCCAGTAAATATCACGCGGATCATCTCCTTCGCGCATCATCCTGATGCCGACAATTTCGTCCCCATAGCCGCGTTCAATCGTTTGCCCAGCAACTACGCCCCCTCCTACGCCGCTGCTTCGTAGATTGAGGGAATCAACCGCGGGATAGATAATCAGCTCCCCTGGTAATCGAAACTCGCGCGACTTTTCGAAAAAACCAAATGGAAAACGAGTGGCAACCCGAAAACCAATGTATCTGTCCAGTCCACGGCGCAGGGGAATACGTTGGTATGCGGCAACTTGCGACGCGCCGGGGCTTACCTTGAGAAAGAAGCAACGCTTATCGGCTGGCTGATCTTTACGGAGATCTTCCACCTCAATCGCGTAGGAAGGCATACGACTTTTGTCATTGTGCACCTCAATCTCCACCAAATGTCTGCGTGAAACTTGAGCGCGATAAGGCAATTTTCGCGTTATTCTCAAGTTGCGCAAACTCGCCTCGCTGAGCATTCCCGAGACCACAATCAAAGAAAGTAAAACACCCAACAGAATGTAGAGCAGGTTGTTCGCCGTAAGGATGGCCACAAAACCCACACCAAAAGTGACCAAGATGAAGTACTTTCCTTCTCTAGTAAACTTCAGTCGCCGGGGTGGTCGAAGAAGCAACAACCGCACTTTGAAACGCTCAAACAAGCTCCCCTTAGAAATGACTTTCTCTTTTGCGAGAGTCCCATCCGAAACAGAAGAGTCGTTCATGCCCATTGTTCTTGAAAGAGACTAGAGAGGTACCGGCACTCGGGTGATCACGTCTTTCAACACGGACTCCGATTCGTCACGACTTGGAACATAGCCCTCAGAGTGCGAGGCGAGACGTACGCGATGCCCAAGAAGAGGAACTGCCAGCAGATGCACATCATCGGGAATACAATGGTCGCGGCCTTCAAGCAGCGCACGAGCGCGTGCCGCCTG
This sequence comes from uncultured Polyangiaceae bacterium, assembly GCA_964459035.1. GTDB lineage: Bacteria > Myxococcota_A > Polyangia > Polyangiales > Polyangiaceae > NIC37A-2. The sequence continues at coordinate 31,425 of CAYWLO010000023.1, read as the reverse complement.
GGCCAAGCTCATTCCCGCACGTGTTGAAGCGCCCGTGGCCAAGGAAGATGAGGTGCGAGTCGCGGTAACAAGGGCTTGCAAATAGTCGCCCAGCTCAGGATCGAATCGCACCTGCTTTACAGCCTTCTGCAATTGTAAAAGATCTTCTGGCTGAAGAACTTGGGGCACATCTTCGACACGGCGATCACGAGGTTGAGTCATCAAGCGCGTCTCTACCTCAGGGGGCGGATACCCGATCTCAATGCGCATCATGAATCTATCCAATTGAGACTCGGGAAGGGGAAACGTGCCCGCAAAGTCTTGTGGGTTTTGAGTTGCGACAACGAAAAATGGTTGCGGTAATTGAAAGGTCACACCGTCTACAGAAACTTGGCGCTCGTTCATTGCCTCTAAGAGCGCCGATTGAGTGCGTGGGCTAGCTCTGTTGATTTCGTCGGCGAGAAGAATGTTTGAAAACACTGGACCCCGGCGATGTTTGAAGTCACCCAAGTCTTTGTCAAAAACGGATACACCCAGAACATCACTGGGCAGCATGTCGCTCGTAAACTGAACGCGCCGCATCTCCCCACCGACGGCCTGCGCCAACGCGCGCGCCAAAGTGGTCTTGCCGACGCCCGGCACGTCTTCCAAAAGAAGATGCCCTTGCGCCAAGAGCGCGGTGAGTGCCAACTCAACCACTTCGTCTTTGCCCTCCACCGCAGAACTCACCGCCCTGCGCAGCGCCGTGAGCTGTTGTATGCCGTCTGGACCTATAGTTTGAACAGATGAATTCATCCCTGAAATCAACCATAGCATTCTCATGCCTCTAAATGCGATGATCAGAACAATATTAGTGTAGGTCTCCCTATGATATGATCTCTAGGCTCTATGAGCGGTTTCATATTTTTCTCGCTCTAGCTTCATTCCCCTCAAGCACCTCAGAAAATGAATAGTGGCAACAACCCCGAGAGCCGGCTTCATCAAGTAGTGGCTCGTGATCTTACCAAGTTATTTGGGGCCACACCTGCTCTACGTGGCGCGAGCATTCAGTTGCATGTCGGTGAGATCGCGCTCCTTGGTGGACCAAACGGGGCCGGCAAATCAACTCTTCTCAATATCCTTGGCACTCAACTTCGACCAACGCGTGGTCTGGTCGAGTATCTCACAAGTGCAGGAGAGCGAATCAAACGAGCTGACGTTCGTGCACAGTTGGGCTGGGTCAGTCATTCGTCCCATTGTTATTCAGAGTTAACCGGACGTCAGAATATCGAATTAGCTGCCGAGCTGCAGGGCGTTGCAAAAAGCGAATATACCCATCTTGCAGAACGACTCGCCTTGGGTCGTTTTGCAGAACGACCGATGAGCACACTCAGTCGCGGACAAACGCAGCGCGTTGCACTCGCCCGGGCACTCATTCATCGCCCCGCACTACTATTGCTTGATGAGCCTTGGACGGGGCTCGACCGAAAGTCGAGCCAAATGCTTGAAGTTGTTGTGAAAGAAGAGCGCGATCGCGGAGTACTTGTCGCGATCGTCAGCCATGAACAAGGTCTTGCACAACGTCTCGACGCCCGAGAAATCACCATCGTGCAGGGTAGGGTGAGATATGCATCTTCGATCAATGAACTCGCAGAAAAGAACATCGACCTTCGATAAGTAGATCCGTTCATTCAAGGCTTCATCGCTGAGCTCATTGTTTGAAACGGACTCTTACGCCGCATCAGTTCAGGCCAATACTGCCACCCGACTCTCAGGCTAATAGTGCCACCCGACTCTCAGGCTTCAATGGTCATGAGGAGTGAAGCCAATGACAAGGCCCCCTCATTTCGACCAACCGTACAGATCTGAATTTCTCTTAGACCAAGTGAGGGTAAAATGATTCGCTGCAACTCGGACCGGTTCGTTCCGGTCGTTGCATCTGCACTGCGCGCTCCAGAAAGCACAAGCACATGAGGCAAAGGAACCCCTGCTCCCTGCATGGCTCGTAGACAGGCGTTGACATCGTGCAGCACGCCCACGGAATCAGGTGCAATGAGTAGGCGGATGGACGGATTTAGAAGCTGCTGTAGATCTACATTGAAAAACCCGTTGCACAGAGGTGAAAATGCCCCCCCAGCCGATTCTACGAGACTCAACGTTTCTTTGTCTGCATGGTTCGACTCTTGGAGAAATGACTTCTCCTTTTCTTCAACCCAATCAACAATTGAGTTCAGATTTATAGTGCGATTCTCTCTCTCCGCGGCCAAGTGTGGGGAGATTGCATCTTTCAAACTGTAGAGCGGCTTTGCCCCAGCGCTCGCAGCCTGACCCAAGCGCCCCGCATCTGTCTCCAAAAATGCCTCGGTTGAAACATCTTCTGGACTAATTCCTGACTCAACAGGCTTGAGACCAAGTGCTGGCCCGTACAGCTTCTTCCATGTCCTAAGAAGCTGTACCCCGACATAGGTCTTTCCAATATCCGTCCCGGTTCCGAGAACCACAACTCTTCGTAGACTGCTCATTGACTCGTCAACCCCTTCGTTTCACGTGCAACACTCAATATCAGGCGCTCAATTTGCTGGTCGTTGAGGCTCGCGCGCAAGCAAAGTCGAAGGCGACTCGCACTATCGGGCACGGTGGGCGGTCGAATCGCTTGAGCAAGAATACCCGACCGTCGCAAGTTTGCGGCAACCTTGAGGGCCTTCTCTTCGCTACCCAAAACCAGACTCAGAATCGGTCCGAATGAAGAGGGCTCCACTTCAACTCCTTTGCGCCTCAACCCCGCGCGTACCTTTTGCCCGACTTCGTCCAATCGCTTTCTGGCACCTTCAGCAGCTGAAACCGCATGCAACTGAGAAAGAAGAGCGTCGGTCTGTAGAGGGGAGGGGGCCGTAGAGAATACAAAGGACCTCGCTCGATTCCACAACCAGGTCCGCAAGTTCAGACTCCCCGCAATGCAAGCGCCGTGAGAACCAACAGCCTTACCAAAAGCCGCCATCAGTACATCGGGTCGAATGCCCTTCTCAACGCACAGTCCAGCCCCTAAGGGGCCAAACGTTCCAATAGAATGTGCCTCATCCACGTAAAGAGAAGCGTCATAATGATCGCAGAGTTCGCGGAGACGGGGCAAATCAGGTCCGTCGCCATCCATACTAAAATAGCTCTCTGTCACCACCCAACGGGCAGATGACGAACGGCTGCTTTTCAGCCCTTTCTCTAGCTCGTCGCAATTCAAGTGAGAAACTACGCGGGGGCGTGCCTTGCTCAAACGGATCCCATCTATCAAGGAAGCATGATTGAAAGCATCTGAAAAGACGGCGTCGCCCGGAGAGAGGAGCGCAGCTAGGGCGCCCACATTCGCTGCGTAGCCAGACGAGAAGAGTAAGGAACCTTCGTGACCTAACCACTCCGCTAGGTAAGCCTCCACGTCCAAATGAGTTCGAGAACTCCCATAAATGAGCCGAGAGGCGCTCGCTCCCGCGCGAAGTACCGTCTGAACAGTTTCACGTGAAACATCCTCTCGAACTGAGGGACCGCCGGGTAAAGGTTGCGCCAGTTCGCAAGAAGCTTTCTCCTGTGTCGGCGGGGACAGATTTGACTCTTGAAACCTTCTAGATTCAGAGGAGAAGGCATTCAACCCCGGTCTATCTCGTGTTTCACGTGAAACATTCAGACTCACATGAGCATTGGGTCGAGGTGGGGAAGGCACGCCCAGCCCCCCTTCGACGAAATCACGAGATGTTGTATCCCCGTGGCCTGCGGTCTTCAAACCAACCTGGGGGCTTTCCGGGGACCTTTCCGTTGACTTCAAACCAACCTGGGGGCTTGTTTCAACCTGGGGGCTTGTTTCACGTGAAACATCCACTGCCCACTCCTGGACTGGCCCGATAGTAAACGAACAGCGACGTTCGCCCAGCCCGAGGTAGTCGTTCGTTGCAGCATCGACAAAATCTTCACCAAACTCGTCTTGAAGACGATCGCGGTCGAGAAAGTCATCCGGATGTCGAAGGCGACTCTCCTTTTCTAGTAACTTCAGAGCTGCTGGTAGATCAGCTAGTTTCATTTAGGTCTCCGCAGCCAGCAAACGACGAAAATCCTCACGATTGGACATCAAAGTCATGCGCAATTGTTGAAGAACGATACTCTGACCCGAGTCACCTTGGTGAGAAAAAAGCAACTCAGCAATGCCGATGCCTTCTCTAATATGATGCTCTGTGACTTCCTTTAAGTTCTCTGCAGCTGCTGCAGCGCGCGCATACCGAGAGATGAGAGCTGTCATCAGAGCCAAGTCAACAATGACCCGATGAAGATATGCCTGTTTGCTCAAGCCCTGACGGCGGTCCAGAAGCTCTACCAAATATTCACTGACTATCTTTCCCTTCGGGCTGGCAAGAAAGGGCGCCACCCCTTGAACCCGGGCTACTCTCACCGGTAAATCGACAAAGAGCAGCTTGACCGTTCCAAGGCTAAAGAGCCACGCCAGGCGATTTACCCAAGAACGAGCCTTTTCCCATAAAGTAATGCGTGTCATTCGATGGGCCAACATCACACGAGAGGGATAACAAATGCCTCCCAAAAGGTGCGCTACTAGCATACGCCCGCCAAACTTCAGCTTACCGGGCAAAAGGGGGGCTACTTCAATCTCACTCGCCTGATTGAGCGCGTCCATCAGCTCATGATCATCTGGCTTCTTCGTCTTGGGTAAGGCTGCATCCAATGCATCGGTAAAATCGAAGATGTGTGCAAGGCTTAATGAAGTATTGTCGCCTTGGACCAAAATGCTCCGCCATTGCTCCACTAAACTCACATATTGGGACTGAGGCAAAACTCGTCCGGAGCGCAATCCCATACTTTCACTCATCGGATGCGCACCACCTGCCTGCTGCAATTTTTCGGCGATGATTTCTCCTACAAGTTCTCCGTAATTGTCCCGAATAGAAGGGCAGTATCTCGAAAGTAGAGCTACTGGTTGTTTCTTTTCGTTTGTAGAAAAACCAAAGGGAAAAGCCTGACAGGGCGCAGGTATGAAGGTGTGGCCGTGCTTCTTGTGCAGGCTACAGAGAAGATCGTCATCCAGAAAAACACAGGCCAGTTTTTCGTCCTTCTCCCGCATGGGCAATACCCCCGCTCGAAGAATCTCTTCTCCGCGCCACCCCAGACGCTCCCGGGCAGAATCGTCGCTCATGATGCGATCACACTCCTCTTCGGTGACGGGAATTCCCCAAGATGAAGTGCAGCAGCGGGCAGGACAATCGCGGCATGCGTATTTTTGCCCCTCAGGGTAGAGGATCTTTAAGGGCTTCTTTTCACGACTCATCGGTACAATCACCCTAGCACCAGTGCTCAAAGAGGGCCGCGAAACCTGTTAGTCTCTTGGGATCAAATCAAGAATGTCTAGCGGAGTGCACGCGTATTCCCATCAGTTGATCGCATTGAATCGCTCGCTCACTTGCAGGGCGCGCTTGGTGAAACCCAGTCTCTTCAACTCCTCGGTCCAGGTTTTCTGCAACTCATTTTTTTGTAATGTGGAAGCAGGGCATAAAAGAGCGCTTTCCCATTCGTATTCTGCTTTGGATAAATTACCCACTCGAGCAAAGGCAATACCCGCCAATCGATGGGTATCGACGCCAGAGAGATCAACCCAAATTGCCAACTCAGCTGCGCGTGCAGCTTCTTCGTAAAGTTCATTTTCTAAAAGTAGAAGAAGCAAACGACGGTGTACCGTTGCGTCATTTTCTGAAAGGGCGGCCCAGTTCTTCACCGCCTCTAACTCTTGTCTCTGGTCTTGTGCTTTTCTTCCAAGGGCTGCGAGCAAACTCCACGGTTCGGCCGAGGTTGAATCCAGTTCTGTAGCTCGTTTCAAATGCACACGCGCATCGTTGGGTTTTCCTAATGCGAACTGGATGCGCACCAACATCATGCGCAGTTCGAATCCATCAAGTCCTTTTTGCAGCATTCCTTCTATGATCTTTTGGGCCTCCACCTTTCGATCAGAGGCAAGATGAATGCGCGCAAGAAAGAACTGCGCTTGGGCCCCAATCGTGTGATTCTTTCCAGCTGGACCAGAAGAGCCGTAGCCTGATTCCACCTGCGACAGTGAAGTTAAAATTCTGGAGGCTTCTTTGAGTTCACCCTCTCGAAGATGAGCTAAGCCGATAGAGAGTCTCATTGAGTTCCCGGTCGCACCCTTTGCCAATTCACTCTGCAATAAAAGGCGTAAACTGGCGAGAGTATTTCGCTCGTCACGTGAGATGAATTGCGGAACAAATCTCTGCAACTCACGAGTCAACCAGGTTGCAAATTCGCGATCCAATTCGTCAAAAGATGCCTGCAAAACTTCGGGTACGACGTCCTGAGGTAATCGCTTGTTTCCCAACTCGCGCAGAAGAGAAACAGCCTTTTGTTCTCCCCTCGATTCAATGATCCACTTTACGATTTGACCTGATGCGTAGTAAGCGATGGAAACATCTTCATGCCTACGTGCGCGGGTAAAGGCACGACTCATGAACCCAAGTTGAGGCAAGCGCTGGCTTTGGTGAGCGCGATAAAGTTGAAGGTCCATCTCACGACTCCAACCAATGTCTCTATTCTCAGTCTCCCATTCTGCCATTCCCTCCGTGAGCCAACGAGGGACACGATTGTTGGAAAGACCAATATGAAAAACATGACCCAACTCATGCCAAAGAGTCATGCCTAGATTTCCCGGTGAACCAAGAGGACTTATTGTGGCCAACTTACGACCAAAACAAACTCCTTGAATTGCTGTGCGTGGCAAACCACTTGTACGAACAGCAAATTGTTCGCGATCGGAATAGAGCTCAATGCCAATGGGATCCTGCGGAGTAAAACGATATCTCTCCTGCATTTCCTTATATGCTTTCTCCAGAAGTTGAGGAACGTAGCGCTCCAATAATTTCACTTCGTCCTGAGGAAATCGAAATCGAAATCTACCTTGAGAGATAGAAACGTAGTCGCGAGGAATTACTTTTTCATAGAGATCAAGCGTATTGAGTACACGTAAATTGAAGGGGTCGAGTTCGAAAGATTTACGTAGTTCGACAACACCAGCAGCATCACTTGCAGAGCGCACCATCGTCAGCCCCAGGAGCGCGCGGATGCGTCCATCCTTCCTGTCGATTCGCACCGCACGCCTCATCAGTCTCTCCATGTCAGGATAGCGATGTTCCCACTCGGCATATTCGCCAACAATCCGATATACTTCCGTATAGCCAGGTGAGAGTAGAGATATCTTATTGAGAAGCTCTTCAAATCCGACAGGATCTTCCGCCAAGAACCGTGCTGTCGCCTTCATAGAGAGTAAAGGTAAGTCGCGCCCGTTCACCCGGAGACCCGCATCAATGTGTTTCATCGCTTGGGTAATATTGAGGTCCCGTAGCTGTACCCCAGCGAGGATGAAGTGAGCTTTCCTGTTGCTCGGATTGATCTGCAATACTTTCAGCGCCAGCTTCTCAGCCTCGTCAAACGCAAAGGCTTCAGTCAATTGAAAGCGTGCTTGAGCTATCAAGACATCAGGATGATGAGGGTCTTTCTTGATAGCCTCTGTCAAAACCTCACCCGCGTGGGCTAAGTCGAATTTCTCTAAAAAGAGTTCCGCCCTCCACAATAATAATTGAAGGGAGGGGTCGCCGACTTCCTCAGCCTGATTGAACGCGTCATTTGCATCTTCGGGACTGCGCAATAGGTGGGCACTACGTGCAACAAGGCTCCAAGCGTTGGACTTCTCTTGAGAAGACCAACTAGAAAACTCCTCATCATTTGCTTTGCGAATGATGAATTGAAGGTAGATCTCGGCCTTCTTCCTCTCTCCTTTTTCTAAAAGAATTTCCCCCTTCAAGAGAGGGTAGTGAAGCGAACTCAGCCCTCCCTGAGGACTCCGATCGTCACTCAAAAGCTTTAGTGCTTCGTCTAGTTTTCCGACTGAGCGAAAGTTACGTGCGCGAAGAATCAAGAACTCAGGAGATTCTTGGCCCGCAAGCAATTTCTCAAGCTGAGCAAATCTGCCCATCAACAAATAGATTCGCGCGAGATCAATTCTCTTTTTGTCTGATTTTTTCTGAGAGGGGTGGCGAATGGACTCTGCAAAGTCTCGCTCAAGAAAAACGAGCGCTTCCGGGTATTTTCCCTTCTTCAATGCCTCATGGGCAAGTTGGCTCCTCGGTCTTGTGGAGCTTTCTTTGATCTCCTGTTGGTCACCTTTTGCCAGGGGGCTTCGTTGCGAACCAGCACATGCATGCAAGAACAAACAAGAGATAAGTGTGACTGTGCAATGATTTCGCCGAGCAATTATTCTTAAAGTCTTTTTGCACATAGGAGCAATCGCGAGTCTTTAGATACCTGTGGTTCTGAAGTGTTGCACTGTGATCGAGCAACGAGAACCAACTGTTTGCTCCCCGAATCAAACAGAGGCTCAATATTCCGGATCGAAGTAATCGACCTCTACGCCTCGATGAGTACGAACACGAGTAACGCCTTGAGCACGATGCACCACATAGTCTGGACCAAGGGGAATTTTTCCCATGCCTCCAGGGGTGTCCATGATCAATTTAGGAAGAGCTATACCGCTGAGACGGCCTTGCAACTTCTCCATGAGATCAATGCCGGTCTGCACGGTTGTTCTTAAATGACCGGTACCCCGCACCGGATCCATCTGAAGTAAGTAGTAGGGGCGTACTCGCTGACGAACCAATTTTCGAAAAAGCTCAGTGAGGATTTCGGCACGGTCATTGACACCCCTCAGAAGAACAGCCTGATTCATGACGGGGAACCCCGCATCGGCCAAGCGATTCAGTGCAGCGCAGGCTTCTTTGTCCAGTTCACGAGGATGATTAAAGTGCGTCATTACCCAAAGAGGATGGTGGGGACGCAAAGCCAATAAAAGCTCCTCATTGATGCGCATTGGCATCGCAACTGGGACTCGAGTAGCTAAACGAATCGTTTCGACTGTCTCAATTTCACGCAGGCGTTCAATGATGCCCAAGAGACGGCTTGTCTTCATTGCCAAGGGATCGCCGCCGCTGACAATCACATCGCGAATTTCTGGATGCTCGCGCAAGTAGTCAAATGCTGGAGTGAGACGACTGAGGCTGCGTGGCCCACCCCCTGCACCCACCATGCGACTCCGTGTGCAAAATCGACAATAAATGGCGCAGCGATCTGAAACGAGAAGAAGGGCCCTATCGGGATAACGTTGCACCAAATCAGGAGCTACTTCATGATTTTCTTCGCCCAAAGGATCTCGCATATCCCCACGAGAGCTCTTTCCTTCATCGACGCCCGGCACCAATTGACGCCGTAAAGGACAATTTACGTCCTCTTTGTCCATCAGGGAAAGGTAGTGGGGAGTCACTGAGAGGGGAAAGCCTGCCTCTTCCGCTCTTTTTGCTGCCGCATACTCTCCTGCGGAGAGGTTGAGAGCTGAGCGCAAACCATCAGCCGTTTTTATTGAATTTTGAAGCTGCCACTGCCAACGAGATGGCTCAACAGCCTCAGGCTCTACTCTCGTACCTTTTGAAGTGAGACTCTTTTCTTCGATGAGGGAAAGATGAGGCTCTTGACTCATGGTTGAGTAGACTTCTTCTCGAGAGCAGGTGGCTTGTAATTGTTGATAGCCTTCTCATCCATCACAACTGGATACTTCTTTCTAAGATCCTTCTCTAACTTTTTTTCTGCCTCAATGAACATACGACGACGCAATTCAACTCGAATAGTTCGGGTAGCATCCGTTAGACTTCTATCTCGGGCAGGACTGAGTCCTCCCATCTTGACGATAAAGTAAGAGTCCTCGTCCTGCACAACGCGAGGTACAACGTCGCCGACCTTCTTTACTTCAAATATTGCTGCTCGCACTTTATCCGGCACCGCATCATTGGTTCCTCTTTTTTCCCCCGGAGCGGAGACAAAACCCAGGTCGCCAGCCAGTTCTTCTGCCTGATCTTTACCTACATTTCTCCTGTTTTGAGAGTATTTTTTAGCCAAAACTCCCCACTTTTCCCCGCTTGCCCCTTGAGCTTCTTCAAGGACAGTGGAGGCTAGTTTTTCTTGAGCCAATTGAATTGTCAAAATGCGTCGACGCTCTGGTTCCTTAAACTCCTCACGATGCTCCTTGTAATACTTCACCACCTCTTTTTCACTGATGCTTTCAAGAGCAGGTAAGGCAACTTCTAGCTGGCGCAAAATCTCATCACGCAATGCCTGTTGCATTCTTAGAACGACCTCGGGCTCTTTATCCAAACCAAGACGCTTGGCTTCTTGGGCCAAGAGTTCCACCTCAATCATCTCATCAAGAAGAAGTTTCTGTCTTTCTTCGGTTTGATAGCGAAGCCGTTCAAAGCGGTCCATACGCAGAAGGGTAGCTGCGTAATCTCCAAGTGTAATTTCTCGATCGCCTACTTTGACCAAGACTTCTTTGGACTCGTGAGGGGTCAGTCCGGTAACTGCATCACGCTGGGCCTCATCGCGTGCTTCGTACGAATCCGATGTTTTGCAACCGGGCAGGCTCGTCACAACAAACAAAAGCGCTCCTGCTAGTGAGGTGAAACCCAAGACACCTGCTCGCCTCATCGCGCCCGCAGCCCGACCCTTTGATTGATACCGCGATCGCATTTTTTTGAGTTGCTTGCTCTCAGCAATAAAGTCCATCTTACCTATGCACATACAGCCGGGCGAAACAGGGGGTCAAGAACTCGGCATTGCGACCAACCCTTCCCCGGTCTATCTCTCCAACTCGTGAGTACCGAAGAGATCGCAAACACGACACCTACCGACAAACCCCTCCGCTACAAGAGAGTTCTCCTCAAATTGAGTGGTGAGGCACTTGCCTCTCCCGAAACTGGAGGAGGTATCGATCCGGAGACATTGCGCTCAACTGCGGCTGAAATAGCTGCTGTAAGAAAGACCGGTGTTCAAATTGGTCTTGTTGTAGGGGGCGGAAACATATTTCGCGGACTAAAAGGTGCCAGCCAAGGCATGGATCGTACCCAAAGTGATCACATGGGTATGTTGGCAACGGTAATCAACGCACTTGCATTTCAAGATGCCTTGGAACGGCACGATGTGCCGACCCGTGTAATGAGCGCCATCGAAATTCAAAAAATGGCAGAGCCATACATTCGCCGCCGAGCGATGCGCCATCTTTCGAAGGGATATGTCGTCATTTTTGCGGCCGGCACGGGTAATCCATTTTTCTCTACAGATACCGCCGCTTCTCTACGAGCTATGGAAATTCGCGCTGATGCTCTCTTTAAGGCGACAAAAGTGGATGGGGTTTACACAAAAGATCCAGCCAAATACCCTGATGCTCAGCTCTTGAAGACAGTTTCCTACGATAAATTTCTAGGATCGCGCCTCAAAGTGATGGATTCTACCGCCATTGCACTCTGTCAAGAAAACGGCCTCCCCCTGCGTGTTTTCAAAATGGCGCCCGGCAATATTGCTCGCGTACTGCGTGGCGAAGATCTCGGTACCTCAGTGGGCGAAGAGTCTTGAGCCAAAATTTCATCATTTAGCGATAATTGAGTGGGTAAAGAAGAGGACCTGTAGCCCTTCTTTGCCCCTTCGCTAATGATTTATCAAATTATATGCTGATGAGTGCTCTGGCGACCTAGCGATAGCTTTTTGCCGCGTTAGAGTTCCAAGGCCATGTTCTCTCTACCCGGTTTTGGGACGTTGATCGTTTTTTCGATTCTCGTTCTCTGCGCCTATACGTTTTCTGTTTCTATAATGGCAGCTCGTGGAAATCCTCGTTTGCTGCCTTCTGCTCGACTAGGCGCCTATGCGACCTCTGCGGCCATTCTCTGCGGAGTAATGCTTCTTGCATATGCCTTTGTGAGCCACGATTTTCGTATTCGTTATATTTCTCGTTACAGCGATAGAAGTATGACGACTACTTATCTGCTCACTGCACTCTGGGGCGGTCAAGATGGGTCCCTTCTTTGGTGGACTCTACTTCTTGGGGGTTATACCGCCGGTTGTGTTCGATGGATGCGTGGTCGCTACCGAGAACTACAGCCCATGGTGATTGCTACACTGATGACCATCATTGCATTCTTTGCTGTGTTGATGATCTTTGCAGCCAATCCTTTTGAGGAGAATATGGCAGGAGCCATGCCCGACGGAGACGGTCTCAATCCTCTCTTGCAAAACTATTGGATGATCATTCATCCACCCATGCTTTATATGGGTTTTGTAGGATGCGCCGTTCCCTTTTCTTTTGCCACAGCTGCCCTTGTTACCGGTCGTTTAGACAACGAGTGGATTGTCGCTGTAAGAAAATGGATGTTAGTTGCCTTTCTTTTTTTAAGTATTGGCAATGTCCTTGGCATGGTCTGGGCTTACGAGGAGCTCGGCTGGGGAGGTTTTTGGGCCTGGGACCCAGTAGAAAATGCAGCCTGTTTACCGTGGTTTACAGCAGCAGCTTACGTGCATTCCACCATCATTCAGGAGCGGAAAAACATGTTCCGAGTTTGGAATGTTGTCCTGATTTGCATCACCTTCTTCCTCACAATATTTGGCACATTTCTAACTCGCTCGGGCGTCATCGCTAGCGTTCACTCTTTTGCAAAGAGTGATATCGGTCCCTTCTTTCTTTGGTACCTAGGCTTTGCAATGGCCACCACTGCAGGCATCATCGTATGGCGCTGGCCTCTACTCAGAGGAAAAAATAGAATCGAATCGATAGCTAGTCGTGAGGGCATGTTTGTAATCAACAACTGGGCCCTCCTGGGAGGCATGACATTCATTCTTGTTGCCACCACATTTCCTCTCATCACTGAACTCTTCACTGGGCAGGAAGTTTCAGTAGGACCTCCATTTTACAATAAATGGATGGCACCCATTGGATTGCTCATATTTGCTTTGATGGGTTTAGCTCCTCTTTTTGGCTGGAGAAAAACAAGCACCAACGCTTTAAAGAAAGCTTTTGCTTTCCCTGGAACTCTTTTCTTTCTCACTTTGGGACTACATTTTCTAGTGGGTGAAAAACTGGGTTATCCAGCAATTGTATCCCCAGCGGTCATGCAAGAGGACATTGGCTCTAAAATATATGCAGGAATCAGCAGCGTATTTCCTGCAATTACTATCTCCCTTTCTGCATTCAATATCGCGGTCATCATTCAAGAATTCATCCGCGGAACCCGAGCTCGCATGTCCTCCACGGCTAAAAAGGGCGATCCTGAAGGAGCTTTTACTGCCTTGGTGCGCTTGATGTCTAAAAGCCGTCGCCGCTACGGAGGCTATATTGTGCACTTAGGTATCGTCGGCATGTTTCTCGGATTTGTCGGTACAGCGTGGTCTATCGAAGACGAAGTCAGTCTCAATCCTGGTGAAAGTCATCAAGTAGACGATTATACCCTTACCTACACCACAACTCGAATGTGTCCCGGTAACCCCGCTTGCTCCGCCGAAGAGCAAAGCGTGAAGGGTCGTCGAATGCTTTTCGCTGACGTAAAGGTAAAAAGAGACGGAAAATACCTCGGCACTCTCAGCCCAGCAAAATTCATCTATCAAAGCCCTCCCCAAACAACGACGGAGGTCGCCCTACTTCGAGGCTTTCGCGATGATCTCTATTTGGTCTTGGCTGTAGCCGACCCAAAAACTAAACGGGTCACATTCACCGCACACGTCAATCCATTTGTAGGATGGATTTGGATTGGACTTGGTATCCTTATCTTAGGATGCACCTACTCTCTCTGGCCTGAAGTCAGCACACGGCGCCTCAATACTTGGAGCTATGTTCGCTCGGGACTCGCAGCGACTGCGGGCATTATCTTTACATTCATCTTCGCCACGAGCCTTGCTCAACCTTTTGGTAAGACCTCAAGAATTAGTAGAGTTATCGATAAAAATGACCTTTCATCAACTCATAAAGTAGCTCCTTCTCCCACTCAACCCACGTTTCTTCTGAATAAGGATCAACCATGAGTTCTCCAGAAGAAACGCGTAACGAAGAGACAAGTGAAGTTGAAGAAAACGAGGAACACTCATCCATTCAATGGATCCCTCTAACCTCTGCACTCCTCCTCGCTCTAGCCTTCTTAATTCAAATGCAATTGGGCGTTCCCGCTCTTTTTCTTTTCTTAGCTGCGCTAGCCTTGAGCGGAGTAATCTTGTTGATGTGGAGAAGTCTTCACGAATTGAATAGTGAGAGCTCAATGGATTTCGAAGAAGCTCTCTCCTTGGCTGCTCCCTCGGCTACCGAAGAACAAAAGCGAGCTACGTTGCGTACTCTCAAAGATCTCGAATATGAGCTCTATGTCGGTAAGATCAGTCGTGAAGACTACGATCAGGTCTCCACTGAAATTCGCCAGAAGGCCAAAGAACTCATCGCCATGCAAGATAAAGCCATGTCTGAGTTGATGGAGAAGGCCAACAAGCGCTTGAAAGAGTACGAACTTCTTCAGGAGAGCAAAGTAAGTAAAAATCAGAATTCGTCTACAAAAGAAGCAGACAACGATGAGGTTTCATCATGAATCCCAAGGGAATTCTCAAGAGCTACATGCCCTCTGTACTCCTCTCTTTGTCTCTCTCTTTGCCAGCAAGTTCCGCTTTGGCTCAAGAGGCACCCAGTCCGAGTAAGCCTTCCGCCCCAAATACGAATCAGCCGACTCAACAAAAGCGTGCCCAGGCCCTCAGGTCAATGAAACCTCCGGTAGATCGATCAGCCGCAGACCCTCAATTAAAAAAAGGCGATATCGTAATTGAGATAGTGGACGCCCAAGGAAAACCTGTCCCAGACGCTCGGGTTCAATTGATCACTCACTTTCAAAGTATTTCTCAAGGTGATGATCAAGACATCAGCGAAAAATCTCTCGATAGCGAAGGTATCGCTCATTTCACGAATCTAAAAAGTGCTCTTCGTTTTTCGTACAGTGTCGAAGTAACTTACCAAGGTGCTCACTACTTCATTCCAGCTTTTCGCCTCAACAAATTGGGACATAGAGTAGTAGTTCATGTTTACCCCACCACAAAAAATGTAGTCGATGCTCAAATTGGTGTACGCGGTTTCGTCTACGTACAGATGCAAGCTGACGTCTTGAGAGTGGAAGTTCTCTATCGTTTCATCAATTTAAGTCGAAAAACTTGGCTTCCTGAGAATATATCTCTCAGCTTACCTCAGGGGGCACAGGCTATTGAAACTGGGGGAAACTCCGCGAAAACTAACTTCAAAAAATCTGATCTTTCAGTTTCGTTAGTCGGCACTTTTCCTCCCGGACAAAAAGACGCTCGCTACTCTTTTCAACTTCCAAATAACAACGAGTCCCTTCGTTTTATCGAAGTAGGCTTACCTCCGCACGTTGCAGAAATACGTGTACTTGCAGAGAAGACTCCTGAACTACAACTTCAAGTTGCTCCTCAGTTCATCACCGCAGAGCCGGCCAAAGCTCCAGACGGTAAAGATGTCTTAATAACGCGGCGAGTGATGAAACCAGGAGAAAGCCAACTCTCCAGAATTCGCATTCAGCTAGATGGTCTTCCGGTGCTTGGACCTGGACGGTGGATAGCCCTCGGCCTCTCTCTCTTGATAGCCCTATTGGGTGTCGGAGCCCTTTTCAGAAAGAACTCCCAGCGAGGCTCAATTGACGAGCGCGATGAAGCCAGACAAACCCTGCTCGAAGAAATGCGTTTTCTCAAAAGTGCTTACGCAAACAAGGACATCGGTCCACGAACCTTTGAACAGACCCACCGAGAGATCCTCGTTGCTTTGGCCCGGCTCGAAGGGCAAATTCAAGCGACATGAACTAAGAAAATAGTTCTCTAGCTAGTGGCCCTACATTACTTTCAATGCAGGGCCATTATTTTGTCTCGGTGGACTCAATAAAATAGACATTTTTTTACCAATTTATGTATATTTTGATAATTATTTCAACTTTTAATTACTACTAATAATTACAATAATAGCTTTTCTTAACCTCTATTATTGTAATATTCACCCTGCAGATGAGTTGGGGAAAACACCTAGAACAACCCTGTGGAAAGGAACTAGTGAAAGTTGATGATGGAAATTTCACCACAGGCTACACCCCTGAATACGCCACCTATTCACCACAGAGTATATTGCAAAAAAAACTAAACATAATAACGACTTAGAGTACTTATCCCCATTGTCCACACCCCCTACTATTACTACTATTTATTTATAAATGAATCTCTTCTCTTTATAGTTCCTCATTGCAATCATCCAGGGCATCTCCAGCTTCTAGTTCATGAAGTTCAACAAACTCCCATGAAGAACCTAGTGTTCAAACCACTAGCGCTCCCAGCCAAGCACGACTAGAAATTAACCAGCTCATGCACGTCATCGTCGCCAAAAAGGAACTCCTGCGCATTCTCTCTCGTTGTCAGGGCGTGGCAGATAAAAAAAGCACATTGCCTGTTTTGGCCAATGTACTTTTCACCACCACCCAAGGCGCTTTAAAACTTGCCGCTACCGATTTGGTTTTGGCAGTCAGCGGTGAACTCAACGCTGAAATCAAGCAGGAGGGCAGCGTTGCAGTCGGAGCAAAAGACGTTTTTGAGCGCATACGCATGATGCCTGATGGACAGCTGGCTCTTGAGGTAGACGAAAATTCTACAATGATTATTCGTGCCCTAAACTCGGCTCGTCGTTACACAATTCATGGTGTACCAGGCAACGAATTTCCAGCCCTACCCACAGCGCAAGGTGATGATTGGATTGAACTTGATGCTTCAATCATGTCGCGATTAATTTCGACCACATACTTTTCAATCTCTACGGACGAGACTCGATTGCACCTCAGCAGTGCTCTTTTTGAGTTAGAAGATAATCGTTTGCGCATGGTAACCACGGACGGGCATCGATTATCCAAAATGGAAATTCGCGCCCCCGAGGTGAGTGGACAAGGCTCTATGTTGATTCCTCTTAAGGGAATTTTAGAGCTACGCCGCCTTTGTGACGAGGCTATTTCGGACGGTCAAGGTGATGAGACTCCAAAAATTCGCCTCTTAAAATCTGAGCCAAACGTACACTGCGAGTTAGCCGGTTTTCGCTTTAGCGTTAAGTTAGTCGACGCCCAATTCCCTCCTTACCAGCAAGTAATTCCAGCTCAGAGCGCCAGTGCTGTGCGCGCTCCTCGCGGAGCTCTTTCTGACGCACTGAAGGCCGTATCAATAGCCGCTAGTGATCGTACAGGTGGCGTCAAGATATCACTCTCAGCTGGTGCCTTGCGAGTCGAAAGTGAAAGCCCAGAGGCCGGCGAGGGCTTCGACGAGCTTTCGGTCGATTACGACGGTGAAGAATTTACTATAGGATTAAACGCCAAGTACTTTCTTGATGTACTTGCTTCTATCACAGACGATGAGGTCATTTTGGGTCTTAGCGGAGAGCTCGATCCGGCTGTGATTCGTCCTGGGGGCGAAGCCTCTGATCGCGACTATCTAGCGGTTGTCATGCCCATGCGCATTTGACCATCTGCTCACAAAAGAATGAAAAATAATTCTCACGGAAACGTGATTATTCAAAATTTAAGATTGCGACAGTTTCGTAATCTTAGTGAGATTTCTTTTGAACCAGCCCCTCGTCTCAATCTTATATTTGGAGACAATGGGCATGGTAAAACAAGTCTGATTGAAGCTCTCTATATATTAGCAACTACACAGAGTTTTCGCTCCTCCAAATTGGGTGAGACCATTCAAGATGGTAAAGAGAGCGCGCAGATTAAAGGCTTGGTGCAAAGCTTTGGTCTGACTCGCGAATTGAAGGCAACGGTGAGCGCGCGCGGGCGTTCGTTTCTTTTAGATGGGAAAAGTCCCAAGAGAAGATTGGACTATGCCCTGCAAACTCCAGTTATAGCCTTTCATCCGGGTGACTTACTTTTAGTAAATGGGCCGGCATCTCATCGTCGCACTCTGTTGGATAGGGTGATGATTTATCAAGATCCTACCGGATCAGACGCTAGAATTTTCTACAAAAAAGCTCTACGCGATCGTCAGAAAATTTTGGCCGAGCGGGGAATACGAGCGCGCGAGCTAGATGCCTATGAGGAGGTGATAGCGCGTTATGGAGCCCGCTATTGCCAAGGACGCTCTCGAGCCGCTCAAACTATTGTTGAGGCCCTGGGTCCGACATTTCAAAGGATGGCTGACCCTCACCTTCAATGTGTCACGGTCTATGAACCAGGAGGAGTGCAAGAGGAAGCTGTCTTTCTCAAAGAGCTTCAAACACGACGTCAGAAGGACTTAATGCGAGGGGCCGCAACCTTTGGACCTCAAAAAGATGAGATTTTTATGGAACTAGATGGTCGTCCTGCTCGATCTCACGGTTCTCAAGGGCAGCAGCGCTTACTGACCTTGGCGATGAAATTGGCCGAATTACATTGTGTACGCGAAATAACTCATATGGAGCCAATGCTTTTGTTGGACGATGTATCCAGTGAGCTCGATCCTCTACGTACTGCGGCTGTATTTGAGTTTTTGAAGGAGGCAAAGAGCCAAATTTTTGTCACAACAACTCGTAGAGAACTCTTTTCGGAGGTCCGTCATCAAGAAGGACTAAGGAAAGATTTTGAAGTTCGAGAGGGTGCCCTCATCAATTCGAAGTAGAGGGGTACAATTAGGTGAATGCCTTAAAAACAAGGGGCAAGAGCCATTGCCCTGCTTGTTAAAATTAGCGGTCGCGGTTAGAGTCTGAGAGCTTTTTTCAGCGGACGGTAAGACTTTTGAGCGATGAAACCCAGGGCACTGACTCTTCAAACAAATCCTTTTCAGCAGTAGAGGAGGAATACGGCACAAACAGTATTACTGTTCTTGAAGGGTTAGAGGCTGTTCGTAAACGACCAGGAATGTACATCGGAGATGTGCATGACGGATCGGCCTTGCATCATCTGGTCTGGGAGGTAATCGATAACTCTGTAGACGAGCATTTGGCTGGCCATTGTTCGACCATCAATGTGATAGTTAATTATGATAACTCTATCACCATTTACGATGATGGTCGCGGTATTCCTGTAGGAATGCACGAGATGGGCATGAGTGCTGCAGAAGTTGTGATGACTGTGCTGCATGCTGGGGGTAAATTTGATAACGCCAGCTACAAAGTTTCCGCTGGTTTGCATGGAGTAGGCGTGAGTGCCGTCAATGCAGTCTCTGCGTGGTTGAAACTAGAAATTTGTCGTGAAGGTCGAGTTCATCGTCAGCTTTATAAGCAGGGCGTTCCTCAAGGATCGATTGTCGCAGAGGAAGAAACGACAGAAACCGGCACAAAAGTGACGTTTTTACCCGATCCAGAGATTTTTTCTCTTACAGAATACGACTATGAGACTTTGGCTACTCGTATTCGTGAGTTGGCGTTTCTTAACTCGGGTTTGAAGATCAATCTGCAAGACGAGCGTGAAGAAGGTAGTCGCGAGAAGTTTCTCTATGTGGGAGGTATCAAAGAATTTGTATCTCATATCGCAGAAAAGAAAGCTGCAATTCATGAAGACGTCATCGCATTTGAAGTGAACATGCCTTCAGGTTCAGAGTTGGCTGACGTTCATATTGACCTAGCAATTCAATGGTCCAGTGCTTTTGCAGAGCAAATTTTCTGTTACACAAATAACGTGCACAATCGCGCAGGCGGCACGCATCTCACGGGTTTGCGCTCTGCTCTAACTCGTACGCTGAATAATTATGGGCAAGCCAATAATCTATTCAAAGAGGTCAAAAATGGCCTTACGGGTGATGATTGTCGCGAAGGAGTGATTTGCGTAATTCACGTAAAACACCCAGACCCAAGTTTTGATTCACAAACAAAGAGCAAACTTGTTTCAAGTGAAGTGAAGGGCATCGTTGAAGGGGCTGTCAACGAGCAGGTGAGTCGCTATTTTGAGGAGCATCCTCAAACGGCAAAGAAAATCATCGGAAAGGCAATTATTGCCGCAAAAGCTCGCGAAGCTGCCCGGCGTGCAAGAGAAGTTGTCCGCAAGGGCGTGATGGATACCACCTCTCTCAGCGGTAAATTGGCCGACTGTCAAAGTAAAGATCCGGCAATTAGCGAGCTTTACATCGTGGAAGGTGACTCGGCAGGTGGTAGCGCAAAGCAAGGAAGGGATAGACACTTTCAGGCTATTTTACCCTTGCGTGGTAAGATCTTAAACGTCGAGCGAGCTAGACTTGATAGAATGTTGGCCTCGGAGGCAGTGGCAACATTGATCTCTGCACTAGGCTGCGGAATTACGGATAAAGGAACCTTCGAGCTTGATAAAGTTCGCTACCATAAGGTGATTCTTATGACCGATGCCGACGTCGACGGCAGTCATATTCGTACGCTGCTCTTGACCTTCTTCTACCGTCAAATGCCTGAGCTGATTGAGCGTGGCTTTTTGTATATCGCTCAGCCTCCTCTCTTTAGCGTGAAAAAGGGCAAAAAAATGCTCTACATGAAAGATCAGGCTGCTCTCAATGTTTATTTGATTGAAAGTGCCACGTCTGGAATTTCCATTCAGAGTTCTCAAGGTCCACAGATAAGCGGCGCCCCTCTTTTGCATCTTGCTGGCAGGTTACGCACGGTGGGCGAGCATTTGAGCCGTCTTGATAGACGATGTGATTCGAAGATTGTCTCCGTGGCCGTGCGCGAAGGAAATATCAGAAAAGAGACGTTTGAATCTGATGCATCGGTAGAAACGGCAAGAGATAGTTTCGAAGCTGCATTGATTGAACGCTATCCAGATCTACAGCCTCTCTCGGTAACGAGCGGTTCAGACGAAGAAGACGGTCGCTTTCTTTTGATCAAATTTAGGCCAGGGGCCACTTCAAAACCCTGTAAATTGACGGCTGAAATTACCGATACTGGTGAATATCACGAGCTTCTTTCGATTGAGGAAGACATCAATTCTATAGGACCAGGCCCTTATACTGTTCGTCCCGACAAGGGAGATGAGGTCCAGGTGGCCACCCCTGAAGCATTGGACCAATATATATCCGAGCGAGGTCGCAAGGGTATCTACATTCAGCGCTACAAAGGCTTGGGTGAAATGAACGCCAATCAGCTATGGGAGACGACGATGAACCCAGATGGTCGTACACTTCTGCAGGTGAAAGTAAGTGATCCTGTTCGGTCCGAAGAGATATTCAGTATCCTGATGGGCGATCAAGTGGAGCCACGTAGAAAATTCATTGAAGACAATGCGCTGAACGTGCAAAATTTGGATATCTGAAAAAAACGAGAGTGATGATAATTCACTCATAGTGCCTCTCATGGGGCGAAAATATAAATTGTAGCTTCTACCGTTTTATTATCATGAGTATTCTCAATTTTTGGCCCACCGTAATAGGAGTAATTGTCCTCGGTGCGGCCATTTCTTTGAGTGGTGATAAGAAAAAACAAGAAGATATTCCTTCGTCGTCAGCTCTTTCCGAATTGAGTTATCAGAGCGAAGTTTCTGCTGAAAAAATTGATATGAGAAGAAAAATTTCTTCTTCATCTAATATGTCTCCAGTCATTTCTGTAGTTCAGCCAACAAAGAAAACAGTTAAATTTAGCTATCTTGTGCAAAAACAGGTTCAAGAAGTGCCAAAGAAACGCACGCTAAAATTTGATGACGAAGACGTCAAAGAAGCCCTCAAGAAGGTAAATATAGAGATTTTTTCACCGATGGAAGTGGGTGAAGATAAAATGGCTCAGTACCTTTCTCATAATGATCTAATGTTTTCTTATCACGATACAAATTCTCCTATGGAGAAGGCCAAAGCGCGTCGTTTATCGCCTGGCGGTCACGAAAAACTGATGATCATCGATGGAAAAGTAGTGAAAGGTTTTTCACAAAAAGAGCTAGAAAACGAGATTGCTATCGCCATTGAACGGCGCGTGTCGCCCTAAAGGGCGATAAATTACAGCCCCTGCTTGTCCAAAGAGCGCCGCGCCTTGCGCAATGAGAAAGGCGACTTAGCTTATTGAGTGGGAGTATTCCTTTTCACAATCAAAGTTCAAATGATGTGAAAACGAGGATCTCTTCATTCTCGTGTCTTCTGGTCTGTCTCTGGACCAAAAGAGTCAGACACTTGTGCGCTTGAACAAGAAGGAAAGCTAAATGAACCTGGATAAATTTACGACGATGAGTCAATCAGCTCTACAAGTTGCAGCTGGTGCTTGTGCGACTGCGGGAAATCCAGAGGTTGTGCCTGAGCATTTACTTATTGCCATATTGGGTCAAAAGGATGGAATTGGGCGACCCCTAGTAGAGCTAGCGGGAGTAAAACCCGATGCCTTGGTAGCCAAGTTGCAAGAGGAGCTAGGGCAGCTTCCAAGTGCTGTAGGGGGCTCTGATCCACGATTTGGGCGGCGTATGCAGCTTTTGGTGAAGGCAGCGGAGCTTTCTGTAAAGAACCTTCAAGACGAATTTGTGTCGACTGAGCATTTTGTTTTGGCGGCCAGTAGAGATCCAGAAAAACTGGGTAAAATATTCGAATCAGTTGGGCTCACCTACGACAAGCTTTCTCAGGCTTTGGACAAGGCACGAGGCTCACAAAAAGTCACTGATAAAGAGCCCGAGATAAAATTTCAGGTTCTTGATAAATATACTCAAGACCTCACTCAGGCGGCAAAAGAAGGAAAGATAGATCCTGTAATTGGCCGCGACGAGGAAATACGGCGAGTGATGCAGGTTCTTTCCCGTCGTACAAAAAATAACCCTGTATTGATAGGGGAGCCAGGGGTCGGAAAAACCGCAATTGCCGAAGGTTTAGCCCATAGAATTGCTCAAGGGGATGTACCCGGTAGCTTAAAAGACAAGCACCTTCTTTCGCTCGATTTAGCTAGCATGTTAGCCGGAGCAAAGTATCGAGGTGAGTTTGAAGAAAGACTAAAAGCTGTTCTAAAAGAGGTAGAAGCTGCCGCGGGTTCGGTAATTCTATTTATTGATGAACTGCACACGTTGGTAGGAGCGGGGGCAAGTGAAGGAGCGATGGACGCTGCCAATATGCTAAAACCAGCGTTAGCTCGTGGTGAGGTGCGAGCGATTGGCGCCACAACCTTAGATGAATATCGCAAGTATATAGAAAAAGATGCAGCTCTCGAAAGGCGTTTTCAACCGGTTATGGTTGACCAGCCCAATACGGAAGATGCAATTGCCATCTTGCGTGGGCTGAAGGAACGTTATGAAGTGCATCATGGAATACGAATTCAAGATGCTGCTTTGGTAGCTGCAGTCACTTTAAGTACTCGCTACATTACCGAAAGATTCTTGCCAGATAAGGCGATTGATTTGGTGGACGAAGCCGCCAGCAAAATCAAGATGGAAATAGACTCGATGCCCGTTGAAATTGATCAACTGGAGCGTCGCTTGGTGCAATTGCAAATTGAACAAGAAGCCCTGAGTCGCGAAAAAAATCGGGCGAGCAAAGCTCGCCTAGGTGAGCTCAAACTTGAAATATCGGAAATTTCTGTAGAAAGAGACGCTAAAAAGGCTCAATGGATCAAAGAAAAAGAGGTCATTTCAAAAATTCAAGAGGGTAAACGCCTGATAGAAGACTTGAGAATACAGCAAGAGCTCGCTGCACGCACTGGGGACCTGGGCAAAGCGGCTGAGATTCAATATGGAGCGGCGCCCAAAGCAGAAGAAGCACTTGAGATTGCCCGCGGCAATTTACTACGGCTACAAGCAGAAGGTTCATTCTTGAAAGAAGAAGTAACCGAAGAAGACATCGCCTCTATTGTGAGTAAATGGACAGGCGTGCCCGTGAGCAAAATGCTGCAAAGCGAGATGAACAAACTTTTGCTCATCGAAGACAATTTACGAGAGCGGGTAATAGGACAAGATGACGCTCTTGTAGCGGTAGCAAATGCTGTCCGTCGCTCGCGTGCTGGGCTTGGCGAAGAAAATAGACCGATTGGATCGTTTCTATTTTTAGGTCCAACTGGCGTTGGAAAAACTGAAACAGCACGAGCCTTGGCAGAATTTCTTTTTGACGATGAACGCTCGATGGTGCGTATCGATATGAGTGAATACTCCGAAAAACACAGTGTTTCACGCCTAATAGGAGCCCCCCCTGGGTATGTGGGATATGACGAAGGCGGACAGCTTACAGAGCCAGTTCGCAGGAGACCATTTTCTGTCATTCTCTTTGATGAAATAGAAAAAGCTCATCCTGATATTTTTAATACCTTGTTGCAGCTCTTGGATGATGGTCGTCTAACGGATGGTCAAGGTCGCACGGTCGACTTTAAAAACACCGTCATTATTCTCACAAGTAATTTAGGTTCTTCAGAAATGGCTGCAGTTGAAGAGCGCAGCTTTCTTGACGAAAAGGAAAAGCAAAACCTTTTGGAGGTTGTGGCTCAAGAAGAGCTAAAGAAATATCTGCGACCGGAGTTCTTAAATCGTCTTGATGAGACCATTGTTTTTAGACGTCTGGCTCAAGGTCAAATACGATCCATAGTTGAGGTTCAACTGAAGCTTTTGGGCGATAGACTCAAATTGCGTGGTCTTGAACTTCAAGTGAGTGACCAGGCAAAAGACGAAATTGCCCTGGAAGGGTTTGATCCGCAATATGGCGCTCGTCCCCTAAAGCGAGCCATTCAGCGTCTTTTGGAGAACCCTTTGGCACAACGAGTACTTCGGGGAGAATACGAGTTAGGAGAGACTATTTTTGTGAGCTTTCGCGACCAAGAATTTGTCTTTTCATCAAAAAAAGATCAATCGTAAAGTGCGGTGCGCAGGCTCCAAAGCCCTGCCATTGCAGCTCTATCTTGTATCTCTTTGCGTGAGCCGCGAAAGACACCTTCTTTGACGAGGAGCTGATCTTTGTAGCTGATGGCCCAATGCACGAGACCCACTGGCTTTTCAGCGCTTGCGCCTGTGGGTCCAGCTATACCAGTGAGTGCCAAAGAAATATCGCAGGCAAGGGCCTTGCGAGCCCCGAGGGCCATTTCTTTGGCCACTTGCTGACTCACTGCACCATATTTTTTGAGCGTCTCCGGCGATACGAAGAGTAGGCGCTCTTTAACATCGTTTTGATAGGAGCAGATAGCGCCATTGTAGTAGCGACTTGCGCCGGCAAGGCGTGTAATGAGGGATGAAACCAGTCCTCCTGTGCATGACTCCGCAAGGCCCAAGCTAAGACCTTGCGCTTGAAGTAGTTCACCAACATGGCCGGGTAAACTAATATTGTCCCGTGCATAGGCGTGAGAACCAAGCCTTTCCTCGATTATTTGGGCTACTTTTTCGGCAGAGTGCAGGGCACTGGGGTGATCCTTACCGTGCGCTAGAACTTTTACTTCGACGTAGGAGTTTGCCGCACGGTAGCCAATTGTTACAGAATCGAGATCTTTGAGGAGATCGCTCAATTGAGCTTCTGGCAAGCCGTAGGTATGGATACGAATACAGGCAAGAGGGTTTTGCACGCTGGGGAGGTTGGGCAAAACCGATTCGAGAAATAGGGGGCGCATCTCTTGAGGCACCCCTGGTAAGAAATAGGCTTGGGACTTTTTAATGGAAAGAGAAAAGCCAGGAGCGGTGCCCTGGTGATTTTTTAGTACGAGGGAGCCCGTAGGAAAATAAACCTGCGCCTTGTTGGAAGGTGTGAGCGGTCTATTTTTTTGACTGAGATATCTTTTGAGCTCACAAAAAGAATCTTCGTCCTTTACAAGATTTACCTGGGCGACGCGTGCCGCTGAGTTTCTTGTTCTATCATCAGTGGTGGGTCCCAATCCACCTGTACAAATGACAATCTCATGGTGAGCGCAGAGACGATTGAGAGTCCTATCCAACGCTTGGTCGTCGTCGTCAACGCTCACCATTTCTGTGACAAGATGACCGTTTTCTGTCAGTTTTTCGGCTAACCAGCCCGTATTGGTATTGTGAATTTCACCACGGGTAATTTCGGTGCCAATAGTAAAAATTGCGATTGTCATAACAAAAGACCGAGCAAACTACCAAATAACTTGCTTGAAGTGGGCGTGTAAGTGGGCATCTTTGGTGATTAAAGGCGCTTCGTCTAAAGAAGCTTCGCTTACAATCATGCGATCGAAGGGATCTTCTGCCCAAGACAAGCTCATGCTGGCCTTGATTACTTGAATTGATGTGAAGTTTGTGATGCTGAGGCCCAGCCTTTTCTCCAAATCTTCAAAAATTGGCAATGCGGGAAGGGTGAGAACACCCTTTTCATAAAGGACTTGAAGCTCGGCAAGAACCCAAGGGCTAATCACGAGCTGATTGGTCTCGATACATTCTACCACTCTTTGGCTGAGCTGGTGCACCAGACCCGCATAGAGCCAGCATACAACATGGGTGTCGAGGTGAACTCGATTGCGTGAAGGTGGCATCAATTTTAACCCAGAGGGGAAGTGGGCTGCATGCCGGGGGAGGGTGAAGAAATTGTTTCTCTTGTGACAAGTTCATCAGGATCGCAAGAAAAGAGATTGCGCAAGGGCAGGTTCTCTAGCTTGGTGGGGGGCTCCAAAGACGAGATACGAATGACTTGGTCTCCTCGTTTGATATCGAGAGGAATGCCTGTTTCTAAGACTGAATCGAGGAGGCGGTAGATATTACGACGGAGTTCTGATGCAGTGAGAGCCACGAGAGTTAAAATAGCATAAACACGTACGGTGGGTAACATTTTGCACGTACGCCGTACTAAACATCTCTTTTGTCGTAGCTTTGCGCGGTCATATAGAGGCGCAAATCAAATTCTAGTTGATGGTAATCGGGATCCATCAGGCAGCAGAGTTTGTAAAAGGCTTTGTCGTGGTTCTTTTCTTTGAGATGGGCCAGCTCATGCACCACCACCATTTTAAGAAATTCTTGCGGCAATGTTTTGAAGAGGCTGGCTATGCGCACTTCGTTTTTTGCTTTGGTTCGCGAGCCTTGGACTCGTGACACGAAACTATGCAGACCCAGGGCTCCATGAAGCTCTCTCATTTTATCATCAAATATAATTTTACTGATGGGCTTGCTACGTTTCAAATGCCGGTTTTTTAAATCGATTACAAACACACGAAGTTGTCGGTCATTTGTGATGGATGAAAGAGCTGGGTATTGTTTTCTAAGGCGTTCTTGAAGGGCCCCGGACTCTAGGTGAGTCTTTACTTCCTGTTGGAGCGCAGGGGCATAACCGGCAAGATAGGAAAAATCGGTCAAAGGATTTACTGGGGTGGAGGGGATAATCGATGTGCTCTATATGACGGTATCGAAAGAAAGTTCTATTTGCAGAATAGAAACGTCGAATTTTCTGGAAAAACGCACACTCTGATTTTACACTGAGACTATGGCATTTGATGCAGACTTGGGCCCACTTAGATATTTACAGGGAACCTGGGAAGGTGAGGGTGGGGTCGATGTTTCTCCCTCTGATTATCCCCCGACGGATAGATGTGCCGTTGAAAGCAAGTTTCGCGAGAAGATGGTTTTTGAACCTATGGGGAGGGTCGACAATCACGAGCAGCAGCTTTTTGGCCTGAGATACTCGACAAGAGCCTGGCGAATTGGGGGAGAAAATCCATTTCATGAAGAATTGGGCTACTGGTTGTGGGACCCAGCGTCTCAATTGGTGATTCGTTCGTTCATGCCGCCCCGGGGGATCACAGTGATGGCTGGTGGTCGGGTTGAGCCTGACGCGAGAGAGTTTCGCCTAGAAGCAGAGTCAGGCTCTGAAATCTTTGGAATTTGTTCCAATCCATTTTTAGAGAAAGAGTTTAAGACGGTGCGCTACACCCTTCATTTGAAGCTGGTGGACGAGGAGACCCTATTTTACGATGAGCATATGTGGTTGAAAATACCCAGCAAACAGGAGCTTTTCGACCATCGCGACGTGCATACTCTCAAGAGGACTTCCTAGCCCCCCTGGACGCACGGCCCAGTTGAGGGGCAAACTTGCCAAGAGAAAGCGAATGCTCCTTTAGAAGATAGCTTCTTTTAGAAGACTTGCGCTGATGGAGAATGTGCTGAACGAGGAGGTGCTCTTCAGAACTCAGCCGTGGGCATGTTGACTACTTCTTGTGAACGTCGTTGCCCTCTTTGTGCCCCTCGTGCCCCTCGTGCCCCTCGTGCCCTTTCTGGTCGCTCGCCTCTTTTTGCTTGAGTTTCATACCGCAGGTGGGGCACTTCCCGTCGCCAGGAGAAAGAGAGGCAAAGTGTACTCCGCCCATTTCACACATCCATGCACCAAGGGGTATTTGTGAGCTATTGACGGGAGGGTCGAATTTGCTGCCTTCTTCCGTAACTTTTACTTTGGCTTCGATTGCGGCTGCGGCCACCTTTGTTTCGCTGGAGGGGGCTTCTTGTGCGGAGTCGATATCGGGGGACTTGGACTTGTCACAAGCGGACACGGTGAGTGCCAGGACGAGAGCGGCAAGGGAGAGGGAGAAAACAGAAAGACAATTTGAATTGCGCATAATTGCTGAAACTGCACGAAGTGTGCCGAGTAAAAAGTGTCTGAAGTCTGTTGCGTTGCTGGGGGCCACTGGGCAAAAAGTAAGAAATTACGATCCTGATTGATGGCGTGTGTCCGAGGAAGTCACCATTCGTATCTCAGCCGGTTACAATTGCGAGAGGGAGATTTAAGCAGGGCGCGTGCCATTTTATTGATTGAGAGCCTCTTCTTTGAAGTTTTCTTTGATGTGTTTCACCAAGGCGCGCACCGCCGGAGCGAGGAGCTTTCCGTTTTCGTAGGTGACAAAAAGTGGCGTAGGAGGGGGTTCAGCGCTCTTCAAGACTTGAATGATTTGCCCCGAGGCGAGGAGCTTGCCGCAGAGTAGTTCGGGCACCAGTGCAATGCCGTGGTCCGCTACTACAGAGGAGAAGATTGCCTGGAGGTGGTTGCTCGCGACCCGCCCGTGCACTGGAACTTTTACGCTTTCCGTTCCATCTTGTAAGTTCCATATTTGGTTGGAAGAGCTACGACCAAATATTACGCAATCGTGAGTCGATAGATCAGAGAGTGTTTTGGGGGTTCCTCTTTTTCTTAAGTACTCAGGAGAAGCCACTAGAATAAACTTACTATCAAGAATCTTGTGAGCTGTAACGGAGAGATTGTTTGCGCAACCCGCGACAATGGCAACGTCCACGCCTTCATGAATGATATTGACGGGGGCAGAGGTGAGATGAACGTCCACGCGAACCTCTGGATAAATACTGAGAAAATCGTTTACGATTTTCATAGAGATTGCATGCTCGGGTGGGGCTATTAACTTGACTCGACCTCGCGGTGTTGCGCACGTATCGGCCAAAATATTCTCAGCCTCTTCTAGCCCCGCAATGAGGCGTACGGCTCGTTCGTAATAGAGTTGGCCGTTGTCGCTCAGACTTAGCTTTCGAGTCGTGCGATGGAGGAGGCGCACGCCCAATCTATCCTCTAAACGAGTTACTTTTCGGCTGATGGACGAGTTGGGAAGACCCAAAGCATCCCCCGCGGCGGTAAAGCTGCGTAACTCGACGACTTTGATAAAGACCAGTACGTCATTGAGATCACTGGTCATGCACTTACGCGCCGGGGTTTATTTGCTGTCGCTATGACAGAAATTAGTAAAATCATGTCAGATTGATATCGTTAAAGTACGAATCTGGCAATCAATACTCCTCACGGTGGGGGAGTGCGCCCCTGAGCGTAGCGATGAGTCTTTTGAAGTAAGCGTCAGCCAGCGGACGCGTTGAGGAGAATTTGCGCAATATTGCTGACTCGGGGTTCTTGGAGAAGTTCAAGGTGCCCGGAATCGATAGAATGAAGGGCTAGGTGAGATACATGGTCCCGCCACCCAGCGTGATCACAGGCAAGGGGGCTCTGAGCTGCTCGTTGGGAGGCAATGACGAGGGAGACGGGGGCAGGGCAATCTTTGACCGTGGAAACATAGAGCTCGGCTGATTGACGGTATGCATCGATGCGTGTGTCTTGCATTTGTCCAGTGGTCTGCTTGCGAAGCTTTTTGGCCCTGTGCTTTTGGAGGTGAGCTTGAATGGTGCGAGCCTTTTGGGTGGATTTTTGGACGAGTAGTTGCGCCTGCACTTGCGGGGAGAGTCGCGCAAAACGAAGCACTTTTCTGAAGCGACTCCTCCACCCAACTTCGGGGAGCATGGAGTCCAGGAGGGTGACAGAAGTAACCACTTCGCCGGCGAATATTAACTGCTGTGCTATTTCGTAGGCGATGATGCCTCCAAAGGAGAGCCCCGCAATTTGGTAGGGACCATGAGATTGTTGTCTGCGAATTATTTCAACATAGCGGGCCGCTAGTTCTTCGACTGGTTGCGCTTGCGCGCCTTGATCGAAATAGGCAAATTCTACACCTGCATAAACGCCGTAGACCGACAGTTTTCCTTCGAGCTCATGAGCGAGTTTTTGGTAAATATGGATACCGGCAATAAGAAAAAGCGCCGGCTCGCTATGACTTGAGGTGAGAGCAATAGGATGATGATCGAAGGCGACTCTCTTTTTAAGATATTCGACTAGGGCGCGCGGGGTGGGGGTTTGAAAGATTGCTGCGGGCGATACCGTAAACCCAAGTTGGTTTTCGAGTTCGCTGGCCAGCATCATTACAAGCAGGGAGTGACCCCCTAAGTCAAAGAAGTTGTCGTCGATACCCACAGGGACTTGAAGGAGTTGAGAAAAGGCCCCGCATACTTTTTCTTCTATGAGGCTACGTGGCTCAACAGAGGGCTTTTTGTTGGGTCTTGCTTGCCACGGAATCTTCTCTAGAGCGCGTCTATCGAGTTTCCCGTTGAGAGTGAGAGGTAGGTTGTCTACCTCTACAATATGATGGGGAATCATGTAGTCGGGTAACTCTGCTCGAAGAGCATTGAGTGAGCTTTCTGCAGATTGGTGGGGCTCACTGACGAAGGCAATGAGCCGCGCATCGCGATCATTGAGGTTTTTTAGGGAAATGGCGCATTCTTCAGCGAGTTTTAGTGTCCGAAAAGCGCTTTCTATAGTGAGGGGTTCAATGCGCATGCCTCGAAGTTGAATTTGAAAATCTGTACGACCTAATATTTCTAAGTCGCCCCCTTCGTTCATTCTTCCTAGGTCTCCCATTTTGTAAAAGACCTCTCCATTGAAAGGGACGAATTTTTCTAAGGTAAGCTCTGGGCGTCGAAAGTAACCCGATACAACCCCAGCACCAGAAAAACATATTTCTCCTATATGACCAACAATCGTAGGCTTTCCTTCTTCGTCTACAAGGCGCACTTTGGTATTGGGAAAAGGTTTGCCCACATAAGAGCGGTCTACAAGAGTGTCGCGAGGTATGGGGTAGGTAGCGCCCATACAGCTAATTTCTGTGCTGCCGTAAATTACGTAGAGCTCCGCATGGGGAAATAGAGTCTTCATGCGCTCCATCGTATGGGGAGGAACAACATCCCCTCCCGAAGAAGCGTGGCGCATATTGGGCAAGCTACTTACAGAGGCATGGGGGGTTTCCAAATGATGCATGATGCTAGCTAGGAGGCTAGGGCCAGCATGAAGAACCGTGATGTCTAAGAGTTTTTTGCAAAAAGTGTCTAGTTTGAGTACTTCGTCTCGAGTGAAGAGACG
>CAYWLO010000022.1:0-59590 GCA_964459035.1 uncultured Polyangiaceae bacterium | reverse complement strand
TAGGGAGGCTATTGCGGGTTTCATCAGGCCCCCACTTCAGTTGGGTCTGGTGAAGCCCGGCACGGACTTCCGGCACGAGGTACTAGAGCAGAAGATTAGTCGGGAGGACCGCGGAAGAATAGCCACCGATGGGGTCTTTTTGCAGATGGTGGACTCTTTTGAATGCCGCCTGGTGGAGGAGTCAAAGAAGCCCGGCTCACCTCTGAGCACTCTCACTAGCTTTGATAGTGGTTTGAGTGTGTTGCGACGCATGCATCAAGTGCAAAACGACAATAAGGGTGAGTTTTATCGTGTTCCCCAGAGTAGGGATGTGCACAATGACGCCAAGAAAGAGCGTGTTGTGAGAGACCCGTTTACGGGGGAGTTCGAGCTTTTGCCCGCTCAAAGTGCCTCCACCATGTGCGCTCAGTATTACCTGCAATACGAAAACGGGGCAAAGCCAGCTGAGAACCTGAGCTCTTTTGTGAGTTCCAATAGGCGTGTCTTTCGCATAGCTGCTCGTACCGAAGCCAGAACTACCGCGTCGATGTTGGCTGCCTATGAAGAGATTCGGCGTATTGCTCGGGATGAATTTTCGGAGATTTCCGGTTCACCTGCTGAGGTTGAGTCCGGCGCCGCCCTCTCAACCATGAGGCTCACTGGAAAGAACTTTCTCTTCATGAATATGATGGAGCGCTTTACCGATACGCTGATTCACTCGCTCGCTCTCGCGCTCCTTGTAATCACCCTGGTCATAGGGGTTGTTTTTCGCTCATTACCTCTGGCTCTTGTGAGCATGGTGCCCAATATCTTGCCCCTCGTGTTCCCCCTGGCTCTCTTTGGTCTCCTTAAGATACCTTTAGACGGCCCGGCCGTGATAGTGGTAACTATTGCATTAGGGGTCTGTGTGGACGATACGATCCACCTTTTGACGAAGTTTTCTAGCTCGCGCAAGGCAGGGCGAGGCGTAAATTACGCAATTCGTGAGAGCTTTCGCCAGGTGGGTTCTGCCCTTTCCTGGACCTCGTTGACTCTTGTCTTGGGGTTCTCAGTCGTCTCCCTTAGCGATTTTCGCCCCAATATGTTGGTGGGCATTTTAGGGGCAAGCATGGTCGCCCTTGCCTGGGTAGCTGACATGGTTGTAACGCCAGCTCTGCTTTTATTGGTTGTGAGCGAAAAAAGAGACAGCTCAAAAGTTTTGTCAATGGCTGACTCGCCTCAGCCCGCAGAGTAAGTAGCTAACAAATGGAGATAAATATCATGAAACACGCAATGAATAGAAGAACTCATATAATAGGCGCAATTGCCCTTGTGCTCTTACTAACCACTGGGGCCATTTATGCCTCTAATACCTCGGGAGTGGCGGTGCCCGAGTCTCCGAGATTTAATCAAGGAAATGCCGCAAAAAAAGGGCATACTATTGCCAAATATGCAGAGACCTTGGATAGCGGTTGGGTCGATCAGTACTCAAAATCGAAGATGACCCTCTATGACCCTCTATGACCCTCTATGACCCTCTATGACCCTCTATGACCCTCGCGGCGATAGCGTGAAGCGAGAGGTGGTTCAGGCATTGCTCGAAGGAAAGTCGGGGGATAAATCAGTGGTGCGCTTCATGACTCCAGCGGATATTCGTGGTGTGGCTGCGTTGACTCATGAGAAGATTGGTGGAACGGACGATAGTTGGCTTTACCTGCCGGCAAGTCGTCGCGTGCGCAGGATATCAGGGGCAAACCGAACGGGAAGCTTTCAAGGTACCGAATTTACCTACGAAGATCTCTCCAGCTTGAGCGTGGAGCGCTACGGGTGGACGTATATTCGGGACAGTAGGGTAAAGGGTGAGCCCGTATATGTCCTAGAAGCAAAACCACGTTACCGCGAGACAGGTTATTCTAAGATACTAATTTCTTTGCATCGCTCTCACTTTCGAGCAGAGAAAATGGAATTCTTTGACAAGGCGGGACGCAAGCTGAAAACACTCACATCGTCTCGGTGGGCCCATCTTCATGGTCGCTTTTGGCGCGCAAAAAAACAGGAGATGTCCAATCATCAAACAGGAAAGCGCACGGTGCTTGAAACCGAGAACATTCGCCTCAATATGGCCCTTTACCCGGGAAAAAACGGGAGTTCGCGCAAAAATTTGAGTGAGGCACTCTTCACTCGTCGCGCCCTTGAAGGAATGTAATGTGCTCCGTTTTCCCTCAGTTATGAGCCTGGGTGTCGCTTCTATTTTGTGCAGTACCTCGGGGTACGCCCAAGTGAGCTTTGCCGATTTGGACGCCGAGTTTTCAGGAATGGCGGGAGATGAGGGATCGAGTGTGCATGGTCCTATTCTAGAAAAATTTCGAGGGTATTTGGCTGAAGAGCTGAGGGTCTACCCCCTAGACCGCGGGCAAGGTAACAATGATCAACAGTTGATCACCGAGGCAGAGCTGGAGATCAATATTCGTCTTGTCGGCGGTCTCGCCCTTGAGGCGATGCCGTGGTTTATGATTGATGCATTAGATACAAATCTTTTACGCTATGAACCTCGCTCTGCCTATTTGATCTATAGGGGAGAATTCTACGACCTATTGGCCGGTCAATTCATCGAAAGTTGGGGTATTACTGATACTTTTAATCCTCTCGATGTTCTCAATCGCCGCGATCTTGGTGTAGACGCCGTGGGAGCTCCTCCGCGGGGGGAGTTGGGCGCGCGCGTGCGTTGGACTCTTCCCGGGGGAGATATCCTAGGGGAACCCTCATTTGGCGTTTACGCGTTGCCTCTTTGGCGGGAGACAGAGTTTCCGACAGAACGTCAGCGGTTCAGTTTTTCGACGCCTACAACCCAACTTCTACAAGAGGGAGTGAGTGGTCCCGATGGAATCGATAGACTTTTTGCTGCCCTACGATTCGACTCGACACTAAGTACACAATGGGTGAGTGCAGATGTTCAAATTCTTGCAGCGCGCGGGCCCGGGCGCACTCCACTTTTTGGGGTTCAGATGTCCCCTAGTGGTGTGGCCGCATTGATTCCTCAGTATTACGGCGAGTGGACGCTAGGCGGAGGCTTCCACGCGGTACCCGAGGCAGACGGCTGGTCAAAGTTCACTCTCAAGGGAGAGTTTGCTTACAAACGCCCCTATGTCTTTTCGAATTTCTCGGGAATGCACCTGGCCGATCTTATGCAAAAACCTGATGATTACGTGCAATTCGTAACTGGTTTCGATAGATCGATATCCCATTTTTTGAGTACCCAAGACGAATTGACACTCACGTTGGAGTACGCGGGTGAAGCGGGGGCAGGTGATGCCGCTACATTTTTGCGGCCTTTCGATTCCGATCTCGCTTTGCGAGTTCACTGGAGCGTTGGAGATTTCGCCCGTTCGTCTCTTGAGGCGCGAGCCGTGGTGGACGTAACCAATGGGGAAGTCATCGCGGAAGCGATTGCAGCACGTCAGTTGCGTTTCATTCATGAAGATCTCAAGGGGGAGATCTCTGGGCGTTGGTTGCGCGCATCAATGAGTCAAGGAAGTTTGCTCAGCGCTTTTCCGACGAATAATAGTAGCGTGAAGGCGCGCCTTCAATTTGACTTCTAGGTAAAGACTGCGACCAAAGGAAAATGAAGAGTGGCGATGGTGGCCGTTAAAACGCCAATACCCATATATCGTAGAGGGCGTGTGTCCACACTGCCGGAGCAAAACCTCGAAACTGATAGATCACCGTAAAAACAAGTCCGCATACTCCGCGAAAAAGAAAGGTTGTGAGTTCAAAAGTATCACCCATTTCTCCAAAATAGTGCCAACCGCTAAACACACAGGCACAAAGAATGGCCCAGCCGATACGATAAAATAGCTTCATCATGCTGGAGGTCACATTAAAAAGCAGCAGTAAGAGCCCCGCGCCTACTCCATAGAAGCCCACGCGAAAAACAAGTTCTTCGTAGAATCCTGCTCCCATAGACATAATGGCACCCGCCAAACGTTCGTTGACTGCTGTGGAGGCAGTGGCCGCTTCAACAGAAGACGAGAGGGCGGGGGCAGCATTCATCAAGCCAACCAACCCTGCTTCTGTTGTGACCATGGAAAGTAGGTGCGCGACAGCGTACCCCGCCAAGAGTCGCATCAGAAGGGCGTAGGCGATACCTTCGGTTCCTATCCACGCAAATTTATCCATCTGCAGTTGGCGTCCGCGACCGGCCAAAAGAAGAGGGGTGATGTACCCAGCCCCAATGCAAAGAGTCACCGCAAAATATGCCAGTAAGTTGTTGTCGGCGAGATCGGAAAGCTCACGTGTAACAATGTCCGCAGCATTGCGGATCGGCAAAAAAATGACCCCCAAATGGTAGCCCACAAATATCGGGAGAGTGAGCGCTAGATCGGTCCATGGTCCCGATTTTGCGACCTTTTGTTCCTCTTGGGCTGCAGCCAACATGTACTCAGATACTCTACAGGGGGTGAATTGGCCTACTTCTTGGTCATTGAGCGGCGTCCGCCCAACTAGATCGATGACC
Organism: uncultured Polyangiaceae bacterium; assembly: GCA_964459035.1. Taxonomy (GTDB): domain Bacteria; phylum Myxococcota_A; class Polyangia; order Polyangiales; family Polyangiaceae; genus NIC37A-2. Next base: position 55,119 of record CAYWLO010000022.1, on the reverse strand, counting down.
CTCTCTGCTGGTCGTCTCAGGTGGGGCCTATTTGAGGGGATTGTCCGCGAGAGTTCAGGAGGGCTGGAGATGGTAAACCAACCAGCCAATTACCCCCATCCATACAAGAACTATTCCCACCATCGGACCATCCGAGAGCATCTCTTGAGTGGGACTTTCTGCTTGGGGGCGATTGCGGACAATATGAAGAAATCGCCAAACGCCTAAAATGACGAAGAGAGTGGTGGGCCAGAGGTTGCTGGTACGAAAGAACGCGATGGTCGCTTCGTCGAGGGTATACTTGAGGTAGGTGCCCACGGTGAGCACGGAGGTAATGGTGAGTGCGGCGTCTAACCCTCCCTTGGTGTATCCTTCTAGAGCAACCCGTTGTTTGCCTGCTTTTGCCGAGGCGGTCGTTAACTCGTGGCGGCGCTTTCCAAAGCCCAAAAATAGGGCGAGTAGAGCGGTACACACAAAGAGATACCACGTAACTTCGATGCGAGTGGCAAAGCCGCCGCCCAGGACTCGAAGGACAAAACCCGCGGAAATACATGCTACATCTAGGTACGCAACATGTTTGAGGCGCATGGTGTAGGCGACATTGAGTGCAAAATAGGCTGCAGCGGCTCCCGCAAACAAGGGCGAGACGAAGTAGCTTGCAGTGAGAGAGACTGTCACCAAGAAGTAGGAAAAAATACGTGCAACATTTTCCGGCACCCGTCCCGAGGCGATAGGACGATCGCGTTTGACTGGATGAAGTCTATCCGCTTCGACGTCGGCCAAATCGTTGATTGTGTAGACGGCGCCGGCCAGTAGACAGAACGCAAAGAAAGCGATGGCAGCGTTGGTCAGGAGAATGGGGTCGAATAATTTGGTGGCGAAAACTACTGGAGCCAGGACAAAAACATTTTTTACCCATTGGTGGGGTCGAATTGTGCGAATGAGTCCGCGAACTCGCCACACCAGAGATGCTTTTTCTCTCTCGTTGAGAGTAGTCGGTGCCGGCCAGTTGATCTTTTCTGCGTCGGGGGTTTCAGCTGAGTCCTCGGAGTTCCAAAATGTTGCGCTGGCAGGATCGCGGGGTTCGTTCTCCTGGGCGTCGCCGACGCTTGGTAACGCCTTGGGGGTCCCCGAATCTAGAGACTGGCTTGCCTCGTGATCTGAAGATGCCTTTGCCGAAAGAACCGCTTTTTCTTTGGAATTACTCAAGACGTCGAGGACCCTAGGGCGTGGGTTCGATGTACTCAAGTCTGTTCCGTCGCCCTCAGGGGGCTTGAATGCAGCTAGGGGGGCTTCCCTATTGCTTATAACCTAGGGTAGAGCGCCTTGGCCTCGCTCAACTGAGCTATGCGCGCTAGATTGTCAGGTGCACCAAATGAGCGAAGACCATTCATGAGTAGTTGGGACAAGGAACTCAATTGGGACCTGAGGGGGTGGACTTTGATGGCGGGTTTGGGCGCATTGGTGGTCTTGGCGTGGGTGGTTTTTTGGGGGGCTCGAGTACGCGGCGAGCCCGCACGCTGCGCTCATGGTTTTATTTCGATGGAGGCCCGGTGCTGTGCAGATGGCCAGGGGCTTTCTGCCGGACAATGTGTGGGTTTACCACAAAAGTGCGCGTTACCCTTTGTTCTAATAAAAGGGAGTTCTCCTGGCTGTGTGTACCCAAACGAAAAGGTAAAGATTTCGGGAGGCAGCGTGGTGCTTGGTCCGACCGATTGGGATTCGGTCGATGTAGTCAAGAGGCATCGAGTCGTCGTACGTTCGTTTGCTATTGATAAAACAGAAGTGAGCTACCATGACTACGAACAATGTGTTCAAAAGGGCTCTTGTACTTCGCTGACTCAGGGGAGTGAGCCTGGACTTCCGGTCACGGGTATTTCTCCCCAAAGAGCACAAGAATTTTGCGCTCATCTGGGAGGGAGACTGCCCACTCCTGCGGAGTGGATTTTCGCTGCAAGTGGTAAGGAGGCTCGGCGCTATCCCTGGGGTGCTCATGGGTTGGCGTGTCGAAGATCTTCTTATGGTATTATTAGTGGACCATGTGCGAATCACGCTATCACCCCCGATCTTGTGGGTTCACGCCCCCTCGGGCGCACCCCCGAGGGATTGTTGGACATGTCAGGAAATGTCGCAGAATGGGCCCGGGACGTGAGAGGGGTACTGAGCGTGCACGGCGGCTCCTTTCGCTCTAAAAATGCGAGTGAACTAAAAACGTGGAGCCAGCAAAGCCCAGATGTTGGCGATGACGTAGGATTTCGCTGCGCGTACCTAGCAGAAGATTAGCCTGGTTTTCTGCAGGGGTAGTGTGCTTAAGAAATCTCCTCTAACGCGCCAAACGCAGAGGGGGCGTTTTTGCTAGATCTCGAAAAAAACTCTCGGTGACATCGTCTCGGGGATGCATCATCTCCACCCGTAACTCGTCAAGGCCCGCGTCTTGGGCCGATCCAAATTTTGCTTCGAGAGTCATCAAACTAATACGTTGCCCTTCAAGGAGGAGAACGGGGCACATGACTCGTTCTTTTGTCGGAATGGCCGATTGCATATTTTTAGAGCGAAGCTCCGCATGGTGAGCGAGCTCCTGCAGCTTTTTATCGTGAGGGGCCACCGCCGCTTCTCCTCGAAGACGATAGACCATACCCCAGGCAACAGCCTCAAAGTTTTCGAAAACGTGTTGGGCGTTGGACTGAGGGGCGAGGATCCATTCTATCAGATTGGTTTGTAAACCATTAGGTTCTAGCATGGAAAAAAGCCGGCGAGCCGGCTCATTGAGATCGACTATTTCGTGATAGCGATTTCTTACGAAGGCCGGGAAAGGAGCATGGGCCTCAAGGCTATAGCGGATAGCTTTCATGAAGCGGGTGGAGGTCTCGCAGCCCCATTCTTCTTCGGGGTAGTTGCCTTCGTAACCAGCCGCCTTCAGAAGTTGGTTGCGCTCTCGTACCGGAACCTCAAGGGCTTCCGTGAGACGGATCACCATTTGCCCACTAGGGCGCGAGCGACCGTTTTCAAGAAAGGAGATATGGCGGGTGGTGGTACTGGCCAAAGTCGCCAAACTCAACTGACTGATACCTTGAACTTGGCGCCAATATTTGAGTTGACTCGCGAAGAGCGTTTTTGTTGGCATGTCGCGCTGAGTCTAGCCCAAGGGGGGATTCGGCCCATTCCCCGAGAGGGAATGATGCTCAATTGAGTGTATTCTTAGCTGCGAACCATCGCCTCCAACGCAAAACGGGGACAAACATGCTGATTGAGGTAGTCCAAAAGCCGAGTTGCTACTCCTTCGAGGGACTTTTGAGTTTCTTTCGAAGTACAATTGCCCTCCGCGTCGAACACTTGCTGGATGCCCGCAATGGAGACAGGCCCAGGTAAGACAATCGCGCCGGTGTGCGAGCAAACACTGCGCAGCTGTTCAAGAGATTTGATAGCTCCAATGCGCCCGGCCGCGACACCTAAAAGAGCAACGGGCTTACCTGCCAACAGGGAGGGAAATCCCATATTTTCCAGCATCAACTTGAGCAGTGCAGAAAAGCTCCCATGGTATTCAGGAGTGGCGATGATGATGCCAGTCGCGTCTCGCACCATATCCTGCAGTAGCTGCGCATCCGGAAAGTCTCCCTCTTGTCCAGGAAAGGGCAGGACTTTTCCGCTGGGGTCAAAGCGTGTCGCAGAAACGCCACTATTTTTGAGATGGGTCTCGACCAATTGGAGTGCGTGTTGTGTGTAGTTTCCTGGTCGAGCTGTACCGAGCAACGTAACAATTTTCATGAGCAGGAGGTTAGCACCTTTTCCTTGACCCTCTACTATCCTTCAGGGTTTATACTACTCCTATGTTGGTGAAAAAGGCTCACCTTGCAATAGGAGACCAAAGTGGCGTGCCCGTTTTGTTGGCCGGCCTATGGCGCAATTCTAAGTGCTCTTGGACTGGGATCTTTGATGGAGGACAAGTGGTTGTTTCCACTGAGTATTCTATTGTTAGCGGGTACCCTGGCCGCCTTAGGCTGGCGTGCTCGAGCAAGGCGAGGTCATGGGCCACTCTTACTGGGAAGTATTGCAGCTCTCATCGTCTTGGTCGCTAAATTTGAGTTCAATTCGGCTGCAATTGTCTATTGGGGCGCGGGTCTGCTTTTTCTCGCTTGTATTTGGAATATTTGGCCCTTCAGAGGGCGCCTAAGCAAAAAAATGGGTGTTGTGAGTCTTAAAAGAGAAACTAATTTTTGTGAGTGGGCTTCAAGTTCATTGCATGTAGCCCAAAAAGGAGAAAGTCATGAGTCAGACAATAGTTGAAGTGTTGAGTGCGGGGTGTCCCGCTTGCCAAAAGGCAATCGAGCTGGTGCGTGAGATAGCCTGTTCGTCCTGCGAGGTGAGAGTGCTTGATATGAACGACGCTGACGTTGCGCAGCGCGCGAGGGAGCTTGGTATAGTTCAGGTGCCCGCTGTGCTTGTAAACGGTAAGCTCGCCTCTTGTTGCAGACGGGGGGGGCCGACCGAAGAAGGTTTGCGCGCAGCGGGTGTAGGAAGCAGGACCGGAGGGGCGTAAAACGTGGGCGACTAGCTCGCCGGCTTAGGGAGATGCAAAAACGGGGCGAGTGGCAACGCCCATGAAAGAGGCCATTGCTCGAAGTAATTCGGCCTCTTCTGGGCGAAGCTCTCCGTCGTTGGCTGCAATCAACTCGGCCGCGCTCAGTACTTCTGTACGGGTGGACATTGGCAGGTGTGTGAGGGTTTCTAAAGACGCTTCAAAAGCCTGCACGGTGAGTCTTTCTGGGGAAGGAATCTGCAGTTTATTTCCGCGCTTACCCAGCTCTTGCGTGCCCGCGCGAAAGGAGTGAACGGCAGCCTCGTCGGTATCGTGGCCTTGGGTGGCTAGGACTCCCAGGATATTTTCGATGGCATTCTTAATAAGAACTTTGCGCAGCTTTTTCTTTGTGTGAATTGAATTGAGATGCCGCAAGGCAAGAGAAGCTAGGCAAAAATTTCTATAGGAGTCTGTGGCAAGTTGAGCTTTGAGCGTATGTAGAACTTCGGCAAATTGCTTTTTTTGCGGATCAGAGAGCGCAGCGAGGGTGCCGACTGCAATATCAAAAAGGGGCAGTAAGGCTAGAGGATCGAGAGTTGGCATCAGCGCGTAGAGACGCATACTTTCCTCTCTCAGGGGGGCGTCGCTACCGAAGACCGCTAGTTGGACAGCTCGTTCGTCCTCATTTGGATCGAGTACCCAGGCGCAAATCAACGCGCGCGAGGAGAAAGGCTCCTCGGCCGCGCGACGTAGGGGCGGGGGAATGAGGGCAAGTAAGGCAGCTGCCCCTGTTAGGGGGCGTGCGGGCTCTTGTAAAACTTCGTCCAATAGCAAAGGAGTCAGGATACTAGCTGCCTCGATAGGCAACGCTTCGCCAAGAGCAGGGGCAAGACCACCTCCCAAGAGCAGGTCTTGAGCATTCACCCCTTCGGAGCCTGCTTGCGCGTTTGAATTTTCTCGGCGCTCCAGGGCTTTTCGGACGCTACCAGGAGGCGTGGCAATTTCTGCAAAAACACCATTCCACGAGGGCAAGATGCGCTGAATTCTATCGAAAAGAGGAGGGTGCGAAGCGAGGATACTGAGAAAATTTTGTGCCGTGTGTTCTCCAAGAAGCATATGGCTTGTCTCAGCTCCGCGGGGCGAGATGAGGGCCGATGTCTGAGAGCCAATGGTAGCCAAAGCTCCGCCAATGCCCGCGGGGTTGCGTGTAAACTGTACCGCTGAGGCGTCGGCGAGATACTCTCGTTGTCGAGAAACGGCTGATTGAATAATGCGGGCGAGGAGCACCCCTAAAGAGCCAAAAAGCCAAATGCCCGCACCGGCGATAAGAAAATGTGCCTGGCCACCTTCGCGGCGGCTTCCGCGGCTTGCACTGCCAAACTGAAGAAGCACGCGCCCGATGACGCTGATGAGAACAATACCATGGAGAATTCCCATGAGGCGCATGTTGAGGGCGCAGTCTCGGTTGAGAATATGGCTAAATTCGTGCGCGACGACCCCTTGCAATTGATCGCGGCTGAGATTTTCTAGGGCACCTTGAGTGAGGCCAATGATGGCGTCGTCCGGAGACCAGCCAGCGGCAAAGGCATTGATGCCGAGCTCTTTTCGCAGAATGTAGACGGGGGGCACAGGGAGCCCAGAGGCAATGGCCATCTCCTCAACAATGTTGACGGCGCGCCGCTCAAGGAGATCTTGCGCGGCTCCAGAGGCAAGGGTACCGCCGAGGGTTTCTGCAACTTTTACGCCTCCCCCTCTCAGCTGAAACAGACGAAAAGCGGAGCCGAGGACAATGACTCCTAAGGTGAGCCCGCCCGCGCCAAAAACATGTTTCCAGTGATTGGGAGGCAGCTCTTCGTTGGGCAACGAACCAAGTGTGAGCACATAGTGCGTCAAAGCTGAGCTCGCTGCTACGAGACCTGTGAGCGCCAAAACGTAAAGAAAGAGCAAAAGCGTGGTGCGGCCTCGCGCTTGGTCTTGGTGCTCAAAAAATTGCATCCGGGTGCTTTCCTACGAGAAGGATACTTGGGGGGCGGCTTGAATTTCTTTGGAATCTTCAAATTCCAAGAGAGATGCGTGCTGGGCGTGACCGGAAACACCGGCTACGATTACGGGAGGAAACTGCTGCTTGTAGGTATTGTAGGTGGTGACCGCGTCGTTGAATGCTTGGCGCGCAAATGTCACCTTATTTTCGGTGCTCGTGAGTTCTTCGGTCAATTGAGACATCTGTTCATTGGCTTTAAGATCGGGGTATTTTTCGATCACCATGCTGAGACGGCCAAGTGCCCCTGAGAGTCCAGCCTCGGCGCTGGCCAATTGCTTCATGGCAGCGGGTTCACCCGGCCCCGCGGCAGCAGCTCTGAGACCCCCCAAGGCTGTATTGCGAGCTTCAATAACAGCGGTGAGCGTTTCTTTTTCGTGGCTCATGTATCCCTTGGCAATTTCAACCAGGTTGGGAATGAGATCGTAGCGGCGCTTGAGCTGCACTTCAATTTGGGAGAAGGCGTTTTTATGACGCTCGCGAAGAGTGATTAATTTGTTAAATACACCGATAAAGTAACCGATGGTTAAAACTCCACCGAGAAGAATAATGCTTGCAATAATAACGCCAGGTCCCATGATTTTAACTCTCCAGAAAGTTCAGCCCCAAGTCTATCATCAAGGGGGGGCTATCCGTCTAGTTGTTCGGGGACGATTGCGTTTCCTAGGGGCACAACTTGTGAGTATTCGGGGAAGGGTCCCACCGAGAGAACATTTGAATCGTTCGGCGAGAAAGGCCAGTCAGAGGGGGGGTAATTTAAGTGTAGGGCGTTGTGCGTAAACGAAGTGCTCCACATTGCCTTTGGGACCAGCAAGTTTACATTCATGATCAGAAATTACGTTAAAACCCCTATTTTTCACCTGGGCGAGCACTTTGTTGATGGCATCACCCCGCACTTGAGGATCTCGAATCACTCCCCCTCCCTTCGTCGCTTCTTCTCTGCCTACTTCAAACTGCGGTTTGATGAGAGCGAGCAAATGACCCCCAGGTTTGGTCATCAGAAAAATAGCTTCAAGCAACTTATCCAAATTAATGAAGGAGGCATCGACCACCACCAAATCGACCCCACCGTGCACATTTGCGGCGGTCAGATTGCGCGCATTGGTGCGCTCCATGGCCACAACGCGTTCATCTTGACGTAATTTTTCCGCTAGTTGACCGTGCCCTACGTCAATTGCATAGACTTGGTGTGCACCGCGGCTCAGCACGCAATCTGTAAACCCTCCTGTGGATGCCCCGACGTCGGCCACTCGTAGTCCTTGGGGATTGCACCCACTATCATCGAGGGCTCCCTCTAACTTGAGTCCCCCTCGCGAGACGTACTTCGGTTGTTCACGCACCCGCAGAGGTGCGTCTTCTCGGAGCTGCTGTCCCGCTTTTTCCACTCGTACTTCACCGCAAAATACCTCCCCGGCCAGTACGAGAGCCTGGGCGCGCGAGCGCGTTTCGACCAATCCAAGCTCCACGAGGAGTTGATCCGCACGTTTTTTGGGTCCTCTACGGGGAATATTCACAACAAAAGCAGTCTAGTACGTCATTTTTGCCGGGGGAAGCACTTGGAGGGCCTCAAGGACCCTTGTGCACACTCTCGCCCCTCGGTATTTGCGTGGACACGATGACTGACGTACCGAGCATTATTTACACCGAGACAGATGAAGCCCCCGCCCTCGCGACCTACTCGCTGTTGCCGATTATTCAGGCATTCGCGAAGACAGCGGGCGTGAATGTAGAGACGCGAGATATCTCTCTGTCCGGGCGCATTATCGCCAATTTTTCCGATTGTTTGACTTCCGATCAGAGAATTGACGACGCATTGGCTGAACTGGGGGCTTTGGCTAAGAAGCCAGAGGCCAATATCGTCAAGTTACCCAACGTGAGTGCTTCGCTACCTCAGCTCAAGGCTGCAATCGAGGAGTTGCAAGGCAAGGGATACGCATTGCCCGATTATGCGGATGCACCTTCTTCGGACAAAGAGAAGGAGTACAAGGCGCGCTACGATCGTATCAAAGGAAGCGCAGTGAATCCTGTTTTGCGCGAAGGCAACTCGGACAGGCGTGCACCCAAGGCTGTTAAAGAATACGCACGTCGTCATCCCCATTCGATGGGCGCGTGGAGTAAGGATTCAAAAAGTCATGTTGCCACAATGGACAAGGCAGACTTTGCCGCGAACGAAAAGTCCATCACCCTTGCTGGAGAAACTGAGGCGCGCATTGAATTTGTAGGGAAAGACGGCGCCGTCACGGTCCTCAAAGAGAAACTCCCGCTGATTGAAGGAGAGGTCCTGGACGCGACCCTCATGAGCAAAGGAGCGCTGCTTTCGTTTCTTGAAGCAGAAATGAAAGATGCCAAAGAAAAAGGCGTTCTCTTTTCTCTGCATATGAAAGCAACCATGATGAAGGTCTCGGACCCCATCATTTTTGGCCATTGTGTACGGGTATTTTTCAAGGATGTCTTTGCGAAGTACGCCGATACGTTCTCCGAATTATCCGTGAATGCCAATGACGGTTTTGCCAGTGTGCTTGCAAAGATAGCCACATTGCCCGAAGCGAAACGTAAAGAGATTGAAGGCGCAATCGCAGCAGCTTACGAAAGCGGTCCTTCTCTCGCCATGGTTGACTCTGACAAAGGTATCACCAATCTACATGTGCCCAGCGATGTAATCATCGACGCCTCGATGCCCGCCATGATTCGTACTTCAGGTCGCATGTGGAATCTAGAGGGCAAAGCTCAAGACACCAAAGCGGTGATTCCTGATAGTTGTTACGCCGGAGTTTACGATGAGACCCTCAAATTCTGCGCAGCGCATGGGGCATTTGATCCCACCACGATGGGTAGTGTTCCGAACGTGGGGCTCATGGCTCAAAAGGCTGAGGAGTACGGCTCTCACGATAAGACGTTTGAACTTTCCAGTGCGGGACTGATACGAGTAGTAGACAGCGCGGGCAAAGTACTTCTCGAGCACGTAGGCGAAGAGGGCGATATTTGGCGCGCTTGTCAGGCCAAAGACGCGCCTATTCGCGATTGGGTAAAATTGGCGGTAAAGCGAGCACGCGTGACTGGCTCCCCCGCAATCTTTTGGCTCGATGGGGCTCGTGCCCATGACGCGGAGTTGATCAAAAAGGTGCATGCCTACTTGAAAGACCACGACACGAGCGGTCTTACCCTGGAGATCATGTCTCCTGTAGAGGCGACTCGTTACACCTTGGCGCGGCTAAAAGAAGGGAAAGACACCATTAGTGTCACGGGCAATGTATTGCGCGATTATTTGACCGATCTTTTTCCTATTCTTGAGGTGGGTACAAGTGCCAAAATGCTTTCTGTTGTTCCACTAATGAATGGCGGCGGTCTTTTCGAGACGGGCGCCGGCGGTTCGGCTCCGAAGCATGTTCAGCAATTTGCCAAAGAAAATCACCTGCGTTGGGATTCATTGGGCGAGTTTTTGGCTTTGGTCGCCTCTCTTGAGCAGGTGGCCGAGCGCTACAAATTGCCCAAGGTGAGTGTGCTCGCCGAAGCGCTGGACAATGCCACCACGCGTTTTCTTCTCGACAATAAGTCACCTTCTAGAAAAGTGGGCGAGCTGGACAATCGTGGGAGTCACTATTACTTGGGCCTTTACTGGGCGCGTGCCCTTGCCGAGCAATCAACGGATCCAGAGCTGCAAAAAACCTTTGCAAGCGTGGCTCAAACCTTGGGTGAAAACGAAGAGAAAATTGTTCAGGAATTGAACTCGGCTCAAGGTCCTGCGGTAGATATGGGAGGTTACTACGCCCCTGATCGCGCCAAGGTGGCTCTTGCGATGCGTCCCAGTGCTACTTTCAACGGCATTATCGACAGTATTTGAGCTTCAGAAGAGCTTCTCTTTTCACTCAATTGCGCGCTTCCTGAAAATGAGGGAGCGCGTTTTTTATGGCACCCCAGATGTCATTGAGTTCCGTTTGCATCAGCGCGTGGCAAGTAAAAATGGAGCACTTGCCCCAAAAACATAGCTCAAAACGATGGACGCATTTGGAGTGCCTCCAAAAAATATCCACCACCTTCCCACCTGGGAAATTCGCATTCTAGAGCGCCGATTCGTTGGCGAATTAGCCGCCACAGGTCAGGGCGTCGCCGCCATTGCTCGAAGGAATGGCAGCGTCAGAACAGATGAATGAACCGTTGCCGTCCCAATGTTCTGTGTATGAGTTGTTTTTACACAATGCACTATCCCCTGTGCCGGGGGTTACAGTGCTCTCACAGTCCTCGCCAGGGTCTACCTGAGAAACGCACTTACTAGCTGAGCAGGTGAGGGCAGTTCCGCATGTGAGCTCATCATCGGTGAGACGATCGGTGTCGCAATCACCGCCAACGGTGGTTACCGCATCGGTGCAGGTGTATTTCCACGTTGCGCCGTCATCGGTATTTTCGCACGAAAGACCAGGCTCGCAATTGGGTGGCTCATTGGGAAGACGGTACAAGGAGGGGGGAACGCAATCTTCGCCCTTGGCCCGTTTCTTAGATGTACACTTGAACTTGCTCGAAGTCGCGTCAATTACACATTCTCGTGCTGTAACGGGGTACACCCGGTGCTCAAACCAGTTGTGGCCTCAAAGGGATAACACTCAACATGAGGACTTAAGTAGGCGGTGCAGGTTTTGGTGCCTGTGCGAAAAATGATGGGGAAGGCGCTTGAGGGGAAGTTGTTGTCACAAAAGGACCCCACCTCACACTCGGCGCTTTTTACACATGCTTTACCAATGTTTTCGTCGGCGACGCAGACGCCGCCCTTGCAGTAACGAGCCTCGGCGCAGTCTGAATTATTGTCACAGCTGTCGGCTGCTCTTGTTCCGATGTCGCGGCAGGCATGCGCAACTTGCGCTGTCATCACCTATAACTAATGGAGAATAACTTTGGCCTTCTTTGCATTCGAAGTCAGTTGCGCATGGGAAGCTGTCTTCGCAATTGGAGACACATTTGAGACTGCTGGGGTGACACTTGAGTCCGGCTTTACACGACTGTTCTTCGTCGTCTGGGACGGGCTTGGAGCTATCGCCAAAGGTGCAGGCATCGCCGGCGTCGCCCCCGGCAGAGCACTTACCGGCTCCTTCGCCTAAGGCGCAGCGATCGCCAATCTTTAGAGCGGGATCAAAAAGGTTTGTCAGGGAGCAAGCGCCTTCTCCAGGAATTACTGTGCCCGAGCACGAGCTGGCAGCTTCGGCATTTTCGTTGCAGGCTAGCCCCTTCAACTCTTTGATGCAGGCTGCAATTCCAGCGTCGTTCTCTTTTACGCGATCGAGATTGACCGCGTAGCCGAGTACGCCCACGAGGCCGGTGGCAGAGCCAGGAGGAAAGGGATTGTTTGTGGTGTTGGACTCGTGAAGTTTGAAACTTAAATTGGTCGGCACAAGCTTTTGCGTCTTCACTGAATGGTCCGAGGCGAAATTTACGCTCGCCACTGTCACAGCAGCCAACCTCCCATTCGCAAACCTGGGTGATGAGATCGTCAATGCTCGCTGTCGTGGCGTGAGGTTGGCCCTCAGTTGAGGACACTCATATGCCTCAATGAAAGACAAATCGACTAGCTCTTTTATACTGGGGCACTGGCTCGCTCAGTCTAATTGAGGTGTTCAAAATGGTCTAAGCAAAGCCCCGGAGGGAGTGGGGGAGTGGCTTTTGTGGAGTGACGTCAACCCTCCTTCGAGAGTGCTTGATTAGGTAATCATGGTAAATTGCACTTTTTTATATCAATTATGAAGTAATAGTGCAGTTTACCACTATTATTTTGAGTAAAAGTGTAAGCGCAACGTGTTTACGCACTGTAAGTGCGGAGTTTACTGAGAGCCTATGAACGGGGAGCATTTTGCCTCGTCTCAAAATAAATGCCTCGATATCTCCACCTATGCCGACCGATCGGCGCTCTTGACGCCCCTCTGAGCGCGACGACTCGTCAGCCGGCCGCCGCTCTCGTACAAGAGCGGGTTTGACTGGTGTCTTCGAACTCTTCAACTTCGTGCGCGGGGCGCTCATCGTGAGTCCAAGGGGAGGCGGTTGAACGCTCTCGTCTACTTGGGAGGGAGCGGGGGGGCAGGAGAGCTTTTAAGATCGGCAGGTACCTCTGGTTTGGGTAAGTCATCCGGCTCTGATTTTGGGGGTGTTTTTGCCTCGGTGTTGCTAGGAATTTCTTCGCTCGCCTTCTTCTTTGTGGCGTCGTTGTTTGTCGGTGTTGCTCTTGTGCCCTGGGCGCGCACGTCGTTTGTCGCCTCGTCCAAGTCCTGTTGAAGAGCGTTTTCTTCGACCCCACCCTGGGCAACGGGGTTGATGGCATCGAGGGCTGGTTGCTCCTCTACGCCTTTTTCTTTTGGGCTCTTTTCGTCGTCAGTCGCTTGAGGCGCTCCGTCGGGGGAGCCGGCCGTGTTTTTTTGCTTGACCAACTTTCGCTTGGTCGATTTTTTCAATCTGGACTTTTTGGAGGTAAGCGAGTTGCTTTTTTGTGTAGCACTCTTGCTAAATTCCTCTGTGTTTTGACGCCGAGCAGCACGCGGCACGGGATTTTTTTCTCCTTCGAGGCTTGCTTGTTTGACGCCGAAAACGACGGCTCCACCTGTGAGAATTGCTAAAATTGCGACAACAAACAGGCTGCTGCCACCCGTTTTTGGCACAGGGGGGAGAGCTTCAGGAGGGGTACGCGCGGAACGCTGCGAGCCTGGACCATGAGGAAGAATTTCCCATTGCGATGGAGACGCAGTTGCATCCCTTATGGTCGCCTGGTTCAGTTCGGAATCCGTATCGAATGAAGGCGAGGGTGTTGGACTCGCCTTGCCGAGATCCGTCTCTGTTGTTTGGTTGCCCAATCGATTTGAGGCCATCGCCTGTGAACTTCGGCTTGATGGCGGTGCAAATTGTGCATCTTTTTGAAATGCTGGGGGCGCCCCCGCCGTCGACCAACGGGACTCAGGGATAGAGCCTGGTATTTCACCCTCTAGTTGTAGAGCGGGGCGAAGCTCCTCCGCTAATTCTTTAGCCGATTGAAATCGTTCGGCCAAATCACGAGCGCATGCTTTGAGAAACCATGAGTCAAATTCTGGAGGAACCGGGTTGATTGAGCTGGGCACTGGAATATCACGAATACATATCTGTAAAACGAGATCGCCTAGACCATCACTTGAAAAGGGCCGCGTGCCAGTGAGACATTCGAAAGCAATGACTCCTAATGCCCATAAATCGGAACGAGCATCAATATCGCGATTTCCTTGGGCCTGCTCTGGGCTCATATAGTAAGGAGTGCCCAGGAGAGAGCCGGTGCGCGTATGGCCGTCACCATCAAGGGCTGTAGCGCTCACTTTTGCAACGCCAAAGTCGAGCACCTTTGCAACCTCGTCCCCTTCGTTGTGAACGAGGAATATATTGTCCGGTTTTAGGTCTCTGTGTACAATACCGGCTTCGTGGGCTTTGGCCACTGCCTTTGCCACATGACTGATTACACGAAAGGTCTCGCCAGGGGAGAGGGTGCCCAAACGCTTAATGCGAGCATTGAGAGGCTCTCCTTCCAACATCTCCATCACCATGAAAGGGCGCCTACCTTCCATGCCATAGTCCAAAATTTGTACCACATGGGGACTACGCAATGAGGCAGCGGATTGAGCCTCTCTCATGAAGCGAGAAAGCGCGACGTCACCTTCTTCCACCTCTCTATCAATGACCTTGATTGCGACGGGGGCTTTGAGGGCGAGATGTTCGGCTTGATAAACCGTACCCATGCCGCCTACACCGATCACCCCCTCCAACCGATATTTTCCGGCGAGAATGGTCCCTGGTTCGAGGCGCATATCATTCATTGGCGCTGCAACGATAGCTGGCTCAAGGGCACTCGGCGAGTCCCTTCTCAAGCTTCTTAATTGCTGAAAATTGGGTCATATCTTCGCCAAATTGTGGAATTGAGACCATTGGAAGACCCAAAGAGGCCAGTCGCTTTACATACTTAAGTTGGAGTTCCTCTTTCTTTGCATAATGGGCGGCAACCAAAAGATCATATGACTTTACAGCTGAATTAGCTTGAACGAGGTTGGTTTTGGGCGGGGACTCAGCTGAATTAGCTTGAACGAGGTTGGTTTTGGGCGGGGACTCAGAAGCAACGAGGTTGGTTTTGGGCGGGGACTCAGAAGCAACGAGGTTGGTTTTGGGCGGGGACTCAGAAGTAATGAGGTTGAGGAGAATTTGCCGATCTTTACTTGAAAAAAGCCGGGCTTGGAGTTGGTTAATGAAGAGGGGGCCGAGTGGCATGCGTAGCTCTTCACGTACGAGAACGATGTTTTCTTCGGTTTCCGTAACGACCATTTCCTCAGCTAAGGCGACAAAGACAATCGCCGATTTTTTGACGTCACGAAGTGAGCGGAGACAACTTTCAGCATCCGTGCGGAATCGAGCGCTGGGGGCCACATCCAATATGACTTGAGGAACACGAAGCATTCCTGTGCCGTCCCCAGATGCTGGCGCGTCAACGATTACCAGGTCGTAGCGCTTTTGACCCTTGGGTAATTGATACGTGCCGGAGTGAGTCCAGGCCCAGGCTCGGCCTAGTATTGCCCAATCGCTGGGGCCAGGAATGCCCGTGAGCAGGCCATGAGCTACCTTGCTGTGGAAGAGAAGGGAGGCCAGTTTTCGACTCTTAAGGAGGGAGCCTATGTATTCCCGCATCGCTGTTTCTGGATTGATGAGGACGGCATCGACTTGAGGCGCCACAGTTCGTGGCGTGTGATGGAGGGCCTGGCTCCAAAGCTTTTTTGCTCCGCTCGCGTCCGCAGGATAAACAATGAGGGCATTTTTTCCTCGATTAGCCGCGTGCAACGCGAGCACTTCGGCCGCTGTGCTCTTGCCGACTCCGCCTTTACCTGTCACAAATACAAATTCAAGTTCACAGAGAGCAGCTACCGCAGGTAGGTGTTTCATCATTGGAGATATACTTACCATGGTCCTTACCTTATCTAACCTTACCCGTTTTTCGCGAGCGGCGCCCGGCGCTTTTCGACTTTTGCATTGTGGCAAACGGCCCTTGCCTCCGGGAACTGCAGCAACCCCGTTGAGTGTGTTCGCGGTGGCGCTCGCAACCTCGTTGAGTGGTTGTGATATGACTTCCGTTGAAAAAAAAGCGGCTGAGGCGGGCGCTACTAAATCTGGAGCGGCTCTTCTGGAAAAGAACGAGGGAACCGCAAAGGTGAAGAAGGAAGTTTCAAATTCTGTCCGTTTAGACGAGATGAAGGGAAGTAGCGAGCGGCTCGGTCCTCAGTTGATTCTGTTGCCGGGGCAGGGTGTTGGAGCAATTCGATTCGGTGCTACTTTTGCCACGGTAGAGCGCCATATGGGGGCACCGTGCGATATTCGAACGGAGACTCGTTGCGCATATATTCGACAAGCTGTCGAATTTACAATGAATGATGGCGTATTGGTTTCTCTGCTTGCTCAAGGACGGGGGCGAGTGGTTAGCGGCCAGCAAGAAGGGAAAGATACCCATTATGGTACTTTCCATGGGGTATTGCCCCCTAGTATTCAGTTTGGGCTGCATCATCATATCGCCCTGAAGGAATTTGGTGAACCTACCCTGAAAAAGAGGTTTGAGGCGGCTGGTGCGAGTCGCTTGGTTGAGCGGGATTTCTACGATGGAGTAACCCTCGAGTTTGATAGTCTCTCCAATGGTAACGAAATTCTTGCTGGAATTGAAATACTTGCCTCGAAAACGGCCCCAAAGGTCACCCGGGAGCGAGTGATGATCCTGCAAAAGGATACTCCCAAGGGAAGGAATGTGCCGAAGTAAGGGGCGCTAAGCAAACCTCGTTGTGGTGGGCTTAGAGCTGTAGCTAAGCAACCTCGTTGGAGTCGTAACGCTGCTAAGCAACCTCGTTGGAGTCGTAACGCTGCTAAGCAACCTCGTTGGAGTTGCAGTTGCAACGAGAAGTTACTTTTTTAAAAATAGTACGCAACGACTTCGAACTCTGTCCGAGACAATGAGAGATGCAACCGCGAAACATTTCTCCAGGTACCACTTATTTTATAACTCGCCGCTGTGTTGGGAGAATGTGTCTGCTGCGTCCGTCCCCGGAGGTGAACCAAATCATAGAGTTTTGCCTGGGTCTGGCGGCAGCGCGCACTGGCGTGGAAATTCATGCGTTTTGCGCGATGTCTAATCACGTTCACACGGTGGCGACGGACGCGGAGGGGCGACTTCCAGAATTTTTGCATCTTTTCCATCGGCATGTGGCAGTTGCGCTCAATAGACTGCATGGGCGTCAGGAGAATCTATGGTCAGGGCAGCAAACTTCCGTGGTGGAGCTCGGCGATGAACAAGATGTGCTAGATAAGCTTGCCTACGTTGTCGCAAATCCGACATCTGCAGGGCTGGTGCGAACTCCTAAAGAGTGGCCTGGTGTGATTTCACGGCAACTGGGCAAGACAAAGTGTGTTGAGCGACCCAGTTCGTATTTTCGCGCGAAGGGAACCGTGCCCGAGCGCGTTGACCTAACTTTTACGGTGCCTCCTCAATTGAGTCACCATGGCAATACCAAGGCAAATGAGTTGTTCTTTGCCGCTTTGGCACACAAATTAACGGCGGCATGCGCTGACGTTTTGGCCAAAGGCTGTGACTTTTTGGGGGCGAAGGCCGTCATGAAAATCTCCCTGACTCGGGTTGCGCTATCTAAGGAGCGAACCGGGACGAAGTCTCCTCGATTCGCCATTCGACAGCATGAACTCTACGCGGCAGCGCTTGCTCGACTGAAGGGATTTCTTCTTGCGTATCGAGAGGCGTTTGATGGCTGGCGAATGGGTAATCGGAGTGTGCGATTCCCTGAAGGTACTTGGTTGATGAAGAGAGCGCATGGAGTAAAGTGCGGGCCACCCCACCCAGTCGCGAGCTAAGAGTTCTGCATTTGGTTGAGGTGCGTTTGCCACGGGGGGAGTTCTTTGTCCTGTGTTCCATGTGGGCCATGGAATTGAGCTCTTCAAAACGTTCACCGTAAAAAAAAATTACTTTTACGTCATCTACGTCAAATCTTTTTTCAAGTAGGTGTCAGCTAGCGCGGGACTACAGGGCTTAACGCCGACTCTTTCTAGAAGTTGTCACGCTGAGTTGTACCAACGTCGGGCTTTTATCAGCTCAGAAGATGGTGAGTCATCTAGTGTGCTTTGAATTCATATTGCGAGAGCCTGCTGCTAGAGAATTCATTTTGCGTTGAGCAGCACCTGATTCGATGAGCGTCCAAGTATCAAGATGGGGGTCGTGGGAGGCGCGTTCCAAGAGGACTTGTGCCGCGATTTCAGGGCTAATTAAGTCATCTGCCCTCCCTGGCAATTCAACCACGGCCCTTTTCATTCCCATGCGAGAAAATGTTGAAAGAAGCATGTCGATGATGCCAACATAAGTCTGTGAATTGAACGTATTCCTTTCACCGATCCCGTAGAGAAAAATTTTATCGTAGGGTAACGTCGGGCGACCAGGAACGAAGACTTTATCCCCTAGATTTCCCTGAAGGGCACCAGAATATAAAATCTGGGAGATGCGTCCGCCCAAGCGATAGTCAAGTAAACCCGCCGAGCTTTGAGCGGGCCGGTCCCCCGCCGCAATTGGTACCGCGATGATCTCGCTCACCAATAGATCGAGCTGGCGTAAATCTGGTGGGACGAATCGTAGCTCCATCTATCTTAGAGGGGCTTTCTTTTGAGTAAGGCCCCGCCTTCGAGGTCGTTGGCAATGCGCTCCAAAACTCCATTGACAAACTTACTGCTGTCCTCCGTCCCAAATCGCTTGGCAATTTCAACCGCTTCGTCAATCACGACTGCGCGCGGCACCTCATTTACGAACTCCAATTCGTAGGCGCTCATGCGGATTAGGTTTCTATCCACGGGCGTCATGCGTTCAACTCGCCAATTTTCACTTGCTTGGGCTATACGTGCATCAACAGCATCGAGACATTCGAAGATGCCTCGTACAAGCTGATCTGCATACCTGCGCCCCTCAGCGTCTCCCGGTGTTTCTCGCCAAAACTCACGAATGACCGTAGCTCGCTCTTCATTCGCAGCCTCGACAGCGTAGAGGATTTGTAGTGCCGCTTCTCGGGCTGTAGTTCGTGCTCCCATGAAATTTATAGACCGTGCTTCGTTAGATGTTTACCTAAACTTACCATTTCGATGGCGGTGAGAGCGGCATCGGCTCCCTTATTTCCAGCCTTTGTCCCCGCGCGCTCTAGGGCTTGCTCAATTGTATCTGTAGTAAGCACGCCGAATATGACCGGTACGGATGTCTCGGCGGTTGCAGCCGCCACGCCGCGCGCGGCTTCGCCTGCCACAAAATCGAAATGAGCCGTCGCACCACGAATGACCGCGCCTAAGGCAATGACAGCATCAAACTTACCGCTCTTTGCGAGACGCTGACACACGGGTGAAAGTTCCCATGCTCCAGGTACACGCACGTGGCAGATCTTCTCTTTGCTGACGCCGTGACGTTGTAATATATTTTCTGCACCCGCGACGAGTGGGTCGACTACCAACTCGTTGAAGCGTGAGGAGACTATGGCAAACCGGGTTGCCTCCGCAACAATTAGCTGCCCTTCGAATTTAGTTGGAAATGCATCGCTCATCAGATCGTTCCTTATCAGTTGGAGGGAATTAAGTGCCGGACCCGACTTTGGAATCTACGGTACTTCCATTTTCTAAAAGATCGACGCTTTGGACATTGAGTCCGTAGCCGTGAATTCCGGCGATTTTCCGGGGGTTACGTGTGAGGAGACGAATCTCGTGGAGGCCCAAATCTCGCAGAACCTGAGCTCCTAATCCATACTCACGCAAAGTGCCGCCATGGGGCCGCGTAGGCGGTTCGTTATCGCCATCTTGTTTCTTTGTCCAAGTAGAAAGCTCAGAGTGCAAATTGCCTCGGGGAGGCAGATAGACGATGACTCCACGCCCTTCTTTCTCAATGGCATCGATAGAGGCGACCAAATTGCGACGTCCTTCATTTGTGGTGGACGAAAAGGTGTCGGCCAAAATTGAGCCCGCGTGCATGCGACAGAGAACTGGTTCTTGTGTATCCACATCACCCTTTACCAGTGCAAGAATCTGACTCTTGTCGAGGGAGGACTCGTACACGATGGTACGCCAAGCGGTTCCCGTTTGGTCAAGGGTAATTTTTGTGTCCTCAATTGGGCGGACGAATCGCTCAGTTTGTAGGCGATAAGAAATGAGGTCAGCGATCGTAATAATACGTAGACCATGCTCCTTGCCGAATGTTTCAAGGTCAGGCATCCGTGCCATCGTGCCGTCGTCTCGAATGATTTCGCAAATCACTCCGGAAGGATTGAGTCCAGCAAGACGTGATAAGTCTACTGAGCCCTCAGTCTGTCCGGCACGTACCAAAACACCTCCCGGTTTGGCCTGCAGGGGAAACACATGTCCCGGTACAACGAGATCTTTTGGCTGAGCGTCTGGGTGGCTCGCCACACGAATTGTATGCGCACGATCTTTCGCACTAATACCCGTCGAGACACCCTGGCTTGCTTCAATGCTCACGGTAAATGCGGTACCTAGAGGAGGGCCGCCGCGCCCGGGCGCAGACATCATTGGAAGATCGAGCTGTTGGACCTGTTGTTCTGACAGGGTGAGGCAAATGAGGCCGCGACCATGAGTGGCCATGAAGTTAATAGAATCTGGTGTGATTCGATCTGCTGCGAGACAGAGATCACCCTCATTCTCGCGATCCTCATCATCTACAAGAATTACCATTTTCCCGGACCGTATATCGTCCAGTGCAGCCTGAACATTTTTTAGATGTTCAGGGGTAATGTCCAAAGGTGGTGGAGATTGGTTCGGTGTGGTGTCGCTCATGGTTTGCTGCCCCTGCTGCAGATCATATCCGGTGGGGCGACATCCATGGCGCTGAGGGAGCCCCTTTGCAAGGAATTTTGTGGAAAAACGCCTTTCTAGGTAACCTTTCCGTACCTATTTGCGTCTTATGGTCTTCTGGATGCTTCAGTGGGCTGCTGCAACAGACGCTCCACGTGACGGGCAATGAGATCAACTTCGATATTTACCATCTGTCCAACCTGAAGATTACCCAACGTGGTTACTTTACGGGTGTGGGGGATGAGCAGGAGAGTTGCGTGGTTTTCACTTATAGAATTGACCGTGAGCGAGACGCCATCGATAGTCAAAGACCCCTTAGTCGCGATGAATTTCAACAGCTCTTGAGGGATGAGGAGATCAACCTCGTTCATGTCACCAACCGCATTGAGCGCAGAAATTTCCCCTATTCCGTCGACGTGTCCCGAAACCATGTGTCCGCCGAGACGTGCACCCAAGACGAGGGCCCGTTCGAGATTGAGCGGCGCTCCTGCTGGAAGCGCATCCAGGGTCGTCATGCGGAGGGTCTCATTTGACACCTCAACCTCAAATTGCTCCTCGTCAAAAGCAACCACGGTGAGACATGCCCCATTTACCGCAATCGACTCTCCAAGCTGTAAGCCCTTGAAGTTATGATGAATTATTAGATTTTTTGCCTCCCCAGGAAGCAGACGTGTGGAGTGTAGATGGCTTTTAGCTTCGACTAGGCCGGTAAACATGGGCGTATTCTTTGAGTATGGGACGGTGCGCTGACTTTTCATGCGGAACCTACCAACCGTAGTACGAGCTATCAACGAGGTTGCTTCAAAGCCGCTCCGGAAAGCAACGAGGTTGCTTCAAAGCCGCTCCGGAAAGCAACGAGGTTGCGCGTGCCGGTGGCACGGGGCTATTGGTACAAGAGCCATGAGCGCTGGCGATAAGAGAAGAGGGCCCGAGAAAAGCCCAGACAAATTCACAGAAGTGCACCTATCCTCTGGGAGCGCTGGGGAGTTGCCGCGAGTGCACCATCCACGGCGCGCCCTGCCGGAAGATATCGTGCGTCCTTCTCGCGCCGAGGTTCATTTATCTCACCTGCGCTACAATCTGGCGGTTCTTCGCCGCGCTGTCGGTAAAACTCCTCTCTGGGCGGTACTCAAGGCGGACGGTTACGGTCATGGGGCGAAGGCTGTGGCGCGTACCTTGGAACGTGCAGGGGCCGACGGAGTTTGCGTGGCTCTGGTCGAAGAAGGGGTTGAGCTCCGCGAAGCTGGCATCCGTTTGCCCATTTTGGTGATGGGGGGGTACTACGGCAACGCCCTACGTGAGCTTTGCCACTATCGTCTCACTCCGGTTCTTTCTGATCGTGAGCAAGTGGAGTCTCTTGCCTGGTCCCTTAAACATTCGAATGTGGGCTCAATCAAAGCTCATGTAAAAGTTGATACGGGCATGGCACGTTTGGGCACGCGTTTCGACGGTTGGCCGCGTTTGATTGAGTCCCTATGTCGTCATGAGCACATTGAGCTGGAAGGCTTGATGACCCATTTAGCAAACGCTGACTCGCGAGACCCCGATGCCCTTGAAGAACCTTTGCGTCTTTTTTCTCAAGCCGCTCTGGCATTTCAGAAGGGAGGAAAAAAACCCCATTGTTTGCACATGGCAAACAGTGCGGCCACGTTACGGGACCGACGAACTCATTTTGACTTAGTTCGGCCGGGTATTGCGCTTTTTGGCGTCCATCCATTGCAGGAGCTTTCTCCTGCGTTGGTACACGCTCACCCTCTGGATACGCCCCTTAAACCAACAATGAGTATTCGTTCTCGAATTGTGAGTTTACGAGAACTAAAAAAGGGGGACAAGGTGGGATACGGAGGAAGCTTTGTCGCCTCGGGACCCTGCACGGTAGCGACCGTACCTATGGGGTACGCTGACGGGTTGAGTCGATTGCTCTCCAACCGCGCATCGGTTCTCATCGATGGCGTCCGCGCACCCATTGTAGGCACTATCAGTATGGATATGACCATGGTGGATGTGACTCAATTGCCTCTCGTGCAAATGGGTGATGATGTAGTGTTTTTGGGCCCTCAGAAGGGGAGGACACGTGAAGATTGTATCACGACGATAGAAATGGCTGAGTGGACCGATAGCATTCCGTGGGAAGTACTAACTAACATCTCCAGACGTATGCCGCGATTCTATCGAGAGGCGTGAAGTGCCTCTTTACACCAGGGCTTCCTTTGCGAGAGATTCAAGGGGTTCGTTCAAAAGCAGTCGAGGAATGTCCAGGGCATTGGAAACGGCCACCACACGCTCATCTTGTTGAGTCAGATGTATGAGCGCCCGCATCGCTTCGACGTAGAGGTTGCGAGAAAGGTTGCCCCGCAAAAGCTGTGTGCGTAGAAAAACTCCTGCAGTTTGAATGACGTCGCAGAGGCAATAGTTGCGAATCTCTTCAATCTTGCCCTTGTGAAAAAGTGGACCCACGTCTTTGCCGTCGACACCTACTTTGCCAGGCATACCGCAGAGCTTCGCCATGACATCGAGTTTGACGGGGCGCGAGGCGCCAAAGTCCGCCAAGTAGTCCATTAAATCAAAGTGCCCGTTTTCCGTGAAGCGGTAGCGCATGTCGCGCCCTTGGTAATAGGCTCTAAAGGGGATTCCATGACGAAAACAGCGCATGGCAAGCACGGGTAGATCGAAACCACGGCCGTTGTATGAAACCAGCGTCGGTTGGTGCTTTTCCACTAACTCTGTAAATTCATTCAGAATTGTCGGTTCGTGGTCCGTTTCTGTGCCGTCTTGACCTTTACCAATGATTCCCAGGCGTTTAGGCAAAAGCTCCTTGCCTGTGAGTAGCAGGGCCCCCACGGCGATCACTCGGTGATGGGTCGGAGGCGGCAATTTCTGCGTGTCAGCACCTTCGACGAGGGGAAATTCTGTATCGATGACCGTTTCGATGTCAAATATAAGGAAAGAACTCACGATGGCTCTACCTTAACCCGGTCCTAGGCGGCTCCCAAGGTGAACATTTTTCCCCTTCCGTCCCTTTCGAGAATTGTAAGAACGCTCAAATATTGCCTACTGCTCCCACCCGCTGTGTTTGGTTGACTCCCAGCTCGGGTCGTGGTGCCGTAAAACAGAGCGTCGAGGCTCACTCTTTACCCGAGTATCGGGCCGGTTTGGTCATTTTTTCCAGCCGCTGAGTGAATCTCGTAAGTAGCGCGCCAGTTTTTATGCCCACTTTTCGGAGCACAACTTCCAATATTGAAACCCAAACCCCTCGTCGGGTGTTTGAGTTTGGCCAAAATGCATGTTTTTGGCCTGTCGTAGAGTCCTCTTTGACTCTTACGGCCCCCGCGAGAGTCTCGGTCAGAGCGTTGTCTTCGGCCCTTGTATTCTCAAATCAAGCTGCACTTTTTGTGGCACACAGCACCTTCTATTCTGGTGTGAGCGGTATTGGACATTCCCTAGGGCGCAAGGGAGCTTTCTCGTCCGAGAAAGAAGTGCGGCGAAGAGTGGGGCGTACCAGTCCCCGACATATGGTCGGGTTGACGGAAAGAAGATTTAGATGTCGTCCCCCAATACACTTGTTATCAATTGCAATATGCGCGAGACGCGCGTCGCCCTCATTGAGGACGGAGTCATTGCAGAACTGCAGATCGAGCGTGCTGCCCATCGTGGGACAGTAGGCAATATTGTTTTAGGCCGAGTCACCCGGGTATTGCCCGGAATGCAAGCTGCTTTCATCGACGTGGGTATGGAGCGCGCGGGGTTTCTCCATGTCGAAGATCTGATCCGTCCCGACGATTTTGAGGCATATCTCTCAGGAGATTATGGAGAGATCGATAAATCGGACAGTGGAAAAGACGCTGGCCGCGGCAATAAGGATCAGGACGCAGAAGATGGTGAAGAGGAGCTCTCTTCATTAGGAAGTGGGGTAGAGCGCCTCGATCGCGAAGATGAGGATGAAATTGACCACGGCGACGAGGACTCCGAGGACGAGGACGAGGACGACGCACATGTGGGAGAAGAGGATGAACTTGTCTCCCAGGGCCGAGATGATGATTCGGACGTTGACGACTTTGATGACCAGGACGACGCTGATCAGGACGACGATGACTTTGATGATCAGGACGATGATGATCAGGACGACGATGACTTTGACGATGATGAATCGGACGACGAAGACTTCGACGACGACGATGATGATGTCGAGAATTTCGACGACGAAGACTCCGAGGAGGATCTCCCTTCCTCGGAGGTCGCTTCCGAGCGGGACACCGTAGCTGCCAGTGGGGCAGAAGCCGTGAAGACAGGCCGCGTACGAGGAAGACGCACGCGGGCAAAGGCAATCGATCAGTCTCTCTCTGACGACAATGATTCTTCTGACGACAATGATTCTTCTGACGACAATGATTCTTCTGACGACAATGATTCGAGTGAAGGCGAGGAACTGTCTGACGATTACGAGGAAGAAGAGGAGGAAGGTCGAGGCCAGGGACGTCGTCGCCGTCGACGTCGCACAGGATCAAGCTCCAGTGGCAACGCTGGTACTGAGGCCAGCCCTCGCTCTACCGGTAGCGGACGAACTCGTAGTGCTCGCGCAAGTTCATCACGTTCAAGTTCATCACGCTCAGGAGCGTCACGTTCAAGTTCATCACGCTCAGGAGCGTCACGTTCAAGTGGAGGTTCCGCGCGCGGTCGCAGTAGCGGTCGCCCAAGCGTTCGGGGCTCTTCTCGCACGGGGGCACGAGGCAATTCTCGTGTTTCACGCAGTGTACCCATCACGGACGTAGTGAAAGAAGGCGATCAGGTCATCGTTCAGATCTCTAAGGAGCCAATTAGCACCAAGGGAGCGCGCGTTACGAGCCACGTTTCCCTGCCGGGACGCTATTGTGTATTTCTACCCACGGTAGAACACGTCGGTATCTCCAAGCGTATTGGCTCAGCGAGTGAGCGGGGACGTTTACGGCGCGTCATTGACGCCATGAAACCCAAGACGGGCGGAATTATAGTACGCACGGTAGCTGCGGGACTTACCAAAAAGGCTCTCAAGGCCGATCTTGGTTACTTGATGCGCCTATGGAGTGACGTGAGCAAGCGAGTGGAAGGTGCAAGAGCTCCGACTATTCTCTATGCAGAACTCGATTTAGTCCTCAAGACTGCGCGTGACTTGTTTACGGACGAGATTGATAAGATTGTTATCGACGACAAGGAGCAATACGTAAAGCTGGTACGCTTCATCGAAATGTTCTTGCCGGAGCGCGTGCAAGATATTGAACTTTATGAGGGCGATGAACCTATTTTTGACGCCTACGGCATCGAAGATGAAATCACCCGGGCGTTGAGTCGCAAAGTTCCCTTGGCAAGCGGAGGTTACTTGATCATGGATCAGGCCGAAGCTCTTTCTGCTATTGACGTGAACACCGGAAGATTTGTCGGCAAAGGTGGAAATAGTCTCGAAGAGACTGCCTTAAAGACAAACCTCGAAGCAGTGGACGAAATTGCCTATCAGTTGCGTTTTCGCAATGTGGGCGGTTTAGTGGTTCTCGACCTCATCGATATGGAGGACCGAAAGAATCGAGAAAAGGTCTATCGAGCCCTCGACCTAGCGTTGCGTAAGGACAAGGCTAAAACGACTATCAATCGCATCTCAGAGCTTGGTTTAATTGAGATGACGCGTAAGCGCACTCGCGAGAGCCTGAGCCGTACAATGCACGAGCCCTGTTTCTATTGCGACGGTACGGGACAAATTCAGTCGCGCACCACGATTGCGTACGAAATTCTGCGTCAAATGCGCCGCGAGAGAAAGACACTTCCCGGTTATTCTATCGTGGTCAATGCTCACCCAGCAGTTATCGATCTGTTGCAGGGCGACGAAAAAGCGTCAATCAAGGATGCTGAGGCGCGTTACATGCGGCGAATTAAGTTGGTATCCCGAAAAGAATACCATATTGAGCAATTTGATTTGCAGGGTTCATAGACCCATCAATGAGGGGGTGGGGAGGGCAGAGCCCCTACCCTGCTCCCTATTTTATCAGACGAATTGCTTGGGAAAGTGCAGCGTCTGCGCTGGTTGTATACTTTTGTAGGTCGGGGTATTCGCTCACGGAAACTCTGCCCGCTTGTGTGACCACGTCGCGTACAAGGTGAAGGACGTTGCCCTCTGCGTAGTCGCTTACATTAAAACTTGAATGTTTTGCAACTCCGCTTGTCTGAAAAACTTGAGCTTTCATGCCTTCAGGGAGAGTAATGGTCAGCTCAATGCCCTGAGATCTTTCGTTTGCTATTAGAAGGGGTGTTGCTCTCTGTGATAAAGTAGTGAGAGATGAAAGATGGGGCATAAAGGGTGGGCTGAGGAGTAAACCTACCTCCGAAGGAGTGGCGAATTGGGGAACCTGTGTTTTTACCGAGATGACCAAATTCTTGTCTAAGTTTTCCTGATGGAGGATTTTGTATTCCTCCAGACGTGCTCCTTGTAGATGCTGCCCGAGTAGGCGGGATTCGATAATATTGCTCAACTGGGTTTCTGGAATTTGAGCTAGTCCGTTGCGCAGGGAAGCGGCGTAGCTACCAGAAAAAATGATGCGTAGATTGAGGGAGAGGGTACCTTTTTTGTCTAAGACTCCCCGACCCTCGTAGCGAATGCCGTCCTGAGTCCCAAGAGTGGGCACCTGAGTAACTTCTGCTTCTAAAGAACCTAATACGTAGGCTTTTTCACCCCGGAGGTGGCTAGGCACCGTGCCAAAGGGTGCGAATTTATCGTCTATAGTGAGCCAAGTACGATGCTTTTTTTCGCCTACAACAAGTAAGGGGCGCAAAGTGCGTCCCGCACTTTCAATGGGACCTTGAGCCGGAGGGGCTAGACGACTTTCGGCTAGGGCCCAAGAAGCGGAAATATTCGCAGCCTGGCAGAGTGTTTGAAAGCCCCGCCAGCGATTGCCATTGCGAGAAATTACCACCCGGCGGCCGTCCAATTCTTTGCCGTCTTGCACGTTGTCAAGCACCCAATGGTAAAGGGCTTTCAGTTTTGCACTTTCGCTTCGTTGGTCTTTAGTGATTTTCTTGGCAATACGAACAAGTCGAGGATCGTTGGGAGTGAGGGAAATAAAGTCTCTACTCAATCGCCTCACCCGTGCGTTAAAATCTAAACCCCAACCAATGGCTATGCGAGGCAAAAACTCTCGAGCGGGGGCACTATTGGGTTCAACAGGGGCTGCAGGGCTTTTGTCCACACGGTAATGATGAATGATTACGGAGCCTGTTTTGGTAATGGTTGGCTCCGGCGCGCCATTGTGGGGTTCTAGGACGATTTTCTTAGAAAGGGGCGAGATAACAATGAACTCACTGCGATTGTAGGCCACATTTGGTTCACGAAAGAACCAGCCAGGCCCGGAGTATTGGTCTCCTATACCGTCTCCCCATTGAGATAATATACGTTCAGTTTCTACGTAATCTCCAATCTCGAGATGGGGCATCGTCAGCGTTGGCTTGCCTGCAACGGACTCAGGCTCCAAAATGCGGCCGTCCTGCTTGAGGACTCGTAGGTGCAGAACGAAACCGTTGGTGCCCGTTTCTGTGAAGTTCTTGATGGCTTCTTCGCTTTGGATACGAACGATTTCGTGTTCCAAAAATCGACTCGAACCGTCGCTCCGGACCCAAAGAGCACCATAGTCCAGCACACGGGCCGCCGTTCCGGGGAGATGCTCGCCGCGCGCTTCGTATTCTTCGATGACCTTCTTGCCGTCTACCCGGTAGGGGGCGAGAGCTGTGAGGCCTTCCATTAAATCAATAGCGCTTTCGATGATGCTAGGATCGGCTCCTGCTTCAACCGCATTTGCAAGGGCTGCAGGCAGGGGGTTCTTCTCCCCTTTTGCCAAACGTGCATCGGCTAGTGCAAGGCGAGCGTGCACATCGCGCGGTTCCCGCTTGAGGGCCTTGAGTAGGCTCTCAATAGACAATTCTTTGGAGCTAGAGCGCTCTTGTATTTTTTCAATGCGCGGAGCGATGTCTTTGCGCGAGGGGCGTTGGGCCTTGAGGCTTTTTAACTCTTGAAGAGCTAGGGAATAATTTTTTTGATTGAGAGCGCGTGCGACAAATAATTCGTTGTCTGGATCAACCTTTCGCAATCGGGCGAGCAATAGGTCCACCTGCCGAAAGTTTCCTTCACCCTCATAGAGATCAATCGCCAACTTGATGGCGTTTTCATTGTGAGGAAAACGTTTGATGAGGTCGAGCACTTTTGCCTCGTGCTCGGGCCCCCATTCCAAATTTGCGTAGAGCTGGGCGAGAGTAAAATGAAGAATGGAAACTTCAGGAAAGCGCTGAGCGAGCGTTTTTAGATCTTCAATTATGGTCGTGGGGCCCTTTTGTTCGGCAGTCCAAACGATATTGCGAAAGGGCGGGTACCAAAGTCCAGGATCGCGGGTTGCGGCACGCAATTCTAGCTCGTGCACTAAATCGCGCGTTTGTGACTTATCGTAGATGGGATCGTCTTGAACAAAGACTGCTGCCCGAGACAGAGTTGTGCCCGTGGCGATTGTGGCATCTTTTACAAAGGGCTCAAAAAGCACAGCGGCAACGTCCGCTTGCCCTTCTTCATGAGCCAGATAAGCCGCTACGTACCGCGTGAGATCATCCTTTGGGTCATTGACGCCTTCGGGATGGATGTAACGCATGAGATCATTCGGATCGTCTCCGACAAAGGGAGGGCGCAAATCGTAACCAGCCTGAGCGTCAGTTGACGTGCGCACCTGAGCGGGACTGCCATCAGGGGTCATAATGCGCAAGGCTGTAGAAGGATCGCCAAATTTCCAGAGCACACGATGACGCCCAGCCGGGAGCTGAATGCTCACTCCAAAGCGAGGCCAAATTCCCCAAATTCTCACATCCCTATGAAGAACCAAAAGATCGTTGACCCAGAGATGAGTGGAGCCCGCTGCCGCTAAGATGAGCTCTTGGGGTTCGTCGAGTTCGATATAGGTCTGTCCGTAGAAAATTCCCGAGAATGTACTTTCGTTTCCTTGTACGTCGCAGCCCACCCGGCTTGTTTTCAGTTGCTGAGGAGAGCTGGGTTGGTGGGGATCTTTTTCGAATTTACTTGGCCAGACACCGGCTTGTTCCGCGGCAAAGGGGCGCAATATATCGGAGGCTGCATTGGTGCCAAAGGGACCGGCTAGGGAGATGTTTTTTGCGCAGCCCAGCTTGTCGGCAAGGTGCACGTCGATGTGTTCTTTGCCTTCAATGAATGCGTTTTCAGCCCAGAGATCGACCACTGTGGCATATGCCCGAAAACCGATATTTTGTGGATCTTTTAGGAGTAACGCGACGTCTTTTTTGTGAGTTGCTCCAAATTTTGGATCAAGCCCTGCAAGCTCGTCCGCTCTTGTGGCGGCGAACCATGCAAAGAGCGGTGCGCGGGGGTCTTGCCAGGTTCGCGCCTGGACTAGGGCATGAAAGAAGTGCGCTAGGGCAGCGCGGGCACGCCCGTGATTCACGTCGTCGATGCCGCGGGCTAAGTCTGCGAGCACTCCACTTTCGCTCAGGGACTCAAGGTGCTTCCGAGCTCGGATCGCGCTTTTTGCTTGGCCGCCGGGGCGTAAGGTTTCGGCAAGGAGCCAAAGGGCTACCTCGTCGTTTTTATCGCTCTGGGAGGATTCTTTACGTAGTTCACTCCAGGTCGCTTGGGGTGATTTTGCTTGGTGCGCACAACCAGAAAGGGTGCTGCTGGCAAGCAAGAGGGAAAAGCCGCACACGAGGGCGCGGGTGAAGAGGGGCCGTGAACTCATCTTGGAGGCTAAATTTCTTCTCGCCTTGAGGCGCGAGTTTGAGGAAAGGGAGCGTAAAGAGGATGCTTGCTCGTTCATGGTTTTACCAATAATCGATGGGAGAGAGCCTGATCAGCGGCGACACAGAACGCCCGAAAAGCGCCGTATTCTTTTGGAGAAACTCTATCCACCTTGAGGGAGAGTTCAGAGGTGATTGTGAGGTCTCGCCCCTTCTGTTTAAATACGACTTTGTACGATCCAAAACGGGATTCGTAGGAAGATTGTGGGGGTGCAGCGATGACTTTTGCCTTGTGAGGTAACTTGAGATGCACTGTTTCTTTGCGGGATGAAAATCCACTGATGCGCACGTCTTGTTTTCGGCTAGAAAGAAGGGCGTAGCGCGGAGTCAGGCGAGTCTTCAGTGTGACAGGCATGCTGAGGGTATCGCCTTCTTTACGAGCAAAACGCGGCAATGATGCCTGCAATTTCATGGTGGCGGGCACCTCCGCGTCTCCGAGGTCATTCATCGTGAGCCCATTTTTATCTATCTCGATGCCTGGAAACTCCCTTCCAAGGTAACTGTTGATACGATCTCTTCGACTGGACTCGGCTCCGTAGCGGGAGCGAAAGCGAGGGGCAGCGTACCCTTTGATTTCGGTGTTCAACCGAAGGCGCGCCTTGCCAGAAGCATTGAGGTTGAGGTGCAAGGTTCGCGAGACGATGTTTTTTTCTGGATCGGGAGCGGGTAAACGTACCAATTTCGCTTTACCGTCCAGAACCAACAGAGCGAGGGCCCCATGATCCATCACGGGTAATTCGTAGATACCCGTGTTTTCTGCGGTGCCGTCCAAATAGAGATCCATCGAGGGTACGTAGGCGATGGCGTGATCGAAAGGAGCTAAGCTGGCGAGGTCTGAGCGAAAGTTCCCCCGCATTCCTGTACGCAAAATGACCAGATTGGCGTCGATGCCCAATTCTCTCAAGAAGGTGACGATGACAGTGGCCTTGTCTTTACAATCACCCCAACCCCTATTCACCGTCTGCACGCAACGCCGAGGTTTGAAGCCATAAATACCAAATTCGAGGGCTACATAACGAGTGTTTTTGGTTACCCAAGCGTAGACAGCTTTTACCTTTTCTTCGTCTGTTTTTGCGTTACCGACGATTTGATGCACTTGAAGTCGCGTTTCTTCGTCGAGATCAAGTTGTTCTTTGACTAGTCCCCAATACCATTTACCTAATTCATTCCAATTGGAGTAAGTCGAGACGTGAACGAAGCCCAGAACCTCGCTCCAGGGTGGCATGCCGGCCTCGGGTACAATGGCGGGTACGTTGTCCGCTTCAAAATGGTAAATTTTGGAAGTCTTCGTTTCGCTGACTGTCTCCTTTAAATGGGGGACGTGAGCATCAATAAGAAGTTTACGACTCTTGGGTGTGATGAGTACATATTCGGCGTGGGCGAGGGGCTCATCGCTTTGCATCATGACCACATCACCAAAATAATCGGCAAACTCGTTGCGCGGCGTGATGTCGTCAATTCGGTAGCGTAATTCTACGACGTCTCCAGGCTCCAAGCGTGGAAATTGAATGTAAAAGGTGCGCGCTGAGGTATACATGGAGATCGAGGGGTCGTTGGCTGCGCCTTCACCGCTTTCAATTGCCTCGTCGATATTGCCATCGGCTCGGTAGACTCGTGCACCTTTAAGCTGAACCCGCTGGCTGTCGGCTTGGTACTGAAAAGCGTACTGACGCGCGGTGGCCGCTGACGAGTCCGTGAGGGGTTGAAAAACAACCTGGCGAAATTGGCTAGAAAGGCCATTTTCGTAGACGGTGGTAACACTCAAGTCCTGCAGGGTGCGCTTGGGGTATCCCTCGGCGGGTGCGTGACGTTTCTTAAGAAACTCAGCCGAAGCCATGGCGTACTTTTCGTCGGCGGGCGCCTCGGGGGGCTCAATATGCCCCACGTACTTACGCACATCGACCTGTTGTGGGCGTAAGCGAAGAACTTCTTGTAAAAGAAGAAGTTGCTCGTCCGTGTCGCCCTTGCGTCCGCGTAAATCTGCCAAACTTTGCAAAATACCTACGTCCTCAGGGGCAATGGATCGTGCAAATTCTAAATCTAGCAGAGCGCGATCTTTGTCTCCAAGGGCCCGATGAACTCGGGATGCAATTTTGTACACCCAAAGACTTTGAGGGTCGGTCTCCTGCAAACGTGATAGAAAGTGTAGAGCGTCCGGCTTATTACGGCGAGTAAGGGCAAGTTCCATGCGCGAGGAGAGATAGGAGCTATCGTCAAAACGCAGAGAGGAGTATTTGTCTTCGGCTTGACGAGCAAGATCGGACAAGCCCAAGGTAGAGCGCTGGGAGGCGACCATATTGATGAGCAATACCGAGTGGGGGCGACGAACGAGGGCCTTTTCTAAGGTGGCTAGAGCGGTGCGCTTGAGTCCTGCGGTATTGTAAAGTTCGACGCGCCCGCGCAAAGCCGTCAGATTGTCGGGATCGAGAGCCAGCACCTGATCAAAAAGTGTAAAAGAGGCATGGGGGCTGGGGCCTGTGCTTCGGTGGCGGGCTTGAGCAAGGAGGACGTCAATTCGCGTGTCTTGAGCCAGGGCTGCGGCGGCATCAATTGATTCACCCGCTGCATTTCTATCCTCAGCAAGGGAGGCCAAAAGAAGATGGCGCTCGACATTGGGTTTTTTTTCTACGGCCCGCCGAGCAAGATCGCGCGCTTCATGGGTTATAGAATCATCGCCATTTGTGAGAACCAAATAACGAGCCGCTTTTTCCAAATCGTTTGCACTAGCGTTTTTATTCGCTGCAATTTTCTCCACGAGAGAGAGAGGCCCCCCCAGGCGGGACGGGTGGGGAAGTAAGGGTTGCTCTTGGGCCGCTATTACATTTTCGCGAGCCTCTTCGCTGGCTTGCATACGCGTTGTGACAACAAGAGTAGGATCGGGGTTTCCGTTTTGGTCAGCTACACGCAAGGAGAACATGGGGGTTGAATCGGCCCCGCAGACCTTAATCGAGAGGCGGTTTTGCCCTGGCAGCAAACTCACTGTGGCTCCTTGGCGGTCAGTGTCAAAGCCTCGGTAGGAGCTATCTTCGAGCACGGTCTTACCGTTGAAAGTGAGTTGGTATGCGCCGTCGGTTCCCGCCCAAAGGGTGATTTTTTTTGACTTCGACTTTTTCCACGACTTCTTTGCCTGAGACTTTTCGACTGACGCTGAGAGAAAGGTGGTGGCGTAGGCGCAAATATGAGTAGAGGGGCGGACCAGATAGCCAAAGTCGATCCACCCGTACTTAAAGACGTGGGGTAGCTCGCGGTAGCGCACTGGGCGCTCTTTGCCAGAAAATGCCCGCCCCGGCACCAAAGGTTCGCTCGGCGAGGCATGGGGACCAAAGACTTGCTGAAAGCCCATTTTGCCCTCGTTGTCGAAAGGTCCGACAATGAGAAAATTATTTAAATAGCCCTGATCGGTAAAATTTTGCTGGGCACTTTTCAGGTCGCCCCGCCGTAAACGGCCATAAGCGCTCAACATGCGGGCGTAATTTCTTATTGGAGCGGATTTTCTATGGTCATTTGCCGCCAAAATGAGGGCTTGTTCCACTCGCAATGGATCCATCTGTCCCCAAAGGGCCCACATCTGCCGCAAAGCAATATAGGGGCCGAGTCCCCGACCCCCTTGGTATTTTAGCTGAGCGCGCACAAGGGCGTCTCCGGGCTTCTTGGCGAATTTCGCCTCAGAAACAGCTGAAAAAGAGGTAAAAGCGAGGAGCACGCCCCCGACAATTAGCCGCCCCATGTTGTTGCTTCGGGCGCGATGCCCCCACCTGACTTCGTGCGGATTTTTCATGAAAACCTGAATTGCTTCTTTACCCCGAGGAACGAAATCGACCAAAGACAATGACAGAGCGCTTCCTGCTTGCTGGAAAGCCGTTGGTCATACTACAAGATTGAGCTGCGCTGAGGCGATGTTCCCCAGCGCAAATTGAACCCACAAGTTTTTCAGCGTCCATAAAGGTGTTGAAGAACAACGGGTCCCTTGGAGGCATAGATGGCAAACCCTCAGATGGTGATGTACGAAGAGGAGTTCGTCCAAATTCAAGTGGTTGTTGACCGCTTGGTTCGGGAAGCGAACGCAAAGGTCGTATTCATCGTCGATAAGAATGGTCAACTCATCGCGGCAAGCGGTGAAGTAGAAGATATTGATACGACGTCCTTGGCGTCTCTAACTGCCGGAAATATTGCGGCAACAGGAGGCATCGCAAAATTGTTGCGCGAGAATGAATTCTCGACACAATTTCACGAGGGCGAAAATCAAAATATCCATATCCAACTCGTTGGAAATCGGGTGATTTTGATTGTTATCTTCGACGCGAAATCTAGCCTCGGTCTTGTGCGCTTACGAGTGCGCAAATCGACCGAGGAGTTAAATAAGATCTTCGAAGAATTGTTGAACAAAGCTTCAGATCCGAGCGAGGATTCGCCTTTTGGCGAAATCACCGACGATGACATTGACAGCTTGTTCGATGACTAAGGGAGAGCGAAGACTGTGAGTTTCATCAATTACATGGCGCGCGAGATCAACTGTAAGATCGTATATTACGGTCCAGGTCTCTGCGGGAAAACGACCAATCTTCAGCATATTTACGAGCGCACTAATCCCGACGCAAAAGGCAAGATGATCAGCCTAGCAACCGAGACAGAGCGCACCTTGTTCTTCGATTTCTTGCCCCTTTCACTGGGAGAGATTCGCGGATTCAAGACCCGTTTTCACCTTTACACAGTTCCCGGCCAGGTTTTCTACGACGCGAGTCGAAAGCTGATCCTCAAAGGCGTTGACGGAGTTATCTTCGTTGCGGACTCTCAATTTGAGCGTCTTGAAGCCAACCAGGAGAGCATGGACAACCTGCGGGTGAACATGGCTGAACAGGGTTACGATTTGGACAAGGTGCCTTTCGTAATTCAGTACAATAAGCGAGATCTACCCAACGTGCTTGACTTGGATGAGCTGCGTCAGGAGCTCAATCCCGCTGGTGTACCG
Source organism: uncultured Polyangiaceae bacterium (assembly GCA_964459035.1). Lineage (GTDB taxonomy): Bacteria > Myxococcota_A > Polyangia > Polyangiales > Polyangiaceae > NIC37A-2. The sequence continues at coordinate 19,938 of CAYWLO010000022.1, read as the reverse complement.
GACTTTGAGGCCAATGCTCGTGATGGTTTAGGGGTTTTTGAAACTCTAAAAGCCGTGAGCAAGTTGGTTCTTGGTGAACTCAAGAAGAGCGGCGCAGGCTGAGTCTTTGGGGGGCTGGCTGTTGTAGGACCATAATTTTCTTGCGAGAATTGAGAATCTAATGTGGTCCTATGACGATGCCCCCAAGACTTCTACCGTACAGACCCCTCAGAGACTCATCAATAGAAGTTCCAAGAGTCATCGAGCTCTAAAAAAGAAGAAACGCCAAGAATATTCCCCGGATATTTCCTTGAGCGCCCTCATCGCAGAGCAAGGCGAGAGAGGCGCTGCGGGTTCTTCACGTGTTGTTGCCGATGAGTTCGACTCGGACGAGCGTCCTCGCCTGCACTTGCTCGATCTCTCCAAGCTGACACCCTGGGCCTTACGAGAAGCCGCATTGCGCTTTCTTGATCGTCAAGATGGTTCGGTAGAGCAAGTGCGGCGCTCCTTGAAAAGGCGCGCCTTTCGCTACGGAAACGAGGAGATTCGCTCCGAGGTCCTACTAGAAATTGAAGGGGTGCTTTTGCGTCTTCAAGAGATGAACTATCTTGACGATGAGCGATTTGCCGTCGCTTATTGTGAAAGCTTGAGGCGCCGAGGAGCCTCCACGCAAAAAATCAAGATGAAGATGGGTGGCCGTGGTTTGTGCGCCGAGCATATTGAAAATGCCCTGGAACAATTTGCGGGGGACGAAGAGCTCACTGAAGAGGCGAGTTGCGCTCTTTACGCAAAGAAACGTCGTCTCATCACTCGCTATGATCTCAATGAGCCCAAAGAACGCCAAAAAGCGTTGGCCTCTTTGGCGCGTCAGGGCTTTTCTTTTGACGTAGCCAAAAGCGTTTTGGGTATTTAGGGCCTCTTAATAGGGCTTTTCACCCACAAAATTACCGGGTGGGTCGTAGTTGCAAACCCACATTTCCCCCCCGTCGTCACATAGAGCAAACCCACAACCTAATTTGGTAGACTTGGCCCAAACGACTTGAGTGAAATGGCCGCAGACGCTCGCGCAGCTATTGTCAGAGTAGTTGTAAAACTTTCGCTCGCTTGCCCAATTTTTTACCACTTGCGCGGGACTACTCATTGACCCCCAATTGACGGCGAGATTTTCACCATAGCCAGCGCCCGAGTGTTTCAAATTGCAATTTTTTGCAATTTTCTCGGCGTAGGCTTGAGCTCGACCTGCGAGTTCTTCGTCCCATTCAAGAGGTGGAATTTCGGAGCCCTCATTTGCACGTTCTTGATTGTGGGCTGCCGTAAAACCGTCAAGTCGACCAGTTTCCTTTGTCGGCCCAGCAAAATCGGCGTCGTCGCCCGAACAGGCAGTAAGACCACAAAATGCGAGAGTTGATATGACTAGAGCAGAGTGTCTCATGCTCTCAGTCTATCCTGACAGGCATTTGCTTTCAGTGCTTTAAGAGAGAATTTCTAAAAAAGTTGATCCCTGACGCCGGGTTGCACAAGCATGTCCCCGGCTTTTACGATTGAAGCTGGCCTTGTCGAGAGCTTTGCCTGCAATAATTCTCTACCCAGCTACCGTAATGTTGCTCTTTGTTATCTTTGGTCTTTTCATACCTACACAACGCGCTATGAAAGTCTGTGTATGGAGGAATGGGCCAGAAATTAGGTTATGGGCTCCTCATTCAAAGAGGCATAGTGGGAGCGTACCGGTGCAGGAAAAAACTCGTGAGAATTGATCTATACTCTTCAACTCATACAATGCAGTTCTTGACTCGGAGGCGCTTGTTTTTGATAGGAGGGGGCACAGTCTCCCACTCGGCAAAGGAGAATGCATGAACGCTTCTGAAGCAGGCGAGTGGCCTCTCGCTCGACTAACTCCCGGTGGGCATATTATTTTGCAGAATGTTCCTGCTCACGGTGTGCCGCTATCGCTCAATTCAAGCAAACGTATCACTCATGCATTTTCTCAAGGGAGCGGGCACGGTATATTGCACTTGGGGGCCTCCGAACTGAGCACCGAGCTACATTCCTCTCTCGGTTTTTGGCGAGATTTGGGTCAAGAATTTGTGGCCAGGGTTTGCACTCATTGGGAGCCCAACGAATCATCTTTGACTACAATTCCCAAGCCAAATATTGAAAAGTTGGAAGCCATTGCCCAAGGAGCGCCCCCGATGGTGGGTGGAGAATTGGTTTCAAGCTTTCTTTTGGCGCGCCTGTGGACCGAGATGGGTGAGGCCCTCACAATAGAGGCTGGTGCAAGCCCCGGAGGGGTACAAGCGTATCTTAGCGAGCACAACTCGGTCTGGAATGTGCTCGGAAAAGTTTGCTTTCATCTGGCCGAGAACAAAAACGATACAGAATATCCCTTTGCTTTCATTGCAACCTATGGCCACCAAGTTTCTCGGGACGCGACGGCGCAGCAACTGCCCCTGCATCGCGCCTTAAAAGAGTATTCTGGAGAAAAAAACAAGGAGCGTCTTCTCTCGTTGCTCGCGCCTTTAAAAAGGGTGGCCGACAAGAGCAAGACAATGGCCGAGTGGATAGACTCGGGGGATATCTACCAGCCCTTGGCCCTGACTCCCCAAGAGGCTCATCAATTTCTAAGTGAAATCCCTCTTTATGAGCAGGCCGGTTTGGTTGTGCGGGTGCCCAATTGGTGGAATAGCCGCAATCGAGCGCGCCCCCAGGTTTCGGTCTCGGTGGGAACAAAGGCTCCCTCTTCTTTGGGTATGGATGCACTGCTCGACTTTGACGTCAGGCTCACATTGGGGGGAAAATCTCTCACAAAGAAGGAGATTGAAACATTATTATCTTCTAGTGAGGGACTCATGTTCCTGAAAGGAAGTTGGGTAGAGGTAGACCCCGAGAAATTGGTTGAGGTTTTAGAGCACTTTCGCAAAATAGAAAAAGAGGCTCAAGAGGGAGGTCTTAGTTTTGCTGAGGGTTTACGTCTCTTGGCGGGAGCCCAGCTGAGGCATGACGTAGAGGGGGAATTGACCGAGGAGGAGCGTGAGTGGTCCGAGGTGGTTGGCGGTAAATGGTTGGTCAAGCGACTCGCTTCTCTTGGAGACCCAAAAATTGCCAAAGAAATTGAAAATGGCGCAGGGCTCAACGCGACACTTCGCCCCTATCAAAAGAAGGGCATTGCTTGGCTCTGGTCTCTCTATTCTTTGGGCTTGGGAGGGTGCCTGGCGGACGATATGGGTCTGGGTAAGACCATCCAGGTTTTGGGCCTACTCTCCTTATTGCGTCGTAAAAAAGTGGCAGGAGTCGACCTTTTGGTGGTGCCGGCCTCCTTAATAGACAATTGGCAGGGGGAGATGAAGCGTTTTTTGCCCCGGCTCAAGGTGCTGATTGCCCACGCGTCTCATCTGTCCACGGCCAAAATTAAGGCGCTCCCTCTTTCAGAGGTAAATGCATATGATGTCGTTGTGACGACCTACGGAACAGTGGGGCGTGTTCCTTGGATGAAGGCACATGACTGGCGTTGTCTTATTTTGGACGAAGCCCAAGCGATAAAAAACCCAGCGGCGCAACAGACTCGTGCGATTAAAAGTGTGAGCGCACAGTGGCGCCTAGCGCTAACGGGTACTCCTGTAGAGAATAAGCTGGGCGATCTCTGGTCAATTTTTGACTTTATCAATCCATCGTTATTGGGCACAACGAAGCAATTTAGCGATTTTTGCAAGAGGCTCTCCCAAAAAAAGAGTGGGGTCTATGCCCCCTTGCGTCAGTTGGTGCAGCCTTATATTCTTCGACGGCTCAAAACTGATAAGAGTGTAATTTCTGACTTGCCAGAAAAAACTGAAGTAAGCGCTCATTGTTTGCTCAGCAAAAAACAAGCAGCCCTCTATCAAGAATCCGTCGACGAGATGACGCGTATTGTCGAGGAGGTTGAGGGTATTAAACGGCGAGGGATAATTCTTTCCTTTCTGTTGCGCTTTAAACAAATTTGTAATCATCCCAGCCAATGGCTGGGGGACGGCGAGTATGATCCTGAGCAAAGTGGTAAGTTTACCCGTTTGCGTGAGTTGTGTGAGTCAATTGTAGCCCGACAAGACAAGGTTCTCATTTTTACCCAATTTCGCGCTATGACCGATGTTTTAGCTTCATTTTTGAGTGAAGTTTTTGGAAAACCAGGCTTGGTTTTACACGGGGGAACCCCGATCAAAAATCGTCAATCATTGGTCAAGAAATTTCAAGAGGACGAGGAGGTGCCTTTTATGATTCTTTCTCTCAAAGCTGGGGGCACGGGGCTCAACCTTACGGCGGCCTCTCATGTGATTCATTTTGATAGATGGTGGAACCCGGCTGTAGAAAAACAAGCGACCGATAGAGCGTTTCGTATTGGGCAGAAGAAAAATGTTCTGGTGCATCAATTTGTGTGTAAAGGCACTATCGAAGAGCGTATTGACGCAATGCTTGCCAGCAAACAATCCCTTTCGGACGAAATATTGGCGGGGGGTGTAGAGTCCAGCTTTACCGAGATGAACAATCAGGAGCTTTTGAAGCTAGTGAGTCTCGACGTAAAAAGCGCCGTTGAATTGTAGGGGCTGAAGAATGTCTTACGGTTTTTCTCCCTATGTGCCCGTCGCCAAGAGGCGCGAACGCGCCCAAAAGAAGATTGCAAAATTGCGCAAGAGCGGGCGCAATATCAAACCCATCGAGATAGAAGGGCGAAAAATTGCCAAGACATTTTGGGGCGATTCTTGGTGCAAAAATTTGGAGAGCTACAGCGACTATAGCAATCGCCTACCTCGTGGCCGTACCTACGTGCGCAACGGGTCCGTTGTCGATCTGCAAATAGAAGGTGGCACTATTGGTGCATTGGTCAATGGTTCGGAGTTCTACAAAGTAGAGATCGCAATATCTCCCCTCAGTGACGAACAATGGGAGAAAATAAAGGCCCAATGTGCAGGAAAAATCGACTCATTGGTGGAGCTTTTGCAGGGGGCTATCTCACAAGGGGTGATGCAAGTCGTCACCCAGCCCGGCCAAGGGCTCTTTCCCTTGCCGGCCGAGATCACCTATCAATGTTCGTGTCCCGATTGGGCCGGCCTTTGCAAACACATTGCGGCCAGTCTTTACGGTGTGGGCGCTCGCTTAGACAAGGAGCCCGAGATGCTCTTTGCGCTACGCGGCGTGCGCCCCGACGAGATGATTTCTTTGGCTTTGGAAGCGCCACCCCCGATCAAAAAATCGAGCAGACGTATTTTGAACTCCGAGGATGTGGCTTCTGTATTTGGATTTCACTTTGAAGATGCGCCGTCTTCACTGAGCAAGAAGTCCGCAACGAAGTGTTCTGAAGCCAAAAGCGAAAGTAAGAAGACGCAAAAACCGGCTGGGCGAAAGAAGTCAACCAAGAAGGTCTCGCTCAAGAAGCCCAAGAAGCAGAAGAAGTCGGTGAGCAAAAAATCGGTATTGTAGACTGCGTTCTCTTGAAGAGTCAGCGCACGTACTCGTTGAGTTGCATCGTTTCCTCTTGCTGACTCTTACAAGGTGCTGTGGCCTCTTTAGGGTATCCCCCAGGTGGGATATTTTCATTTTGAGACCATCTGGAGAAAGGGAATAGTTCAATTTTTTTCCTGCGAAGAGAGTGTGAAATACATGGCATACTGCACCAGTTTTTGGATAAGCAGTAAAAAAAGTGCAATTCGCCATGTGTTGGCGTGTTTTTTGGGGAGCTGCAGTTCACGGAGTTTCGATAGTTTATAGCAATGGCGAGCGATGCCTGTTCCTTTGCTTGCCCCTTTTGTCTACGGAATTTACGGTGTTGAGAGTGTGATTGCATGCACAGTTCAAATGCTGCACTTGCCACGCCTAGATTGGGCCTAACAAGGCGACGGGTTGGAGTGCCCTCCAAAAAAAAGCGAAACTCGGCTACAATTCATTGAGGCTGGTTGATGATGGGTGCATGTTTGCTGGATGAGGCCGCGTTGAGCAGATAGGTGGACGCGCGTGTTGTGCTTTCTTGCCTTTGAGTCGGGGAAAAATGACAAACACAGAAAACAAAACGCAACCAAACAAGGCGAAGGTTGCTGACTTTTTAAATGCTCTTGTTGACGAGGAGAGGCGGCGCGACTGTAAAACAGTAGCCAGAATGATGAGAGAAATTAGCGGAAAGCGCGCAACGATGTGGGGGGCGTCCATGGTTGGTTACGGACAATACCATTATCGATATGCCCGTGGCCGTGAGGGGGACTGTTTTCGATTGGGCTTTTCGCCCCGCAAACAAGATCTCACCATTTACATCATGCCAGGCTACACAAATCACGATTCTATCTTGGCCAAGTTGGGCAAGCATAAAAAAGGAAAGTCGTGCCTCTACATCAAACGATTGAGTGATGTTGACCTCCAGGTGTTGGAGCGCTTGTTGCGGGCAGGCTGGAAAGATATGCAAAAGCGATTCCATTAACCTTGGGATATCTTTGCGATTCGAGTAATATCGGCCCCGGGGCCTAACTATTTCCTTACTTCAGATGACCTTGGTGGAGCGACGCTCAAGGCACCGGTATGTCTCTATGCCATTTCGAAAATATCGGTCAACTGCCAGCTCGATAGGCCGAAGCTTTGCAATAGGAGGCACAATTCCTCCAAGGGAACAGGGCTGTTCTCTACCTACGCATGCCGAGCAATTATTCTTGAAATAAGAGCAAACTATGAGACTTCCATCAATTCAGTCAGTTCGCAATCTTTCACTTGGCCTTGGAGCCCTTTGTTGTCAGGCCGGTTGTTCGGAGGACTTTTTGTACAAAGAGACAAACTCTCACGAAGGTATGGGTGGATCTCCCTCTGTAAAAAGTGCAACGAAGGACAAAGAGGCGAGTCAGGCTGATGGCATGGGGGGCGCAAACGAAGAGCCTGTTGCGGAGCTTTCTGCACTTTCCTGGAAAACGAGCAGCCTTCCCGATGGTCGAGTTCATGTTGATTATGAGGTGCAACTAAGCGCTGAGGGGGAGGGTGAGCTTGTATTTACAGCGGCTGAGGGGCAGCTGCCCGATGGCGTGAGCCTTTCTGCTCAAGGAGTGCTCTCGGGAGTTCCTAAAAAAGAGGGGGTGTTTACCATTGATTTTACGGTGAGAAATAATCGGGGTCAGAGTGAGCGTGTCAGCCTGGACGTGACTATTGTATTAAAGAGATGGTTGGCTTATGTGAGTAAAGAAGGAGGCAAGGAGCTCCTAAAAATAGTGGACTACTCCAATTCTCTTGTGCAATTGACGGTGAGTACTGCCATGAGGGCCACTACTGATATTCGCGGCGGCGTCAGGGGCTCGTACGGTTTTTCGCAAGATGGGAATGGCCTAGCGTACATGGCCGATAAGGGTGTTGACGGCACCTATGGTCTTTATGTGACAGACACTTCCACGAAAGATATTGTCGGCGATAAAAAGGTGAGTGCGGAGGGCTCGGTGAGCTCGTTTGCCTGGTCACCCGAGGGTAGTCGTATCGCTTTTATCGAAGAGGATGGCGTTTTTGTGTACGATTTGGAGACTAAAGAGACTCACAACCCGGGCAATGGCAACTCGAACCTTGCTTGGGTCAATCAAGATATTTTGACTTACTCAGCAAAGGACGGGACAGGCACTGTAGGGTTTAGTCGATTTGAGGGGGGAGTATTTTCAACCTCGCGTGAGGTGACGAGTGGGCGTTCGACCTCACCTCTATTAAAAAGTGTGGTGGGTAGTAGAGCGTACTTTGTCGCAGGGGCATGGGAGAACTCTAATAGACAAGGCGATATGTTTATCGACTTTTCCGATGGCGTTGAGGTGACAAAAATGCCGGTGGGGAACAATGTCTACTTTTCACCGTCGCAAGAGTATTTTGCGGCGACCAATGGAAAAGTGCTCCTTCGCGAGGGATCCGATTTTACCATGACTGTCGCTGCCACTAGTGAGCCCATGAGATTTTTGCTCAATGATGAGTCCGTTAAGTACAAGGCAATGCGCTGGTCACCTCGAGGAAATTGGTTGGTTTTTATGGACGACAAGATGCAGCTCGGTCTATTTGATCCGGTCACTTCGAAGTCTTACTCCGCGTTATTCGAGGGACTCGTCGCTGGATTCTTTGAAGAGGAATTTGACTGGAACCCTATTAGTCCAGATGATCGCTGGCTGGTCGCAGCGGATGCTCAGCGAAATCTTTTTGCTATTTCTCTAGAGGGGGAGGAACTGGGACAACCCGAAGCAATCATCGGAGACAATGCAACATTTCGAACGACGATTGCTCCAAGCGGCGAGCTGTTGGTCTTTTTTGATGCATTTGCAAATATAACTGGTTTGGTGATTCAGAAGCTTCAACTTGTTGATATGAGCGGTAAAAGGCCCCAGGTATTGCGCCAAGTGAGCTCCGTGCGCCCAAGCATCAACTTTGAGTTTTCGAGTGACAGTGTCGCACTAGCTTACACAACAGATGATGGGGTGAATCTACATGTGGTAGATTTATTAGAGAAGAACAGTGTCGGCGCGGAGGTTACCAACTTGTGTAGCCGTAGCGGTGATTGCGAGGATAAAGTAGCCTCCTTCGTCTTTCAGCCTTGAGGGGGGAGCTGCCTATTTGCCGCGCCAGAGGGGGAGCGGTGGTGGTGAGCTGAGTAGTCTTGGTATCTGTTTATGGTGAGTGGTATCTGCTTTCTATTTGAGGCGGAGCGTTGGGACGACCAGTTGCCCATTTCTTCGAAATTGGCTAATGATGGCCAGAGGTGTTGTGGGGGCAAGAGCGGCGACAGAGAGTGTTATTGCGGTATTTGTAGCGTTTCGTAGACAGCGCGTCTGGGTTCAGGCGCGTTTGGCGGAGCAATTGGGTGTTTCGGTTAAGTCGCTTAAAAGGTGCCTTGTCAATATGTCTCTGGCGGGAGTTCCGTTGACACATGAGGAAGATGATATTGCGGGGCGCAAGCAAATATTGTGGACAATGACCCCGGCCTGGTACCCTGATGGGATCTTGTTGTGCCCCAATATTTTTCAGGAGCTTGTTGAGCTGGTAAAGCACGCACCACAGTCGCCGCAGCGTGAGGACCTTTTACAAAGCCTGTTTAAGTATTCGTCTTCGTTGGTTGAGCACGAAGGGTGGTGTCCTGGCGAGTTCTCTCGCCGTGACGAAGAACATCTTCGTCTACTGGAGAAGGCATGGGCTACCACCCGAGAATTGAAGTTGCGGTATGCATCGTCTCGCTCGGGAGTACGGGAGCGTTTGGTTACGGTGTGTCATGTCTCCACGGGGATCCCCGTGCGTTTTTTGGCTCTCGATCATGAGAGTGCTGAGTATCGTTGGTTTCGCTTGGACGCAGTGGTGGAGGCAATGCTGAGTTCTACAGAGGGGCGCGAAGTGGACTCTCTGGAGGTTGAGCGCATTGTTAGCGAGAGCGTCGATGGCTTTCATGATGGGGCGGAAGCTCGAGAACATCGTTTTTTAGTGCGTTATCCCGAAGCCTCGTGGGTTCGACATAATCTTCTGGAGTCGATGGTTCCGAAAACTACTGACAAGGGAGTGATCATTTCTGCCAAGGTGGCGGGAGCCAACAACATTGCTCGTTTTGTCGTGGGTTTAGGGGAAGCGGCCACTCCACTTACGGAAGAGCTGCGCAAAGAAGTGCGGCGTTTGGCCGAGGGAGCGTTGAAAGGGCTGGATAATCCCTTGGACGGAACCGAAAGTGGATAGATTGAAAAGGATTTGAGACTAACTACTGGTCTAATGTTTAGTGGGAAGTAACAGGACGACCGATTACGGGAGCGTTGATGGTTATGAGGATTGGGTGAACGGGATGAGTGAATATGCGAAGTGGTTCCAAGAGGCGACTCAATTTGAGCCGCATGCTTGGCAGGAAGAGTTGGGATGCACGAGTGAAATCGATTCCCGCTTGATTCGGATCCCTACGGGTTTTGGAAAAACTCAGGGTGTGGTGGGCGCGTGGGCGTTTCATCGATTGATACACGAAAACAAGAATTGGCCTCGGCGCCTGGTTTTTTGCCTCCCCATGCGGGTACTGGTCGAACAGACCGTAGAAGTCATTCGGGAGATCCTATCGCGCATGGGAGTTGCGGTTCCGGTACATGTACTCATGGGTGGATCCGATGCCACAGATGTCGGAAAGGATGATTCCGTAGAGTGGCATCTGAATCCAGAGTCTCCTGCGGTTCTTGTTGGCACACAGGACATGTTGCTCTCTCGGGCTCTCAATCGAGGCTACGCGGTTGCACGCGCTCGATGGCCAATGGAGTATGCATTGTTGAACAGTGATTGCTTGTGGGTAATGGACGAAATTCAATTGATGGATGTCGGTCTAATCACCTCCGTACAATGTCAGAGCTTTAGAGATCGGTTTACCGGGAACATCGCGCGCAAGGCATATACTTGGTGGATGAGCGCAACCTTGCAACCAGAATGGTTGAAGACTGTTGACTTTGCCACTTCACTAAAAGAGTTGGAAAACAAAACTCTCACCATTGACTCCCAGCAAAGAAAAGGCGGGCTTTTTGACATTCTAAAACCCTTGGCAACTACTAATGTTCCAGCGGCTGAAGACAAGGATTCGAAGAACTTTGCCCAGGTAGTTGTTGAGGCTCACTTGCAATCCGAATCAAGTGACCACGGACGGATTACCTTGGCCGTAGTCAATACGGTGCGTTCGGCCGTTGAAATTCATGCCGTGTTACTCAAGGACAAAAGTCTTAAGGAACAGCACGTTGACCTACGACTCGTGCACTCACGTTTCAGGGGACATGAGCGAGCTTCATGGCGTGATGACTTTCTGAAGAGAGAATCTTGTTCCAAAGGAACGAATCGCATCATCGTGGCCACTCAAGTCATCGAGGCTGGAGTAGACATTTCCTCCACGGCCCTGGTGACAGAGTTAGCCCCATGGCCTTCGCTTGTTCAGCGCTTTGGGCGTGCCGCACGCTATGGTGGAACCGCACGCGTTCTTGTTGTTGATCGAGAGCTAACGGCCAAGAAGTGTCTTCCCTATGAGGAGTCGGCGTTGAATGCTGCGATGGAAGCCGTTGGGCGCTTGGATGACGCCGGGGCCTCCTCGCTAGAGTCATTTGAGGACGGTCTTCGAGAAGACGAGCCGGCGTTCTTGGCAAGGTTGTACCCCTACGATCCATTGCACATCTTACGACATGAAGAACTTTCAGATCTTTTTGACACCGATTCTGACTTAACTGGCGCTGATGTCGATATTAGTAGGTTCATTCGTTCTGGAGATGAACGTGATGTTTCGGTCTGGTGGTGGCCGGTTGGAAAAGATGGCCCAGAATCGAGACTCCAACCATCTCGCGAGGCGCTGTGTTCGGTGCCGGTAGGGGACGCCCGCAATTGGTTGTGCGAGAAGGGCGGCCGCCTCAAAAACAAGACGAGGGCGTGGTCGTGGAGTTACCTCGACGGAAAATGGAATCGCCTCGACGGGCGAGCCTTACTTCCTGGTCATGTAGTTCTCGTAGACAGCTCTTTGGGTGGATACTCATCCACAACTGGTTTTACGGGAAGACCTCTGAAGAAAACCGAGAGCATCTCGACAGAAGGCTTGAGTCAGAAGCCGTCACAGGTAACGCAAGCCGATTTGGCACAAGATCATGAGGACCTCAGTTCCAATCCCTACAAGACAATAGCCACTCACGGTGCTGAAGCCGGGGCCGTGGCGCTTGAAGTTGCAGGCGCTCTAGGACTCGATGAGAGGCACTCTTATCTTCTCGCTTTGGCCGCGCGCTGGCATGACTTGGGCAAAGCACATGTTGTGTTTCAGAATGCCATGAGAAAGGAACAACGAGTCGAAGAGTTGCAGGAGCGCCAAGATCTAGCCAAGGCCCCGAATGAGGTCTGGCGACGTGGCAAGGGTATTTTTGGAAAGCGAAGAGGCTTTCGACATGAATTGGCCAGTACTATTGCTCTCTTTGAAGGATTGAGGAAAGTCGCGCCTCTTCATGACGCACTACTGGGCACATTCGGCGAGCTAATAGACGTGGGAGTTTTAGAGCCCGTGCAACTTGAAACAGGTGCCACTTGCAATCTATTGAATGAACTGGCCGCGCTTTCGGCGGGCGAGTTCAACTTAGTAGCCTACTTGGTTTGCGCCCACCATGGGAAGGTCCGTTGTTCCTGGCAATCTACTCCACACGATCAAGAGTACGTCACCAAGCACGGAGCCGACAATGTGGCACCGATTCGCGGCGTGCATCCGGGTGATTTGCTCCCTGCAGTAAGTCTATTCGATAGAAACGGCACAATTGATCTATTGCCCTCGTTCGAGCTTTCTCTAGATGCCGCCTCGTTGGGGCTTTCTTCGCGCTATGGCCAAAGCTGGCAAGAGCGGGTCTTGGAGTTGCGAGAGCGATTAGGCGACATCGAGCTGGCGTTCTTGGAGACTCTGCTGCGGGTGGCAGATATTCGCGCTTCAAAATTGACAACATCTGACTCCCTCCTTTCCAGCGAGGAACTCTAATCATGCATCTTCATGTATTGCGCGGCTGCACGCCCACACCACTTGCCCACTACTTAAAGGCCTTGGGTATCTTGCGCATTGTGAGCGAACAGGCTGACGACAAGGCGCGTGGTTTTTGGAAAGACGAAACATTTTGCTTGCTCACGAGGCTCTCCCAGGAACAATTGGAGCTGTTTTTCCTAAAAACGTACTCCCCCACTCCCTTGATTGCCCCATGGAATGGAGGCAGCGGATTTTACGCTAAAGACAACAAGCTTGCGACTGAAGCACTTAGCAAGAGCAACGCTAGTAGGTTCGAAAACTATCGAACAGCTATCCTGCTCGCCCAAAAACTCGTTACTGGACTCGAAACGGCTCCCAAGAACGAAGAAAAAGCTCTTCTCTTGAGACGACTGCGAGGGAGCGGAAAGGCTGTCTTGGTCGATTGGATTGACGCTGCAGTTTCTATTTCTTCTGATGGAAGTGCGTCTTACCCGGCGCTGTTGGGTACCGGCGGCAACGACGGCCGCCTCGACTTTACCAACAATTTCATGCAGCGTCTCTGTTCTCTCTTTGAGCTGGAGAGTCCGACCGCTGGTCCCAACCACGGAGCGAGGGAACTCCTCAGAGGGGCTCTATTTGATGATGTCGTACGTGGTCTATCAGCTGATGCCATCGGGCAATTTATTCCCGGCGCCGCCGGAGGGGCAAACTCTGACGAAGGGTATTCGGCAAAGAGTCACCTCAATTTATGGGATTTCGTTTTGGCAATGGAGGGAGCCGTCTGTTTTCGTTCATCGATCGTACGTCGCGGCACCGAACAAGGTAAAGCTCAAGCAGCCGCCCCCTTCGCAACTCGTCCCATGGCAGCCAGCTATGGCAGTGCTGCAGCTTCTGACGAAAGCGCCCGTGGAGAACAATGGATGCCCCTGTGGAATCGAGCCACTTCGTGGGAAGAAGTAGAAGCGTTCCTGCGCGAAGGCCGCAGTCGTATTGGGGGAGGCGCTGTCAAATCGCCTCTCGACTTCGCTCGCTCGCTCACGCGCATCGGCGTTGCCCGAGGGGTGACTGAATTTCAGCGCTATGGGTATCAGGAGCGAAACGGTCAAGCCAATCTGGCCGTGCCCCTCGGACGTTGGTCTGTGCGCAGTTCAACGGACGGAATACTGATTGACGATGTCTCCCCGTGGGTTGAACGTTTGCGTCAGATTGCCTCAGATCAGCATGCCCCAGGTGCATACCAACATGTGTCTAGATCTTGCTCAGCGGCGATACTCGTTGCTTGCAAAGGGGGCGCCACAAGTACAGATTGGCAAGACTTCCTCAGATATTTGGTTCGTGCAGAGCGCCTCGCTCTCAGCAGCCCAAAGTTTGCCGTGGACAAGAACTGTCAGCCTCTTCCTTCACTCTCTCCGGGATGGCTCGAAACGACCGATGACGGAAGTGCTGAATTTCGGCTTGCCGCAGCGTTGGCAAGCCTGACAGTGAGCGACAAAAAGGCGCAACGGTCCATTCGAGAATATTGGCTTCCTCTGGAGTCCGGTGCTCGACCTCGGTTTCTCTCGTCAGATTCAAGCCTTACGATGGGACCAAGTATCGTAGGTCGAGGGCATGATCTTGTCGCAGATCTCATTGCGATTTTGCTTCGTCGATCCATGGATCGCGAACGAAAGGGCAATAGCCTCGAACTCTATCCGTATCCCCAACACGGACGTTTTGCTTCGCCAGCTGATATCTCACAATTTCTATCCGGCGATTTTGATGATCTGCGCTGTCTTGAACTAGCGCTGGGTTTTATGGCAATCGACTGGCGTAAGACGGCACCCAAGTCGGGCTCGACTTCTTGGGAGCGAACTCCCCCGGCAGCGTATGCCTTTCTTAAGTTGGCAAATCCATTGGGCGAAGCATCCCTAGGAAGCGCCGATGAAGCTCCTCCAAGATTGGACCGCGCAACTCTCCAAAGACTCGCCAACGGGGACCTTCCTGGGGCGGTCGAAGTTGCCTACCGACGATTGCGATCTGCAGGAATTTACTCCAAGGCGCGGGTATTCATAGCCACAGAAACCTCAACTCGCAGACTTGCCGCTTCGCTCCTATTTCCCCTTACATTGAGGGACTTAAGGTATCTTAGGAGTTGGTTGATGCGACCGGCTCATGACTCCACGCGAACAACAACTACCGGCGACGATGCCTAACAAATTCAAAATCACCTATTCACCAACGGAAAAAACATGATCGACGTTAGCCTACTAAAAGATGCCCCCCGACTTCTCATTGAAGCTGAACTTGTTCCAATTCAAGGCAAGCGTTTTCAGCCCACGGGATTTCCCGACTTGGGCGCTGCCCAATTTGACACAAACGAAGGCTCTCATTTACTCGTAGAAAGTGCGCAAAGCATGGCGAACCGTATGGAGGAAATTTGCTGGGATAAAGGCAAGAACGACCTGCTTTCTCACCTGAACGGGCTAAGCTATATTCGAGTAGAAAAAGAAGGTGAATTCCTCACCAGCTCTATCACCGAAGCTCATCGAATCAACAGTCCGTACATTCTGGAAAGCGGAGATAAATCTTTCCTGAATATGTTGAAAGATACGCTGGCGCCAACGGCAGACGGCCCTATCGATCGAAATAAGTTCACCGCTGAGCTACTCAGACTAGACGTAGGCTCGTTGCTTCACGGTGTCTTTCTCGCAAAGAAAGACCTCGCGGGCGGACGCTTGCGTCTTGCACGAGCGGTTTCAGGGTTCATTGAGGCAAGAGGTGTAAGGGTTGCTCAATCGGGTGGCGTCAAGAATGATCAGGTTAATCCCTCAGGGGAGACAAAATCGGGATTTGGTAACGTTCCATTCTCCCGTCAAGAGTTTACAGCAGAAAAAATAACAGCCTACTTCAACATCGACCTAGCTCAGATCCGCGGGTACGGGCTCAGCGCCGAGGCCGAGAAATTGCTCATTGTTTTGGCGCTGTACAAAGTCCAGGCAGTACTAGGTTCTGGCCTGCGACTGCGAACAGCCTGTGACTTTGATGTTCAAAGCGTGGCCGCTACGCGCCCGCAGGGTTTTGAACTTCCTTCGCTGAGTTCCCTCGCAGAAGCTCTACCCTCCTGTATCTCGGCAAGTGAGTCCGAGATGGCAGGGATCACTACCACCGTCTACAAGAAGTGATCCACATGATCCAAATCGAATTCTCTTTCGATAGTGGGCGCTATCATGCCACTCCGTGGGGCAGCCATGTCAACGAAGGCATTGTTGAATGGCCTCCCAGCCCATGGAGAATTTGCCGTGCTCTGCTTGCAACAGGTTTCGCCAAGAAGGGATGGCTGGAATACGAAATTCCCGACACTGCCGTGGAATTGATCAACTCCTTGTGTGCACAGCTGCCGTCCTACTCGCTTCCCCCAGCGACAATAGCGCACACGCGGCACTACATGCCCATCGGCGGAATGAAAACAACGAAAGTTCTCGACACGTTCGCTCATGTCGGAAACGAAACCATTGTCGTACATTGGCCAGTAACGTTACGTGAATCGACGACCACTCTCTTGCGAGAATTACTCTCGAACTTGGGGTATCTTGGTCGAGCCGAAAGTTGGGTAAGTGCGCGATTGCTGTCACCAGGTGAGGAGACTTCGCTCCCAGAGACCGTGCCCTGTGAGCAAGATAAGGGCACTCGCCGTGGGTTCGATCAAGTCGCAGTACTCTGTCCACTCGAGGCAGACGTGTATCAGTCTTGGAGAAAAGAGAGCTATGCTCGGTCTGAGCAGGAGGAGTTCGGGGAAAAGAAAGCGACTAAGGCTGCCCGACGGAAGCTAGATGCGGCCTATCCACTAAATTTGTTAGAATGTCTCCTGGCACGAACGTCAGTCACAAGAGCTGCCGGTTGGAGTCAAGCACCCGGAAGTCGTAAAGTACTGTATTGGGTTAGAAATGACACGGTGGAGTCCACAGGGTCACAGTCGACGAGTCATTCTGCCCGGACAGAACGACATGAGTTCGCTTTTCTTGCACTCTCCTCCGACACAAAGAGTGGCCGCACGCTGCCTAGGCTTCGAAGAGCGCTACCCCAGGGAGAAATCTTACATAAAGCGTTGATAAGAAAGTTGTCCGACCGATTTGGTGACGCGGGCTCTTGTCCTGAACTCACAGGAAAAGATGATGACGGACGTCCACTCGTTGGTCATCAACACGCGCACTACATCCCATTTAGCCTAAAAAGTGATGGGACTATCGATCACATTATCGTCTACGCGCCAGGCGGAATGGGGGATCGAGCCCAGCATGCTCTTCAAGACCTCCGGCGCACCCCTTCAAAGGGTCTTGACCATGAAATCTTCGTCACTTTGACTGGATTATCTGATCAAAGTGGGCTCTTACTTGCACTCAAAAAAGCAGGAGTTGAGCTCACTCCTCTTTCTTGCGCCACTCAGTGGAAAACAATGACACCATTTATTGCTCCGCGCTTCACCAAGGCAAAGGGCAAGAATACAATTGAAGGTCAAATTCAGCAGGAGCTTGAAGTGAGAGGATTCCCTCAACCAACCTCAATTAGAGCGGTCTGTGGTCAAGCCAGCGCAAAGTCTGGGTTTCTTGATTTCGTACGCCAACGTAGGGGCGACTCAATAAAACCACCTTCAACGATACCCTGGATGGTGCACTTGGAGTTTGCGGAGCCTGTATGCGGCCCCATATTGCTCGGGTATGCCAGTCACTACGGTTTAGGTGCATTTATGCCCGACTAAAAAGTGGACGTAGTGGAGAAAATGAGCATATCAGAAGAGCCGAAGGAATCGATTGAGCAGTCTGCTCCCCGTGCAAAAACACTGCCATTGGCTCCTCCTCGCTTGGAGTCAATTCCAGAGCTGGTTCCTGCACGTATGGTCAACGAGGTCCTCTACTGTGAGCGGCTTATGTATTTGGAGTGGGTTCAAGCTGAGTGGGCAGATAATAAATATACAATAGATGGGAAGGTTGTTCACAAGAAGGTGGACAAGAAAGATCAACATCTACAAGTTACGGCTTCCAGCATTGGAAACGATACCTCTCCACCAACTAACACTGTTGCGAACCCAGTTGTGCAGACACAAGAGACGGGTGAAAATTCAACTCAACGGCCCTATACAGCACGCTCGGTTTGGCTTTCTTCTGAAGTTCTTGGGGCGACGGCGAAAATCGATTTAGTTGATGTAGACGATAAACTTGTCACTCCAGTTGAATATAAGCGAGGCAGTTGTCCGGAGTGGGGCCCTTACTTACCAGAGCGAGCGCAGGTTGCAGTGCAAGCGCTTTTGCTGAGGGCGCACGGGTATGAATGTGAGAGCGGTGAGATCTATTTTGCAAAGGATCATCGTCGGGTAAAAGTCGAGCTCAGCGATGACCTGCTAGAATCTACCCGAAATGCGATATTCCGCGCACGTGAACTTGTTAGTCTGGGTAAATGTCCGCCTCCCCTGGAGAATAGCCCGAAGTGCAACGGTTGTTCACTTTCTGGGATCTGCTTACCAGACGAAGTGCGAATTTTAAGAGATGACACACTCGACATAGACGAGGAAGAGGAAAATCTCCGTGTTTTTGATGTAGGCGATGACCCCTGGGACTTAGTGGGGCCAGAGCCCCATCCAATGTTTACGACCCCCACTCGCAGACTATTTCCAGCACGAGATGAAAAAGTTCCGGTCTATGTTCAGGGCCAGGGCGCTCAAGTTCGACTGTGTGGTGAGCGTCTCATCATTACGCACTTGCGAGAAAAAGCCACTGAAGCACGAATTGCGAATACGTCTAGTTTAACTCTTTATGGTAACGTTCAAATTACTACCCAGGTCATACGGCGACTCATGGAAGACGGCATACCTTTGCTGTTCGCTTCGTCGGGTGGCTGGTTTACAGGTCGGGCCTTGGGGGCTGACCCCAAAAATATTGAGTTGAGAGCTGCACAATATCAACTGATGTCGAACGTCACGGAAAGCCTCGCTGTGGCGCGCTGTCTGGTGTACGCAAAAATTAGAAATTGTCGTGCCATTTTACGGAGGAATCATAAAAAAGGTGCTGATGTCGCGTTGAGTGAATTGCGCCAGCTAGCGATGAAGGCCAAGACAGCCGTATCTGTGGAATCTCTTTTGGGTATTGAAGGTGCAGCCGCTCGGGCCTACTTTCAGGCATTTCAGGGGATGCTCACATCAGGCAGTGAGAGGGTATTTGATTTTGAACGACGCAACCGTCGACCACCGAAGGATCCGGTCAATGCACTACTTTCATATTGTTATAGCCTATTGACCCGAGAGATGGTGCTGGCAGTTCACGCTGTGGGTATGGACCCTCTGTTGGGAGTTTATCATCAGCCACGATTTGGAAGGCCATCTCTCGCGCTGGATCTTATGGAGGAATTTCGTCCTGTTCTGGCCGATTCGGTAGTTATATCCGTCATAAACAATGGGGTCGTACAAAAAGGTGATTTCGTTATTGGCAATGGGGCTGTATCTATCAAGGCGCCTGCGAGAAAGCGCGTGATTTTGGCGATGGAACGACGCCTCGATCAATTGGTGACCCACCCGATTTTTGATTATCGCTTGAGTTACCGCAGGGTACTTGAGATTCAGGCGCGTCTTTTGTCGCGTGTGCTTCTGGGTGAGCTCGACTCATATCCTGGTTTTGTCGTGAGATAGAGGAGAGTAAAATGCGTCATGCATACATGGTTACGTACGATATTTGTGATTCGAAACGATTACGAAAAGTCTATAAGTTTTTGCTAGGGCACGGGGAGCACGTACAACTCTCGGTTTTTCGTTGCGAATTGAATGATCGTGAGTTGATTGAGGTAAAGTCTGGACTGAGCGACTTAATCAACTCAGTTGAAGATCAGGTAATATTGGCTTCATTGGGCCCTGTGCACGGGCGTGCGCAACATGCTATCGAGACACTTGGCAAGCCCTATGAGGATCTCGAGCGCTTGGCTATTGTTGTGTAGCTTGCAAGGTGTGACACTACAGAGACCATAGCGGCTGATACGAGAGGTTCGGCTAGACGAAACCCCCGGGGACCTCTCGCACATTGGGCTAGCTCTTTGAAATGACTAAATATTTTTGTTGAGTTGAATGAACTATTGCGAATACAGCGTATCTACCCCATCCTCTCCGCGCAGGAGGTTCAAGAGCCTCTCGCAAAGGTTCCTCCAAGTAATTGATTTTGCTCAAGACCTCAGAGGTCTCTTTCCGTCATCTAACGATGACGGCTCCATTGAAGCCTATTCCGCTGTCTGTGGCAATGTCGCCTTTTTTAACCTTTCCGTCATCTAACGATGACGGCTCCATTGAAGCACAGCGGGTAGGCGAGTGGCTTGGTTTTCGAGGCAGCTTTCCGTCATCTAACGATGACGGCTCCATTGAAGCATACAGCGCGAGCGAGGTTTTTCCCGCAATCGACGACCTTTCCGTCATCTAACGATGACGGCTCCATTGAAGCACCAAGCGCGATCTGCAGTCGCTGCATTGCTCGATTCTTTCCGTCATCTAACGATGACGGCTCCATTGAAGC
>CAYWLO010000021.1:0-61295 GCA_964459035.1 uncultured Polyangiaceae bacterium | reverse complement strand
GGCGCAATTGAAGCTAGTACCAAAGGTCGGAACTTCGTGCCGGGTTTTGGTACCCATGAGACAAAAAGTAGTACCGAGGGCAAATAGGGAGGCTATTGCGGGTTTCATCAGGCCCCCACTTCAGTTGGGTCTGGTGAAACCCGGCACGGACTTCCGGCACGAGGTACTAGTGCGACATTTTGGACCGCCTCTACAATCTGTAGGTGGGCGAAAATTCCGAGTATTTCCTTCAAACTGATAGACGCTCTAGTACAGGGCGCTCATTTTTGGACTCAGCGCACTCAAGCGTTCTTGTTGAGTCGATTGAGTGCCTCTTGGGGTTGGGAAAGAGTAGGGTCATTCTCAAGACTCTCACAAAACGAATCCTTTGCCTCGTCAATACGATTTTCGCGCAGATAGCATTCACCGAGCCAATAGAGGGCGATGCCTTTCAATGAGTCATCGGCATCAAGTATTACTTGCTTGATTTCATAATTCGCTCTCTCCAAGTTTCCCTCTTCCATCTTTCTCAAGGCGCTCTTCAGCTCTTCTGAGAGCTGACTGCCCGACTCCACGACGAAGCCGCCCAAGACAATACGATGGAGGATACGTAACTGCGCGAGCTTTCTTGTACGCATGAATGTGAAAACCATCACAAATATCCACAAGAAAAAGATGGTCGCCCCAATGAGTTGGACGGAACGAGCAGTCATCTGATCGGCTAAAAAGTAGATAAACCCCCAATCGAAAAATACCTTCGCGAAGCTCGCTATCATCGCGGCGCCAAAAGTGGAGACCTCGCGCCGTTGCCAATCGGCGAAGTCCCTAGGCGCTACATGAGAGAATTCTTGATTGGTACGTTTCTGAGCGTCCAATTTTCGAATGGTAAAGAGTACGCCTAGAATTATTGCGACAATATTGTCTACACCCATATCAGGGCGGGCTTAGGACCCCCTAGAGGCTCACGCAAGGCAAAGCCTTGCCTTTATTGGGATATTTCTGAAACCAGGGAGGGATCTTAGGACTCTTCGTTGACAGCAGAAGCTCTCTTCAGTCTATCGGCCAAGGCCGCACCTATTCCGTCCACGGGAGGAGCTACCACCAATATATGGTCACAACCTTCCTCGTCCAAAGCGCGTAGACTTCGGTAAAGACTTCGGGCGGCAGCCTCCGGCGTATGTCCCCAGGAAATATGGCGACCCCTCGATTGCGCAAAGGCAGGAGAGAGCAGCGCAGAAGGACACATTACGCCCACACGAGCGACATCTCCTGAAAGAGAAGCCCACGTCGACTCCAACCGGTCGGCACTCAATACTTGGACTCTTGCGCGAGGTGAGTAATGGGATTCTAGGGTCCCAGGCGCAGGAGGTCCCTGACCATCGTCCCCCGCAACTTCGCATTGTAAGACCCCCTCCAATTCCCCCCGCGTTACCCCGCCAGGGCGTAAGACACGGGGGATCTCCCTGGTCAAGTCGAGGATGGTGGACTCAACTCCAATGGCGCAAGCCCCTCCTTCCAATACCAAGGGAACCTCGTCGCCAAAGTCACCTACAACATGCGCGCGACAGGTGGGACTCACCGCACCAAATCTATTGGCAGAAGGTGCCGCAAGAGGTTTGTCCAAAGCGCGCAAGACACCCAAGGCAACATCGTGAGCAGGCATGCGCACGGCCACGGTATCTAGGCCACCAGTCAACTCGTCGGGGATCGAATCTGCCCTCCATAAAACCAGCGTAAGGGGGCCCGGCCAAAAGCGCTCAGTGAGTAGATACGCGCTTTGGGGTACCCGCACGCAATAGCGCTTCAACCAGGAGACCTGCCCAATGTGCAAAATCAAAGGATGATTCGCCGGACGTCCCTTGATAGCAAATATCCGACCAATCGCGGATGGATTTGTCCCATCGGCAGCTAAACCGTAGACGGTTTCAGTCGGGAGCCCCACGCACTCACCGCGCCGCAAGGCATCGAGCGCAAGTTCGAGTTCAGACTGAGGCATCCTCAGCCCTGAGCATTTCTATCACCCAATTCACATGGCGTTTGGGCGCGATGCTTTGGCTGTGGGCCTTCAACATCTCCGAATCCAGTACACGAATATGATCTTGAATATTCGTTTCCAGATCGTGATCTTGCAAGACCTTACCATTGGGCAAAAGCTGGCGGCCTTCAATTTTCATTCTGCGCAAGACCTCCAAAGAAACGAAACGCAATAGTTCATAGCGTCTGTCCGCGCTACCGGCGCTGACGGCAAGAGAAACTATTAACTTTCCAAAAGTGGGGTCTTTGTTCACCAAATCATCTCCCACCTCAAATCCACAATCGAAGCGAACAAATAGCTCATCAATGCCCTCAACTCCCTCGTCTTGCAAAAGTTGATGAATGTCCGCGGCGTCGGGCACCTCGATTACATCGAATACGCCGGCGTTTGGCAGAAAGATTCCCATCTTTCCATCACGCGAGTCCTTAATATTGGCATTGTAGGACTCGGCGTTGATACGAAATTCGCGGGCAACATGAGTCTGAACGATATCCTCTTGCGAGAACGAGAGAGCCTGGCCCCGTGCGACTTCCAATTGTAGTGCAACCAAATTCAATGGCTCTAACTTGTCGCCTCGTCGAATACGGTGCGCTTCTTCTGTTACTGGATGCTCCACTTGAATGCGAGTATTCATCTCCAGAAGGTAAAAGTGGCCGGATTTGTACATGAGTTCGACGGTGCAAGCTCCCACATACCCTACCTGATCAGCAATGCGCACCGCTATGTCACACATATGAGCTGATAATGCAGAGTCCTTGCGTAAGAGGGCTGGTGGTGCCTCTTCTTGAATTTTTTGGCTTGCGCGCTGCTCAGTGCAATCGCGCATACCAAAATGTCGCGTGTTGCCAAATCTGTCCCGTACGACCTGAACCTCAAGGTGAGTGGTTTCAAAGATATTTTGCTCAAACATCACCCCCTTGTCCCAACCGTTTACTTGGATCTCACCTAAAACTTTGCGTACTGCAGCGGGGAGTTCGGCTGGGGTTTTGAGCACAACCTGACCACGCCCGCCGCCGCCATTGGCCGCCTTGATCCGCCCCGGAAAAGTGAATTTCTCGGCTTCATAGGCGTCCTCGATGGTCTGAATAATACGCTCTTCGTCCGAGTCGTCCATGACGATGCCAGGGGTAACGGCTTTGGGGTCGATAGCCTCCGCCAAGCCACGAAATTTTCTCTTATCGCCCGCTTGCTCGACAACATCTTGCATCGGGCCTGCAAAGACAATCCCACTGCGACGAAATGTTTCAATTGCTCCGGTATTTTCAGCCAAAGGACCATAACCAGGATAGAGCACCGAACGAGCCAACTCGGCCTCGGCCTTTTCCCCAAAACGTTCTAAATACGCCGACTCAATTCGCAGAGCCATTTGTGCTGCATTGGCGTAGGTTTCACGAAAACTACCCTCCAAAGGAATACAGAAACCTCCTCCTAATTCGGCCAAACGCGTCTGGAGCGCCCCTGAATCGTCTTGCTGACTAAATACGACCACGGGAATTGCTCCCAGGGAAATAGTCTCACGAACTGCACGCACCCCCATCTCGCCCTTATCGGCCACTATCACATAAGCCAAATCTCCCCGGCCCACTGTTGTGGCAGGAAAGGAGCTCAAGTCTTGAGAAAGCAGGTAAAGCACATCAACAAGAGAAGGATCTTGCCCAAGCAACGAAGTGCTCTCTTCGTTCAGGCGGGCGCGGAGCGATTCTCTGACGGCGGCAAAACGCGATAGACCCAAAAGCAGCTTTAAAGCATCCTTTTCGGCGTAGTCTTTGCCCAACTTAGCCGCGACCTTTGGTAATTTGTAGCTGGCTATCTTCTTAGCAAACGCTTTTTCGTCGCCCAACTTAGCCCGCGAACTTTCAATCTTCTTCCACAAGATCCGCGCCTGTTCGGGGGCCTTCTCGTCAATTTTTGCGAGGGCTTTTTCCCAAGCAAAATATTTGAACCAAACGGCGCCATTTTCTATAAGATAACGAAAGGCCATCAACTGCTGAGCAGGCAAGCCCCCGGGCACGGAGCGTAACTCAACAAGGCGTGCCCCCTTGAGGCCCAGGGCGACAGCCAATATCTCAGTACAGCCGACATGACCTGTCCCCGGTCGAACAAGAGATTTCATGGCCAAAGTCACCTCATCGGTCGAGGGACGATCGCTAGCTTTGATAATTCCGGGAGACTGGCTGGAAGTAATACTCATCGGGGCGCGGAGTGTAGGGCTCCCACGAATCCTCGCAACTCCAAGAACAAAAACATCGTCTGACCCAAGTTGCTTAGCCTGAATTCGGCTCAAAATTTGGCCATTTTCCGTACGGACTCAATAATTTGAACGCCGAGGCAGCAACTTTGCCTCCTGGGATGAAATTTGCTCCCATTTTTCAAGGAAATTCATGAAAATTACAAAATTACTTGGCGCAGCTGCCCTCGTTACTCTCACCACCAATAGTGCTTTCGCCCAGAACCTTGGAGTGGATGCGAGCGCCTCAGCAGACACCGGTGGCGACGCAGACGCTGCTGGCCAGGCTGATACAGAAGCCGACCAAGCTGATACGGAAGCTGTGAGCCTTGATGAGCTCCCCCAAGAAGAGTCGACCACGGCTCCCCTAGAAGAAAGTCCCGCTACTTCTACGGCCAGCGATTCCTCCGCTGCAGAGACGACCGAGGAGCCTGTCGATGACGGTGTGTCCGACCACCAAAAAGTAGTCAACCGCTTCGCTGTCGGTTACCTAGGGCGCCAAACGCTCCACTATGGCGTGGCGAACACTGCCGTTGCAGCCCCCATAGTTGGAGTACGCTATTGGCTCAACCCCATGATCGGCATCGATGGCGGAATTGGGCTCAATTTTCTTGGTGGCACTGCCAAGACCACAGACCAACCCGATGTCAGTGCGGCCGGTCATTCTGCAGTTCTTTTCCACATCGGTGTGCCTCTGAGTCTTGCCGACAAAGGGCATTTCAGTTTCCAGGTTGTTCCCGAAATAAATCTCGGTTTCGCCGGTACCGGGGATCAAAACCCCAATGACGCCATTGAGCAAACATCAGCTGGTAGCTTTTTTAATATTGGAGCCAAGGTAGGAGCGGAACTGCACTTTGGATTCATGGGTATTCCCCAACTCTCCCTCCAAGGAAATATTGGCGTCTACCTGCAGACCGAATCGGTTTCCGACAAGACAGTTGCAAACGGAATAGAGACAAAAAACTCGGTCTCCTACACCAGCTTTGGCAGCACCCTCGGTCCCGACCCTTGGGACATCTTCACCAGTAGCGTCTCCGCGCTGTACTATTTCTGATGTCAGCGCATACTCGTAAGATAAGGAGGATCACTTGATGTACAAATATATCTTAGGGGGCATAGCCCTCCTTTCAGTAGGTTGCGCCAGTGATGGTGTCGAAGAAGAGCCTGGCCCAGGAACTATTGTACTTGGCACCGAGGCTGGGCACCCTGTTCCAGGAAATGCAGGAACAGAACAAGGCACAAATGCAGAGGAGAGCGGCACTACTCTTGACGGCTTCGCCCAAAGACCTGACTTTGACGACGACCGAGGCGAGTACGCGGGTACCGCTTGTGCCACGTTCACTCCTGAGCAAATCAACGCTCTCAAGTCCCTCTCAGAAGCGTGTTACGAATGTCAGTGTGAAACGCCACTCACTCAGCGCGCAGCGGGCTCGTGTATCGAAGAGTGTACTCCTTAAGTACGAACCGCAGTTTAAGTACGAACCGCAGTTTAAGTACGAACCGCAGTTTAAGTACGCAGCCGCACTGAAGAGACAATCGTCCCTAGGACGAACAGGGCATGAGACCTTGCGGTAGAAAAATTCTGCTCATAGCCCACAAAAAAGAGAGTTTCCTCCAGATCGGAGGGAACTCTTTTTTTTGGGGCAAGGCGTAAAGAGCAAGAAAACTCTACTGAGCGGGCTCCCCCAAAGCAGCAACCACTTTTTCCGAAGAACGAAAAGCCCAGCGGAAACCGGCGTAAATATCCTCAAAAACTGCATACACCGCGGGTACAATCAAAAGCATGATTCCGGTCGCAAAGAGCACCCCAAAACCGAGGGATATCGCCATGGGAATCAAAAAACGCGCCTGCACACTTGTTTCAAAGATCATGGGAACCAAGCCAAAAAACGTCGTGAGCGATGTGAGAATAATGGGGCGAAAACGTCGCACCCCCCCAGCTATCAAGGCATCAAATTTATTCATGCCGGCGTCGCGAAACGTGTTCACCGCTACAATGAGAATCAACGAGTCGTTGACCACCACGCCCGAGAGAGCAACCACCCCCATCATGCTGATCATGCTGAGCCCATAACCCAAAAATAGATGTCCCAGCACCGCGCCCACAATACCAAACGGTATGACACACATGATGATGGCCGGCTGGGTATAGCTGCGAAATGCCATGGCCAACAAACCGTAAATGCAGAGCAACGCCATCATGAAACCGGTTTTCAAAGCCCCCATGGAGGTAGCTTGCTCGCGCTGCTCACCTCCATAGCTGTATTTCAAACCATCATAACGCTCTATCAACGTCTGAACGGATCCTTTTTCTAGAGAGGAAACCACCTCGTTTGCATTGGCCTTAATACCGTCCACCTCGGCGGTCACATTCACCACTCGACGCGATTCTCTGCGTTTAATGCGCGTGTACGAGCGACCACGCTTTACATGAACGGCCTCCAACAAGGGGATCTCTCCACCGCTGGGAGTACGCAAGATGAGCGACTCCAAATCGTATTCGCTCGATCGCTCGTTGTCAGGCAAGCGAACGTACACTCGCACTTCATCCCGCCCACGCTGCTGTCGCAGGGCCTCCACGCCGTAAAATGACGAGCGTAATTGTCCAGCCAAGGACGCTTCAGTCAAACCCAAGGCACGAGCCGAAGGTTTAAGCACCATATCGAGCTGCTCTTTTCCTGGAGAGAAACCGCTATCAATCGCATAAACACCGGGGTACTCGGCCAACATGGCCGCCATGTCGGAGGCTGCGGCCTCCAGCACGTCCAAATCCTCATGTTGCAGTTCCACATCAATTGGCGACCCCGCAGTGGGGCCCATGTTGAAGACAAATTTCAACGACTCCACACCAGGAATATCACCAATCAACTCACGCCAGGTCTCAGAATACTCACGCGACTCAAAAGGTCGGTCGTCAGAAGGCACAAGAAAAACAGCAACCTCTCCCACATGACCGCCCATAATTCCAGACGCGGGTGGACCAGCTCCTCCCATTAAAATGCCTCTATCACCCAATTGAGAAAAAGTTCCTCGGCTGAACTTTTCTTTTTTACCCTTGGTATAAATGGTCAAAGCTTCGATCGATTTTTCTTGAATATCGGCCAAGATTGCCCGTGTCTCCTCGGGCGGTGTCCCAAAGGGCATACGTAAATCGGCAACGACCACGTCTCCATCGACTTTCGGCATAAAGGAGAACTTTACGTAACCTCCTCCGACTAAACCGATCGTCGCTAGAAGAATCGCAATGCCCGTGGACACGGTGACATAGCGATTGCGCACCGCCATCTTCAAGGTGGGTTGATAAACGCTGTCAATGAAACGCTCCACTAGCAGCGAGAATGCCTTCTGCTTACTCTCGATTTTTTTGGGAACATGCTGGGCCGCTCGGGGGCTCACGATCCAAAGAGGTATTAGAATCACATTCTTCAGGAATTTCGTAAGCCAACTTTTGTGTCCCAAATGTGCAGGCAAGACAAACAGCGACTCTATCAACGAGATCAAAAGAACCGAAATCACCACGATGGGGATCAGGCGAAAGAACTTACCTGCTGGTCCTGGCACGAAGAGCATTGGCGCGAAGGCAATGATGGTAGTCGAGACGGCAAATACAATGGGAAGGGCCACCTCGCGCACACCGCCAATTGCCGCGTCCAAAAAAGGCATGCCCCGGGAGCGACGTGCGTGCACTGCTTCTCCCACCACAATCGCATCATCTACAACCATGCCCAGAGTAACAATGAACGCAAAAAGGCTGATCATGTTGATCGAGGCATCCACCGTTGGCAAAAAGAGCAAGGAGCCCACAAAGCAGATGGGAATGCCCAAAGTGACCCAAAATGCCAGCCCAATCTCTAAGAAAAGCCCCAAGACCAACATCACAAGTGCAAGCCCCATGACGCCATTACGACGCAAAAGATCGACACGCTGCCCATAAATTTCCGACATATCCGCCCAAACAGAGAGCTGAATACCCGGAGGCAAGCGACCGCGCTCCGCGTCAATGTAGCGAAGAACATCTTTAGAAATCGTAATCGGTGTCTGCTCGCCTACTCGATAGACCTTCACCATGACGGCACGCTCACCGTTAAAGAATGCCTCCTGATCAGTCTCTTGAAAGCCGTCGTCCACCCCGGCCATATCTCGCAATAAAACTTGCGTACCGTCCGGACGGCTCAGAATGGGTATGGTCTCAAAGTCAGCCCCGTGGCGTTTGCGAGCGGCTGTTCGCACCAAAATCTCCCCACCAGCAGTTTTGACTCCGCCGCCGGGGGTTTCAACGGAGGACTCCCCCACCCTGCGAGCTATATCACTCAGGGTCAGGTTATAACGTCGCAGCTCTTCACGGGGCACTTCAACGCTGATCTCGTAGGGACGCGCGGCGTAGAGTTCCACCACATCAATTCCGTCCAAGGCAAGAAGGTCATCGCGTACATTCTCGGCCATCGCTCGAACACTTTTTTCGTCCGAATCGCCGTGCACAATCACACTGACTACCTCTTTACGATTCAAGGCAAGACTTACGACAGGGCGTTCAATATTTTCTGGAAATGACTGAATCCTATCTATCGCACTTTTGATGTCGGCCAGAGCGCGCGCCTTGTTGACTCCGGCTAGCAGCTCGACAAAAAGAATGCCCCGCCCCTCAGAGGCATCCGCCCGTACTTCTTTGATGCCTTCTACATCGCGCACGGCCTCTTCTGCCGCTAAAATGATTCCTTCTTCTACATCTTTAGGCGAGGCCCCTGGGTAGCCGACATTCACGAGAACCAGACCCAATTCAAACTCGGGAAAGACCTCCTGCTTGATACGAGGCAACATCATGAAACCGCCTAATACTAAGGCTATCATGATCAAATTCGCGGCCACCGTATTGCGGGTCATCCACGCGAGCAGACCTTTGTGTGTATCGACAGCTCTGTCCGCAATGCTCTCCTCGACCGTGGCCTCAATCTCCGAGGCAGTCATGCTATGCACGTCGACGCCCTCTTCGGGTATTTCCTCCTTCATGGGGCAGCCTTGGAGTCACCGGGCTGAGCGCCGTTTAACTGAATATTGGGATTTTCGTCGTGATGGAGATCGCCCCCGGCTGCGCCCGTAGCCACCCGCCGCACTTTCAAACCTGCCACGACGTTTCCGAGGCGACTCGTAATAATTTCATCGCCATCTTGCAGCCCTGCATCCACAAGAAAAGAAGTCGGTTTTCTCCAGGCAATACTCACACTTCGAATTTGCAAACGATTGTCCGCACCATAAACGTACACAAATTGTCCCGAGTGCACGGCCGAGCGAGGGATCTCCACGACATCCACCATCTCGATTCCTTCGATGTCCACGTGCACGTAAGATCCCAAAAGAAGCGGCAAAGGCTTGGCGGACTCATCCTCCAATTGAATACCCAAGGGGTCCTCAACTCTCACCATGACGCGAGCCATACGCCCCACAGGGTCCACGTCACCAAAGAGACGCACAACTCGCCCCTTGCGCTCGACACGTTCGTCCCCCACCTCTTGCCAAATAGAGACACGTGAGCCGGCCCCGGACTCGGCGTTAAAACCGGGCACTCGCAACGAGGCGAGGCGCTTTACGGGCACAGAGACTTTTACCCAAAACTCATCACTGCCCACAAGGGTTCCTAAAGACATGGCAGGGCTAATATACTGCCCGACATTGACCAGCCCCTTGCGAACAAAACCATTGAAAGGAGCACGCAACGTCGTTCGCCCCACGTTAAGAACCGCCAAACCACGGGCGTGTTCAGCTAGCTCAATTCTCGCTCTTGCCTCCTTTTTTTGAGGCTCCCGCAAAGCTACGGCGCGCCCCGCATCACTGGTGCTTTCTTGTCCAATGAGTTTCCACTCGGCGGCGGCAATTTCTCCCCGGCTTTCTTCCAGCATCAATTGTTGCTGCGCTTGTTCAATTTGAGAAACACTTTGCTTAGCTCGTAAAGAATACTCACTGGCGTCGATGCGCAGGAGTATGTCCCCTTTCTTAAAACGCCCCCCCGGCACCAACTGCTCGCTGCGAAAAACAACTCGACCGGGGACCTCAGGCTGCAGAGATACTTCATGAGCGGGCACCACTAAGCCTTGCCCAGCCACCGTGCCCTGTTGACGAATGGTCTTGATCTTTTCTGTACGCACGACAACTCCTAGATCACTACTAGGAGTCGCCTCCGCCTTTGCTCCCGAGGCGACCAAGGCGGACATTACCCCGGCTCCGGCGCCAATAATCAGAGCCGAGAGGCCGATGCGAAGAAGAGTTCGTTGAATTGTATTCATGATTGAGACACCTCATTGAGTCCGCCACTGGTCGCGCTCAACGGAGCAGGAAGAGCCCCATGGCCCCCCGCTAAAATAAGATCGAGAAAATCACACCCCAAATCGTCGGTCGAAATGGGAAAAGGCGCGCGACGCGCTACTTCTTCAGAGCTATTTTCCACTAGAATCAAGCCTAAAACAGCACCCCAAATGGAAAGGGCAAAGCGGGTGCTCGAAACCGACATTTTTAGAGAGCCGTCGTCCACGGCACTATCTAAAGCAGAAATGGCAAGGGCGTAGCCTCGCGCCAAGGCGCTTTTGTATTGAGAAAAAAGAGGCTCTTTGCTGTCCACAGAATAGGTCGAGCCAAGCCAACTAATTGCCACCATAAAACTACTTTTATGAGACAATGAGTAGCGTATATAGGTTTGCATAAGAACGCGAAACTTAGCGAGACCATCTTGGTGTTCGTCCTCGTCCACTTGGCGCAATTCCTTAAAAATGGCCTCAACAAATTCTAAAGCTATTGACAGAAAGAGTTCGTCTTTATTCTGAAAGTAGAGATAAAGAGTACCCTTGGATAGCCCCGCTTCGCGCGCAATTCCATCCATCGTGGCCCCCTGCACCCCGCTCTGCAAAAACACGCGAGTAGCGGCGGTGACGATAGAATCGCGGCGATCTTTTTTCGCTCTCGCCCGCTTGGATAGATCACTCATGCGCTCAGCACTGCTTGCCACATTCTGACTCGAGAGTCACTGACCCAAGGGTCAGAATTTTTAACTCAAATACATGGCAAAGTGCACGTATTTTTGATTATATTTCAAATTTGGTGCAGTTTGCCACTATTTACTCCGGAAAGACTCTTGGCGTACTCAGTCACACCATGGCAACCCCCCGCACCATTTCTGATCAACTCGCACTTCTTCTGGGCCAGTGGTTTGGGTGTGGACTTTCGCCGCGCGCTCCGGGCACCATAGGTTCCCTCGGTGCCCTTCCTCTCTTTTGGGTACTTTCCCAGCAATCGCTGAGCGTCTATTGGGGCACGACAATTCTGCTCTCTCTGGGGGGGTTCTGGGTTTCCGAGCGCTGCTCTGTTCTCCTTCAGGAAAAAGACCCTCAAAGAGTTGTCCTAGACGAAGTGGCAGGGGTCTTGATTGCTCTGGGCTTCGTCTTGAGCTCTTCTTTTCCTATCCTGCTTCTGGCGTGGGGACTCTTTCGGCTTTTTGACATCACCAAACCGGGGTTGATCGACAAGGTACAGCACCTCAAACCCAACGGAGTAGGCATCATGGCGGACGACCTCTTGGCTGGGCTTGTTGCGGGGCTCCTGGCCTACGGCGTCCAGCTCTTGTTGCCTTAGGCCGGACTTTTCGCTTCGCCAGGGCACGCTGCTTCGCCCTACGCCCCCAGTACCTCGCGCGAGGACAGACGCAGCTTGCTTTCTGCAATATTTTTTTAGACATTAAGCCCCATGGGAGATCACAAACTATTGGGTTTTGCTCACGTGGGTATTCGCGTGGGCCAGTTGGAGCGCTCGCGAGCATTCTACGAAGTTCTGGGTTTTCGCTTTGTCTTAGGGCCCATCGGGCAAGAACCGGTTGCCATTATGGATCACCCCTCGGGTCTCGCCATCAACTTGGTTCTCAACGCGACAACAAGCGGAGATCCAAATATTTTAATGGACGTAGTCGAGAAACATCCGGGTATCACCCATCTCTCTCTCTTTGTAGCCGACTTGCGAACCACCGAACGTCATCTTGAAGACAATAGTATAATTATCACAGAAGGTCCGGTCACCTTTCCAGACGGGACCACCGCACTCTTTGTGCGCGATCCAGACGGCAATGTGATCGAATTCGATCAAAAGCCACTACCTAGCTGAGGCCGAAACCTGCATGGTGGGACTACTTTTTTTATGCCTGCCGATTGCACCCGAGCAAGTGCCCCGTTCGGGCGCTTGAACTTGGGGTGGTTTCTTTACGCTCACCAGCTGTAAACGGTCACCGATATCTGTATTCACTCACAATTCATCAAAGTAGAGTTCGTTACTTGAATGGGGGTTTCATCATGGGTTGATACGCCCGGCTCCTTGTACCAGGTCCCCCCACAATTGTTGCGTATCGTCGAGTCCTTGATCACCACGTCACCAGTCTTATTATTTGAGATAAAGAAGATGCCGCCGCCGTGCGCTTGTACTTGATTGTTTTCAATCATTGTTCCGCACAGGGTAAGAGTCATCTTATTTCCATCGTTGTAAATTCCCCCTCCGCTACCGCCACCGGGGGTACCGGCTTGAGCAGGATTAGCCCCCATGCCAGTGGCTTTATTGTGGGAGAAAAGGCTATTAATGATCTGCCAAGAGACTCCAATACTACTAATACCACCACCATTGGAACACTCGTTGCCCAAGCCTTCTTTGCCACCAAAAGTGCTATTTACAACATAAGCGGGTTTGCCCTCAAACTGCTGAAAAACTCGAATACCGGCCCCTCCCAAATCGGGGCCAACATCAGCACATACATTATTAAAGAAACGCGTATTGACGGCCTTAAATCGTCCGCCACTCGCGTAAATTGCCCCGCCGCCCTCATTCTTCGTTTCGGACTTTGAGTTACCGTCGACGAAGGTAATATTTTGAACGGTCAGGCGCGGGTGGTCCTGATTGTCACAAGAGGCAGTAGTCCACACCTGCGCCTCATCGCAGGTATTCATGTAAAGAATTCTAGTTTTTCCGCCACCGCTCAAAGTAACCAAACCGCCACCGTCTATCACCACAATTTCGGCAGCATCGTTAAAGACCTTAGCGGGGCGGTCCAACACAATCGTATGGGGATCTGCTCCGCAATTAAACGTGATCACCCCTCCTTGGGCAACGGCCTCAATGAAGGCATCTCCCGTGCAAGAATCGGGAGTGCCGGCCCCTACAATTGTCGTTGGGCTTGAAATGTCCTCTAGCCCTCCTTCGGCAGGGATGGGACACTTACCCTCGGGGTACCCCGCTGGGGGGCCGTTCGTGGGTGACGTAAGGGGATTGTCCACCAAGACGGGTGGCTCCGGGTTCTCACCGCCACCAGCGCTCCCTCCCGTCGAAGAGCCATTGCCTCCTGACCCCACCGGGTTCGTCCCACTACTCGTGCCTCCTGAACTGGATGAACCCGTTCCCTGGGAGCCCGCCCCCTCAGGCTGCTCGGACTTGGCCGAGCCACCGCAGGCATTGACCAATACCAGCCCCAATAAGAGTGCAAAGGGCGAAGAGAGGCGAAGCTGAATAGACATCTCTGAATCATCCCTCAAGGCGCAGAGAGAGCAAGGAGTATTTCATGAGCTTCTAGTGAATATTTTCGTTTCGAGCTCCGCCGGCAGTCACGGGGCCTTCTTCTTATTCCCCGATGCCGCTGGTACTGCTTTTTTCTTCTGGAGTCCTGGGCTCCTCCGGGGGGCGAGAGAAGTGTTCGCCGTGCAGAGTGCCGCAATAAGTACGACATTTGGTCGATTTACAGCCACATGTCGGATCTGTTTTCTTGATTTCAAGGAGCTCCGCCATTTTCTTGACCGAAATCCCAGCGATTCGCTCTACCCGCTTCATATTCCAACCCTTCTTCTTTTGATGGGGAGTCAATGGCTCAGTGACCACCGGGTTCGAGGAATTATCTCCGGCTTCGGCACAACAACGAAAGCTGAGATAATAGTGATAAAAACCTTCATCGTGGGAATATATTTTTGGTCGACATTGATTTCGCACACCTTTGTACCAGGGACCGCCGGTATTTGTGCTTTCGTATTTACCGCGCCACCCGTGTACAAACGTTTCGCTCGCTACAACTTCGTCGGTATTTCCGGGAAGATCGTACACGCCAAAATCACTCACACACTCCTTTTGACCAGAGGGTTTACCTTTGTAGAGGCGTCGCAATTCTTTTCCATCGCGCTTCGCCACTTTCCTCATATTGGGCGAGTCCCACTCCTCGTCCCCATGGCACTTCTTTGCATCGCGCACGTAGCCGTAGGGAAATGGTTTCATTTTGGGACCCTCGCAAGAAAATGTCCATTCACTCTCTGTGCACATGCGCTTACCAACGGCCGCACACTTAATTTGCGCCTGATGGTAGCGATTCATTACCTCTGGTTTGTACCCCTTCTTATTGGGCCAAGCGTACTTATCAATACAAAAGCGCTTCTTTACCATCTTTCCCGTACACTTGCCTGCGGTTGCAAACTCTTCACACACCCGCTTCTTATTTTGCGGAGCGTACCACTCCTTCAGGCACTCTCGTTCGATTACCTTAATATCAGCGGTACCTCCTCCGGGAGTATTGCCATATTGATCGGGTGCCTGATTATTTTTGATCGAGGTGCAATATTCACCTTCGACGAGGACCATCTCCTCGGGGCATGCAGTGGGGCCCTGGGTTTCTTCTATTAAATCAGTCCCCTCACTCTGTGAGGCCAAGGAGTTGGTTTCACTTTTATGGGGACTCTTCCCCTCTCCACTCTGACTCTTCGAACTCGGCAAAAGGGCTGTTTCTGCCGAAGGTGGAGCTTGCGCAGGCTCAGCCCCAGGGGCAGTTGCGGAAACCGAAGAGCAAGATGCCAAGAGACCGAGAGTCAATAAACTAGAGGACCAATTCATCATCATGAACCGCTCCCTAGCCGAAAAACGAACCCGGAGACACTCGCGCCTAGTTTGGGTCGTTCATCGGTATTTTTAGGCTTCTCAAGCTACCCCTCCCTGAGCTTTCTTAGAAATCTGACCTAAATGCCGAGAAGAGGAGCTCGATGAAGCCTGCATGTTCAGCAAGAGGAGGTCCCATTGAAAAAGGAATTCCGCCATGGGTTTGAGCCGCTTTTTTGAGAAGTTCGGGGATATCTTCGGTCACATGACGACCGCGTGAAAGGAAGCAAGGTAGCGCGACAATCTGGGTGGCACCCAGGCGAACACATTCCGAAAAACCCTCCTGAATGGTGGGACTTTGAATCTCCAGATGGGCAATTGCAACTGGCGTAGAAAAATTCTCTCCTGATACAATTTCTTCCCCCCGAAGTCGCGACCGCAAGCGCTCTGCGATGTCGAGGAGCTGCTCATGAGCTTCGGCTCTTCGGCTGCCATGATCAATGAGAAGTATTCCTCGCTGCATGGTCCCATCCATAGCAGGACCAGATCACCTTGAGCAAATGCACGATTCTTTCTCGGCGCAACCTAATTGTACCTGCGTCTTCGAGGGCACTTCCCCCAAGACGCCTTGAACAATGTACTACTCATGAACAATCGGCTCTCTCCTCCGCCTCGCAAATGGAGGGATGAATAACCCACTGAAGCAGTCTATTTTTGGGCATCCTACATCTACCACGGGGGCACACCAAAATGCTCTATCCGGGTAACTTCTACCGTCTGCGCATAGCGGACGTGCTAATTTGCGCCAGGCTTTCGAGCCTCCACTCCCCCCCTTCTCTCACACTCAAGTCCTCCCGATTTATGAATTTCCCCTCCTTTTCTCAACTCACTGCCGGATCACTCGCCCTCCTCTGCATGAGTTCGATTCTAGCCTGCAGCTCCCCCGCCCCCACCTCGGCGGCTTCGCCTCCTCCCACTCCAGTTGCTCCTGTAGTCAGCGCTCAAACTTCAAGGGTAGGGCCTACTCAAAAGCAAATTATGGTGGTGATCGACCAAGGAAAACCAGACATGAAGGATTGTTATCTGGTTGGTACATTTAAAAACGCTCAATTGACCGGGCAGGTCAGCGTCAATTTTACTATAGAAACTTCTGGCCTAGTCAGCGGGGCTGTGGATGCGGGCTCCAATATTCCAGACAAAGAAGTAGTTGACTGCGTTATCGATGTTTTTGCCGCATTAGAATTTCCCTCAGGAGGGATATCGGCCACCGATGTAGAAGGTTATTCCATCAATTTTGGTGGCTAACGCCCGCGCTACCTCTAGATGCACTAGAACTTACCTATGTCGAATCTTCCCCTCGCCACCCTGCCCACCCTTCTCGCGTGTTTCATCGGTTGCTCGGCTCCCAATACTTCTCTCGGGCCTGTTGAGACCCCTCAAGAGAAAATGTCCTCCGCTGGTACCCCTAACGGAGGCGCGGGCAATCAGAGCGAGGTTGCACCAACAGACTCAGGGACGAAAGATGCCCCCGAGCCAACAATGAAGGGTGACGAGAAGACAGAACCTGCTCCCGTAGAAAACTGTCCAGGTGTTAGCATCGACCGCTACCAGCAATGGTTAGCTAGTGGTGAAGGCCCCACCGTTCCCGCCACGGGTAGTCTGCTCAGGCAAGAATCCGACTCAACTATTGCTCGGGCCAGCTTTACCCAAGACAATCAATGGCATGTTCTAGCTATCTGGCTAGGAAACGAATTTGGCGCCAGCGTCAATTTAACCCTCTCCAAGGGGTTCAGTCTTACCTACAGCGCTACCAACGATTTCTATATTCAGCTGCGCCCCGCAGTTCAATGGAGTGGTGGGGCAAAATGGCATCTTCTCATTCCAAGCACAGCGGGGCAAAGCACCACAACATTCTTTCCCTTTGAAGCCGCTCAATGGATCAAGTTGACCGCTTTGGGGGAGCCTCCTCATACCTTCGAGGAGGCCCTGGCGGACGCGAGCGGCCTTGTGGTCGTCGGCAATACAAAAAACGAGATCTCGTTTAGTGGGTTACGCGTGGACACCTACGAGCCCCCCTGTCTCTAAGGTGCCTATTCATATTAATTGACTATCCCCGATACACACTTACTGCGGCAATGTAGGTGCTTATCGGAGGCAAATGGATGATTTCTGCTCAGATCAGATTTGCTGACGAATTGCTGATATAGTCATGATGAAAGGAAGCTGCGATCCTTCTTTAATTGGAATCGCTCTATTTTCACGGACAAATGACGGATGCTTGCGTGTTATTGGTCGATACCAACGAGCTATATGGTGCTCGCTTGGGAGGGATTTTGGAATTCTGCTCAATCCATCTGTTACAGAGCACCCCGGCTCGAGCGCCGCGCCTGCTGCAATCGGTCGCTCCCGGAGCCATTTTACTCGATTTAGACCGGGGAGCACGAGAATCGGTACGTGTTCTTGGCGATATGCGTAAGTTCGCCCCCGAGACCCCTCTACTTTGGATAGCGCAGTCTGCTTCTCCCACGATCATTCAGCGAGCGCGTGCCTCCGGCGCACAAGGAGTCCTCCTCCGCGAGGCGAGTCCATCCATGACCCGTATGGCAGTAAAAAAAGTGCTCCAGGGCGGGCAATTTTTTGAAACCTGCGTTGAGCAAAGGAGCGAACAGGTCGATTCTGAACGCCCCCTGTACTAAGTCTTCTTCTATGAAAGAAGGGCGCCCCGCCGTAGATCTCCCCAGTGATCGGGACGAATTATTTGTCCACGAAGCCAACGCTCCCCAAGCTTTTCGTTTTGATGAAGCCGTGGCAAAGGTCTTTCCCGATATGCTCCGAAGAAGCATACCAGGTTACTCCACCCTGCTGCATTTGATTGGAGTAGCGGCGAGCAGTCACGTACAAAGCGGTACCCATGTATACGATCTTGGCTGCTCGTTGGGGGCCGTTAGTCTCTCAATACGTCACGCCATCGGCGCTCGAGATGCGAAAATTGTAGCCCTCGACAGCTCTTCGGCAATGGTCGCACGCTGCCAAGAGATAATCAGTGCCGACAGTGCTCTCTGTCCCGTCGATGTCATTCAAGGAGATATATCCGCTCTTGATCTCAAACCGGCCTCGCTAGTTGTGCTCAACTTCACCCTGCAATTCGCCCCCAAAGAAGCTCGCCAGCAGATTCTCAATACGATTAGCGAAAGTCTCGTTGATGGCGGGGCTCTCATCTTATCGGAAAAAACGACGAGTGACGACGCCGGGGTCAATCAATTTTACACCCAAACACATGATAACTTTAGACAATCGAATGGTTACTCGCGCATCGAGCTCAGTCGAAAACGTGAGGCCCTAGAGACCTACCTGATACCTGAAAAAGTCGAAACCTACGAAGAGCAGCTTCGAAGGGCCGGCCTTGAACCCGTTCAATGGTTTCGATGTTTGCACTTCGTTTCTTGGGTAGCGACCAAGGCGTCCAGGTAGTTGGCCGAAAGCACCCATGCCTATTTCATCCCCCATTCAATCCGACTTGGAGCACCGCCTTGGCCTTGACCAAGCCCGATTGGTCTTGGACACAAAGGCAATGCGCCGGGCGTGGCCTTCCTTGATAGCCAGCGGAATCGATCGCCTAGAAAGCCATGGTGACTTCCACTCCCTTCGAAATAAGATTGAATCTTTTTCACCTCTCTCCGAAGCAAAGACAAATTTTTCGGTAGCTGCCCCCTGGGTGTCCAGCAAAGAAGGTCCTGAACTCTCGGCTGAGAGATGTGCCCTACTAAGAGAACTAGGTCCCTGGAAAAAAGGCCCTTTCAAAATACTTGACGAACTTATCGACTCCGAATGGCAAGGGCAACTCAAGTGGGATCGCCTCATCGCCCAAGCAACTCCCCTCCAAGGCCGAAAGGTCTTAGACGTCGGTACTGGCAACGGATATTTTCTTTATCGGGCCCACGGAGAAGGCGCTCAATTTGTTCTTGGTCTCGAACCAAGTGTTCTCTATTCTGCTCAATATTTAGCTCTTCAGCGCTTTTATGCCTGCCCTTCCGTGGCATTGCTCCCCTTGACCTCGGACGAATTTACCGCAAATTGCGCCGCATTCGACACCGTTCTCTCAATGGGCGTTCTCTACCATCGCCGCTCGCCAATAGATCATCTGACGCAACTCAAAGGATTTCTCCGAAAAGGCGGGGAACTTGTCCTTGAAACAATCGTGATTGATGGCCCCTTGGGCCATACCTTGGTTCCCGAAGGGCGCTACGCCCAAATGAAGAATGTCTGGTTTCTTCCCTCTGTTGAAACACTCAAGTCTTGGTTAGTCCGCATCGGTATGTGCCACATCACAATCGGCCCCAGTGTCCGAACAACCGTCCAAGAGCAGCGTTCCACTTCGTGGAGCAATTGTCAGCCCTCCCTCATGGAGTTTTTAGATCCCGACAATGCTCACTTGACGATTGAGGGGCATCCTGCGCCTCGACGGGTGATCATTACGGCGAGAGTTCCGTGAAAGAATCGAAAACCTCACAACCCAATTCACACCTTGATAGTTCGTTCCACCCGGTGGAGGATGATGCCAATGAGTCACTGCAACAGGGCGCACATATTGGCGACAACTCCCTCTCATCAATCAATACTTCCAAGCACGGGGACCTAGGCAATCAGCCCGAAACCATCACGGTAGAGGGCCCCCCATTGGGGACTCAAGATAAATCGCTTAAAACAACGAACATATCGTGGTGCGATAGCTTCGCGAGCTTTCTCGCCACCCCCCGTAGCGTGATGGTATTGATCCCACTCTTGGTATTCTCCCTAGGGGTACTGCTCACCATCATCGGTCAGAGCGCGCTCAATGCCACGAGTAAAAAAATGGCAACGGAGCGCTTCGTTTCCCATACCTCCTCGGTCGCTCTACGCCTAGAAAACACTCTGGGTCAGGCAGAGCCCCTTTTGGACGAATTGGCACGGGTTGCGCGGGGAATTTCCGAAGAATCCGAAGAATTGGAGCGCGCCACACGTATTCCTCTCAACGCCTCAATTCAACCGCTGACTTTAGAACGACTCGCCCCCATCGCTCTTGAAATGCGTAATCTACTGATAGGGCGCCCCGGTATCAGTCTCGCCTATATAGCCTTCGCCGACGGCAGATTTCTCAGTGCAGATCCGGATGCCGACGGACGCATCGAATTTAGGATAACCCATCAAGGACGCTCGACAAGTTTCGGAATTGAAGGGCAACGAATTCGTGAACTACGAAGCGAACAATCCGAGTACGATCCTCGAGAACGAGAGTGGTACAATCAAGCCAAAGATAGTCGCGGACGCATTTGGAGCGAGCCCTACGCATTTTACCTCAATCATCATGCTGGGGTTACCAAAGCTGCCCCCATCTATCTCGATTTAGATAGAAACAATCTCCTCGCAGTCGTAGGTGTAGACTTCGATGTCCATGCTCTCACGGACTTCATGGCCGATGGTGAAACTCCCAGCGACGATGTGCATTCGGTTGTATTTACACTCAAGGGCGCAATATTAGCCTACCCGCGAGGGGCAGAAGCGCTGGCGCAGCTACCTCTCGACGACCAAGTCCCCACCCACGACGCCTTGGAGGACAGCAAGCTCAGCGCCCTCATCGCGCGAGTGCAGAGTCTTCGGCAAAGCGAATTAGAGGAGAAATTAGTCACCTACCGAGAAAAGGGGCAAAAATTTCTTGCGTCCTTGAGAAAGGTCGGTGCGGGGGCTCCCGATTGGTACGTTGCGACTTTCTCTCCCGAGCGCGTGGTCTTTGTAGAACTTTACTCCCATAGACAAAGCAGCCTCATCATTGGCACACTTGCTCTCTTCATTGCAGTTGGCCTCTCATGGCTGTTAGCCAGAAGAATCTTGGCGGTGAAGAAAGAAATCAGTCTTGCTCAGGCTGCCGTTCGGGTCGCCCAGCATCAGGTGAGAGATCTGGGAAGCTATCGACTCATCCGAAAAATTGGCGAAGGTGGTATGGGTGAAGTGTGGCAAGCGCGCCATCACTTGTTGGCGCGTCAAGCAGCCATAAAACTTATCAAACAGGATTCGACCTCCCCTCGAAAAGAAGCAGAGCAGAGAGAACGCTTTCGTCGCGAGGCTCAGGCAATTGCCGGTCTGCGGTCAAGACACACAGTCGCCCTTTTTGACTACGGAGTTACCCCCAAGGGGACACTTTTCTACGTGATGGAGCTCCTTGACGGCGTCGACCTCAGCACTCTGGTGACGGAGCATGGGCCGCAGCCGGCAGAAAGAGTCAGACAAATCTTGATACAAGCATGTAACTCTCTCGCAGAGGCTCACTCCGCCGGGCTTGTGCATCGAGATATCAAACCTGCCAATCTCTTCTTATGTCGTGAAGCTGAAGAGATTGACGTAGTAAAAGTTCTTGATTTCGGGCTTGTATATCAGCCCCACCCTCCGGGGCGACTCACAACGAACAACCAACCTCAGCCACCAGAGTCTACTCTACAATTGGGAGTTCAAGGCATGCCTCAAACTCGTATCACCCACGCCGACCATCAACTAGGAACACCGGCGTTTATGTCCCCCGAACAGGCCATGGGCGAGATAACGGA
Source organism: uncultured Polyangiaceae bacterium (assembly GCA_964459035.1). GTDB lineage: Bacteria > Myxococcota_A > Polyangia > Polyangiales > Polyangiaceae > NIC37A-2. The sequence continues at coordinate 39,607 of CAYWLO010000021.1, read as the reverse complement.
CGGCCGATCGGACATTTACTCTTTGGCGTGTGTGGCCTGGTGGCTCCTGCGCGGTGAGCCACTCTTCTCCGCGCCCACTCATCTAGCTCTCATGCTCAAACACGTCGAAGAGCCAGCACGGTCTCTGGGCCCTCAATACCCGAAAAACTTCACAGCCTTGATCGAAAAGTGCCTAGAAAAATCTCCTCAAAATCGCCCACAATCAGCTCACGAACTTGGCCGTGCATTGCAAGAGTTAGGGTCTCTCTCCTCAAACTGGACCCAAGCCACTGCCCACAGCTGGTGGAATTTGCATCTGCCCCTCGGCATTTCAGCCCATGCACACCTCAGCCTTCCGCCCCTACGCGACGCCGAGGTACTGGCGCCAGACGAACCGAGTGAATAACCAATTTTACGTAATATCGAGGTACGCTCTGCCCCTCCAACACCTGCACAACGCGCTCTCCAAGGAACCTTCACGTAGCTTCAGGCGCGCAGCCCCCACTCATTACGCAGGACTTTGCCCTGCGTCTTGGACCACTCCTAAGTTATCCTGACTATGACCGGTTTCTGTTCTATTGGGCGTCTCCGGGCTAGTAACATTTTCCCCGGTAGTTGCCTCTAGCCGCCTATCCACCTGCTCAGACCCGGTGCTCACCACGGGTCCGGTTCCAGCTTCTGGAGCTGTCAGGGCCTCTCTGTCCGCAACAAACTTTGCGAGCCGGGTAGCCTCGGGACCAATTGCAACAGTCGCGGCCTCCCCAGGGTTGCCCTCGGTGTCAGAAGATATCGCAGCCCCCGTAATTCGCGATTGCGCCACTGCCAACGAGGCGTCTCCTGCACTGACACCTAGGCTAGCCGCGGCTGCTATCGTTCTATTCGCAGCCTTAGCCTGCGCGACAGCTTCGCCGGAGATATCAAGTACGGCCGCGGCTTCTTCTTCCCCTCCCTGAGAACTTGAAAATGTCCTCGGCTGATCCGTTGCAGTTTCGAGGGCCTGAGGAGCTGGTGTGCGCTGCACACTTTCCACCTTGGGCCCAGTCATCGCTCTCTCGGTAGAAAAGTTTACGGCGGTATCCATGACAAAGTCTTCCCTTCAGTACTTTGTGAACGGCAATCGCGACCCTCACTAAAGAAAAGATTCAGGAGGTCGCCTCCGAGCTCAGCTGCTCCCTTTATGGTCGTGCTAAAAATCTTGCATTTCGACTAATGAGCGGACTAAAAGGGGTTACTTACTGATGATTCGTGTTCAAGCCGCCGAGGTACACCGCCACTCGCACGATATCGTTGCGATTCGTTTCTTACCCAAGGTCAGCGTTGAAGTAGAGCACGCTCGCGAGCTGATTGACGCCGTTTTACGAATTGCAGAAGGGCGCCGTCACGGAAATCTTGTCAACGTGACCGAGCTGATGTTCATGAGCAGTGAGGCCCATGCTGTTTTTAGTAAGCAAAGTCCGTCAGCGCTCTCGGGCACCGCTGTAATCATCTCATCAGGAGTACAGCGAGTTCTCGGAAACCTCTACCTCAGTGTCGCTCGTCCAACCAACCCAACAAAACTCTTCACGAAAGAACAGGAGGCTCTCGTGTGGCTGCGCAATTTGACGAGAAAAAGCACTCCCTCGATCAGTGCTCTCCGAGGCACCTCTCGATCTCTCTAGTTTTGCCAGCACGGCGCTGCGGTTCTTTCGGAGGCCGCGGTTCTTTAGAACGCTGGGGTTCTCAAGGTCTGTCCAAGTCGCCGAGCGGGGACTTGGACTCACGGACCTTCGCTGAATTCTATTCAGCTGGCTGAGCTGATATTTCAGGAGACGTCACAACCTTGTTCTCAGGAAATGCTTCGGGGTGCCCTTCGTTCTCATGAACCGGAGCTGGGTAGCGCATCTTTTGCTTTGAAGTAATGCGAATAATACCGACAGCGTCCAATACTTTAATAACATACCAAGCGGGATCAATTTCGAACCAGCGAGCTGCAAATTTGGGGGACATACCAAATTTATGGTGGTTGTTCTGAAAGAGCTCTCCAAGGGTCAAAAAATCAATAAATAGCGCATTACGTGAAGCGTCACCATTTTCGAAATTTTGGTAGCCGTATTTATGACCGCCCCAATTGACGATTGCCCCATGAATTGGACCCATCAAAAAATGAGCGGGAAGCAATAGAAACCACCAAGCATTGGGAGCAAAGGCCACATAGAAGCCCGTGTACAATGCGCCCCAAGTGATGCGCATGAACCAGCTCTGACCAATTTTATCAAGAAGGGGCCACTCAGGAACGCCACCATCGAAACGCACTTCGGGCTGCTTGCGATTGTAGGCAAAATCATCATAGCGATGTTTGGTAGCCCACATCATTGTCCCCACGTTGCTGTAAAATAGTGGAGAGTGGGGATCTTTTTCGGTGTCGCTGTAGGCGTGGTGCATACGATGCAAAATTGCATAACCGCGCGGATTCAAAAAACTCGGCCCCTGACCTACATAAGTCAGGAAGTGGAAAAACCTTTCCCAGAATTTATTCATCTCAAACATGCGGTGAGCACCGTAACGATGAAGGAAAAATGTCTGGCAAAAGACGCTGAGCATCCAATGAATGATAAAAAACGCGATAATGTACGCCATGAGTGTGGAAGGACTAGCGCATCCCGACTCCAGAGGGCGTCAGCATTGCGTCATTTATCATTTTCTCGCCCACGATTTGACCGATACCTCGCCGTAGACGCATGACAATACGGGCCGTTTCGGTGGTGTCCAAATCTTTCACGGACTCCGCGCTCGCCCCATCACCGCTCACTGAAATTCCCTTGATTCCTTGCTCAAAGAATGCAGCGACATCAGAATCGGCTTGGGAGGCCACAAAGGGTGCAAAGAGAGCCTCTTGGACACGCACGTGATCCCCAGTCAGGGCATCGGCAATCGAAGAACGAAGCAGCTCCGCTCCAGGAGAAACTGTCAATCGCACGACGACCGACCCCCGGCTCTGGGGCGATCGAAGGGAAGTTGCGCTTGCTCCACGAAAAGAGCCGAGTCTATCTAGTTGAATGAGCCCCATGGTGACACGTTGACTCACATTGAGACCGCTAAGGGCCGCCTCCTGGGTACTTGTACGCTGAGACTCCTCCTTCAATTTGCGAGCGAAGTGCCGAGCGCCCCGGGCCTCGTCATCCCCATGGGGGGACTCTCCCATGGCGAAAAAAACGAAACGGAGGCTCCTCGTTAATTGTGCTCCCCTCATGATTCGTGCGAGTTCGAGGAGCGCAGCAGTCCCCGAGGCGCCCGCATTCACTCCGCGACTTCCGGCTGGAGAGTCGTAGTGAGCCCCGACCAGCAATACCTCGTCCCCGCGCATTCCGCCGGGAACCGTCACCGCAATATTTTGAGCAGCGACCTCTTCAGTCTCGTACCCTTGGCGTTCCAGAGGGTAACCCATGCCCTCAAGCTCGGCGGCAATATAGTCTGCGGTCTCTGCCAACTCCCAGAGTTGCTTCGGGTTTCTTTCCCCAATCTTTTCAGATAGATGCCCTAAATGTCGTTCGAGAGCTTTCTTTAAAGTTTTCTCGTCGGAGGTGAGTTCAGGGGCCTCCTGGACGAGCTCCGAGGGTCCGCTAGAGGAGAGAGGCGCCGGGATTGCGCTGGGGCGAACGGAAGATGCGCATCCGACGGCGATCATCTCCGCGAACAAAATGGGCAATAAGTAACGATGAATCACGGTTGAGATGACCTAATTGGGGGAGAGATACGTCTTCACCTTACCGGCTGGATCAAGAACAAGGAAAACAAACTTGAGAGCAGGCGCACAAGAAGCTAGGTTCCGCCTCCCTTGAAAGCAGGAAATCAACCAATAGTCGGTGTAATCATGGGCTCCCAGAGTGATTGGGAAACCATGAAAAACGCAATTGAAACCCTCGATGCGCTCGAGATCCCTTACGAAACCAAAGTGGTCTCCGCCCACCGCACCCCCGATTTACTCTTCGAATATGCTGAATCGGCACGAGGACGCGGTATCGAAGTAATCATCGCAGGGGCTGGAGGTGCAGCTCATCTCCCCGGCATGGTCGCTGCAAAAACGAGCCTCCCTGTACTTGGTGTACCGGTTCAAAGTAAGGCGCTCAACGGGATGGATTCTCTGCTCTCTATGGCTCAAATGCCGGCGGGAATTCCCGTGGGCACCCTCGCCATTGGGAGGGCTGGCGCAGTCAATTCAGCGCTACTCGCCGCATCAATTGTTGCAGGTTCACGTACCGACATTCTAGCAAACCTAGATATGTTTCGTAAAAATCAAACGGAAAAGGTTCTCTCGCATCCCGATCCACGTGGGTAAATTCCCATCAGAAACAGCCCTGCCCTCTCTCGTACGCGTCCCTTTTCTATCACGCCCAGCTTGTCATGAATCAGCACCTCGGAATATTAGGCGGAGGTCAACTAGGATCGATGCTCGCACTCGCAGCACGCCCTCTTGGCTTGGACGTCACCGTCCTCGACCCCAATGCAGAGTCCCCAGCGCGGGTAGCTGCCACACATATTCTCGCTCCCTACGATGACGAAGATGCCCTCCGTCGCTTAGGCGAGTGCGACTGGATCACGTTTGAATTCGAAAATATTCCAGACGCCGCAGCTCGTCAATTGGAGCAAACCGGCCACGTGAGCCCCCCTGCAGAAGCCTTACGCGTCGCTCAAGATCGCTGGACAGAAAAAAACACATTTCAGGATTTGGGCATTCGTACCGCAGAGTTTCGCAAGGTGGATTCCCTCGCAGACGCCAAAGCCTCATTCGCCGAATTGGGCGCCCTCGTGCTCAAGACCCGGCGTTTTGGCTACGACGGCAAAGGACAGGCGGTCGTGCGAGAGCTTTCCCAGTTAGAAGAGGCATACAAGAGTCTCCAAGGAGCCCCAGCGATTGCCGAGAGACTCATTCCCTTCGACAGAGAGCTCAGTATTCTCATCTGTCGTGGACGAGACGACTCTTTCGAGATCTACCCGCTTACACAAAATATTCATCAAGACGGCGTCCTGCGAACTAGCATTGCTCCAGCCCCCAATATTAGTAAAAAAGTTCAAGCTAGCGCCGAAAAAGTGGCGCAGACCTTGGTGCAGCATCTCTCTTATGTTGGAGTTCTCGCCCTAGAGCTTTTTCAAGTCGGGGACGAGTTATTGGTCAATGAGTTCGCGCCCCGCGTACACAATAGCGGGCATTGGACAATTGAAGGAGCCGTAACTAGTCAATTTGAGAATCACGTGCGAGCGGTCTGTGGACTCCCTCTGGGCAGCGCCGCCCTTCGCTGCCCCTCGGTGATGACCAATCTCCTCGGCTCTATCCCCCATCGAAGTAAGATCCTCTCTTTTGAGGACGCACACCTACACGATTATGGGAAAAGCCCGCGCGCCGGGCGAAAAGTGGGTCATGTCACCTGCTTGGGCAATACGATGTCCGAGGCGCTCAAGCGTGCTCAAAAAGTCGAAGAACTCCTCACTCCCGTCAAATAGAAAGCCACCCCATAGAGTGTGGCTTCGAACCTCAGCCGCAAAGAGCGTGCGATGCAAATCTATGCTAGCGGGTGACTCCAGTCTTTGTGTAGGCCACTCGGTCTCCTCTTTCTTCCAACTATAAAAGGTATATTTCCATGCAACTTGTAGAATGGCTCCAGCGACTCATGACCAGCTTTGGTGCTGCATGGGTTATGTGGATTCTCATCGCCCTCAGCGTCATATCTGTCGCCATCATGCTCGAACGAGCATGGTTCTACCTCTCTCTTCGAGACGATTTAGCCGATCTGGCCCTACGCTTGAGAACTTCTTTACGAAAAGGCGATTTCGACCAGGCACGTTCTGCTCTTGAGTCATCTCCCAGTGCCGAGGCAGCCGTCGTTTTGGCTGGACTGGCCGAAGCCGACCGTGGGCATCAAGCGGCTGACGAAGCAATGCAGGGCGCGAGGGCGCTCCAAAGAATGCGCTTGGAAAGGCGTCTCGCATTCTTAGGAACTTTGGGAAATAATGCACCGTTTATCGGCCTTCTAGGTACCGTCATCGGTGTAGTCGGCGCGTTTGAAGGGCTCGCCGTCGAGTCCTCCAGCGCTGGGCAGCAATCTGCGGGTACTCCCGAGGTGGTCATGAGCGCAATCGCCGAGGCGTTAGTTGCAACAGCCGTCGGTCTCGCAGTGGCAATCCCCGCTGTTGTCGCTTTCAATATTTTCCAGCGACACTCACGATCGATTTTAGCAAATACTGAGGCTCTTAGCCGTGTATTGATGGCATACTTGGTGGGAAATAACGCCGAAATGCCCAAACCCGCGAAGGATTGAGCATGGCAGGCGGAGCTTCTATGGATGACGACGATGGCCTCATTAGTGCCATCAATGTCACCCCAATGGTCGATGTAGTTTTGGTTCTCTTGGTGATCTTCATGGTCACTGCGCGAATCATTCACGCCCAAGGCATGCCAATGGATTTGCCCAAGGCCGCAAGCGGAGTGAATATTCAAACGGTCTTTAGTGTCGAACTAGGAGCCAACGGCGAAACTTTCGTCGACTCTGAAAAACTTTCTGGCGACGGGGCTATTGGCAAACTGGCCCAGGCCGCCAAGGCAAAAAACCCCGAACTGCGAGCGGTTATTCGAGCAGACAAGAAGGTGGAACACGGCCGGGTGATCAAAGTTCTCGACCTACTCAAGCGCTCGGGAGTCTCAAAAATCGCCTTTGCAGTCAGCCCAGATGGTGCCAAGAAACTACCAGCCGAGAGCGAAGCAACAGTCGAAACGGAAACGAAATAAGCGTTCTCCGCCATTGCCATGTCCACAGCCACCATCAACGTCGAAGTAGCGAACCACTCCCCTCCGCAGGAGCTGAGCATCTTCGACCGTATGGAGGCTTTGGGACAAAAGAATCAACGCAAAGTCTTTGGGGGCGCATTGTTACTTGCGCTCTCTCTGCATTTAGGAGGAAGTGGGGGGGCCCTTGCGCTCAATCAGGCTTTAGGAATCAATCGATTCGTGCATTCTATCATGAACGATGTTCGTGATCGCTTCAGCACAAGCATTGAACTCGAAGAACTTCCCCCTGAAGTGCTCTCGGAGCCTGAACCGGAGGAAATACCAGAGCCAAAGCCGCATGAGCCGGCGGTTCAAACGCAACCCGTGGCTAAACAGCCCGTCGCTCTCGTGGCTCAAGAGGCCCCACCCGCCCCAGCGGAGGCCGGCAAGGTCTTGACTGCTGAGCCCGAACCCGACGAGCCCCTCGATCTCACTGCAGATGGGTTCATCTCCGGAGTCGGTACCCGATTTGCCGGAGGCGTTACAGCGATCGATGGAAAATCGAAAGTGGCCATTCGCAATCCCCACGCTCGAAGCAATAGTCTCAACCCCACTCACGGCAAAACTGAGGCCAGCGCTGGTCCTCCTCCCATCGACAAATCGCGGGCAGCCGGCGTACCAGTCGGAGCAAACTGGAATAGTTGTGGATTTCCTTCCGAAGCCACCGCCGAACAACTGCACCAAGCCGATGTACGAGTTGTCGTGGTCGTGGGTCCTCAAGGCCGTGCTGTTTCAGCAAGCGTACTGAGCTCCCCCGGCTTCGGGTTTGCGCGACACACCCAACGGTGTGCAATGCGCTTTTCATACCCGGTGGGCCTCGACAAAAAGGGAAATCCGACAACTCGCTCAACCAAGCCATTTCTAGTGCGTTTTCGTCGATAAATACCCCCCAGGGCCGTGGTAGCCCTCCTCATTTTTGCAACTTCTTTCACGAATTGGTGTGATCCGGTCTAAATTGGCGATCTATGACCGAGCGGCTTGAACAGCTGAGAAGTGTGCAGCTATTTTCTGGACTAAAAGAGGCGGGGCTAGAACTCGTCGCTCGCATTGCGTCAGAGGAGTCCCACAAGCGAGGCGAGAAAATTTTTCGCCACGGCGATCCGGGAGAAAAACTCTACTTAATTCTTGAGGGAAAAGTGCGCATTAGCCGGGAAATTCCAGGCATGGGCGAAGAAGCTTTGGCGATACTAGGTCCAGGCCAAGTATTTGGAGAAATGGCCCTCTTGGACGAATCTCCTCGCTCTGCTGATGCGATCAGCCATGAAAGATGTCGAGTTCTCACCGTACCACGTGACGGTTTTGATGATCTTCTCTTCTTGAACAAGGCATTGGCCTACGAAGTTCTGTGGAGCATCGTTAAAATGCTCCTCAAGCGTCTGCGCGAAACGAACGACAAACTCACGTTCCTCTCAACCTCCAATAAATTCGAGTAGCAGTACAATAATATAGTTGCAGTGAAAATATATCTCCATTACTTTCAACAACTTAGAGCATAATACGCCTCATATCGACTTGGCGCTTCCATCCTGCGCGCTTAAAGTCAATATTTTTTTGTAAATAGTTTGACCGGCTAACACCTGTTCAGTAGACTGAGCAGGCAATGCAAGGTCTCACAAAACGTCAAGAACAGACTCTCGATTTCATTCGAGAGTCAATCAACACCCTAGGTTACCCCCCCACTCTCAGGGAGATTGGTCACCACATGGGGATTCGTTCGACCAATGGCGTCAACGACCACCTCCGCGCGTTGGAGCGAAAAGGTTATCTGCGGCGTGAAGACATGAAAAGCCGCGCATTGCGTCTAGTTGAGGACGACGAGCCTGAGAACCAAACAGAGGGCGCTGACGTTGTGCCCATTCAGGTTCTGGGGAGAGTCGCTGCTGGCATGCCCATTTTAGCTGAAGAAAATGTTATCGACACCGTGCACGTAGACCGCATGATGGTCAGAGGCGGTCGAGATGTTTTTGGCTTACGTGTTCAAGGCGATTCGATGATTGAGGCCGGCATTTTCAGTGGCGACTACATCTTCGTGCGTAAGCAAAGCACCGCAGAGCGTGGCGACATTGTCGTGGCCCTCATTGGAGATGAGGCCACGGTCAAATATTTTCACCCAGAAAAAGACTACGTTCGCTTTCAGCCAGCCAATGCCGCGATGGCGCCTATCTTGGTTCGGGCAAGCGATTTTCGCTCCACCATGCTTTTGGGCAAAGTGGTGGGCGTGTATCGTAAGCTCTAATTTTTAAGTTCAATAATTTTTTCGTCGTTCACCGCGCTCCTGTTTGAGGAGTGGCAGTCATTTCGATCAATAAGTCCTTGCAGGGCGCCAGCATATTTTGTTGGCGCTTTTTTCATTTTGTTGGGGGGTTCTGTAAAAATCTACGTTGTTCTGGGGCGAAAACGGCGAATTTCTCCGGCTCCCCACTTGTCACTTCCTTTGGCATTCATCGGGACACATGTATGATAATGTACGCACCAAGTGCGCCGACACTGCAACGGGATGTTGACGAACGAGGGGCGAAATTGGTACTTTTTGCGAAGTTTCGGAGCCCAGCACGAGCACTGCATTCCATGAATCTAAATTTCTTCTCTCAGCGCCCCGCGCCCTCGCAACTGGTCAGCCAGCGATTGCTTCACCATCGCCTGGGCGCACTCTTCATTTGTGTCGGTCTATCAATCACCGGCATAGCCCTCAGTGGATGCGGTAACACTCTCTACCTCGTTCAGGTCTCCCAGGCAGAAGAGGCATTCGAAGAGGCAAAAGAGTTAGGAGCTGAAAAGGTAGCTCCCTACGAATTTTATGGGGCCGAGGCCCGATTGAAAGAGGCGAGAGAACAAGCCGCCCACGCAGAATATGGCAACGCTGCCAAGCTTTCGGATGAAGCGACCGCCCTAGCCAACCGCGCGGTGCTTCTCACTAAAAACTCCCGGCTTAAAGCCAACTCAACCCCGCCCAATTCAACACCACGCAATGAGAATCAACCATGAGGGGTAAACTCATGAAGAACACATCGTTTAAGATCGTGATGAGCACGATTGCTGTGTCTACAGCCTTGCTCACTATTGCGTGCGACAAGGCTCCCAACCTTCGCGGGCGTATTGCGGGCCTACATCAAATCGCCGACGAGGCAGAACGCAACGGGGCGATTCGCTGCGCTCCCAGAGAACTCGCCTTGACTCGCGCCTATACCCAATTTGCAGAGATGGAATTGCAAAAAGGCTCCCTAAGCCGCGCCGATGATTACGTGACCAGAGCCGAGTTCAATGCAGCGGCCGCCAAGTTACAATCACCTGCACTCTTCTGCGTGGACCAACCACTCATCGAAGAGCCCAAACCTGAGCCGATGCCCGGTGACCGGGATGGTGATGGCTTCCTCGATCCGGATGATACCTGTCCCGATCATGCCGAGAACTTTCAGGGCTTTGAAGATCTCGATGGCTGTCCCGACGATCCCGACACGGACGGTGACGGTATTTTGGATTCAGTCGATGCCTGCGTCGTCCTGCCCGAAGACGTCGACCAGTACCTAGATGAAGATGGTTGCCCCGATCCGGACAACGATTTTGACGGCGTGCTCGACGCCGATGACCGCTGTAGAGATGAGGCCGAAGATCCGGACGGATACGAGGACAAGGACGGTTGTCCCGAGCTAGACAACGACGGCGACACCGTTGCGGATCTCAAGGACGAGTGCCCCAATACACCGGGACAGACCGAAAAGGCCCCTCTTGGTTGCCCGCTCAAACCTGCCTTGGTTGTTGTAACCGATTGCGAGGTGAAGATTCTTCAGCAAATTCACTTTGCTTACAACAAAGCCATAGTGAAGAGAGAAAGCTTTCCAGTTCTCGACGCTGTTCTTGATGTTCTCCAGAAAAACGAAAGCATCAAGCTTGAGATTCAAGGGCACACCGATAGTCGTGGCAGCAGTAGCTACAACGAACGTCTCAGCGACCAACGGGCCGCCGCTGTTCGCAAATATCTCGTATCGCGAGGAATCGAACCAAAACGCCTCGAATCACATGGCTACGGCGAAGAAAACCCAATCGTGGACAATAAAACCGCGGACAACCGCGCACTCAATCGCCGCGTACAATTTATTAGAACCGAAGGCCAAAAAGATGGCTGCGGAACTAATCCTAAAAACTAAACCCCTTACTCTCTGAGCGTGATGAGTCAATCTCATGGCGCTCTTCCCACCCCCCGGAGTGCCTCAAATCGAGGCATTCAAATCTTAGCGAATTCCCTCGCCTCCCCTGGAGAATCATTGTGAAAATCCGAGCACTCCACCGAATGCTTGCCGCCCTTCTGGTTGGGCTCTTTTCCCTACCGGCACTAGCGCAATTTACCAAAGACGCATCGGCAAATAAAAAGATTGATGAAGCCATCAACAATCATTATTTGATGATGCAGCTCGACAAAGCCGAGAATTTACTCACGGGTACCGTCGACGCCTGCGCTGATAAATGTTCGCCTGCCACCAAAGCAAAAGCATGGATGTATGTAGGTATCGTGCGTGGCAGTGGCAACAATGACCAGGCGGGCGCAGCTGAGGCGTTTGCAATGGCCAAAGGCATTGATCCCAATGTCACTCTTGACGAAGCCTTAGCCACCCCCGAGACCAAGACTACTTTCGATTCCACCGCAGGTGGGCAAGTTGCCGCACCTGTGGCTACTGCCCCCGTGGCTGCTGCCCCCGTGGCTGCCGCCGCCGGAGCAGGGTCTCCTGCGACTCTTCCTCCACCAGAGGTTCCTGGTGATATGATCTGCGGGCCCCAAGGTGTGGCCGTACAAACTGGAATGCCGATTCCCTTCAGTTGCACCTCAGACGCCGAGGTAGCTTCGGGTTTTGTAAAGTTCCAGGAGCCTGGTTCTAGTGACTGGAAAAAAGTCGCATTGATGAATATCGATGGCTTCTGGCAAGCCGAGCTTCCTTGCAAATACACCGCAAAAGCAGGGCAGTTTAAATTCTATGTGGGTGTCAAAGACGCAAACGGCGAATATGTGGACCAATTTGGCAGCAAGAAGAAGCCAGCATCTCTCGAATTGAGTGAAACGGGTGAGGCTCCCAGCTTTCCCGGTCAAGCACCCCTTGCACGCTGCGCGGTAGACGGCGGCGCAGCAGATTGCCCCCCTGATTTTCCAGGATGCGAAAGTAGCACCGACACCAAAACCTGCGGAGATCTCGATTGGGGCGCTTCATGCGGCAACTCAACCGAGTGCAAGTGCGGTCTACTCTGCGAAGAAGGACAATGCGCCACTTCGCCCACATGCAATATCGATGCAGATTGTGAGACAGGCAGCTGCGTGGATGGTTTTTGCTCGGCTCTCTCGACAGGAGGCTCCAGCGCGTCAGCGGGTCCTCTCAAGAAGCATTGGATTAGTTTTTCCGCTGGTATCGACGCCGGCACGATTGGCGGCGAAGCACTTTGTAGCCAAGGTCGTCAAGAAGGCTACGGTACTTTCTGTTACGATGAGTCCCTCAGTCCAGCTGTTCCGGTCGTATCGCCTACTGGCTACGACGTGGATGGTTCGGGTTTTGCTCCCGGCCAAATGCGCTTGAAGGTAGGCTACGACCGTGCCGTAACGTCTCATATTCAAGTAGGTCTGAGGCTCGGGGTGTCGCTCTTGAACGTTAACCCCAGAAGTTTCATCCCCGTACACGCAGCTCTTCGCGGTACCTACGCGTTCACCTCACTGGCTCGAATGGGCATTCGCCCCTCTCTTTACCTTGCTGCAGGCTATGCGCAGTCCAACTTAAAGCTAAAGATTGGAGATGTTGGACTCTACAAGATTTCCGGGGACATCTTTGCTGCCCCTGGAGGTACTCTAGCCTACCAATTTAGCCCGGAGATGGCCGTAGCCGCTGATGTACAGTTCATGATTCTCTTTCCCGACTTTGGAACAGTGATTCACCCCGCTCTGAGCTTTACCTACGCTCTTTAACAGAACGCGGGTTCTTTAGAAAAACGGCGTAGCTTCGGCTGCGCCGTTTTTTTATGCATCGATTCGCTCGCTCTCCTTGCCCCCTGCGGCATTCGTGTTTAGGTCAAGGTCATGAGCACTCCCCACCATAAGGTATTGATCATTGGTTCTGGCCCCGCTGGATTGACAGCGGCAATTTATGCTGCGCGTGCCAACTTAGAGCCCACTTGTGTAGAAGGCTTCAGTGCCGGTGGCCTAATACCCGGCGGACAATTGATGTTCACCACGGAGGTAGAAAACTATCCCGGATATCCTAAAGGTATCACTGGTCAAGAAATGATGAAGGACTTTCGTGACCAGGCCGAAAGTCAAGGGACCAAGTTTATCACTGCCGACGTTCAAAAGGTCGACTTTTCTGAGCGTCCCTTCAAAGTATGGGTGGGCGAAGGAGAGGACGAGCTGCACACTTCCGACGCCATCATCATCTCTACTGGCGCGCGCGCAAACTACATTGGCCTCGAAAGCGAAGAGAAACTTAAAAACAAGGGAGTGAGCGCTTGTGCAGTCTGTGACGGTGCCCTCTATCGTAAAAAAGACGTTATCATTGTGGGTGGCGGTGACACCGCGATGGAAGAGGCGATGTACCTCTCGGGCCTTTGTAACTCTGTGACGCTCATTCATCGCCGTGACGAGTTTCGCGCCAGCCAGGCCATGCAAAAGCGCGTTGTCGCCAACAAGAAAATTACCATCCTCTACAGTCACACAGTGACTGAAGTATTGGGAGTTGAAGAAGACGGCGTCACCGGAGTCACCATCAAGGACTTGAAGACAGGTGCATCTCGCGACCTCTCGGCAGCCGCACTCTTCGTTGCAATTGGACACACACCGATGACCGATCTCTTCAAGGGTCAGCTGGAGACCCATGAGAACGGTTACCTGAAAGTAGCCCCCGGTACCTCCAAAACTAGCGTTGAGGGCGTATTCGCCTCGGGTGATGTAGCCGACTGGATCTACAGGCAAGCCGTCACCGCAGCGGGTACAGGTTGCATGGCTGCCCTCGACGCCGAGCGTTGGCTTTCTGAGCAAGAGGGCTAATCCGATCTCCCCCCCCACCTCATCCGCCCCCGAGGACGAAGACTTCCTGGAGCTCGATCCTCTCGACGAATTGGCGACGCTCACCGGATACCTGCGTTGTTATTTGGAGTGGCAAAACGAGGTGGGTACGACGGGTATTCCTCGTGACACCGATCTGGGGGAGCGATTACGCAAGAACCCCTTACCCAATTTTACGCACGCAGCTCCCACGGAGGAGCAAGTTCAGGCCCCTCGTCTTTCTCCTCAACGCACCCAGGAGACAACGTCCGCCAGTGCGAGCTCCCCCGCCGCACCCACAAAGGGACTCACGCCCGGCAACTTCAACCCAAACGATTTCGCCCAACCCGTCTTCGACGAACCCAAAAAGACCTTCCTCACACGAGACCCTGCCTCGCAACGCTCTACTCCAAAAGTCGCCCCATCTCCGCTCATTTCCCTTGGTCACAACCTTCGCGAATTGGACGAAAAAGTGGCCTCTTGCACCCTTTGTCCTTTGCACAAAGAAAGGACCCAGACAGTTTTCTCACGTGGTTCAGGCAAAAGCGGAATTTGCTTCATTGGAGAAAGCCCTACACCCGCTGATGACGCAAAAGGTGAACCCTTTGTGGACGAGGCTGGAGTTCTTTTGGACAAGATGATTGCCGCCATGGGTATCGACCGAGACGACGTCTATGTGTGCAATTTAGTCAAGTGTGCCCCCCCCGAAGAACGCCACGCAACCTCACCTGAGAAAAAGTCTTGCGCGCCCTATTTGGAACGCCAAATAGAATTACTCAACCCCAAGGTGATTGTCGCGCTCGGAGGAACAGCCGTAAATGGTCTTCTTGGTATCCACGAGGGCATCACAAAAGTGCGCGGGCGCTTTCGCCTTTACAAAGGGCGCCTGGCCGTAATGCCGACATTTCACCCAGCCTACTTACTCAGAAATGGCTCTGCAAAAAAACAGGTCTGGGCCGATTTACGGCAAGTGCTTCATCATATAGGGCGCCCTTTACCCAGTAAAGGCTAACCCACTGCTAGCAATAGCCGACTGTTATCGCTCGCCCTGTCTCTCGTAGCGCCCTGAGATTCAAGAACCATCGCGCAGCAAAGTCCTCGTCTTCAAAAACTGCACCTCAAAAGTGAACGACCCTGAGGCGCAGTTTATGTGGATGCTACAGAGAGGCTAGCCCCGTCTTGGCGTCTTCGAGGCTTGCGTCAGTCTGTAAAGCGCGCTCGTACATTTGTTTGGCTTTGGGAGTCTCTCCCAATTTCTGATGTACCTGACCGAGGCGACAAAAGACCTGAGCCTTAGTGATAGGACTCTTGTCGTCTAGGCGCTGCAACAAGAGAGCTCGGAACATCTGCTGGGCCTTTTTCATGTCTCCAATGCTCAAAGCGACCTCGCCAAGCTGCTTGAGCACGCTAATATTTCCGGGTTCAATTCGAAAGGCTCTATCCAATTCGGCAAGAGCCTTCTCTTGCTCCTCCTGAGACAAATAGGCCGTCGCTAGACGACGATGAATTTCTCCCAACTCTTTGGAACGCTTCCCGCCGTAGCTCTCTACAACTTTTTGCAAAACGACGACAGCATCGTTGCCGCGGCCCGAGGCGCTGTAGGCATCACATAGCTCTAGTAAGAGAGCGCGGTCATCCGGAGCCAATTCGGCGGCTTCTCCTAGGAGAGTGGCACCCATTGCTGCGTCAGAGCACTTAGAGATATGAACTACCGCAGCTTCACGTAGGAGAGCAACCTTGTCGGACTGCGCACTGGCCGTAGCAGCATCGGTAACAATCATGTCCGCTACCTGCTGCCAAGCCCCCGAGTCTTCGTATTCTTTTCGCAGGCTTTCGCGCAACGCTTGATTGCCCTCATCCAACGCGAGAGAGCCCTCGAGAGTACGAATCACAGCTTCGGTATCGCCAATGGTGCGATAGAGCTCGGCCAGTTCCCCACGGCGCGCAATTTGCGCCTCTCCTTCTAGGCTAGCGCAAAGCTCCTCTAAAGACTGAGCGGCGTCCAAGTTCTGAGAGGATGCCAACTGCAAGCGCAAAATAGCTTCCAATGTTTCAGTCGTATCCTCTTGCTCACGAATTTTTTTCCACACCTCAATAGCCTGGCTGAGATCTTTGAGTGATTCCTCAAAGAGCAGAGCTGCACGCCGTAAGAACGTAAGAGCTTCGCCTTCATCGCCCTGCTCCCTGGCCAAGGAAGAACGAGCTAGCAAATGACTCGTCAATTTTTCAAAAGCCGAAGCTTCTTCGTAGATTTCACCAAGAAGCTCGGCGGCCTCTTGGTGTTTGCTGTCTTGGGCGTAGACCTCTTCAAGCAATTGCATCGCGCGGGCCCCATCAGCAAACTGATCTCGACGTAAACGAGCCAGCCCTACTTTTAGGTCTACAGTCTGAGCTGCATCGTCGGAAGATTCCATCAACTGGGCAATGAGATCTCCAAGTTCTTCGTAGTGCTTGCCGGCCGCGTAGGCCTGTCGAAGTGCGGTGGCGACACGAGTATCTTCAGGGCCTTCCTCCCGAAGCTGCTCAAGAATCTTTGTGGCCTCCGGTAACATATCAAGCTGATCGCGAGCCAATTCAGCCCTCTCAAAACGTAACTCGCGTAGGCTTTCCACATCCTCTTCAAGATCCATTCGACGCTCAAGGAGAGCATAGGTCTCCTTTGCATCACCGGCACCTCGACGCAGATCGGTTAACCCGGCCAGCGCCACCGCATCGTCGGCATCTGACTCCAAGATTTCTCTCAAAATTTCTTCGGAGGCAGACATGTCCTTCAAAGAATCGGCGAGCTTCTGGGCGCGCCAAAGAAACTCAACTTGAGTGCCTTCGTCTGGTGCGACGCCGGCCCTACCCCGTAGCGTAACCAACAAGCTACTCTCTCTGCCAACGGTATCTTGCAAGGACTCAAGTTGCTCCAGTACGTCATCATTTTCTGGAGCATATTTCAGTGCTTTCAATAGTGACTTTTCGGCCCCTTCTGCATCGTGAGCCCGATCACGCAACCAACCAGCGGCTCTTTCGCAAAGCTCACAAGCTACCTCCGGTGAAATATCCTTTGTACTATCAATTGCGGCCAGAAGAGCCTCTGCGGCGTCGGCCCACGCATCAGTCAATGGTAAGAGCCGCTCGATTTCATCTCTCAAGCCTTCATCGTTGATATCGTCAAGCAAACCCTCTTGAAGGACTTTTTGGGCCGCCAAGGGATCTTGGCATTCGTCCTCTAGAACCTGAGCCAAACCGCGACGCATGTCCAAACGCTCTTCAGCGGAACTAGCCCTCTGCACACGGCGACCGTGCAACGTGGCCAGCGACTTTCCGGAGGGTCTATCTCTGTAAACCCCATCAAGAATATCAAAACTCTCTTCGAAGAAATCATCCTGATCGAGGAGGCGAGTCAGTTGCACACTCGCATCTTCACAATGAAGATCGCGCTCCAAAGCTTGACGAAAAGCAGCAAGAGCTGCTGCTGGCTCATTTTGCTTGTCTAACAATAACTGCCCTTGTCGACAAAGCAGCCGCGCCTGGGCTTCGTCAGTATCTGCCAAGGCCATTCGGCGCTCTAACAACTCAACGAGCGCAGCGGTATCATCAAGCGCAGTGTAGAGCCTGTCCAGGGAGTCTAAGAGATCGAGGCGATCGCCCACCTGTTCTGTGGCTGCTTGGTAGGCCCTGACAGCCTTCTCCTTTTCGTCGAGCTTCTCGTCGTAAATTCCTCCCAAACGAATCCATAGAGTGGAGGCGACATCGGAGTCGAAGGTCTCTGCAGCACGCTCGTTGAGCACCTCAGCGAACCTGACCCAGCCTTGTACAGACTCGGCTAGGCGTTCCACCTCGACATAGAGGTCAGTCTCGCCCGGTGTCTCAGAAATCGCCCGCAAAAAAGACTCAAAGGCCGCGCGAGGGTCATTGAGGTCTTCCTCCTGAATCATCGCGATTGTTCGTAAGGTATCGGCCCTTTCTGCAGGCTCCTGCTCATCTCGAAGGCGCAACTCAAGGGCCTTCACTAAAAGGTCCTTCAGGGAAGTCTGCCGTAACGCAGGCACCAGCAGCTCAGTCGCCTTGCCTATCAAATGTTCTTCTTTTTCAACAAGCGCAAAGACGGAGTCGAGGGCCCTTTCGTCGTCTGGCTTCTCGTCAAGAATCACTCCATAGGCTTCTAGAGCCTCCTCAAATGACTCCAATTTCTCCGACAGAATTTGGGCGATATCGAAACGAACGCTCAAGCGAGCTTCACTTGTCTCGGCGGTGCCAGCTTCTAGACGTAAGTTGTCGAGCAGCTCGGACCAAAGCTCCTCGCTACGATAAAGACGATTGAGTTCGCCAATAGTCTGAGAGTCTCCAGGCCGAGCGCTGAGAGCCCTACCCAAGCATTCGATGGCTCGATTGGCGTCTTGCAACGATGTCTCAAGTAAGGACGCTGCTCGCCTCAACAATGAAAACTGCAGGTCATCGCTAGTGTCTGCGCCCTCGACACGAAGCAAGTACAGGTCGACCAAACGTCCGGGCTCGTCACGAGCCTCATAAAGTTCAATCAGCTGATCGCAAACATCTAGTCTCTCATCGTTTGACTCAAACGCACGCTCATACGCTTCAATCGCTCCCTCGGGATTGTCCAAAGTTCTCAGGCGCAGTGCCCCCAAACGGGCCAATAGGTCGCCTCGCTCATGGTCGTCGTAAACCGAGTCGGCTTTCGCGCTTAGAGCAACCTCACGGGCAGGCCAATCACCCAAGAGTAGCGAAAGACGCAGAGTGGCATCAATTGCCAACGCATCACTTCCGTCAATTTGCCGAAGCTCCGTGTAGCGACCTAGTGCCCCGCGAGGATCCTCCAAACGCGTATCACAAATCTCTGCTAATCTTGCAACGACCTCACGACGTCCCATCATGTCTGGGTGCTCATCAAGAACGTTCGTATAGAGTTCCCCAAGATCTTGCCAATCTTCGGTCATCGTTGAAATTCGCTCAATCTCTAAGCGAACCTCTTCGTCTTCGGGCTCAATTTTCCACGCTTCGGTCAAAACACGCGTCGCCCGGGGTAAATCGTTCCCGCGATTTTCCCAAAACTCGGCGGTTTCTCTAAGAATCGCCACCTTGTCCATCGGATCTTCGGAAAGAGTGAAGCGATCTTCATTCAGTTGAATCAATTTGCGCCATTCATCCTGTGCCTGATAAATCGGTCGCAAGATCTCAAGCACTCTTCCGCGCAACTCGTCGCTTGCGCGCATGGCTTCAAGACGCTCAAGAGCCTCGAGCTGCTCAGGTTGTTCGCGAACGACCTCCTCAAGCTGATCCAAAGCAGGCTCATGCTCGCCCAATTGTCTCATATGTAAATCGGCAAGAGCGATTCGATACTGAGCGCCATCAATTGGACCAGCATTTTCGGCACGGTTTTGATAAAGTTCCTTGAGATCAGTCCAGTTCTCAGTCTGGCGATAGAGGCGAGTGAGCGCATTCAACGAATCATCGTTTGACTCGTTGGCCTCAATAGTTCGACGATGAGCTTCGATAGCAGCGTCCACATTACCCAGACTGTTCTCCTCCAATTGAGCAATCACCTGCAGCAGGCGCTCTTGCGCCTCTGGTTCATATCGATGCTCCAACCCCTCTCTGTAGAGGTCGACCCGCTCTTGGTCGGTACCTACTTTTTGTAAAAGCGTATCCACCGCCTCAAACAACTCATCGCTCTCTGGTTCAAACGCAAGAGCGCGAGCTAATAGAGAAAGAGCCTCCTTGGGGGAATCATTGGCTGCGAAGATCTCACCAGCTCGACGACACAATCGTGCACTAGCATCGTCCTCTTCCCCCTCAAGACCGTTGACCTGAGTTGCAAAAATCTCAGCAAGGCGTACCGAAGCCCCGGCAACCTTGGCTAGGCGCTCCATCTCATCCAACGTCAACTGATCGCTCGGGTCGTCGGCCAAAAGAAGAGCAGTCACTTCAAGGGCTGCACCGTAGTCCTCTTTTTGTTCCTCATGAATCTGAGCTATACGGGTGACTAATTCTCGACGCTCGTCGGGCTCATCGGAGCCGTCTAAGCGCAATGTCAAAGCCTTCAACACACTGTCGTAGTCGGCACGCACCATGTAAACCGGCTCAAGAAGTGAAGCCACACGTCCTTTGAAAGCAGGCTCTTCAAGCTTTTCGCCCAAGTTTTCTAGAAATGCGATTGCTCCTTCGTGCTGGGCATCCTCTGCCAAAGCCTGCTCCAATTCATCAAGAGCGCGCTCCACGTCGGCCTGATTTTCGGCACTCACCTTGGCGAGCTTTACGCGTAAATCAGGAATGTCCGTAGACGAGTCATCAATTCTACGCTGAATCAGTGCCGTCAGGTCGTCGAACCGTTCGCGTTGAACATAGAGCTTTTCGAGTTCAGCGATCATCTCAATATCGAGATCGATATCGAGAATCTGCTCATAGATCTCAATTGCGCCTTCAACATCACTGAGTTCTCCAGCGAGTAATTGGCCGCGACGAGCCATCAATGCTTTGCGCTCAGCGTCTTCTGTTGCCGCCTCCGTTCGGAGCTCGAGTATGGCGAGTAGTTCTTGCCATTGTTTCGCATTGGTGAATAGCTCTTCGAGAGCAAGCAAAGAGTCACTATCTTCCGGTGAGTACTCAAGAGCCTGTCGATAGGCAGCAATGGCCCCTTCCGTGTCATTGAGTTCGTCGCGCTTGAGCTCCGCTATGCGCTTTTGCACACTCAATTGAACCTCCGCATCAAAGATCTCAGTGACAATTTCTTGCAGTACCTCCACTTGGGTGCTGCGAGCTTCAGCCTGAGGAGCAAGACGCTCCAGGGCGCTCAGCCACGTATCCAAATCACCTTGGCCTGCGACCTCTCGAGCCCCAAGAACAGCAAACTCCATGCCCCGCTTAAAATCTTGCAAAGAATCTTCTGCAATGGTCATGGCTATTTCGTAACGTCCGCCTCGAAAATGCGAATCATCGGAGGACTGCGCCTCAACCACTACGACATTCAACAATCGCGCATGGTCTCCGTCTGCCTCGTAGATGGGGTGAAGAATTTCGGCAGCCTCCAAACGCGCGTCCTTGTCCTCATGATGCAAAAGTTCAGCCAACGCATTTCGACTAGGCTCATGAGCCATATCAACAGAGAGAGCACGCCGGTAAACCTCTAGGGCCCCAGACACATCCTCCAACTTGCTCACCCGTAGCTGTCCAAGGTCCGAAAGTGCGCTCAAGCGCGCTACTTCGTCTTCAAGAGTATCGGCCTGGCGTTCATAGGTATCTGCCAGCTCGTCCCAGCGCTCAGCCTTTGTGTACAGGCGCACAAGAGCAGAGAGGACTTCGGCACTCGCGCCGGTCTCGTCCAATATCGCCTGGTAGGAGTCAATTGCTTGAGTTGTATCATCCAAGTGTCGCTCTTGAACGTCAGCTAGATGGCGGGAAAGATTGACCCGCTCTTTGTCATCGCTCGAAGACTCACGACGCTGCTCCAAAACACGAGCGACATCCTCGTAGCGCTCCGCTTTTTCGTAGAGTTCAGTGAGATTTTGCAAAGCCTCACCGTCCTCGCTATTTTCAGCGAGACGCGCCTCCCAAGCTACAATTGCACTCTGGTGATCGTGAAGAACATCAGAAGAAAGATGCGCCAGGCGAGCGAGTAACTCGCTCTTGTTTTCGATATCCTCCTCTAGGTCAATTTGCGTCTGTAGATTAACACTGAGTTCTTGATTGCGCTCACTGCCAACTAATATTGACTCGAACAATCGAGCCGCTGTTAGGGCCGCTTCGGGCTCGTCATCACGTAACGCCAATATTTGAACAAGAGTGGCCTCGGTTCCCTCGGTATCGTCCAACAAATCGGATTGTACCGGCGCGGCTTGAAGTAAAATTTCGGCCCGAAGAGATGATGACTCCGCCACGGCCGCCGCCGCTAACAGAACCTCAATCACCTTGGAGGCGCGGCCTAGACGTCGCCCAGAATCGATCAAGCGATCGCGTAAATCAGCGTCAACAGGGTCAAGGGGAGCAAGCTCAGCAAAGACGTCAAAAGACCCCTCATCGTCGTGCAGCCTATCATCCCGCAAAGTCGCAATACGCCGCAACAGGTCCCGTCGGTCGTTCTCGTGTTCGGCAAGAGTCGACTCATCGAGACTTTCGTCTTCTTGAGGTCGAAGGGCCTCAACTCGTACGCCCAACACGCGCACCAAGTCTCGAATTTCGTCTTTGGCTTCATACACGGCCTCTAAAGCGAGGGCTGCGCGTACCCGCACGCTGCCTATCGGTAAGAGTTCTTCAGCCAGATCGCGAGCTTCGTAGTTGCTTGGCTCGTCGCTCAATACTTGCTCAATCGCGAGCATGGCCTGCTCGGGAATGTGTAAGGCCAAGGCCAAGGTTGCAGCCCGTACCAAAATGGCCTGCTGCTCTTCGCCAACGGCGAGTCCCGCACGCTTCTGTAGAAGCTCAAGGAGTTGCTCCTTGCGCTCAAGGCGAGTGTAAAGCCGGTCGAGGCTCTCCAGGGCAAAAGCCGTTTCAGGATCCATCTCTAGGATACGTAGATGATAACCGATAGCTCGCTCGGCATCTCCCATGATGTCCTCGGCCAAGAGGGCAACCTCAGCCAGCATTTCGATGCGGCGAGCTTCATCCTCGTGACGAAGAATTTCACTATCATAAAGCGTTTCAAGCTCGCGCCAGCGCTCTCCTGCTGTGAGAATCTCCTTGAGACGAGCAAATGCGTCGCCATCGTCCGCCTCAAGAGAAAGAATCTTCTCATAGTAGGGAACAGCCCCCTGAGGGTCACCCAACGTAGACTCGTGCAGTTCCGCTGCGCGCCGGGCAAGTTCAAGAGCAAGTTCGTTCGAAAGCTCTGCCCTCATTGCCGCCCGAAAAGCGTCTGCGAGGTCGGTGGGCCGCCCCGCGGTAGAGGCCAATGGGCCAGCGCGATCCCACAATTCAATATCAGTCGGGTGAGCACTCAGTGCGTCTACGAGAACGGAAAGAGCGGCTCCAGGCTCGCTCAATTTTTCTTCGTAAATATCTGCCAATTTCTTGTAGAGAGTTACTTGCTCTGCCAAATCATGGGTCTCAGAGATGAGAGCGCGTACAGCATCTGCTTCTTGGCGAGAGTCTCCTCCTGCTTCATATTGCTCGCTCAGAAGTCGAGCCGCTTCCCCGCGAACTTCGGCGATTTCGACCAAGCTTTGCAACACGGGTATCACCGCCCCCGACTCAGCACCTCCCGCTAGAGCGCGCTGGGCTGCCTCTAAAGCCTCACTCGGTCTCTTCAAACGGTCAGCAAGTAGATCCGCTAACATCGCGTCTTTATAAGCGGCCTCAACTCCAGAAAGTAAGTCACGGTGTTGAGCAAGAACAATCGCAGCCCTCTCGGGCTTATCTTGAGAAAGAGCCAGACGCGCTACAGCCTCTAGGGCTCCAACATTTGAGGGCTCGGCCTCCAATGCACTGTCGTATTGCGCGAGAGCCAGGCCAAGATCTCCTACAGAAGATTCCTCATAGGCAGCCCATTCACAAAGAATAGCGGCCTTGCTTTCGGAGCTATCGGCGTGCTGTTGACGATGTTCAAAAAGCCAACGAAGATCGTCCGGATGACTCTCGCGTCGCAAGAGACCATCGAGTGCTTCCATCACACTAACATCATTGGGAGATGTCTCAGCAAGAGCCTTCAGACGACGAATCGCCTCCTCAACCTGGCCCATTTCTTCGCCAATAATACGAGCTAGTCGCAAGGCAATTAACCGACATCGAGGGTCGTCCACCGAGGGTACGGGGGCATTTTCAGGTGAGGATGAACTCGCCTCTTCGGGAACGTCCTTCTTGGTGGCTTGTGCCCCGCCTTTCTTACCTTTACGCCTCTTTTTCTTCTTTGGCTTCGACTCGTTGGCTTGCTTCTCTGAAGAATCAGGAGCCACCGCCACAGCACCGGTGCTGCCACCAAGTTCTTCGAGACGAAGGCTCAGCGCCTCGACCATCTCATCCCAAGCACCGCTTGCGCGTGCAGAAGCGTCCAGTAGCTCCATCGCACGCACGTTGTCAGGGGCTGACGAGAACGCGCGCCGAGCGTAGGAAACGGCTCCCCTCTTGTCGGCAAGTTTCGTCCCCGCCAAATCAATCAATTTTTCGAATATTGCTACCGTTTCGTCGTCCGAGTCAGACAACTCGACCAAGACTTCAAGAAGAGCAGGCATACGCCCCCATTTTTCCTCTTGCTCATAGAGAGGCAACAGACGTGCAATGGCGCGGGGATCTTTCGCGTCGATAGAAAGGATACGCTCGTAGGAGCGAATCGCGCGCGGCGCCTGTCCTAGACCTTCCTCGTAAACCTTCGCCGCTCGATAACTCAAATCGAGTTTTTCAGCCGCATCTTTATTTCTATCAGCAGCCGTGCTCAGAACCTCGGCCAAGCTTTCTAGCTCTTTTTGCCCGGTATAAAGCGCTTCAAGATCGTCAAAGCGGGACGCCTTCAAATAGGTATCTCGCAAGACGCGCATTGCCCGTGGATGAGCAGGCTGTACCTGGAGCAGACGAAGCCAAGTACCAATGGCGTCCTCTGGCTGCTGTAAGTGCTCGCCATATACTCCACCCAATTTCTGCAGTACCGGCAGGCGACTTTCGTCTTCGGGCATCATCGAGAGGCGTTTTTCGAGCACCTCCGCTAATATTGACCAATTTTTGGAGCGCTCGGCATGTTTCTCCATGCGATCGAGCACGTCGGTGCGCGAAGGATCAATTGCCAGGACTTCCTTGTAGTAGACAAGAGCATCATCAACCCGCGAAAGGCGCTCTGCCGCCAGCTGGGCCATTTCACGCAAAAGAGGCACGCGAGCCTCACCCACTGCGGACGATAGTTGTTGTTCGTAGAGAGCAAAAAGCTCTTTCCACGCGCGACGCTTGCGATACAGATCTTCTAAACGCTCGATCGCTTCGGGATCTTCTGGAGCAATCGAGTGCAGAGCAGCAAATGCCTCCATGGCGTGCTGAACGTTGGAAAACTGCTCCAACCACCTACGCCCCACCTGGCGGTAAAGACTGACTTTTTCTGCATTGTCGGGCACAATTTCTGCCAACAACTTGAGACTCGAGAGTAAATCTCGTGGACGACTCAGTTTCTCGTACAGAGAAACCAGCTCCCGCACTTCTTCGACGTCCTGTTCGTCTAGTTTACCGTCAAGATGGACAATTTGATTCAATACTCCCACCAAGGCGGTATCGCTCTTGAGATATTGGCGATAAACTTGGGCAATTTCGCGCATCACTGCGAGTTGTCGATCGTACTGGTCTCCCGAAATTCGTTCCAACTCCTGGCGAAGAAGCTCAACCAAGGCATTGTGCCCCTGGGTACGCTTATACATGTCCTTCAGTTGTTGCCGGGCGTCTTCATCATCCGGATTAGCGCGTAAAGCGCTCTTAAATTGTTCCACCGACTTTTGAGCGCTTGCTTGATCGTCTTGCTTGGAGCCAATTTCTTCATCAAGCGCTACGATTCTTTCGTCGCCTTCTGCGAGAGCAGCACGCGCCTCCTGAAGTATTTTCACAAGTCCGGCGTCATCCTTAAGGGTTGCCGTGTACTCGCGATAAAAGTTCAACATTCCCTCGTGCGCGGGTTCAATTTCTTGAATACGCGCGAACCACGGTTCCGCATCAACCGCCACTTCGCGCTTCTTCCAATGAAGCATCGCAACCTGAAACATTTCACCCAAAAGCGAATGACCATCAGGCTCTGCGACTTTTAGTGGACGCTCGTAAACGCGAACGAGATCGTCCCATCGCTCAAGGTTAGAATAGTACTCCGAAACAAATTCAACGGCGTCTGCTTGAATAGGATCTGTCTCTAGAACACGGTCATAGGCAGCCGCCGCCTTTTCTTGGTCCTGAAAACGATGTTGATAGAGACGTGCCAAACGAATAGCCGCGGCACCTCGCGTCTGCAGATCGGGAGCCCTATCAGAGGTCCGTTCAAGAACCTTGATGACTTCATCCCAATCACCCTGACGTCGGTAAATTACCTCTAAAAGTCGCGCTGCGGGAGAGTTTGCGGCGTCAAGGCGCAGAGATAATTCAAGGTTCTCAATTACCTTAGAAAAGTTCGGCTCCGGGGAAAAACAAATTTCAGCCTCGGAGGCTCGCATGAGCATTGCACTCCTATATTCATCATCGGAAGCTCCTTCGGCTTCAGCTAGATAATTTTTGCATTGCTCCTGGTACGACTCTTCCTTAAGGATCATGTCGTCCAACTTGGCTTGCAAATCAGCGTCCCCGCCCGAGACACTCAAGGCGCGCTCAAGGAGAACTCGCGCCTCACGACCATCAAAAAGGTCCTCGTGAGTCACTACAGCCAGCTCATGCAAAAGATTGCATTCATCAGCGGTATCGACATCTACAGTAAGTGATAACTTGAGTAATCGACAGACCGCATCGCTTTCGCCGCGAGAGCCATGACGCTCTCGCGCAGCCTGCAGTAAGGCGAGGGCTTCTGACTTCTCAAGATCCCCACCTGAATCTAACAGGCTGTCACTTAAGACTTGCCAAGCATCCTCCGCGCTAGGGTTACTCTGAATTGTTCCAAGGGCGGTACGAACCGTCTGTGCATCCATGGGTGATCGTCTCTTCCCCCTCGCTTGCCCCTTCACGACGAAGTAGGCGAAATGAGGGCTGGGGTGCTGAGACTAGCGTCCACTCAATCCCTCGAACAAGGCTTGCATTTCAACATCTTAGCGTTCTCTCTTTTTTAGGCTAAGCGGAACTGTTCATCGTCGGTTAATATCGTGTTCTTCAGCGGCAAACCCTTGCACCTTTGAGCAGGACGCGCTCACCTAAAGTGAGCGCAATTGATCCAGAGCCACATGCAATAGAAGGCGTCGTGGGAAACAGACATTTATTTAAGAGCATGCGGAACCACTTTGATACCCAGCACACAAAATATACAAAAATGTCGGTAAATCGTCATTTTCGTATCCTCCTCCTGCTCTTGTTCTGCCCGCCCCTCAGTGCATGTGATGATGAAAAGCCCTACACGCCTTTTCAGATCGCAACAGCTCTTCCGCGAGACGACAATGCCCCCAGCAAACCCAAAAGAGAAAAAAATGAGGTCAATGAAACCGAGCGAGGACCGGTTTCTCTGCGAGCCGGAAGCAATCAAGTCAGTTGGCAGGTCTTCGATCGCCGTCTCCAGGCACCCGACGGCACCGTATTTGACGTAGCGATCCCGTCGCCCGAGAGCACAGAGGACGAAATCGCGGTGTGGGTCCTCCCCAAGAAAGAGCAGGGCATCTTCGCGAATGCAGGTCTCTGGCTCTTCAATAAGCGGGGTGAGATCAAAGCTCGCCTCCTCGACCTGCCCGACTTTCTACCCACAGGAAAAGATTGCCACTACAGAGCAACTCTTGAAAAAACGGGAGCTACCTCTCTTACTTCGAGGGTCGTGGCTCAGTGTACCGAGCGCCTTCTCCCCGGAAGCCCCTCGGGCTCCTTGGCAGTAGTGGCCCCCGGGCGCACGCAAACTCTATTGATACATCTTAGACTGCAAGAACCTGCTCCAGGTGAATCGATCCAATATCAAGTCAACTCCCTAGACCGAGACGACGATCAACGGGACGACATACAAATAGACATCACCCTGCGCTCCCCCAACGGGAGTAAAGAAACCTTACCATTTCGTTGGCTCTCACGAACAGCTGGAGCATCACGCCAGGGCGACGCTCCTCGCGCGCAGCTATCCAAACGTGCCTCACGCCTTTCTACCGCCGCTTCGCGAAGAGCCGAACGTGCCCGTGTCCCCGCACAAGTAGACACCCTCAGGCGCTTGGTCTCGGCCATTTGCTCGGAAACGGGCACCCAAAAATTTGATGTAGCAGGAGGCACCCCCCTGCCTTGCGGCGACATACAAACGACAATGATTCGTCTCACTCATGCCGCGACCCAGGCTCATTTAGGAGAAGGTCATTGGGACGATGCCTTGGGCGAGGTAGAACGAGTCTCGTGGTTCGCCAAAAAGCCCACAGAAAAGCAGAAGCAAAGTCTCAAGCAATTGCTCTTTGCCAAAGTCCCCCATCAACCGTCAAAACGCCTAGCTCGCTTCGACGTGAAAACGCCCTCCAGTTCAGGTCCCTATGGCAGCCCTCTACGCTTTTCTGACGACGGTCAACTTTGGGCCCTCACTCAGGATGGAATGACCAAACGTCTCACAATGAAAGGAGATCCTCCTCTCATTGTTGCCGCCACCGACGAAAGTCCCGAGAAAAGAATCGAGCCTCCAGTTTTCTTGTTGCACCCGACAAGCACCTCTAAAAGAAAACTCCATGCAGCACTGCCCTCTTGCGCACGTTCCGAAGTCCAACTGGTATTTGTAAAAGGTGAACAACTACCCGCTGCCCCGGTGCCTATTGCTATTCTTGCCCCACGCCCAGGGGCCTGTCGAACATTCAGCCCCACTGCGCTTCAGGCGATTCCCCACTATTGGGAAGGCTCACAATTGGTACTGACCCTGGGCGGGCAATTGGTCAATTCAGGAACAAAATTGAGGTCCCACAGTGCCCCCCTAGCATGGGGCACCTCCCTAGGAGTCGCCATAAAGAAAGGCAATCGCCTCAACCTCTTCACCGGTGATGTCGCAGAGGGACTTCATCATTGCGTGGCTGAGAACAAAGGAGAAAAGGTAGCCTGTCTCAAGGGTGAGTCGATCATCGTTCTGGGCCCCAAGAACTAATTTTTCAACGAGAGTTCTTGGGCACCTCTAGAATCGGCGCAGCCTTCTTTCGCTGGTGAACTGAAACCAATTTCAGAAGGGCAGGCTGAATCAAAAGAGCCGCGAAAAGGCAATTGACCACCGTCACAGCTATCAATTCTCCGAATTGACGGACTGAAACGAACTCACTGAGCATTAAAACAGAAAAGCCAAGAGAGAGTGAGAGCGCCGTCACACAAATAGCACTCCCTGTGCCGCGGGCAGCGCGCAAAAGAGCGACATTCACCGAAGAGATCCTTTTACTCTCTTCGCGAAATCGCGCCACTACGTGAATGCTATCATCCACGGCAAGGCCAATTCCAATAGAAAAAGTAATCACCGTGGCCATATTTAATTGCATGCCACGGACCATCATGTAGGCCCCCGTCGCCAAAAGCGGAATAATATTGGGGGGCATCGAAATGAGACCCAATGGCCAGCTGCGAAATAAAAATACGAGCAACAGAAAAATGCACACGAGGGCGAGCCCCAAGCCGGTGAGCAGATCACGCAGAACATGAGAGCGTCCCACCGAGCCGGTGTATGCCTCGCCCAAAAACTCCACGCTCAAGGCATTGATATTTGCCCCCAGAGGAGCCTCTAGCCGAGTACGCAATTGCTCAATCAGCTGTAAAGACCGCTCAATACCGACGTCTTGAAAGAAAATCGTCACCTTGGCGCTCTTTTGGTCCTCCGTGAGTAGCCGGGCAAGCTTGCCCCGCGAAGCCCCGCTCTCTGCGAGTTCGCCATAAGAGTACGTCGAGATAATCCCCTCCTGATGAAGGGCCCATTCGCACACCTCACGTACTCGACGACGAATTTCCGGCTCCAGGAGACTTCCTTCCTCTACCGAGAGCATCACATGCAAAGGCCGAATCCCCGCTAGTTTTTCTTCGAGTAAGACAGTTACCAGGGTCACCTCCTCCCCTTCTTCAAAGGCATCGAGGAGACGCGCGTCGGCCTGAACATGTACGGCACCATACCCAAGAGCCAAGGTGCTCAAAAGAGCGAGAGACGCAACCCACTTACTGTGACGAAGAACCCAACAGGTGACTAGAAACACACTCCGTTCGAGGAGTCCCACTTTCTTTCCACCTGACGGCAAAGGCGGAGCCTTCATCAGGGTGACAAATGCCGGCACAAAAAGCACCGTCGAAAAGTAGGCGAAGATCACGCCAATGGCCGCGACTATGCCAAAACGCTGTAGCTCAGGCGTTTTCGCGCTCGCCAACGAGGCAAAACCAACAGCGGTTGTCAGTGAGGTCAAAAAACACGCGACGAGCATGGCGCGGCTTGCCCGTCGACCGGCTTCCTGGCGATCGGGATTACGCTTCAGCTCCTCTTGGTAGCGCCCTAAGAGATGCACCGAGTCACTCAAACCCACGATGATCAATAAAGGGGGAATTATATTGGTCAAAATGGTCAAAGGCTGCCCAACTAGAGCCATGCCGCCCACCACCATCAAAGCAGCAATACCCACCGCCAAAATGGGCGCTACAATTGCCGGCCACCAACGAAACGTCGCCCCCAAGACCAAGAGACATATAATCATCATCATGGGATTGAGGGTGAGGCGATCCCGCTCCAGCTTACGAAGAATCTCCTCTCGTAAAATGGGTACGCCTCCCAATTGAACACTCAAATTGGAGGGTATCTTAAACTGAGACAGGACGTTTCTCACGCGGGTTATCGCGCTCATACGGCTCTCTTGGTCAAAGACTTTTTCCTTGTCAAAAGTCAAAACAAGCGCGCTCACGGTTCTATCCTCACTCAACAGAATAGGCGTAACGCCGGGAGCCCTCTCAAGAGCCAAGACAAAACGTTTTCGCTCGATTTCAGAGAAAGCCTCAGACAAGAGTCTTTGCCCCTGCTCTTTGTCCCCCGTCGCGAGCGGAACTTTCAGAATAGACGCCAAGTTCGCGATGGACTTATCTTGGCTCAACGCCAAAAGCAGCTTCCTTTGGTAAAGCAACGCTTCAGGCGTAATCACGTCAGAGCCTTGCACAATCACCATCAACTCAGTTCCCAACTCGCCAAAACGCGCGCCATGCAATGCCTCCAATTCGGCGTTTCCCTCCACAGTCGAAACAAGGGCGTCGGGGCTGGTATCCACTTGCAAACGGGTCAGTTGCGAAGCAAAGCCCAAGGCTATGATTGCACTCAAAACCAAAATCAATCGGCGCCGATGAACCGACCACCCACTCAGCAATTCAATCAAAGAGCACAACACCCGGCCGACACTAGTTCAGGCATAAGCGCGAGCAAGAGACGTGCAAGAGCAACGCATTTCTTCGCCAAGACTAAAATCTTGAGATATTTCTGTAGCCTAAGTGACCAAAAACGACGAATTCGCCGGGTACGCGCGTGCCCCCTGAGCTACAGTCGGACCGGAACCCATGACTTTCTTGCAGCCCATGACCAAACGCTACCTCTCAAAAAAACGAACCCTCGCACTTTTACTCACAAGCGCTTTGGCCCTCGCCTGTAGCGACCGGGAAGAGGGCACCGGGCCCAACGACGGTCTCCGCATTGGTACACCAAACGGCGGTTCCACGATTGGAAATGGCGGCAGTGCTTCTGGAGGGGATGGTAGTTTCGGCGCGGGGGCTGGCATGGGTACCGGCTCAACGGGCAATCAAATGGGCGCCGGGGCAAGCACAGGCTCCGGAGGAGGCTCAAGTTCTGGCACTGGGGGAGGGGCCCCCATCATTCCAGTGGGCCCCTCCCATGTCGTCATCGTGGCCCATCAAGACGACGATTTGCTCTTTATAAACCCCGCCCTCAAGCAGGCCATTGACAAAGGCGAGCCTCTCACAACCGTCTACCTTACAAGTGGCAACGCCGGCGAAAATTTCATGCCCTACGCCAGCAATCGCGAGTTGGGCATTCGCAGCGCCTACGCCTTTATGGCTGGTGTTTCAAAAGATCTCTGGTCCTGTGCTGAGGTCGACTTTGCAGGCAAAGCCGCAACAGAGTGTGTGATCACAGAAAAGAAAATGCGCTTAGTGTTTTTACGCCTTCCCGATGGCGGAGTAGAAGGGCTAACATCCCAAAGTTTGCGTCGCCTCTGGTTGGGACAAGACAATACGTCGGCAGCTGTGGACAACTCGGGCCTTTCCTTCACTCGCGACGAGATGATTGGGACCTTGGTAGAACTCCTGGCGCAACGCGCCGCTACAGAGATCTATACGACCGACTTCTCGTTTCTTTTTAGAAAAGCAAAACCTTTCGTCGATCATTCGGACCATGAATACGCAGCCATGTTCGCAGCCGCGGCATCGGCGCGCCACCCGCTGTCCCATGGTCTGCGTTCTTACCGAACCTACAGCACCTCAAAAAACACACCCAATTTAACCAGTGTGGAGTCCACTATGGTGGGTCAAACATTTTCTCATTATGCCGCGTGTGACAGCAAAGTAGATGGATGCGCAAGCGCTCCGGGCTGTGGCACAAGTATCTGCTCGACAACTCATCCAGACTATATCAATTGGTTTTCCAGGCAAATATTCAACACTAGAAAGTCTCCAGGTCGCACTGCTCAAATCAAGGGAACCCAGGGACAATTTGTCGGCTATTGCGTTGAAGCATCGGCTCAAAGTGTCACAACCAAACAATGCGCGACAGCCACCCAATGGACCTGGCAAACAAACTACTCTCTCACAACTCCTGAGGGTCTGTGTTTGACGGCGCCTAAGACTGGTGCGACCAATAACGCAACGGTCGAAGCTTGTGACGAAAGTACGCACCAAAAATGGTTTGTGATGGACAACGGCCATATTGTTCTGGGCTCTTCACCTCAACCAGGAGAAAATGGTTCTTACAATCTGGCTCAATGTTTGGACGCGGGCACTGCTCCGGAAACTCAGGTTGTGGTCATGGACTGCGGCGTCGACACCGCGTTGCTCTTTTCTTTCTAACGACCAACTCAGCCTTTCATCCAAAAAACCACAGGGAGTACGGGTAGTACCCCGGTAGAGTGAGTCTGCCAGGGTAAGCCCTTTGTCGAGGCTGCCAATTGAGTCCAAGCTAGTGCCCCGTTCGGGCTCTCGAACTCATCCGGGCCTTCCGCTCAACATCAACCAGCCTTTGCGCTGACAAAAGAAAGCGGAATACGTGGTAAAGTGCACTTTATTTACAATAATATACAAATTGCGTGCAATTTACCATGTACAAGCGTCCCCCCTCCCGCAAATTCTCCAATGAGTTCCCCGCACTCTCGTCCTCTGCGAGACATCGTCTTCACGGTTTAGTTGCACTAATTGAGCTCCGGAAGAGAGGGTAATTTACCTCTCCAGGAAGATCCTCAAAGGAAGCGCTCGTCCGATCTTGTGTCCCGGCGCAAAATTGCTAGGTTCGGCGCCCCTTCGGGAGGTACGTCGAAAGCTTTTGCCGCGATACGACTTTTCTTGGGATTTTAGCTAAATACTTGCCAATTTAGCTCAGTTGGTAGAGCAGCGCATTCGTAACGCGCAGGTCGTTGGTTCGATTCCAATAATTGGCTCTAGGCCCCCTTCAAAAGAAGGGGGCCTTTTCATTGGTCAAACACTGAAAAACAGGCTGGATGCACCGCAGAGCAACGAACGCGGAGTCCATCTGTCAACGGGACTTAGGGTGAACTAGCGGCGCTCAGCCACACTGGGAAACCGGACAGCGGCAGCCTCACATCGACTGCTGTGGCCCCCTGTGTCAGGAGCTGGCGGGCGCCACAGGTTCTCGGGGGGCGCCGCAGGAGCTGGCGGCGCCACAGGTTCGGGGGGCTGCTCCTCATCCTGAGCCGCGTTGACCACTGGAAAGGCAGACGGCGACACCTCCTGCACGACATAGTGAGTTGTTCGGAATGCTCTGCATCACAGCCCTGCTAGTCATCGAGTGGGACGAACTGGTTAGCAGACTGCTTAGCGCAGGTCAGGACAATGTTGGAGATCTTGCCATCAGCGATTGAAATGCTTGCCCCTGTGGCCGCACCTGTCGCGCAATCTTCCGTTGCAAATGAGCCTTGAACGCCTTGCCCAAAACGAGGACCGTTTTCGTTGAGTGTCAGCATGCTTCCATCGGAATTCATTGTGCCACACCGCAATTGAATCATAGACAGTGCGGTGTCGTAACCGGCGAATATGCCGCCAAGGAATTTAGAATTTTCGCCAAGGTATGTAGAGTTTTCGCAGAGCAATGGGACGTAATTGCCCGCTGGATCTCCTATCTTGCTCAGGGTGCTTCCGGCAAGCACGACGATATGATCAGAAGATAGGCTGCGGTAGAATACTTCGTTAACGCTACAGACCGGCTGCACGCCAGTAATGCGTCCATCTTTCTGGGATAGGTTGAAGCCGCTGATAAACTGCCCCCAGGGACACGACTCAGTAGGCTGTACGACTCCGCCCTCGTCCCCCACCAATGCAGTGTCGGCTTTCGGAGTCGTTGTAAATTCTACTGGCGTGGTCCAAGTAGAGGTAATGTCCACGCACCACTCGTTGAGGATGCCATCATCCTGTTGCGGATAGTAGTCAGTAACGTCTAAATTCCAATCTGCGCCAACTGGCATTCCGTCAAAAACGTCGAGGGAGGTTCCGGGGGTCACCGTGCCGCTGATGGTCGGATCACCAGTGCAAGCCGGGCCACCAGTCGCTTCGTCATCAAAGGTGGCGTCAATATTGTCGTTCCCCTCACAAAGTCGGTCCACCAAGGTTGCGGTCTGCCCGCCAAATTTAACCCAGGCTGCGAAGTTCTGCACATAGGGGTGGGTGATGTCGAGCGACACGTTCACATCGGTGATCGTACCCCAGAGACCCTCTGGAGAAAGGACCTCTTCGGCTCCAAAAACCGCGCTCGCGCTGCTGCAGGTGAGAGACTGGTAAGTGCACGTGCGCCCGGTAGCCGGGTACGTTTCATCGCTGCAGCTTCCTGCTGGTCCACAGGTGACATTCTTGCAACCGTTGGTCTCATCACAACTGTAGCCTGTAGAAGGAGCAGCCACGTCTACGCAGGTCTTTCCGGCGTCGCAGGTAACCCCCTCGCATTCATTAGTGTCTTCGCAGAAGTATCCAGTCCTAGGCGCAACCACGTCTACGCAGCTCTTTCCGGCGTCGCAGGTGACCCCCTCACAATCATTAGTGTCTTCGCAGAAGTATCCAGTCCTAGTACCTCGTGCCGGAAGTCCGTGCCGGGTTTCACCAGACCCAACTGAAGTGGGGGCCTGATGAAACCCGCAATAGCCTCCCTATTTGCCCTCGGTACTACTTTTTGTCTCATGGGTACCAAAACCCGGCACGAAGTTCCGACCTTTGGTACTAGGCGCAACCACGTCTACGCAGCTCTTTCCGGCGTCGCAGGTAACTCCCTCGCATTCATAGATGTCCTCACAGGTGTAACCGGTAGCAGGCGCAGCCGTGTCTACGCACGTCTCGCCGGTGGTGCAGGCCCCCTGTGTCAGGAAAGATGTCCTGCGAGCCGACTCGACCGGTGTGGAAAAGACGTACTTGACCTGTGCCCTCGGCCAGTTTGCGTGCCGGCGCGGCCTCAGGACGCTTTGCCGCAGGCTTGCACGCCTGCTTGCAGAAACTCTCACCCTCGCGAGGGCTGATGGCTCGTACGCTTGAATGCTGGCTCGACTCGAGAGGGAGCACGATGCGAAACGAATGATCACGATGGCTGAATTTTACCCATTGAAGCGTTCGACGCGGGGCGAGCGTGGGCCGCCGGTCTGGATGCAAAAGGCATTTTCCTCTTCACGCTTGGGTGGGTAGTTCGGCCGCTCTGGGTTAGCTTTTGTCGAATTCGGCCTGCCAGGCTGCAAGCTTCTTATCGATAAGGAAAGGACCAAAAGGCAAAAGACAGGCGACAAAGACCGCACCACCTCGTTTTACCGACCAGCCCTCAGAAAAAACTGCACTGGCAATCAACAAGACCAACCATGTAAAAAGCAGGCCATGGAGGGGTCCGGCAATTCTCACACCCAGAGTTTCTCCCATGATGTATTTGAGAGGAACACCAACTCCCATGAGTAAAATAAACGAGATACCCTCGAGCATTCCGACCACCCGTAATTTTCCAACGGGAGATTTCCATAGTGACATCATATTGTTTTTGCCGCGCTTTTCTTGAACGCAATTTAAGAAAACTGCGCGGTGCAAGCTAGCTCAGCACTCCAAAATGGTCCACGTTCATTGGTCGAATTGACAGGTATAGGTAATTTCCCAATCCTCTAAAATGGGATCATTTCCCTGAGGTTCTAGGGTAATACGTAATGCCAAGAATCTCTCGTGGGGATACTCCAGAGCCAATTGGTCCACCAAATCGACAGGACACTCCGATGGTAAGCTCAAATAAGCGCAATTTTGGGTATCGGTGCCTTGGCTAGTGGCTATGCCAAGAGAGTTGTAGGTTGCACCTGCTAGCGCGAGGGCTGAGCTCCCAGTCTTGCCCTCAAAAGAGATGGTAGATGCCCCCGGAGCCTGAGTATTCCAGGTCAAGAAACCCCAGGCAGGAAAGCTATCGGGGGGGCAGAGCGCCTCATATTGATACTCAACAACCTTTGTTCCAACGCCCCCGCAACCACGACCGTCATGGAGGCTCCAATTGTCGGCGCGCCGTGAGTCGCATTCCATTAATTTCTCGGCCGGGTCGACCATCAGAGTGTACTCTCCCGGCGGAAGCGCACAGGTCATAGAAGCGCAGTTACCAGACGCGATGGTCATCATCGCGCTACAGATCCCGTCCACGGGCTCCAGGGGAGTTTCAAGCGCCATCTGCCCCAGTGATGTGCGCCAATAAGCGACCTCAACCTCTCCGTTTACGTCGAGAATACCGTGGTTGCAAACAGAGATCTGATCGCCACAGGGAATGTCCAAAGCCAGATCAAATCCATTGCAGGACGAGTCGGTGTACCCCAAATTATTGTGCAAACATTGCCCCGTCTCCGGCGGCTCCTGAGCATTCAGAACAACAGGACAGCTAGGCAAGACGTCTACCTGAATCTGCTCACAGGGTGCTCCACTGGCGCC
The DNA here is from genome assembly GCA_964459035.1 of uncultured Polyangiaceae bacterium. Classification (GTDB taxonomy): domain Bacteria; phylum Myxococcota_A; class Polyangia; order Polyangiales; family Polyangiaceae; genus NIC37A-2. Next base: position 3,113 of record CAYWLO010000021.1, on the reverse strand, counting down.
AGATGCGTCCACGCGCGCGCCCTGGGCAAGAAAGACTCCTTTTGCCCAAGCTAGACCGTAAAGCAAAGTGTTGTTACCCAGACTAATATCCCCCTCGGGCGCGATAAACACTCCAAAAATCGGGTGGCTTCCGTTTGAGTCCTTTAGAAAAATCGCAGGATTATTTGCCCCCCGTTCTGTCGAGGATGACCTCAAAACAAAACGCAGTGAATCAGCGCCGGGACCAATATTGTCCATATGAATTCGTTCTCCACCAATGACCTGACCGCAAACACTGATCTCTACATTACCGCTTACTGGTAAAATCAAACGCGCGTTGGAACCCAATACAATACTGGTAAAAGAGTAGTTCCCCGCTTGCAGTTCAAGTTTTCCTCCTCCCTGTACATTCAATGCCCCGTAATTGCCCGGAGACAGTTGCACAAGACTCCCCGCGGTCACATCCTGATCACTCGTACCAGGGCAAGAAAACGAACTGGGGGGCAGGACAATATCAGGCACATTGGACGAATGTTCTTCTTCTAGTCCTATCACGGTTCGCGCGCCAGAGATATGATCCAAAGTGTAGACGTCCCCAAATATTGTCGGTGCAGAGCCTGAGTTATCAAGGTCGTCGGCAGAATACACGCTTCCGACAACTAGAGCTGAGTTGCTCAACTTCACGTCGTCTCCCGAGCCAATATTCCCCCCCCGAATGCTAGCCCCGTCCCCATTGACATCATCCGACGCGTAAACAGCAAACGCGCAGAGGCGTTCAGGAGTCGAGCGGGCTGATTGAACTGGATCGTGCAAGTCTCGACATTTGTCGGCCAAGCCTTGGGCGCTCACCTCTGAACCCGTTTTCACATTGAGAGACGAGCCCGAGAAGGCCATGCCCCAAAGCTTACTCCCTGATAAGATAGAGATATCGCATTCTGCGTTCAGAAAACCGTAAATCTCGTTGTTACCTACGGCGCGAATGACTCCCGAGGTGCTCTGCGCAGGTGCAGAAGCGCACGGTGCGATTTTTTGGGCGTAAATGTCCAGGTCGAGGGCGCTCTCAGCCGTGACTCCACTCATTTTTGAATTGCTTTCAAAAACCAAGTTTCCGCAAAGATGAATCACTACGTGATCGCCCGGAGTGAGCGAAAGGGTGGCACCAGCCCCCCCCGTGCCCACCTGAATACTTTGAAAGGAGTAGGTTCCCGCGGTGAGGGTAAGGTTGTCTCCGTCTGCAATGGTGACATTGCCGTAGTCCCCCGGTGCGATAATCCCCTGAAAAGGCGCCCCCAATGTGCCGGGGCACGAAAATGAACGAATGGGACGAGCGAGACCAGCTGAATTGGCCTGGTTATAAACGCCACCGCTCACCGACGTTGCGTAGAGATAAGGCGGCACGGAGGAGCCATGAAGGATATTTCCGTTGATATTTGAGGAGTAGATTGCCACGCTGGCCGAATTGATGAACACAATATCATCATTCATTGTCACTTCATTCAGCATCATCGAGCCGACGCCGGCGCCCCCGACTTGTCCGGCCGTGATAGTCACCCCATTGCCCGCCCCCGCAGCGCCTAGTAGCGCTAAGGTCCCGTCTGAATAGACTGCGAAATCGCAATTCGAGCTGCCGTTGAGGGGCGCCTCTGTAAAGTTTCCACAAAGTTCGTAGACGAGGTCCACACAATCATCCCCCCAGACGCCGGCGCAACAATTCGCATTTTTATCACATACGGCCGCAACGCAAGGATCACAGAGAGCGTCCAAGGCAGCGCCTGCTTCGCAAATGTCTTGGTTGCAGTGTGTCTCTCCGCACTGAGCGTCACAAGTACTGGCTACTAGGGCGACACAGTCCACTGTCCACGCCCCGCTACAGCACGCCGGGTCGAGGGCACATATCTTCGTAACACAGGGATCGCACGGGGCACTAAGTCGCGCCCCTGCGGCGCATTTTGAGTGGGCGCAGGCGGTCGAAGTAACAGGCTCGTCGCAACGGTAGTTTAATTGACAATCCTTGCCTTCATCGCAGGTTTCCACAATCAGCCCCGCAACAGGAGGGGTACTGTTTTCAACGGGACAAATCTCGGGCGGCGCGGTGTCCAGGTTCGCTCCCTCACACACCGAGCCGGTCAGCCCAGTGGCATCAATAGTTACCCCCCCGACAGCGGTAATTTCTTGAGCCCAAACAAGTCCTTTTAGGGAAGAGCTCCCGTCAGCAATCAGATGCACACGTCCGCTGGGGGCTCGAAGACTGCCCCTAGCGAGCAGGCCCGGCGCCAAAGTAACGAACGGGTCGTCTGTGGACCAGCGCAAGCGATGGTTTGCGGGCAGAGCCCCCGAGTCGGTGAACGAGATGGAACAAGAGTTCACAAATACCCATGCGCTTGACGACGCAAAACCCACGCCTGGCTCGTACGGACCACCTTGTGAGTTCGAGCACCAAGGAGCAACACTGCACCGGTATTTTCCCCCTGCAGCCTGGACTTCATCCCCAACCAAATAGGAGATATTTTGATATAGCCCGACTGCCCCACAGGAATCATTGAGAGAAAATTCGTGCACAGTCGAAGCCACTGAGCTCTCTAAGTTGGTGCAAACTTCAACGTCCACCTCTACCCCAGGGGGAAGTAGAACCAGCGGATTGACTGAGTTCATGGTGAACGAGTCGAATGAATACGTTCCTCCTTGGCGAAATATCACGGTACCCCCCTCGTTCTGCACTCCTCCGAAATCTCCTGGGCCATCGAGAATCAATATTCCTCCCGTATTTACCTGAAACACTCGGGCATCACCGCTGAAAATTGAAAGAGTATCGCCCGTGCTCACGGTTCCGCTGCCGCTCGGGCTTAAACAACTCGTCGCCAAGCCAGGCACCAAGGGCAAGTCGAGGGACACACCTAACATTTCGCCCCCTCCGACGACGGCCCCATTCAATTTCATGAGGGTGCCCGTGGCAAAGAGGTCGAAACTCACAGAATTGGCGTCTAATTCGACGTCACCTGAAGCAAAGAGGGACTCCGCACTCCCTCCCTGTAATTTTATCACATTTCCCGAGACATTGTCTTGATTTGCAGCACCCAGGGCTAGGGCAATCGCATGAAAACCTGATCAATATCGAGCACTTAGAGAAGTTGCTT